>JBILDO010000089.1:0-19150 GCA_044352585.1 Verrucomicrobiales bacterium
CGACGGGTTTGCCGGTTCTCAGGAGTTCCACGGCCTGCGCCTTGAACTCCTCGGTGTATCGTTTACGGGTCTTAGTGGCCATCATCTGATTTTGGTCTCTGATGGTCCAAAAAGCTAGCTCACCTCACTCCATCGGTGGTTTCCGACACCTTACGCGTCGAAATCACCAGGTCGGTCAATGAAAAGGGTGGGCTTGCCGAGGTCGAGTTTTTCCAGGGTGGCCGAAACGTGGCTCTCGGTGGCGAGGTGACGGTGAGCGCCGTCTGGGAGAACAACCCCAAGCATGTTGGAACGATGCTTACAGATGGTGTTCCGTCCACATTTTGGCTGATTCCAAACAACCAGGAAGGCTGGGCTGAAATCGTCTTGAAACGGTAAGTTCGAAAAAGTTCTCCGCCCCTGCGTTTGTTTCATTCCAGTAACATCAGCGATTGCGCCATCGGAAGTTGAAGCGGATTCTGGAGCGTTTTGTTGAGCGGGTATCTGCGGGTGATTGCCCCGTCGGCGGTTGGACGCGCTCGATGGGGAGCGATTCAAGGAGCGGGGCCGCTGTGGAGCAGCCCCCACCGGCCCCGCGCGATGGACGTCCCCTCGGGGTCGGGGGCGGCCCCGCTCCTTGGATTTCCTCCTTCGCGGCAAGCGGCGGAGGGTCACGCGATTCGATGCAATGATTGCCCGCGTTGGGGGCCTGTGGTCGGGTGTTTAGACCGGGATGAACACGAATTCCGCCAACGCACCCACCAAACCGATCTCCCCGGAGGCTCTCGAACTCGCGCGATCCCTTCCGAAGGAATTCCGCGACTGCATCTGGTGGCGGCATCCCGACATTACCTTGGAAAGCCGGGAGGATGTCTACCTGATCGTGCATCACCTGCGCGACTACGGTGGCCACCGCGCTCGGCGGGAGGCGCAACGCCTTTGGAAATGCCGTTAGCCCCCTTCCTAGCCGAGGTGCCCGCAATTCTCACCGCGAACCGCAGCGAAGCGAGCCATTTCTCCGGGGGACTGTTACTCCGCGCGATTCGGCAAAGATTTCAATCTCTTCCAAAAGACCGACCGCATGCGTCCTCAAGGGCGCTTGCCGAGCACCATTTCTTGATCCCCTCCATGCCTCAAGAAACGACACTCACGCTTTGCCCGACTCCTTCGCTTCACGGAAGGCGTTAATGCCGTCTTCGCTGAGGAAGTAGCCGCTCATCTGGAGTTTCGCGGGTTTCGCGCCGAAGGCGACGAGGTGGTCGTAGTGGGCCTTGGCGTCGCCGTTTCCGAGCGGGCCAAGGGTGGGCTGGACAGCTTCGGACTGGCCGGTGACGAGGCTGGCGAGGACGCAGCCGGTGATCTCGTGACGGTCGCGGCTGCCGAGGAAGTTGAGGAAGGCGGTCTGGACGGTCTCGTCGAGTCCGTCGAGGTCCTCGGGCAGGTAGATGGTCTCGCCGACGACTCCGGGCAGGCTGAGCTCGCCGCCGGTGGTGAAGAGGAGGTCTCCGGCGCTGACGAAGCGTTTCACGGCCTCGTCGAGCTTGAAGACGGGCGGGAAGGAGTAATCGACGACGAGGGCTCCGGGCCGCAGCGCGGGGATCCGGAGGACGCCGGGGAGGTTCGACGAGGCGATGACGAGGCTGGCCTCGTAGACCTCGGGCGGCAGGGCACCGCCGTTCTTGACGATGTCGACCTGGCCGAAGTAGCCGGCGTCGCGGACCTGGTCGCGGAGTCGGCTCATCTGGTCGTCGGTCTGGTAGGGATCGCAGAGGATGAGGTGCTTCGGATGCTCGAGGACGTCGAGCATGAGGCGGAGGGTGCCGAATCCGATGGAGCCGAGCCCGACGACGGAGACGGTCTCGTCCTCGATCCGGCGTCCGGCGGCGGCGAGGATGCCCTCGACGGACCGGACGATGGTGGCGGAACGGGTCGCGTCGCCGGTGGTAATGGCGGGCAGGCTGGCGGCGTCGCTCTCGGCGGCGATCCACTTCGCGATCTCGCGTCCGTGGTCGGTGGCGGTGGGAATGACGCCGGTGAGCGAGACGCTACCGGCTCCGGCCTCGGCGGCCATGCGGAGGGCGGCGAGGACGGGTGCCTTGACGGCGGCCGGGGTCTTGTAGAAGTCGGTCTCGTAGCAGGGCAGCATGATGACGCCGATGCGTCCCTGGTCGAGTTCGTAGACGTTGGTGAGGCGCGGTTTGCCGCTGAAGAGGCGCTCGGAAATCTCGTCGCGGCTGAAGCCGGAAAGATTGGCGAGGACGTCCGGAATGTAGGTGAGGGCGACCGCGTCGAGGGCGGGGAGGGTCTCGGGAGCGATCTCGATGTTGATGTGGTCGAGGTCGTCGACGCTGACTCCGGCCGGAATGGAGGCTTTCGCCGGGGAGGCGGCCCCGGCAGCGGCCTCGTCCTTGGACGGGGCGGCGGGCTCGGTGTTCCCGAGGTAACGGGCGAGCTGCTCGATGCTGGGATGGGTGAGGAAGGCGTCCACGGGGATCTGCTGATCGAAGGCCTCGGAGAGCTCGACGATGATCCTCAGGGCGAGGAGGGAGTCGCCGCCCATCTCGAAGAAGTGGTCGGTGACGCCGATCTCGGCATTGTCGAAGTGCTTGCGGAAGACGTCGAGGATGAGGGACTCGACGGCGTTGCGCGGAGCGACCTTCTCCCCTTCCACGGTCGTGCCGAAGGAGGGCAGCGGAAGTCGTTTGCGGTCGATCTTGCGGTTCGGCGTGAGGGGGAATTCCTCGAGGCGCTTGTAGTAGGCGGGAATGTAGCTCTGGGGCAGGACGCCGGCGAGATGCTGGCGGATCGCGGCCGGGTCGATGGCCTCGTCGCCGAGCGCTTCCGCGCCGAGGTAGTAACCGACGAGGCCTTCGCCGGTGGGGAGGTCGTCGCGTTTCACGACGACGGCCTGGCGGATGCCGGGAATCGTCGCCATCTGGGTCTCGATGTCGCCGAGCTCCATGCGAACGCCGCGGAGTTTGACCTGGAAGTCGACGCGGCCGAGACACTCGAGGCGTCCGTCGCGGTTCCATCGGGCGAGGTCGCCGGTGCGGTAAAGGCGCCGCTTGCCGACGAGGGGCAGCTCGATCTCGCGGAAGGACGCCGCGGTGAGCTCGGGCTGGCCGCGGTAGCCGCGGGCGAGTCCGTCGCCACCGATCCACAGTTCGCCGGTGAAGCCGGCGGGCAGCGGGCGCTGGTTCCCGTCGAGGAGGTAGACCTGGGTGTTGGCGATGGGGTGGCCGATGGTGATGGCGGCATCGCCCTCGGCGATGCGCTCGACGGTGGACCAGACGGTGGTCTCGGTGGGGCCGTAGAGGTTCCACACTTCGGCGGCGGAATTGACGAGGCTGTTGGCGAGGCGCCGGGTGAGGGCTTCGCCACCGCAGAAGAGGCGGAGGCCGCTCTGGCCTTCCCATCCGCTGTCGAGGAGCATCTGCCAGGTGGAGGGCGTGGCCTGCATCACGGTGATGTCCTCGCTCTGGAGGAGCTTGGCGAGACGGCGCCCGTCCTTGACGTCCTCGGCCGATGCGATGACCACGGAGGCCCCGCTGAGGAGCGGCAGGAACATCTCGAGGAGCGAGATGTCGAAGGACAGGGTGGTGACGGCGAGGAGGCGGTCCGCGGCGCTGAAGCCGGGTTCCTTCTGCATGGAGCGCAGGAAGTTGACGGCGGCGCGGTGGGGAATCTCGACGCCCTTCGGCTTTCCGGTGGAACCGGAGGTGTAGATGATGTAGGCGAGCGAGTCGCTGGTGAGGCCGGTGACCTCGAGCGATTTGGAGGTGCCCTCGACCTGGTCGAGGTCGATGACGCTCCAGCTTCCCGAGGGCAGCCCGGCGACGAGACGGCCGGAGGCGACGAGGGCCTTCGGCGCGGCGTCCCCGAGCATGAGGCTGAGGCGCGAGGCGGGGAACTCGGGATCGAGCGGCACGTAGGCGGCACCGGTCTTGAGGACGCCGAGGAGGGCGGCGATCATGCGCGGCGAGCGGTCGGCGAGGACGCCGACGGTGTCTCCGGGGCCGACCTTGGCGGCGGCGAGGTCGCGGGCGACGCCGTTGGCGAGGCGGTTGAGCTCTCCGTAGGTGACGTGGCTGTCGCCGAAGATGACGGCGGTCTCCTCGTCCTTCGAAAGGGCGACCTGCTCGACGAGCTGGTGCAGGAGGGCGTCGCGCTCGTAGTCGGCGGCGGTGTCGTTGAGTTCGACGAGGACGTGTTTCTCACCGGCCGGATCGAGCAGGGTGAGCTCGGAAAGCTTCGCGCCGGGAACCCGGGTGATCTCGCGGAGGACCTGCTCGTAGAGGTCGCCGAGGCGGGCGATGGTGGGCTCGTCGAAGAGGTCGCGGTTGTAGTGCCAGCAACCGAAGAGCTGGCCTCCGGCCTCCTCGAGGGTGAGGGTGATCTCGAACTGCGACTGGCGGGTCGTGAGATCGATCGTCTCCATCGAGAGATCGCCGACGTGGAAGGTGTGTCCGCCTTGTCCAATCAGGAAGACGGCGATGCCCTGGTCATCGATGCCGGGCACCTTCTCCATCGAGAAGCTGACCTGGAAGAGCGGCGAGCGACCCGGGTCGCGGACGACGTGGAGCCGGTCGACGAGGCGGGCGAGCGGGAACTGCTGGTTCTCGAGGGCTCCGTTGACGGCACGGCTGCTCGCGAGGAGGAAGTCGGAGACGGTGAGGTCCTCGTCGAGGGTGCTGCGCAGCGGCACGGGATTGATGAAATATCCGACATTCCCCTTCAGTTCGGACTGGGAACGTCCCGCGAGAGGCACGCCGATGACGAGGTCCTCCTGCTGGCAGTAGCGGTGAAGGAGGAGGTTGTAGGCGGAAAGCAGGGTCGAGAAGAGGGTCACGCCGTTCTTCTTGGCAAGGGCGTCGATGGCCTCGGTGAGGTCGCGGTCGTATTGGAAACCGTAGGTCGCTCCGTTGAAGGTCTGGACGGCGGGCCGCGGACGATCGGTCGGCAGGTCGATCGCCGAGGGAGCCCCGGCGAGGTGCTCGCGCCAGTAATCGAACATCCGTTCTCCGGCGGCACTGGCGAGGTGGGACTGCTCCCAGCGGACGAAGTCGGCGTAGGTGGCCTTGATGGGCTCGACCTTCGGGGTGCGGCCGGCCTTGGCGGAGAAGTAGTATTCGATGAGATCCTGGATCAGCACCGAGACGGACCAGGCGTCCGAGACGATGTGGTGCATGCTGAGCAGGGCGACGTGGGCCTTGTCGGCGGTGCGGAAGAGCTCGAGACGGACGACGGGCCCGCGCTCGAGATTGAAGGACCGGCCGGCGTGCTCGCTGACGAGGGCCTTTAGCTGCTCGTCGTCGAGGTCGGTGCAGTCGTGCTCGCGGAAGTCGATGGTGCGTCCCTTGTGCACGATCTGCATGGGCTCGCCGCCACGGGTGACGAAGGTGGCGTCCATCAGCGGATGCCGCTCGAAGAGAAGGGCGAAGGCCTTCTTCATCGCCGCGATGTCGAGGAGCGGACGGAACTTGCCGGAGAAGTTCAGGTTGTAGGCCGAGGAATCGGGAGCGAGGCGGTTGAGGAACCAGAGGGCCTTCTGTCCCTCGCTGAGCGGGAAGACCTCGGGGATCTCGCCGGTGGCCTCGAAGGGCACGAGTCCGCTGCTGTCGGATCCGCCTTCGCCGGAGGCGGCGGAGGCTCCGCCGGACTCGAGGAGCTTCTCGAGGACGGGGATGGAAAGGTCGCGGATGTTCGGACCGTTGAGGACGGAGCCCATCGGCATGGACATGCCGAGCTTTTCCTCGATGCGGTTGACCAGCTCGATCGCCATCAGCGAGTCGAGGCCGAGGTTCGTCAGCGGGGTGTCCTTGTCGAGACGGGCCGCGTCGGTGCCGAGGACGGCGCCAACCTGGGCGGCGATGAGGTCCTCGACCATGGCAAGGCGCTTCTCGGCGGGCGCCTCGAGGATGCGGGCGGCCATGGAATCGCCGCCGCTCGAATTCGACCGCGGCACGACCGGGAGGAACATGTTCGACCCGGAGACGGACGGGCTGAAACGCGCGAGGGCTCCCCAATCGCAACGGGCCGTGCCGAGCTGGACGGCATCGGTCGGCACGCCGACACTGAAGAGGTGGAGGGTTTCCTCCATGTTGGTGGCCCCGAGGCCGACCATTTCCAGATATTGCTGGGTCTTCTCGTTGCGGGCGACGAAGCCGGCGCCTTCGAGGGCGCCCCAGTTGAAGGTGAGCGCGGGCAGGCCGAGGGCGCGCCGGTGATGGGCGATCTGATCGAGGAAGACGTTGCCGGCGTTGTAGTTCGACTGCTTCACGGCCCCGATCACGGCGGAGAAGGAGGAGAAACAGATGAAGTGCTCGAGCGGCAGGCCGAGGGTGGCCTCGTGGAGATTCCACGCGCCGAGCATCTTCGGCAGGAGGACCTTGTCGAAGCGGACCTGGTCGAGCTCGACGATGAACTCGTCGTCAAGGACCATGGCGCCGTGGATGACGCCGATGAGGGGTGCCTGCCCCTCCTGGATGCCGGCGATGATGCGGTCGAGGTCGGCGCGCGAGGTGACGTCGCCACGGGCGTCGATGATCTCGATGCCGGCGGCGCGGTAGGCCTCGATCTTCTCGAGGGACTCTGCGTTCGGCCCGGAACGGCTCATGAGGGCGAAGTGGCGGGCGCCGTTCTTCGCCATCCATCCGGCGAGCTCGAGACCGAAGCCACCAGCTCCACCGGTGATGAGGTAGGTGCCGTCGCCGCGGAAGCGATGCCCTTCCCCGGTGGGGCGTCCGATCGGGATCTCCGGCAGGTCGAAGTCGAGGACGTTCTTGCCGACGTGCTTGCCGGCGGCCATGAAGCGGAAGGCCTCGACGACCTCGGTGACCGGGAAGACGTGGCTGGAAAGCGGCACGTAGGAGCCGTCGTAGAACTTCGCCTCGAGCTCCGAGAACATCCGCGCGATGTAGGCGGGCTTGCTCTGGAGGTGCTGGGCGAGGTCGATGATGAAGAGGCTGATGTTGTTCCGGAGCGGCTCGAGTCCGATCCTGGTGTTGCCGTAGACGTCGACCTTTCCGATCTCCATGTAGCGTCCGAAGGTCTTCAGGACGCTGAAGTTCTTCGGAATGAAGTCCCCCGCGAGGGAGTTGAGGACCGCGTCGATCCCCTCCCCGCCCGTGATCTCGAGGATGTCGTCGGCGAACTTCAGGGTCCGCGAGTCGAGGACATGGTGCACCCCCATCTCCTTGAGGAGGCGGCGCTTCTCGGGGCTGCCGGCGGTCGAGAAAATGGTGAGGCCGAGGTGCTTCGCGATCTGGATCGCGGCCTGCCCCACCCCGCCGGTGCCGGCGTGGATGAGGATGCTCTCGCCCTTCTCCATCCGGGCGAGTTCGTTGATCGCGTAATGCGAGGTGAGGAAGACGGTCGGCAGGGTCGCGGCCTCGACGAAACTCATCGTCGCGGGCTTGCGGAAGACCATGCTGCGATGGACGGTGACGTGGCTGCGGAAGCAGTAGGGCGCCATCCCGACGACGTCGTCGCCGGGCTTGAGGTCCTTCACCGCGGATCCGACGCGGATGACGGTGCCGGAGAAGTCGTCGCCGAACCACTTCAGGTCGACGGGCTGGCCCGGGTAGATCCCGAGGGCCTTCATGACATCGCGGAAATTGATCCCGCCGGCCTTCACGAGGACCTCGATCTCATCGGCTCCGGGTTCGCGGCGGGTCGTCTCGTTGAGGGACAGGTGCGTGAGGATGCCCGGCTTGTCGATCTGGAGGCGGTAGGGCGTGATGCCGCCGTCCTTCTGCACGGCGTTGCGCTTCCGCGGGGGCAGTTCCTCGGACTTCACACGGTGGACGCGGCGGACATAACGGCCGTTCCCGCGGAAGGCGATCTCGTGTTCCTTGCCGACGAGACGGATCTCGGAAACGAGGTCCTCGAGTTCGAAGGGATTCTCGGAGGGATCGAGGTCGATCTGGGTCCAGACGAAATCGGGCTGCTCGTTGTTGGCGACCCGGAGGAGGCCGGTGAGCGGCACCGAGGCGAGGCCGGGGAGCGGCTGTCCGGGAATCACCGGGAGGGCTCCGCGGGTGACGAAGAAGACGCGCGGGCGCTTCGTCCAGTCGCGCCTGGTGATGAGCTTGAAGAGTTGATGGGCGAAACGGACCCCGCTGTCCTGCGCCTCGTTCAGGCTCGCGGCATCGAGTTGGTCGGCCCGGGGATGGTCGAGGGACAGGGTGTGGACGATGGCCCGGAGAATGCCGCCATCGGCGGTCGCCTCCACGATTCCGGCCTCGATCTCGGCCAAGGTCGGACCGACCAGCTTCACCACCGTCGTTTCGGCGGTGAGGGCAGCGGCCAGTCCCGAGGCATCCCGGGTGACGAGGAGGGTCTCGACCACGACCGGCTCGGCGGCGGGGGCGAGATCGGCGGGGACCTCGTCGGACTCCGCCACGGGGAGCTCGACCGGCTCGGGTGCTCGGGCGACGAGACAGGCCTGCTGGTCCTCCTCGGTCTTGGGAGAGCTGATGAAGCTGGCGACGTCGCGGAACTCGAGATCCGCGAGAAGTTTCTCCCACTCGGCGCGGGTCAGAAGGGCGGTGCGTTTCCGCAGATCACTGTCGCTGAAACGCCACCATCCCGGCAGGAGGCCGAAAACGTTGTCGAGGGTGGCACGGCGCCAGGTGACCTCGAGGAAGAGGAGCAGACCATTCGGGGCGAGGCACTTCCGGAGGTTGTCGAGGGTCGTGCGCAGATCCGCGGTGGCGTGGATCACGTTCGAGGCGAGGACGATGTCAAAGTGATGGGCCTCATACCCTTGGGCAACGGGGTCCTTTTCGCAGTCGAAAAGCTTGTATTCGACGAAGGGATACTTCTCCTCGAAGCGGTCCTGGGCCGCCTGAAGGAAGCTGGGGCCGTTGTCGGTGAAGAAGTATTCGGTGCGGTCGGTCGGGAAGACGCCGAGGATCTGGCCGGTGAGCGAGCCGGTGCCCGCGCCGACCTCGAGCACGCGGATGGCGCGGCGCTCGGGCAGATCGGCCACCGCCCGGGCCAGGGCGAGGCGGATCTGTTCATTGATCACGGGGAAGTCGGCCCCCTCGCGGTAGAACCGCTCCATGACGCGGGAGGAACCCTGTGGGAAGAGCGCTTCTAGAGGGTCCTTTTCGCCGCAGAGAATCCCGGCGAGATTCGGCCCGGTGAGACGCTGCAACTCCGCCTCGGAGGCGAAATCGGGCATTTCCTTGGCAAGGCGATCGACCCACTTCAGGGCCTCTTCGCGGACGGGGACTTCGACGACTTCCCATTCCTCTTCGCCCACCTTCTTGAGGAATCCGCCCTCGGTCAGGGCGGTGAGCTGGCCATAGACGAGCTTGCGGTGATGATCGGCGACCATCAGATCCCGCATCAAGCCTGGGATGGTGATGCGGTCGCCATCCTTCGGCTGCCAGCCGAGGTCGAGGTAGGCATTGACGATGAATTGGCGTGACAGTTCCTCCATCGCGGGGAGGAACCTGCCGTAGTGGCTTCCGAGCCCCCGGGCGTCGTAAAGATCCTGCAACCCCTCGTTGGCCGCCTTCACGATCTCGGACGGGGCCGGGAGTCCGGCATCCCCTTGGTCGCGGGTTCCCTTGAGGCGCAGCAACTCCCACTTCGCCTGGTAAAGGCACTTCTCGAGTTCGTCGGAGCTGTTCTGCTCGACCCGGTCGGCGCGGAATCCATAGATCTCGGCCACCAGGTCGCCGCGGTCGTCATACACCTTGATGTCGGCGCTGATGTATTCGCGGTCGTTCGTCGAATCGACCTTGGCATGGCCCCAGAGGCGCAGGGGTGGTTTCTCGGTGTAGAGGCGGATGCTCCGGATCGAGGCGGGCAGGTAGAAGTAATCAGTCGCTAGAGCTCCGTCGGGGATGACCTGTCCGCCCTTCACGGTATGGAAGCAGGCGTCGAGGACGGCGGGATGGAAATGGTGGTCGGGGATGGTGTCTTTCAACCCCTCCGGTGCGACGATCTCGGCGAGGGATTCGCCGTCCTTCCGCCAGACGTTCTGGAGGTGCTGGAAGAGCGGACGGAACTGGTAGCCCGCCTCCTCGTAGTCCTCGTAGTATTCCTCGTGGGTGAAATGGCGCGGCAGGCCCGACTTGATTTCGTTGAGGTCAACCGAAACGCTGGCCGGGACCGGAAGCTTGCGGAGCACCCCCTGGGAATTGAGATCCCAGTCCTTGTAGTCGCCGGTGGAACTGAAGATCTGGAAGATCTTCGTCGCAGGGTCGAAGACGACCTCGACGGTCGGCACCTTTTCCTCGGAAACGAAGAGGGCTTTCTTCATCTCGAGTTCCTCGACCGCGTAATTCTCTCCCGGGAAGAGCTTGCGGGCGATCGCGAGGCCGATTTCCCCATAACCGGCGGCAGGGAAGACGACGCTGTCCCAGAAACGGTGGTCGTCGAGCCAGGTGAAGTAGCGCGGATCCAGATCGAAGCGCCAGGTCGGCTTCGGTGCGGTCTGGGCGAGCCCGAGGAGCGGATGCTCGATCGGCGCACAGCGTAGGTAGAATCCCTCGGCCGACTCGAGCCAGTAACGCTCGCGCTGCCAGGCATAGGTGGGCAGGCGGACCGGGATGCCCTTGGCCTGGTTCACCGCCTTCCAGTCGGGCGGATACCCGTGGAGATGGAGGCGACCGAGGCTCGAGAGCATTTCCTCGGATTCATCGGTCTTGCGCTTGAGACTGGAGAAATAGAACCCCTTCCGGTTCTGGTCGGAGAGGCACTCCATGATGGGGTTCTGCAGCGCGGGATGCGGCCCGATCTCGAGGAAGGAATCCTCGCCCGAACGGATCAACCCGGCAATGGCCGGGGCAAAGAGCACGGCCTCGCGCACGTTCTGCCACCAGTAGTGGGCGTCGAGCTTGGTTCCCTCGCAGATCCCGCCGGTGACGGTGGAGATGTAGGGAACGTTGGTCGGAAGCGGCTTGATGTCCTTCAGCACCTCGAGGAGCTCCTCGCGGATCGGCTCCATCTGGTGGGTGTGGAAGGCGTAGTCGATGCGGAGCCAGCGGACGAACTTGCCCTGCTCCTCGAGTCCGGAGACGAGTTCCTCGAGCGGCTCGGTGTCTCCGGCGAGGGTGACCATGCCGGGGCTGTTGATGACGGCGACCTGGACGACGTCATCGCGCCCGGCGATGACCCGGCGCGCCTCGGTCTGGGAAATCCCGACCGCGACCATGCGGCCCTTGCCGCCGGTCATGTCCTGGAGGCGGGAACGGTGGTAGATGACCTTGACCGCGTCCTCGAGCGAGTAGGCCCCCGCGACGTAGGCGGCGGCGACTTCACCGACGGAGTGGCCGACGACCTTGGACGGCTGAATCCCCCAAGACTTCCACAGTTCGGTGAGGGCGACCTGGAGCCCGAAGATGGCCGGCTGGGCGATGTTGGTGCGGTTGATCTGCGAATTCTTCTCGTCGCGGGTCATCTCCTCGATGAGCGACCAGCCCGCGAGTGGCTTGAGGTGGGTGTCGATGTCCTCGAGGACCTTGCGGAACACGGGCTCGCGCTGGATGAGATGCTGGCCCATCGCCCACCACTGGGCGCCCTGGCCGGTGTAGACGAAGACAAGAGGGTGCGGCTCGGAGGCCGGCTTTCCGGAGAGGACCTTGCCGCGGTCGCCCCCGGCGAGCCACTCGGTCATCTGGTGGATGAGTTCCTGCCGGTCCCTTCCGACGAAGGCAAGGCGTTGGTCGTGATGCTCGCGTTTTTCCCCGGCCGCGGCGGCGATTTCGCCCAGGTCGGCCTCGGAGGCGCGGAGGAACCGGCGCCAGCGGATCACATTGTCGCGGAGCGCGCCATCGACCCGGCCGGAGATCGGCAGAAGGAACGGACGGTCGGCCTTCGGCGCGGCGGACTCGATCGCCAGCGGGCTTTGCGGTGCGGCCTCGAGGAGGATGTGCGAGTTCGTCCCGCCGAATCCGAAGCTGTTGACCCCGACCACCGGGGGGAAATCGCCCAGATGCGGCAGCGGCTGGAGTTCGGTCGAGACCTTGAGCTTGAATTCGTCGAAGGGGATGTTCGGATTCGGCCGCTTGAAGTTCAGGCTCGCCGGCACCATGTCGTGGTAGAGGACGAGCGCCGCCTTGGCCACCCCGGCCACGCCGGAGCCCGACTCGAGGTGTCCCACGTTGGTTTTCACCGAGCCGAGGAGACAGGTGTCCCCCTCGTCGCGACCGCGGGAAAGCACCATGCCGAGGGCGCGGGTCTCGATCGGGTCGCCGACCGGGGTTCCCGTTCCGTGCGCTTCCATGTAGCGGACGCGCTTCGGCTCGAGGCCCGATTTGGCGAAGGCGTCTTCCAGCATCTTCGCCTGGGTCTCGACGCCGGGGACGGTCATCGACGAGGTGTGCCCGTCTTGGTTGATGATCGCGGCCCGGATCGTGCAGTAAATGCGGTCCCCGTCCTTCTGGGCGTCGGAGAGGCGCTTGATCACGAAGATCCCCCCCCCTTCCCCGCGCACATAACCGTTGGCACGGTCGTCGAAGGCGAAACACTGGCCCGAAGGCGAGAGCATCGAGGCCTTCGAGAAGCCGATCGAGGCATCCGGGGTCAGGAGGGCGTTCACCCCGCCCGCGAGGGCCATGGTCGATTCGCCCGACCAGATGCTTTCGCAGGCCAGGTTGATGGCGACGAGGGCCGAGGAGCAGGCCGTATCCACGGAGACGGCAGGTCCCTTGAAATCAAAGAGATACGCAATCCGGTTCGACGCGATCGAGAGGGTGCTGCCGGAGTTGGTGTGCACGTCGACGTTTCGCGGATCGCTCTGCGCGACATTGGCATAGTCGTTCGAGGCGATCCCGACAAAAACGGCCGTCTGGCTGCCGCGCAGGCTCACCGGTGGAATCCCCGCGTCCTCGAGCGATTCCCAGGCCGCCTCGAGGAGCCAGCGCTGCTGGGGGTCCATGCGCAGGGCCTCGCGCGGCGAGATTCCGAAAAACTGGGCGTCGAAACGGTCGAAATCGTGGATGAACCCGCCCCACTTCGTGATCATTTTGCCCGGGATGTCCACGTTTTCGTGGTGCCAGCGCTCGCGGTTCCATCGGTCGGCGGGAACGGGGACGATGCCGGACCGTCCCTCCGCCATCAGTTGCCAGAAGGACTCAGGACCGTTGACACCGCCGGGAAGACGGCAGCCAATTCCGACGATGGCCAGGGGCTCGTGAGTCGATGGAGTGGAAGAGGACATGGGAACGGAAGGTCGCGAAAATCAAAAAAAACAACCCGGAAGCCCCGCGGAAACGGGGATTTCGGGAGTGGCAGACTTGGATGAGGGAATCAGCACAAGGACTACTTCAATCGGGATCGATACGAGGTCGAAAATGGTTTGGTTCCTGAGAAAATCACCCATCAGAGGGAAGGTGTGTCTTAACCGTTCTGTCCTTTGGAGTCAACAGGTGATCGAAGCCGAACCGGAAGCCGAACCGCTGCCCGGTTGCGCCCTCGAAACCGCTCCCGCTCAGGGAAGCAGCTCGGAGACCGCCTCGCGCTCTTCACGCAATTCCTGTACCGTCGCCCCGATTTTCCCGCGGCTGAAGTCGTTCACCGGAACGCCCTGCACGATTTCCCACCCTCCCTGGCCGTTGCTGCGGATCGGAAAGGACGAAATCAGGCCCGCGTCCGTGTCGTAGGAGCCGTCGGAGCAGACAGCCACGCTCGTCCAGTCGCCCGCCGGAGTCGCGCTCGTCAGGCTGCGGACCGTGTCCACGACGGCGTTCGCCGCCGAGGCGGCCGAGGAGGAACCCCGTGCCTCGATGATCGCGGCGCCGCGCTTCTGGACCGTCTCGATGAAGGCCCCGTGAAGCCATTCGTGGTCGGAAATCACCTCCGTGGCGGGTTTGCCGCCGATCCGGGCGTTGTAAAAATCGGGGTATTGGGTGGCCGAGTGATTCCCCCAGATGATCGTATTGGTCACCTCGCTGACATGGACCCCGGCCTTGCGCGCCAATTGCGACTTGGCCCGGTTCTCGTCGAGGCGGGTCATCGCGAACCAGCGCTCCTTCGGAACCTCCGGGGCGCTGTTCATCGCGATGAGACAGTTCGTGTTGCAGGGATTGCCGACCACGAGGGTGCGGACGTCGGAGGCCGCGTTTTTCGCGATGGCCTGGCCCTGTCCGGTGAAGATCTTGCCATTGATGCCGAGGAGATCCTTCCGCTCCATGCCCGCCTTCCGCGGGACGCTCCCGACGAGCAAGGCCCAGTTCACCCCGTCGAATCCGGCATTGAGATCCGAAGTCGCCCGGATGTCGGTGAGCAGCGGAAAGGCACAGTCGTCGAGCTCCATCACGACACCCTCCAGCGCCTTCATCCCCGGTTCGATCTCGATCAGATTGAGGGCGACCTTCTGGTCCGGACCGAACATCGATCCGCTCGCGATGCGGAACAGGAGGGAGTAACCGATCTGGCCGGCGGCGCCGGTCACTGCGACTCGAATGGGCTGGGTCATGGGAATGGGGATGTCGTTTATTTTCAGAGAGATAGCGCCAATACGGTGGCGGAAGGGGCCGGAACCACGCACCCGTTCTCCCGCCGACCGTTCAAGCGCCGTGGACCCTTCGCGAACGTCCCGTTTCGTTCAAGAGATTTTTCAGCGACTCGCGCAACTCCCGGTAGTCGAAACTGGTCGCCAACTCCCGTGCCGACATCGGAACCCGGTAGCTCCAGTTCGTTCCATCCATCACCCCGGGGACGTTGATCCGCTCCGTTTCCATGAGCAGGTCGTTGATCATCACTGCGATGCGGTCCGAATGGGACATCGACAACTCGCGGAAAAGACGGTTCCAGACCTCATCCGAGTAGGCGGGGATGTCCCCGTCCGGACGCTCGATCCCGGCGTAGGCGCAAAGCGTTTCGAGAAATCCGCGGGCCTCCCACCATTCCTGGCTCCCGTGACCGGCCTCGTGCATCCGCTGCCGCTGCTGATCCCACTGGGCCCGCATCGGAGCATGATCGTGCGAGGCGTAGGTGGCGAAGGAAAGCGCCGGATATTGCAGGCCCGGGCTGACACGGCCGTCGGTGAACTCCCATTGGGGCACCTTCATCCCGGCGATCCCGAGTTCCGCCAAGGAGGGCCTCACATAGTCTGGAACCGTCCCGAGATCCTCGGCAATCACCTCCGCACCATCGGCCGCCTCGAGAATCATCCGCAGATACTTCTCCCCTTCCGCCCGATTGGCCGCCTTGGCCTCGTCATTGTGATCGGGACGCGGCCGGAACCCCGGAAGGCGGCCTCCACAGCGCCTCGCGGCCTCGTCGTGATTCAGGGGAAGGAATTCCGCATTCCTCACCGGATTCCATGGAAACGAGTAAATCCGATAAAATCCAAGGGCATGATCCACCCGGAACATTCCGAAAATCTCGGTCGTTTTGGCGATTCGACGTCTCCACCAGTCGAAATTGCGCCCCTCGAGCACGTCCCATCGATAAAGAGGAATGCCCCAGTTTTGCCCCCATTTTTGGACGAACTCGTCGTCCTTGAACAAGGTCTCCGGTGGAGCCCCGCCATACCAGTCCAGGTCGAAAATCTCCAGATCCGCCCAGACGTCGACGCTGTAGAGGCTGACGCCGAAGGGGATGTCCCCCATCAGGGCGACCCCTTTGGTGGCGGCATGCTCCGTGACCTCCCGCCACTGGGAAAAGGCGACCCATTGGACGAAGGCGTAGTAGCGGAGTTCCCGGTCGATCGCCTCGGGTTGGCTTTTCGCCTCCGCGATGATCGCGGCGAGCGCCTTGGCCTTGTCCTGGTATTCCTCCCGCCAGTGCTGCCAAACCTGGCTCCCCCCTTCCCGGTCCATCAGCAGCCGGAACAGGCAATAATCGTTCAACCACTCGGATTCCGAACGACAAAAGGCCTCAAAATCCGCCGCGCGTGTGTCAACCCTCCCCAACACGTTGATGCAAAATGAATGAAACGCTTTTTTGAGTAACTTGTGCTTCAATTCCCGCACCGCGGCATAGGAAACCGGACCGGCATTCAGGGCGGCCAAGTCGTAGTCGGAGATCACCTCGGCGAAGTCCGCCGGACTCAGATCCTTGAGCCCCTCCGGTGAGCAATCGAGTGTCATGGGCTCGATCGCGACCGAACTGATCGCATTGTAGGGACTGTTGTCGGGACCGGTCTCGTTGATCGGGAGCAACTGGACGAAACCGAACCCCGTCTCCGCGGCAAAGTTCACCAAATCTCGCAGGGAAGCCGTGTCGCCGATTCCGAGATCCCGCTCCCCCCGGATCGAAAAGACGGGAACGAGGATGCCGGCGAGGCGGCGGTTCAGGTTGAGTTTGCGCGCGGTCATTCCCGTTGGGCGAGGAGGTTAGCGAAGTTCAGGCCAACCGCCAATGCAAAAAAAGGTGATCCGCGATCCGACGGGACCATTCACCTCAGCGGACGCGGCGATAGACCCGGTCGAGGATGGCCCGAGGACTCTTCTCGCGGGAACTGACCCATTTCTCCGCGATCCGTTTCACGAGCCGCCTCGGAACCTTGGTGTAGGTCTCGGAGAGGGTCCAATAGCGGTCCCGACCCTGTTCAAGGGCGGTCCGGGCGGCCTCGGCGTGACCGGAAAGATCGGGCACCGGGAGGGTTTCCTCCCCGCTTTTTTCGAAGACGCCGAACAAGTTGCCGGGCAGGACGGTGAGAAACCGCTTCCGCAGCCCCGCCTTCGCCGCCACCGCCTCAAGAGTAAGGGCGTCGAAGCCGAAAAGGTGACCCTCGTGCCACTTGTGGTCGAACCGCATCCCGGGGAAGAGGATGTCCGGCACCTCGATCAGAAAGAGGCCTCCCGGCTTGAGGAAACGGCTCAGGTTGCGGAGGTCCTCGACCGGATCGGCGAGGTGCTCCAGCACCTGGAAGAGCGACAGCAAATCAAAGGATCCCGGCTCGAAGGACGCCTCCTGATACATTCCGAGGAAGACCTCGACCCCGTATTGGTCCTTCGCGAAGCTTCCATAGCCGAGGTTTGGCTCGATCCCAAACGATTCACAGCCAAGGCGTTGCATCAAATAGACCCACTCCCCGCCCCCGGCTCCGATGTCGAGGGTGCGCATCCCGGACTTGGCCGCCTCCCGGGAATGCCCGTGCCGTTCGAGGGCGACTCCGCCGGCCCGGTAAATGTGTTTCGCCTTGGGAACGAAGGACTGTTTGTAGGAGACCCGGTATTCGTCCCGGTAAAACCGGGCCAGGTCCTCGACCGGCAGCGGATCCACGTAGAGGATCCCACTCGCTTCGGACTGCACGTTCCGCAGGGGCTGGCCGTGGCGGTCCCGGTCGGCGATGACGACCGCCTCGCGCCCGCCCGTGAGCGGACAGGGGCGCTCCGAGAGGATGCGGTCGCCGACGCGGCATTTGGTGGGATTCGCCATTAAACGGCGAATTGGTATCACAAGATCGCCCTCGGGCAAAGCGGAAGTGGCATGGGCATCCTGCCCATGCGTTCGGCCGGGGGCGGCGTGGAACCGCGAAAGAACCCGATCCGCTCTCCCGGGTCGTTTCACGTCGCCTCGGCTGGAAGCCCATAAATGAATCTGGAGTTATCAACGGGCTCAACCTGCCGCAAGAGCCCGATTTATCAAGGCTGGAGGCTTCCGGAGGCGAGTCCTTTGACACGCCGACCTCCTGCATGCATGACAAGCGCAGGACAAAACCGACCCGGAGCGGCCGATCCGGTGGAGGACCGGTCACCGTGGTGAAGCAGGGCTCGGCGGCGGTCCCCATCTACCAGAGTGACTGCCGCGGCAGCACCCGCTTCACCCTCGCCTTCTACCACAACGGTCGCCGGTTGCGCCGCAGCTTCGGATCGCTCGTCAAGGCGAAGGAGGAAGCGAGAATCGTCGCCCTGAAGATCCAGCGCGGCATGTCCGACGACAACGACCTGCGTCCCGGGGACAGGGCGTGCTTCCGCGCGGCCCTAGACCTGCTGGCCCCGCTGAGACTGCCGCTTATCGGCGTCATCGAGGAATATGTGGAATGCCGCCGCCAACTGGGCGGCACGCCCCTTCTGCTCGCGATTGGAGAGTATCAGTCAAGGATCCGCGGCTTCGAGGCGGGCGTCACCGTCGGGCAGGTCGTTGAGGAGCTGATCGCCCTGAAGCAACAGGACCGGCTCAGCAAGGCACATCTTGACGGACTGCGCCTGACCTGCCGCGAGTTCGCTCGCGTTTTCCCAGGGGAGATCAGCCGGATCGGAGCCATCCAGATCGAGGCATGGATCCGGCGGGGCGACCATGCGGCGAGAACGCGGAACAATTGGCTGAAGCAGATCAAGTATCTCTTCCAATTTGCGAAACGGCGCGGCTACCTCCCGAAAACCGAGTCCACCGCGGCCGACGGCCTCAAGCCGATGAAACTGCCCGACTCCGAGGTGGGCATCTTCACGCCCGATCAGATGCATCGACTTTTGCATGCCGCAACCCCGGAAATGGTCCCCTTCATTGCGATCGGGGGCTTTGCCGGGCTGAGGGTCGCCGAGATCCGTCGGCTCGGCTGGAGTGCCGTCAGTCTGGAGCGCCGCCTGATCGAGTTGAGGGCGGGCCAGGCAAAGACCGCATCGCGTCGCCTCGTCCCCATCAGCGACAATCTCGCCGCCTGGCTTTCGCAGGCGGACCAAAAGACGAGCCTGAACCTTTCGCTGGGGAAGATCGCGCGAATCCATCGACTGGCGGAAACCCTCGGCATCCCGTGGCCGCCCAACGGCCTCCGCCATTCCTACATCAGCTACCGGATCGCGGAGGTGAAGAACGCCGCTCAGGTGGCGCTAGAGGCGGGTAATTCGCCGACAATCATCTTCAAGCATTACCGTGAACTGGTGACCGAGGAAGATGCCCGGGCGTGGTTTGGCATCTACCCGGCTGGCAGCGTTGACAGCGGAGACGGTGCGTCATGAATCCATCTCCTGATCCCATTTTCGTCAAAAAGGCCGAAGCAGCCAAGGCCCTTGGTGTAAGCACTCGAACTCTCGACAACTGGGTGGCCCGCCGCATGATCCCGTATGTGGCAGTCAGTCCCCGGATGCAGCTCTTCGATTTGGCGGAGGTGAAAAAGGCATTGCGGGAAAAATTCGAGGTCAGCGCGGCGACTCGCTGAAGGAACCACTTTGTTGCGCAACAAACGGGGATCGCGTTCCAGGCACAGGCACCCTCGAACACCCTCCTTTCTTTGCGACTCACGCGGCCGCTTGCCGGACAATGG
>JBILDO010000030.1:0-62877 GCA_044352585.1 Verrucomicrobiales bacterium
CCTGGCGCATCTCGGCTCCGGCGCCGCGGGCGAGGACGAGGGGGAGCACCCCGAGGATGAATGAAAAGCTGGTCATCAGGATCGGCCTCAGCCGCAAGCGGCAGGCCTCGATCGCGGCGGTGAAACGGTCCTCGCCCGTGTCCTGGATCTGCTTGGCGAATTCGACGATGAGGATGGCGTTTTTCGCGGCGAGGGCGACGAGGACGACGAGTCCGATCTGGGTGAAGACGTTGTTGTCCATGCCGCGAAGCCAGACGCCGCCGATCGCGGAGAGGAGGCACATCGGGACGATGAGGATGATGGCGAGGGGCAGATTCCAGCTTTCATACTGGGCCGCGAGGACGAGGAAGACGAAGAGGACGCAGAGAGGGAAAATGTAGGCGAGGGTGTTGCCGGCACGGATCTGTTGATAGGTCAGATCGGTCCACTCGAAGGCGAAGCCGCTCGGCAGGTGTTCCTTCGCGAGCCGTTCGACGGTGGTGATCATCTCGCCGGAGCTGACGCCAGGGAGGGTGTTGCCGTTGATGTCGGCGGAGTAGTAGAGGTTGTAGCGCTGGACGCGGTCGGCTCCGCCTTTCTTCGAGAGGGTGACGAGGGCGCCGAGCGGAACCATCTTGCCATCGCGGTTGCGGATCTTGATGCGCATGAGGTCCTCGGGCTGGGTGCGCATGTCGGGCTCGGCCTGGGCGGTGACCTGGTAGGTGCGGCCGAAGAGGTTGAAGTCGTTCACGTAGACGGAGCCGAGGTAAACCTGGAGGGCTTCGTTGAGCTCGGCGAGGGAGATGCCCATGGTCTTGGCCTGGGCGCGGTGGATCTCGATGTGATACTGGGGCACGTTCGCTCGGAAGGCCGAGAGAATGGAGGTGAATCCGGGCTCCTTCTGGAGGACCTCGACGACCCGGGAGGTGGCGTCCGCCAGGGCGGGGAGCCCGGCATTGTTCAGATCCTGGACCTGGAGCTTGAAGCCTCCCGCGCTCCCGAGACCGCGGATCGGGGGAGGTGAGAGCACGAGGACGCGGGCTTCCCGGATGACGGAAAAAGCCTCGCGGAGGGTGGCGAGATAAGCCTCGCCGCGCAGCGCGGGGTCGCGGCGTTTCTCATAATCGTCGAGGACGAAGAAGGCCGCCCCGATGTTCGACTGGTTGGCCTGGAGGACGGTGGAGTAGCCGGAAATGCCGAAGGTATGCGCGATCCCGGGAAGGCCGCGCGCGATTTCATCGACGCGGCGGACGACGGCGTCGGTGCGTTCGAAGGAGGCGCCGTCGGGCAACTGGATCACGACGAGGTAGTAGCCCATGTCCTGGGGCGGGATGAAGCCAGTGGGGACGGCACGGAAGAGCTGGAAGGCTCCGCCGACGAGGCCGGCGTAGAGGACGAGAAGGACGACGGTGAGGCGGAGGAGCCGGCGGACGAGCCGAGCGTAGCGGTTGGCGGTGAAGCGGAAGAGCCGGTTGAAGAGTCGGAAAAACCAGCCGAGGAGGAGGTCGAGGAGCCGGCTGAAGGCGTCGCCGCGATCCCCGTGGGGTTTGAGGAGAAGGGCGCAGAGGGCGGGGCTGAGGGTGAGGGAATTGATCGCCGAGATGACGGTGGAGGCGGCGATGGTGAGGGCGAACTGCCTGTAGAACTGGCCGGTGATGCCGCTGATGAAGGCGGTGGGCACGAAGACGGCGCAGAGGACGAGGGACATCGCGATGACGGCGCCGCTGACCTCGCCCATCGCCTTGATGGAGGCCTCGCGGGGGGGCAGTCCGTTGGCGATGTTGCGCTCGACGTTCTCGACGACGACGATGGCGTCGTCGACGACGATGCCGATGGCGAGGACGAGTCCGAAGAGGGAGAGGTTGTTGAGCGAAAATCCGAAGGCCTGCATCACTGCGAGGGTGCCGATGAGAGAGACGGGGACGGCGATGAGGGGGATGATCGAGGCGCGCCAGGTCTGGAGGAAGACGACGACGACGAGGACGACGAGGATGACCGCCTCGAGGAGAGTGTTGAGAACGGAGCGGATCGAGGCGCGCACGAACCTGGTGGTGTCGTAGTTGATGCGGTAGTCGACGCCGGGGGGGAAGCGTTGCTTGAGCCGCTCCAGTGCCTTGTAGATGAGGTCGGCGGTCTCGAGGGAGTTGCTGCCGGGGAGTTGGAAGGCGCGAAGGGAGACCGCGTTGAATCCGTCCATGTAGGTTTTGCTGGCATAGTCCCGCGATCCGATCTCGATGCGGGCGACATCGGCGAGTTTCACGACATCGCCGTCGTCTCCGGTCTTGAGGACGATATCGCCGAACTCGGCGGGAGTCTTGAGGCGTCCGGGGGCGGTGAGGGTGTATTGGAACTCGGTGCCTCCGGGGGCGGGGGGCTGGCCGAGGGAACCGGCCGCGACCTGGACGTTCTGCTCGCGGACGGCATTGAGAATGTCCCCGGCGGTGAGGTCGCGTGCCGCGATTTTCTCCGGATCGAGCCAGAGGCGCATCGAGTAATCGAGCCCGCCGAGGATCGAGGTCTCCGCCACCCCGGGAATTCTCGCGATCTCGTTCTGGATCTGGAGGGTGACGTAGTTCGAGAGGTAGCCTGTGTCCCGGGATCCGTCGGGACTGTAGAACTGGGCGGCGAGGGTGAGGTCGGGGGAGCGCTTCTGGGCGTTGATGCCCTGGCGGCGGACTTCCTCGGGGAGGCGGGCGAAGGCGGCGTTGACCCGGTTCTGGACGAGCACCTGGGCCTGGTCGAGATCCGTGCCGAGGCGGAAAGTGACGGTGATCTGGACGCGCCCGTCACTGGTGCTGGAGGAGGAGAGGTAGAGCATGTCCTCGACACCGTTGATCTCCTGCTCGAGCGGGGTGGCGACGGTCTCGGCAAGGGTGCGGGCATCGGCGCCGGGATAGAAGGCGGAGACGACGACGGTGGGCGGGACGACCTCGGGATACTGCGAGATGGGCAGCCCGACAAAGGCGAGTCCCCCCAGCAGGGTGATGACGATGCTGATGACTCCCGCGAAGATGGGCCGGTCGACGAAGAAGCGGGAGAGGTTCATCGGGATGGGAAGGGGGAGGGCAGGGCAGTGATCGGTAATCGGTAAGCGGTGATCGGATTCTTCGGAAGTGAAGTCGCTTTCGTTTACTGATTACTGATCAACGGCCGGCGCGGCGGCGGGGTTCCCGGGATCGACCTTGGTTCCGTTGCGAACGGCCATGACACCATCGATGACGATGCGTTCGCCGGCCTGCAGCCCTTCGCGGACGACACGGAGCCCGTCGAGGAGTGGGCCGGTCGCGACCTTGCGGTAGGTCGCGGTGTTTTCCCCGTCGACGACCCAGACGTGGCTGATCCCCTGGTCATCGACGATGGCCCGGTCGGGGACGAGGCGGCCTTCGTATTCGCCGCTGCCGGGCACCCTGACACGGGCAAAAAATCCCGGCGTCATGAGCTTGCCGGGATTCGGGAAGACGGCGCGGGCCCGGATCGTGCCGGTAGCCGGATCGAGTTGGTTGTCGATGAAGTCGAGGTGGCCGTGGTGCGGGAACCCGCTCTCCTGGACAAGCTCCATCTCCGCCGCGACTCGCCCGGTCCCGGTCCCGGCGCGATGGTCCCCGGGATGAAGTTGCCGGTATTTGAGGGCGGATCGCTCGTCGATTTCGATCATGCAGTAGATCGGATCGAGCGATACCACCGTGGTGAGGAGGGTGGAATCGCGGCCCTCCGGCGTGACGAGGTTGCCCTTCGTGACGCGGGCATCGCTGACGCGACCGGTGATGGGAGCGCGCACTTCGGTGAACTCGCGGTCGAGTTTGGCCTCGCGCAGTTCCGCCTCGGCGGCGCGGAGGAGCCCCTCGGCATCCGAGGCGGCCTTGGACCGGCGTTCGTAGGTCTCCTCGGAGATGGCTCCTTTATTCTTCAGTTCCGCGACGTTGGCGAGTTCGTAGGCGGTCAACTCGGCGAGGCTCCGCGCGCTCGTGACGCGGGCTTCCATTCGCTCAACCACGGCCTCATAGGGGCGCGGATCGATCGTGAAGAGGAGATCGCCCTCCTTCACCTCGGTGCCTTCGGTGAAGTGGACCTCTTCGAGGTAACCCGCGACACGGGCCCGGATCTCGACCGTTTCCGGCGAGACGAGGCGGCCCGTGAAGAGATCCCAGTCGACGATCTTGCGGATCTCGGGTGTTGCCACGGTGACCCGCGGGGGTTGAGGGGCGGGGCGTTCCGGGGAGGAGGTGCCGGAACGCCCGCATCCTGACAGAATCAGCAACGGGGTGATCCCGAGCAGCAGTCGGTGTCTCGTTTGGCGAAAGGCGTGGCCGCGTGCGTCCATGGAAGGCTGGTCGGAAGAAAACGCGAATCCTTGCCAAAAGCCACCGTCGCGATTCCGTATCCTGCATCGCGCGTCTCCAGGACGAAGTGACATCGCCGGAATGCGGCGTGGAGTCCCCGGCGGGCTCTTCGTCCCGTCCCCCGTTCCGCTCACTTCCGGTCCGTGTCCCTCACGATGGCGAGGAAACGGTCGGTCTCGCCCTTGATCACCGGGAGGAGGAGGTAGAGCCCGATCAGGTTCGGCACGACCATCGCGAAGACCATGGCGTCGGAGAGCATGAGGATGTTGTCGAGCGAGGCCGAGGTGCCGACGATGATGAGGAGGCAGAAGACGACCTTGTAGACGACCACGGGAATGTGGATCTTGTCCTCGCCGACGAAGCTGAAGAGGTACATCACGCCCTGCTGGCCGTAGTAGGACCAGGAGATCATCGTCGAGAAGGCGAACAGGAAGACGGCGAGGCTGAGTACGACGGGGAACCAGGAGATGACCGACGCGAAGGCCAGGGAAGTCATGGGAACGCCGGTCTTCGAGGTTACGGCCCCCTTGGCGACCCAACCGCTGGTCTTCTCGGTTTCCTCGAAAGATTTATCGACGAGCCCGATGACCTCGACGTGTTCTCCTTCGGCTTTTCGGGTGTGGAGGAACTGTCCGGGTTCGAGTTTGCGGACGACTTCGGTCGAGCCGGGGGCCTTGACGAGGTCGGCACCGCCGGGATTGACCTCGGCGCTGATCTGCCAGGTGCCGGTGATGACGAGGACGAGGGCGCTCATGGTGCAGACCACGACGGTGTCGACGAAGGGCTCGAGGAGGGCGACGAAGCCCTCGCTCGCGGGTTCGTGCGTCTTCACCGCGGAGTGGGCGATCGGGGCCGAGCCGAGGCCCGCCTCGTTGGAGAAGGCGGCGCGGCGGACGCCCTGGATGAGGACGCCGATGATGCCGCCGGTGACGGCCTCATTGCTGAAGGCCGAGCCGACGATGGTGGCGAAGGCTGCCGGAAGCGAACCGATGTTGCCGAAGATGATGATGAGCGAGGCGATCACATACATCCCGCACATGAAGGGAACGAGGAAGGCGGTGACCCGGGCGATCGAGACGATGCCCCCGAGGATGACGAGCCCGACGAGTAGGGCCATGCCGCCACCGAACCAGACGGCGCCGTCGCCCCCGGATCCCTTGAGGACGGGAAAAGTGTTGCCCATCTGGCTGAAGGCCTGGTTCGCCTGGAACATGTTCCCCGCGCCAAAGGCCCCGCCGATGACGAAGAGGGCGAAGACGAGGGCGAGGACCTTTCCGAGCCCGCCGAGCCCCTTCTCACGGAGACCTTCGCTGAGGTAATACATGCCGCCACCCTTGACGGTGCCGTTCTTCATGATCCTGCGGTACTTCACGCCGAGGGTGCATTCGGCGAACTTGGTGGTCATGCCGCAGAGCCCCATGAGGATCATCCAGAAGGTCGCGCCCGGTCCGCCGACGCCGACGGCCACGGCCACGCCCCCGATGTTGCCGAGTCCGACGGTGGCGGAGAGGGCGGCGCTGAGCGCCTGGAAATGGGTGATCTCACCGGGCGCATCATGGGGTGTGTACTTTCCCTTTGCGGTGCGGAGGGCGACGCCGAAGCCGCGGAGATTGATGAACCGGAAGTAGATCGTGAGGAAGACCGCGGTGCAAGCTAGGAGGACGAGGACGAGGGGCAGGGTGACGCCGTCGGTGATCTCGAATCCGAAGAAAACGATTTTGTCGAAGAGTTTCGCGACGGGGGCGATCGTCTCGTCGATGCGGGTGGCGATCGATTTCGTGGTCTCCGTGCCGGCGGTCTCCGCGCGGACGGGGAGGGTGGCGAGGAAAAGCGAAGTGAGGACGAGGAAGCGGGTCAGCAGTGCCATGATCGGGTAATGCGAAATGCTATAGAGAGTCCGAGGGCCATTGCAAACCATTTCGCGGCGCTTCTTCCCTTAAACCCGGGTCGGATCCCTCTCGAGGAAGCAGGAATCCGGCCGGAAAAAGAGGGTCAGGCGAAAAGGGAGGCATTTTTCCAAGAATCCGGACCCATCTTCTTGCAAAGAACGGGCGTAATGCTTAAGGAAACCTGCGTATGAACGTGCTTGGCAAGACCCTCCTCCGATTCTGGAACTCGTCGATCGGCAAGAAACTGGTTGTGGCCCTGACCGGCCTTATGCTGGTGGGCTTCCTCCTCGGCCACATGGCCGGCAACCTCCTCATCTTCCAGGGGCGCGAGGACATCAATGATTACGCCGAGTTCCTCCACCACATGCTCCACGGCTGGGGCATCTGGATCTTCCGCCTCGGTCTCCTCGGCGCGTTTTTTCTCCACATCGTCGCCACGGTGTCCCTCGTGCAACTGAACCGCGCCGCCCGCGACACCCGGTATGCCTTCGACGCCACCGTGCAGGCTCCGGGCAGCTCGCGCATCATGATCTGGAGCGGCCTCACCATCGTCGCTTTCGTGGTCTTCCACATCTTCCACTTCACCGTCCGCGTCGATCCCGCCCTCGCGTCGATGAAGGATCCCGGCAATCCGGCGCGCCACGACGTCTACGGGATGGTCATCGCCGGTTTCCAGAATCCCATCGTCGTGATCTTCTACCTCGTCGCGATCTCGCTGCTCTGCTCGCATCTCAGCCATGGCATCGCCTCGGTCTTCCAGACCCTCGGCCTGCGCACGGTGAAGTCGCGCTCCGCCATCACCAATCTTTCCTGGGGCATCACGATCCTCCTCTGGATCGGGTTCCTGTCCATCCCGATCCTCATCTCGACCGGCGCGCTCAAGGACACGGAGGCCACGGCCGCCTCGAAGGTCCCCGTCGCCGCCGGATCCGCCGAAGCGACCGCCAAACCCTGACCCACGTCCCGTTTTCCACCCTTCACCGCTACCGACCATGGCCAGCTCCGCCTTCAGCACTCCGGCACCCAACGGCACCCTGAATTCCGCCATCCCCGAGGGACCACTGTCCGAAAAGTGGACCCGCTACAAGGCCAAGGCGAAGCTCATCAACCCGGCGAACAAGCGGAAGTATTCCGTCATCGTGGTCGGCTCGGGGCTCGCCGGCGGCGCCGCCGCGGCCACGCTCTCGGAACTGGGATACCAGGTGAAGTGCTTCTGTTACCAGGACAGTCCGCGCCGCGCCCACTCCATCGCCGCCCAAGGCGGGATCAACGGGGCAAAAAACTACCAGAACGATGGTGACTCGGTCTGGCGTCTCTTCTACGACACGATCAAGGGCGGTGACTTCCGCTCGCGCGAGGCCAATGTGCACCGCCTCGCGGAGATCTCCCTCCAGATCATCGACCAGTGCGTCGCCCAGGGCGTGCCCTTCGCCCGCGAATACGGCGGGGCCCTCGCGAATCGTTCCTTCGGCGGAGCTCAAGTCAGCCGAACCTTCTATGCGCGGGGTCAGACCGGGCAGCAGCTTCTCCTCGGTTGCTACCAGGCCCTCGAGAAGGAAGTGGCGAAGGGCGGGGTAAAAATGTTCACCCGCACCGAGATGCTCGACCTCGTCGTCGTCGACGGCCACGCCAAGGGCATCGTCGTGCGCGACCTCACCACCGGCGCGATCACGAGCCACGCCGCCGATGCGGTGCTTCTCGCCACGGGCGGTTATGGCAACGTCTTTTTCCTCTCCACCAACGCGATGGGGTGCAACGTCACCGCGGCCCTCCGCGCCCACAAGCGCGGTGCCTACATGGCGAATCCCTGCTTCACCCAGATCCACCCGACCTGCATCCCGGTGAGCGGCGACTACCAGAGCAAGCTCACGCTGATGTCCGAATCGCTTCGCAACGACGGTCGCATCTGGGTGCCGAAGTCGCGCGAGGACGCGGCCAGAATCCGCAGTGGCGAACTCATGGCGAAGGACATTCCGGAGGAGGCGCGTGACTATTTCCTCGAGCGCAAGTATCCCTCCTTCGGCAACCTCGCCCCGCGCGACATTTCCTCGCGATCCGCGAAGGAGGCCTGCGACGACGGGCGCGGCGTCGCCAAAACCGGTCTCGGTGTGTTCCTCGATTTCAGTGACGCGATCAACCGGCTCGGGAAGGAAACGATCCGGGCCCGTTACGGCAACCTTTTCCAGATGTATGAAAAGATCGCCGGCGAGGATCCCTACGAGACGCCGATGAAGATCTATCCCGCGGTTCACTACACCATGGGCGGACTCTGGGTTGATTACAACCTCATGTCGAACATCCCCGGGCTCCACGTCCTCGGCGAGGCCAATTTCTCGGATCATGGCGCGAACCGTCTGGGGGCCAGCGCCCTCATGCAGGGTCTCGCGGACGGCTATTTCGTCATTCCCGCGACCCTTCCGAACTACCTGGCTGGCCAGAAGCCGGGATCGGTCAAGGCGGATGCGCCCGAGTTCAATCAGGTCGAGAACGAGGTCCGCGAGCGCATCGGCCGGATCATGTCGGTGAACGGCGGGAAGGCGGTCGACCACTTCCACCGCGAACTCGGCATGCTCGTGTGGGACAAGTGCGGGATGGCCCGGAGCGCCGAGGGTCTCAAGGAGGCCCTCGCGAAGATCCCGAAGATCCGCGAGGACTTTTGGAAGAACGTCCGCGTCCCTGGATCCGCCGACGGGGTCAACATGGAGCTCGAGAAAGCCTGGCGCGTCGCCGACTTCATCGACTTCGCCGAAGTGATGTGCCACGATGCCCTCAGTCGCGAGGAAAGTTGCGGTGGTCACTTCCGCGAGGAATACCAGTTCACCAATGAAGATCCCGCCGTCAAGAGCGGTTACACGAACCCCGGCGAGGCCATGCGTCGCGACGACGGCTTCTGCCATGTCTCCGCCTGGGAATACACCGCGCCGGGCCAGGCCCCGGTCCTCCACAAGGAACCTCTCGCCTTTGAAAACGTCGAGCTCAGCGTGCGCAGCTACAAGTAACCGGCACCGACTTTCCAACCGTTACCGAATCATTCCCGAACTGTCATGAACCTGACTCTCAAAGTGTGGCGCCAGAGCGGACCGACCGCCACCGGGCGGATCGAGACCTACGAGGCCAAGGGTATTCCCGAGGAGGCTTCCTTCCTCGAGATGCTCGACATCGTCAACACCGGCCTCATCGAAGGAGGCGGTGATCCGATCCACTTCGATCACGATTGCCGCGAGGGGATCTGTGGCGCCTGTTCGCTGGCGATCAACGGGGTCCCGCACAGCAAGGAAAGCGGCATCACGACCTGCCAGGTCCACATGCGCAAGTTCCACGACGGCGAGACGATCTGGATCGAGCCGTTCCGGGCGCGCGCTTTTCCGGTCGTCAAGGACCTCATGGTGGACCGCGGCGCCTTTGACCGCATCATTGCGGCGGGCGGTTACATCGATGTCCGGACCGGATCGGCGCCCGAGGCGAACGCCATTCCGATCGGGAAGGAAGATGCCGACGATGCCTTCGACGCCGCCACCTGCATCGGCTGCGGCGCCTGCGTCGCGGCCTGCAAGAACGCCAGTGCGATGCTCTTTGTCGGCGCGAAATCCTACCATCTCAACACGCTGCCCCAGGGGCATCCCGAGAAGGACAAGCGGGTCCTCGCGATGGTGAGGCAAATGGACGCAGAGGGCTTCGGGAACTGCACGAACCAGTATGAGTGCGAGGCGGTCTGCCCGAAGGAAATCAGTGCGGACGTCATCTCGAAACTCAATCGCGATTACGCCGCGGCCATCGCGCGCGAGGCGCTGGCGGATTGACCGGCCGCCTCCGCGCATCGTGGGTATTCCTTTCGCGAGATTGGCATGGCGGAGGATGCCATTCTTCCATATACCGACCTTACGCCCCCCCTCCCCGGGATCGATTCCTCGCGGTTCGGGTCGGTCACCGGGGCCGGGCCCCGGCCGCAGGAACTGTGTCACGCCAGGGTTTTCCGCGGCAAGATTGGACGGCGGCCTCGGTTTTCCATGGATCCTTCGGTTTCCCCGCCGCGGAAACACCCTATCGTATGACATGAGACTTGTTTCGCTCGCTTTGGCATTTTTCACAGTGAACGGGCCCCTCTCGGCGCGGCCCAAGACGCATGACGCCGCCGTCAGTGTGCTGGGGCAGGTGGGGCTTGCCTCGGAGACCGGTTACGATCCGCCGACGGTTGCATCGCTCGACAACGCCGATGGCGTCGCGATCGATCCGACCACGGGGAAGCTCTTTGTCTCCGACAGCGAAAATCATCGCATCCTGCGTTTTTCCGCCGTGGCTGCCTATCGGACGAACGCGTCGGCCGAGGCGGTTTTCGGTCAAGCCGACTTCGTGTCGCAGCAGACGAATCGGGGGCGGACGAAACCGGATGCAAACACCCTCTCCAATCCCTCGTCGCTCTGCTGCGACGCGCAGGGACGACTCTGGGTCTGCGATTACAACAACGCCCGCGTTCTTCGTTACGACGGGGCCTCGTTCAAAGCGAGCGGAGCCGCGGCCGATGGGGTGATCGGACAGATTGATTTCGAAAACTCCGATCCGGCGACCGCGCAAACGAACGATGGAGGCTTCCAGAATCCCTCGGGAATCGCGGTGGATGCGGCGGGGGCTCTCTGGGTGGCCGACGCGTCCATTCCGAAGATCCTCCGTTTCGACGCGGCCGCGTCGTTGGGGTCCAACTACAATGGTGCGGCGGACGGCTATCTCGGCAAGGTCGATTCGGGCAACTTTGTCGTGTCGACGGGTGCCACCGCCGACGCGAAAGGATTTGGATCCGGGGTCGGCGGGATCAGTCTCGACGCGGCGGGGCGACTCTGGGCCTCCGATCCCACCAACAACCGGATCCTTCGATTCGATGATGCGGCGAACAAGGCTGACGGGGCGGACGCGGACGGAGTCCTCGGACAGCCCGACTTTTCGACCGTGACCTACCTCGACCCACCCACCGCCGCGACAATGTCGAGTCCCTATTCGGTCACCGCGGCCCCGGACGGAACGGCCTGGGTCAGTGATTTCGTGAATCACCGGATTCTCGGATTCGTCGATGCGGCGAACCGGGGCAACGGGGCTCCCGCCGACATCGTCCTCGGCCAACCCGATTTTGCCACGAACGGCGAGTTGCCGAATTCCGCGAGGACGATCAAGGCTCCGACGCAGGTGGTGATCGGCCGCGAGGGGAGTCTGTTCGCCGCGCAATTCCGCGCCGAAGGACTCGTCAAACGATGGTCGGATCCGGTCACGATTTCGGCTCCGCGTTCGGTGCGAGCGACGAAGCGGGGAACCGCGGTCCTGCGGGGTACCGCGATCGGTGCCGTGCGGGTGGAGTTCCGTCCGCCCGGTTCGACGGGATATCGCAGGGCGGCGGGAAGGCCGACCGCTTGGACTGTCAGCCTGCGACGGATCCGGCGCCCGGTCAACCTCGTCCCGATTCGCGCGGTGGCCTTCGACGATCGCACCGCCGCCGCCAGAGTGACGGTGCGCAAGCCGCGGTGAGGGCGTGGCGACGTCGATTGGTGGGCCCGCATCAGATCCCGACCGACTCGCGCCAGACCTTCGCCATGAGCCCGTGTCCGGCCTGGGTCGGGTGGACTCCGTCGGCGGCCCAGTAGGCGGGTTCGGTGCCCGCCTTGACCGCGGCGGCGAACGCCTCCTGGAAGGGAACCCAGATCGCGCCCGCCCCCTTCGCCACCTCGGCGGCAAAGGCGCGGCGGGTTTCGAATTCGGGAAACCAGGTGTCGTTCACCGCCCCGCACCGGAGCACGAAGGGTTCGCAGACCACGAGGGTGACGCCGGGGAGCGCCTCCTTCGTTTTCGCAAGGAGGGCCGCGAAACCGTCGCGGTAGACCTCCGGCGTCCCGTCGTATTTGCCGCCGAGCTTGTGCCAGAGGTCGTTGACGCCGATGAGGATGCTCAGGAGCGCGGGCTTGAGATCGAGGCAATCCTTCTGCCAGCGGGTCTCGAGATCGGGCACCTTGTTACCGGAGATGCCCCGGTTGTAGATCTTCAGTCCGAGCGGGGCGTGGTCCGCGAGCAGTTGTCCGGCGAGATGAAAGGGGTATCCGCGGCCGAGCATCAGGGAATGGTTGGCGGAGCCTTCCGTTTTGCGGTCACGTCCCGCATCGGTGATGGAATCGCCCTGGAAAAGGATCGTGGCTCCGGCTTCCAGCTTCGGAGCGGCGGCCCGGGCATCGCGGAAGGGAAGGGTCACGGCGGAAGCAGCGGCGGTGGCGGCGAGGAGTTGGCGTCGGTTCATGGTTGAAGAGTGAAAGGTGAAAAGGAAAAGGAAAAGGTAGCGTTGGCAAGAGGGAAGGAAACGAGGTCATCATTCCGCCCGGTTTGAGGCCCGCTTCAGGGCATCGACGTAGAGTGCCATCGCGGTCATGTGTTTCACGAAGAGTTCGGCGTCGATTTGGTCGTCGTCGATCCAGACGCCGTCCTCGTTTTGCGCCTCCAGGGCCGTCTTGACCTTGCCGCGCAGGTTGCGGGCGGTTTTCAGCCAGCGTTCAGGCGAGTCGGGGCCCTTCCGCGAGGCGAGCAACTCCTCGCGCGGGGTCGCGAGGTCTTCGCGGAGCCGCTCGATCTTGTCTCCTCCGTATTCGGGCTGGAAACCGTAGTGGGTCGGCAGGTTCGAGTCATCGTAGGTCAGCTCGTAGGTCTCCGCGACACAGTAGAGCGGCTTGTTCGTTCCGAATTCATAAAAGCGCGACCAGCGCCCGTTCGGCAGCTTCGCCTTCTCCAGCCAGTCGAGGGCGGCGGGGAGGGTGGCCCGGTATTTCTCCCCGCCCGTGGCCAGCCAGATCTCGAAGAGCGTGAAACAGGCTCCGAGCGACTCGGTCGAGCTCACCGCCGGCGGCTCGAACCTCCGGGCCCAGACCGGGACCATCTCCTCGTTGTATTGCTGCGCCCAGGCGGGTTGATCGCCCTCGAACTGGGCGAGGAGGAGGAAATCGCCGCAACGTTTCGCCGCGTCGAGGTAGCGGTCGTCGCCGGTGAGCTGGTGGGCGCGCAGCATCAGCTCGACGACCTTGTGGAGATTGCCGTCGTTGAGGGTGTGGAAGCCGGAGTATTTTTCGTCCGGCCACTTCCGCGGCCATTCCGAGGGCATGACCGCCTTTTTCACGATGCCGTCCGCCGGAGCCGCCCCACTGAACTGCTGCGGCCACGAGCCGATCCTCGTCTGGGCGGCGAGGAGATGGTCGAAGGCGTACTTCACCGAGTCTTGCAGGGCCGCGTCGGCCTTTCCTGCGGGATCATGAGCCAGTTCGAGGAGGAAGAGCAGGGCCGACTGCGATTTGTTGTCGTCGAGGGTCGAGAGATTGGCCTGCTTGCCCTTTTCCGTCAGGCCCGCGGACACTTCCTGACGAAGCCACCATTTCTCCGGATCCTTGCCCTCGAAATCAAAATCCGCGGGCCAGCCACCCGATTCGAGCTGGCAATCGATCAAGGCCCTGGCCGCGCCGCGCGCGCCGGCGAGGAATGCCTCGTCGCCCGTCACCTGCCATGCCCTCAGCATCGCCATCCCGACGGTGGTGGTGCCGGGTGGCTGGATCGAGATGATCGATTTGCTTTCCTTGCCCTCGACGAAGGCCTCGCTCAGGTCACGTTTCCACGACCGGGCGTATCCGCCGTGCGAGGCGAGCTTCGCGACGAAGAAATCGTTCGCCTTGCGCATCGACGCCGTCACTTTCACCGGATCGGGCAGATCATCGGCGGAGAGGGTGGGGGCGAGGCAAAGAACGAGGGCCAGAGCGGAGGGGATTTTCATGGATTCGAGGGGGATCCCAGCCGCTGCGCGAAGATCCACTCGTGCAGCTCGGGTTTCGCATAAACCCCGGAAGCGATGAGATGGCCCTCGCCCGCGAGGATGGAAAGCTGCGCCTTCGTGCCACCCGCGGCCTTGATCGCCTCGATCATCGAGGTCGAGCGCTCGAGCGGCACGTCCTCGTCCTGGTCCTTCACGAAGGTCTGGTCCGTTTCGGAGAGCTTGCCGGGCGGCAGGATGAAGGTCTTGAAGCCCGACGCCCGATTCACCCGGACCCCGGTGGCGTTGTATTCGAGCAATTCGTCCTCGAAGGCGGATTTTCCATCGGTCGAGGTCCAGGTGCGTTTTTCGGCGTGGACCGGGAGCATCAGGGCGAAGAATAGGCACACGCAGACTTGGCGGAGGCTCATCGGCGGGAGATTAGGAGCCGGGTTTTCCGAAGGCAAGATCAATCCGCCGGTGCCTTGCGCATCCCGCCTAGCCCAACCGCATCCGGTAATCCTCATACCCGAACCGCCGCACCCGGCCGATCTCTCCGTCCTCGCCGAGGATGGCGATCGAGGGCAGGGGGACGCCGTTGAAGGTCGTCGTCTTCACCATGGTGTAGTGCGACATGTCGTGGAAGAGGATGCGGTCTCCGATCCGGAGCGGCGCGTCGAAGCTGTAATCTCCGATGACATCGCCGGCGAGACAGGTCGGCCCGCCGAGGCGGTAGGTGTGGGCCTTTTCGCCCGCCCCGCCCGCGCCCTCGATGACGGGACGATAGGGCATCTCGAGCACGTCCGGCATGTGGGTCGTCGCGGAGAGGTCGAGGACGGCGATGGGCATGCCGTTCTCGACGAGGTCGATCACGGTCCCTAACAAAACGCCCGTTCCCACGGCGATCGCCTCGCCCGGCTCCAGGTAGATCTGAAGGTGCGGATAGCGGTCGCGGGTTTCCCGGATCAGGGAGATGAGCAATTCGACATCGTATCCCGGCGAGGTGATGAGGTGGCCGCCCCCGAAGTTGAGCCATTTCATCCGACGGAGGTGGGCGTCGAACTTCTCGAAGACGGACCGCAGCGTGCCACCCAGCGCCGAGGCGCCCTGTTCGCAGAGGGTGTGGAAATGAAGTCCCTCCAGTCCCGCGAGGTCGGCGCCTTCAAGAAGACGGGCGAGCACTCCGAAGCGGGATCCGGGCGCGCAGGGATCGTAGATCTCGGCGACGGCTTCGGAGTATTCCGGATTGATGCGGAGTCCGGCGGAGACCCGCGGACCGGCGGCAAGCACTTCGTCACGATAACGGTGCCACTGGCCCAGCGAATTGAAGACGAGGTGATCGGCGATCTTCAGCACCTCGGTCATCTCGGCGGGTTTGTAGGCCGGGGAGAAGACGTGGACCTCGCCGCCGAATTCCTCGTGCCCGAGCCGTGCCTCGTGCAATCCGCTCGCGGCGGTGCCGACGAGGTAGTCGCGCAGCAGGGGGTAGAGACCGAAGCAGGCGAAGGCCTTCTGGGCGAGGAGGATCTTCGCTCCGGTCTCGTCCTGGACGCGCTTCAGGATGGCCCCGTTGTGACGGAACCGGGTCTGGTCGAGGACAAAACAGGGTGTGTCGAGCCCGCTGCGCTCGAAGGCGGCGAGGAGGCGCGGGACGTCGCCCCGGTAGAGGCCGGTTTCGGGATGGTCGGGCATGGAAATCAAACGGTTCAGCGCCAGTCTTCGAGGTCGAGTCCCGGCAGGTCGGAGAAGTCCCTCGTATTGCTGGTGACCACGGTCCAGCCATGGCGGATTCCGGTGGCTCCGATGAAGACGTCGGTGAGACCTCTCGGCTTGCCCGCGTTAAGCAGTTGGGAATTGAGGTTCGCCGCAATCCGGGCGCATTCGGAGTCGAAGGGAAGGATCTGAAGCAGGGACACGAAGCGGGTCACCTTCTCCATCTCATTGCTTTGGTGTTCGATGGGAGCGCGCAACGCTCCCTGGAAAAGCTCAAATTCGGTAACGGTCGAGATTTGGCAGGTCCCCGGATCACAGGATCGCAGACGAGAGACCACGTTTTCGGGACCACGCAGCACATCGATGCAGACGTTGCTGTCGAGAATCCGGTTCACAGCGATTTCTCCTCGTAAACAGATGCCTCGCGGCCGAAATCTTCGCGCTCGATCCGGATGCTTTCGAAAAATCCCACTGGCCAACCCGCGTCCGTGATTTCCTCGATTACGAGTTTCGCTCCCTCCTTTCGAATGGAAACAGGGCCACAGGGCAGTTCCAACTCCTTGGGGAGCCTGACGGCGAGGGAGTTCCCACTCTTGAAGACTTTGGTTTCCATGGAGAATGTATATACCAACCCGGATATACAATCAAGGCGCCGGCCGGAAAGAACGTTTCCCGCCCTTTACGGCACCCGCAAAGGCTCCGCATCGATCACCTGCCAGGGCAGGCCCCACGCGTTGCAGTCGGCCATGAAGGGATCGGGATCGAGCTGCTCGAGGTTCCAGACTCCCGGTTTCAGCCAGACTCCGGAGATCAACTGGCGCGCGCCGATCATCGCGGGGACGCCGGCGGTGTAGCTGATCGCCTGGCTCTTCACCTCGGCGTAGCACTCCTGGTGGTCGCAGACATTGTAGATGAACTTGGTCGCGGTTTCGCCCGTGCCCTTGAGTTTGCCGGTGACGAGGCAGCCGATGCAGGTCTTGCCCTTCGTGAGCGGTCCGAGCGAGGCGGGATCGGGGAGGATCGCCTTGAGGAACTGGATCGGGATGATCGGTTTGCCCTCGTAATCGATCGGCTCGATCGAGGTCATGCCGACGTTCTTGAGCACGGTGAGGTGCTTGATGTAATTGTCCGAGAAGGTCATCCAGAAGCGGATCCGCTTCAGACCGGGCAGGTTTTGGGCGAGGCTCTCGAGTTCCTCGTGGTAAAGGAGGTAGATCTTCCGCGTGCCGACCTGATCATCCGGGAAGGGGTAATCGAGCCCGATCTCGAGCGGCTTGGTTTCCTTCCATTCGCCGTTCTCCCAATAGCGGCCGTTGGCGGTGATCTCGCGGAGGTTGATCTCGGGATTGAAGTTCGTGGCGAAAGGCAGGCCGTGATCGCCGGCGTTGGCGTCGAGGATGTCGACGGTCTCGATCTCGTCGAAGTAATGCTTCAGCGCGTAGGCGCAGTAGACGTTCGTCACGCCCGGATCGAATCCGGAACCGAGCAGGGCGGTGAGACCGGCGGCCTTGAACTTCTCCTGATAGGCCCATTGCCACTTGTATTCGAACTTCGCGGTGTCCGGCGGTTCATAGTTGGCGGTGTCGACATAGTGGACCCCGGCCTCAAGACACGCGTCCATGAGGGTGAGGTCCTGGTAGGGCAGGGCGATGTTGAGGAGGATCTGCGGCCGCACCTCCTTCAGAAAGGCGACCACTTCCGGGACATTGTCGGCGTCGATTTGCCGGGTGTGGATCGTGACGCCGGTGGCGGCCTTGATGTCCGCGGCGATGGCCTCGCACTTGTCGAGGCTGCGGCTCGCGAGCCAGATTTCACCGAAGGTCGCGGCATCCTGGGCACACTTGTGGGCGACGACGTTGCCGACTCCACCCGCTCCGATAATGACGGTTTTCTGCATGTCTCTTTCTGAAAATCAGCGTGAGGAGTACGCTCCGACCCCCGGGGGGAAAGTCAAAGAAATTTCTTGTTGTCCGGAACCGGATGAACCGGCCTGATGAATTCCGGCCTTGAAGCGGTGCGGGGCGTGTGGTCAGAGTGTTGGAAGCCGCACCCGTTCCCAATGCCCGCGCCCGAGAAACCCGCCCTGCACCGCTCCATCGCCTTCTGGCAGGTGGCCCTCTACGGACTCGGCTCGATGCTCGGGGCCGGAATCTACGCCCTCGTGGGCAAGGCGGCGGACACTCTGGGGAACGCGATCTGGCTGGCCTTCCTTGCCGCGATGATCGTCGCGCTCCTCACCGGCCTCTCCTATGCCTGCGTCGGGAGCCGCTACCCCAAGGCGGGCGGAGCGGCCTTCGTCACGCAGCGGGCCCTGAAGCTCCCCTGGCTGAGCTACGTCGTCGGTCTCTGCGTGATGATGAGCGGGCTCACGAGCATGGCGACGGGTTCCCAGGCGATGGCGGAGACGATCGGGAAGGGGTTCGGAGTGGAGCTGCCGGTCAAGTTCGTCGCGATCGGGATCGTTTTTCTCGTCGGATCGCTGATCTACCGCGGCATCCGCGAGAGCATGTGGGCAAATGTCGTCTGCACCGTGGTCGAGGCCCTGGGACTGGTATTCATCATCGTCGTGGGGATCCGTTTCTGGGGAGGGGTCGATTACCTTGAGTTTCCTCCGCCGAAAGACGCGGCCGCATCGGCCGAAACCGGCGCGTTTCCGTTGCTCCTGATCCTCCAGGGCGCCGTCGTGATGTTTTTCTCCTTCATCGGCTTCGAGGACGTCCTCAACGTGAGCGAGGAGGTGAAGAATCCGAAGCGCGACGTTCCCCTCGGCATCCTCTGCGCGATGATCGCCGCGACCCTCATCTACATGGCCGTCGCCATCACCGCGGTATCGCTGCTGCCGTGGCGGGAACTGGCCGCGAGCAAGGCTCCGCTCATGGATGTTGCCAAGGCCGCGGCCCCGTGGTTCAAGGGGATCGACTCGGTCTATCTCGTGATCACCCTCTTCGCGATCGGAAACACCGCCCTGCTCAACTACATCATGGGCTCGCGCCTGCTCTACGGCATGAGCCGCCAGGGATTGCTGCCCGCCATGCTCGGGCGCGTCCATCCGGTCCGAAGAACGCCGCACACCGCGGTCGTCGTGCTGTTTGTGATCGTCACGGCCTTGATCCTGAGCGGCAGTGTCAAGCAACTGGCCGAGTCCACCGTGCTGCTGCTCCTCATGGTGTTCTCGGTCGTGAACCTCTCGCTGCTCGTGCTGAAATTGCGACCGGGAGAGCCGAGGGGCGGTTTTGAAGTGCCGGTCGTCATCCCCGCGCTCGGGATGCTCGTCTGCCTCATCCTCATCGGGGTGCGGGTCGCGTCGTCCTGGCAGAAGGAGGGGGGCTACATCGCGCCTGTCGTCGCGCTCGGCATCGTGGCCGTCGCGCTGCTGCTCTACTTCGTGACCCGGCCGGCCAATCCGGTCGCTGAACTGGAGGAGGATTGAAACTGTCCGTGGAGTTTAACCGAGGGGCACGGGTTCACCGGTTTCCGAATCCGGTCGGAGCTACCCTCTGATGACCGCGCCGGGTCAGACCGCGGTCTTGGTGATGCGCTCGCCGGGGAACGGCTCGAAGTCGGCGGGCACGCCGGGGAAGTTTTCCCCGCGGAAGCGGCGCCAGACGTCCTTGGTTTCCTCGGAAAGGACGGCATGCATGTCCTCCATGCAATCGACGCAGATCATGGCGCTGTCGAGGAGGCGGTCGCCCTGACAGACCCCCGCAATTCCGAATTCCTCATTCCGCGCTTCGGCACGGGTTCGCTCGCAAAAGGAACATTCCCCGAAGCCCGAAACATCACGCTGCCGTTCCTGGTGGAACTTCGCGAGGTTTTGCTTCGACTCTTCGGACGATTCCTCGAGCATCCGCAGGAGGCATGGCGTGCAGAGGGCGTATTCGATAAGGACCTCGCCCTTCTTGAAGTTCTTCGAGATGCGGTAGCCCTCCTCGAAATCCGCGAGGGATTCGCCGCAGCGCGTGCAACTCACGAAGGCGCGGTCCTCATAGAAGGAATGCAGCTCCTCCGGAATCGGACCGCCTTCCGCCTGGGGGGCGTCGCTCATGAACCGGTTCTGCCAACGCCTCAGCCCTGTTTGGGCAGGCCTTCGTTCCAGAGGATGTGGGTGCCGCTCTTTCCGGGGACCGCGACATCGGGCCAGCCGTTGCCATCGAGGTCGCCGACACGGATCTGCAGGCCGATGCCGGGGCCTTTCCCCGAGGGGGCGTCGCTGATGAGATTTTTGGCCCAGGTGCGATTGTCAGGATTCCAGTCGTAGTATTGCACGGTGATGGGGTCATTCGCGCCGGGGTCCTTGCCGGAGTGGGCGTAGTAGCGTTTTCCGGTGATGAGCTCGGGCTTGCCGTCTTGGTCGATGTCCTCCCAGGCGAGGGCGTGGGACTGCGAGAATTTGTCGTCGATGAGGTGCTGGCGCCAAGTCGTGGAGCCGTCGGGCTGGGGGGCGAGTTGTTGATACCAGTAGAGCCCGTAGTTGTGCCCGTTGCCGTAGATGAAGTCGTTCCTGCCGTCGCCATCGAGGTCGAGGATGAGGACGGGGCAGCTGGCGTGGGGGAGTTTGAAATCGTCGTGGAGCGTCCAGGGGCCGGAGAAGGGGCCGTCCTTCGGGCACTCGTACCAGCCGTTGCCAAAGAGGATGTCCTGCTTTCCGTCACCGTTGATGTCGCCGAAGCCCATGCCGTGGCCGTTGCCGCTCGCCGCGACGAGGTGCTTCTCGGCTTTCACCTTCTTGTCTTCGCCGCGGACGAGGCGGAAGATCGCCATCTCGTTCGCCGGAACCCAGGAGTTCGTGATCCACTCGGGGGTGCCGTCGCCGTCGAGATCATGCATGAAGGCGGCTTCGTTGGCCTTGATCGTGGTGTCGACGAGGACATGGCCTTTCCAGCCATCGGCGCCGTAGTTGCCGGAACCCGGATTCTCGAACCACATCAGGTTCGGTTCGGTGAAGGCGATCGTGACGACATCGAGGTCTCCGTCGCCATCCATGTCGTGGAGGTGTTCGGAGCTGTTCTGCATGTAGTCGATCCCGAAGGGCGGGATCTTGCGAAGGGGCTGCGGCTTGAAGTCGGGGGCGGCATACCAGAACTCGCCCGCGCTGATGTCGGTCTTGCCGTCGCCGTTGATATCACCGATGGCGAGGCCTTCGTTGTGGTCCCGGTGGAGTTGCTGGACGCGCCATTTCAGCTTCGGCCCCCCTCCTTTCTGACCCTTTTGCTGGGCGACGAGGGATGCGGCCGCGGCCGCGAGGAGAAGGGCGGGGAGGAGATGGGCGGTTTTCATGGGGAGAGGGGCTGCGACCCGGGGAAAAGGTGGAAGGTGAAAGGGAAAAGGTCTCAGACGGTCTGAATCCGCGGACATCTGCGTTTCATCCGCGAAAATCTGCGTTCAATCTCTTTTCACGCAGATGGTCGCAGATTTCCGCGGATGACCGCCGATTGGATTGAATCAAGCTCTATCAAAATTCCTTCACCTGCAACAGTTCCGCTTTCGCGGCGTCTTCGAGGACTTCGAGGGAGAAGAGGCCGGGTCCGGCACCCTTGAGGCCGGCGACGGTGAGTTTTTGTTTGCCGGGTGCCTTGATCTCGAGAACGAGTTCGGCCTCGTTGCCCTGGTCGGGGAGGGGGATCTCGGTTTCGCCGAGGAAGAGGTCGAGATCGGCGAGTGTGCCGGAGACTTTCACCTTCACGGGCCCCGCGGCCTTCACGTCGAGATAGCTGCGCACGACGCCCAGCCCGCTTTTGCCGCGGCCCTGGACTTGGGGCAGTTCGTCCACGGGCACGCCTCCACCGACGGTGGCGTAGACGGGCATCCAGACGTAGTCGGAGACCGGCTCGGTGAAGATCTTCGATCCGTAATGCCCGATGCGGTCGCGGGTCGAGGGGTGCGGCATGAGGGCCTGCCAGTGGCGCACGAAACGGTTCGAAGGCGTCTTGTAGGCGCCGTCCTTCCCAAGTTCGGAGAGGAAGCGGACGAGGTGGATGAACTCGTCCTCGCGGAGCGAGGCGGTCAGGCCCGGCGGCATGAGGGAGATGGGGCTGATCTGGTTGCTCGCGATCTCCGCCTTGGGCAGGCGGTTTTCGTTGCCGACGGCGTCCCGGATGACGAGCTCGTTCGCATCCTCGCGGGCGATCGCGCCGGCGAAGGAATTGCCGTTCTTCAAGGTGACGAAGGTGGTGTGGTAACCTTCCTTGATCTTCTTGCTCGGCTCGAGGAGCGATTCGATCAGGTAATCGACGGGAGCGCTCGCCCCGATGCTGACGAGGTCGGGTCCGATGAGGGGCCCGGCGCCGCCGATCGCATGGCAGGCGGTGCATTGGAGGGCGGCGCGGCGGTAGATGGCCTCGCCCTGCCTGGCGTCGCCCATCGTCGCGACCTGCTTCATCATCGCCTCCATCTCGGCGGGCGTGAGCGAGGTCTTCATCGGCTTCACCTCGCCGGCCTTTTGCAGGGCGGCGACGAGTCCTGCGGGACGCGAGGCGGAGCTCTGGGCCTTGTTCACCCCGACGAGGGCGATGGCCTGGGGCAGGGTCGTCCCGGCGAGCGCCTTGGCGAGGGCCGGCGGTCCCTGTTGGTTGGCGAGGAAGGTGTCGAAAATGCCGTGGGGATCGGTGCCGTCGGGGGCGTCGGTGAGGACGGCGAGGGCGAGTTTGGCGCCTTCGTCAGGATTCATCTTCGTGCGGCCGATGACGGCGAGGGAACGCAGCACGTAGGGCGCGGCCTTGTCCCGAGCGGTCGCGTCGAAAGCCTGCGCGGTGGCGGGGCCGCCGAGGGCGACGAGGCCGTCGAGGGCGGCCCGGGCGCGGGCTCCGTCCTTCGGCGCGTTGAGGAAGGCGGTCTTCAGCACCTCGCGGGCGGACTCGAGCTTCCAGAGCCCGGCGAGCGAGGCGGCGCTGGCGAAGGTCGCGGCATTGTCCGTCTCGAGGAAGCGGGTGAGACGGGCGGTGTCTCCGGCGGGCTGGAGCTTGCGGAGCTTTGCCGCGCTGTCGAGGGCGGCGAGCACGGTGAGTTGACGGGCGGGGGGCGTGCCATCGCGAAGGCCGTGGACAAAGAGTCGTTCGAGATCGGCGGCGGATCCCACCTTGGAGATCCAGTCGGCGATGCCGGAGACTTCACCGTCGGCGGCGAGGGCACCGGACTCGAGCGCGGCAAGGATCGTGTCGACCGCGACGGGTTCGTTGAGGGCGCGCACCGCATAGAGAAGCTGCGCGGGCGTGGCGAAGGGATTGCCGTTCGTGGTCGCGGGTTTCCAGCGTCCCGCGTGTTCGCGGCAGATCGACCAGACCGCGAAGTCGAGAAAATCATCGACCGGGACGCCTTCGAGGGCGCGCAGGGCGATCTTCACGGTGTCGGGCGAATCGAGCTGGGCGAGGACGCTCACCCCCCAGAGCCGGACCTGCGGATTCGGGTCGGCCACGGCTTTCTCCGCGACGGCGAGCGACCCGCCGAGGGTCGCGGCATCATAGTAGAGGGCGCGCAGGGCGCCGGCGCGGACCTTGGGGTTTTTTGCATCGGTCAGGGCGACGGCGGCGGCGGGATCGAAGCGGTTCACGGCCTGCGCGGCCCAGACCTGGCGGAGGGCGAAGAGTTCGTCATCGACGCCTTCGGGGGCTTTCGCTGCGGCGACCGCGGCGAGCACGGCCTCGGGCTTGCGGGTGCGCAGCTCGGCGGTGGCCGCATTCCGGGTCCAGCCTTCGGTGGCGTTGAGGGCGGTGATGAGATCGGCCTCGGAGGCCTTGGCGATCTCCGGCTTCTTGACCAGTTCGCGGCCTTCGAAGGTGATGCGCCAGATGCGGCCGTGGCGGTGGTCGCGGCGGGGATCGCGGAAGTCGACTTCGCCGTGCTGGATGATGGGGTTGTACCAGTCGGCGATGTAGACCGCGCCATCGGGACCCATCTTCACGTCGATGGGACGGAAGGCCCCGTGGCTCGAGGTGACGAGGTCGGCGAGCTGGGTCGAGGTGTAGGCGCTGCCGTTGTCGGTGAGCTTGAAGAGATTGATGCGGTTGCCGCGGAAGTCGGGCGCGGCCATCGCGTCCTGGAGCGGGTCGGGGACATGGTGTCCGGTGAGGAACTCGACCCCGCAGTGCTTCGGCTGTCCGGGATTGAGGCCGGGGAGGATGCGGGTCGCACCGGGCGAGGAGAGGAAGACGCTGCGGGGGAAGACGTAGTTGATCCCCTGGCCGCCGGCTCCATCGGTCATGAAACTCTGCCCCCAGGTGTCGAAGGCGTGGCCCCACGCGTTGACGAGGCCCTTCATGTAGACCTCGGCCCGGCGCGTCTCGGGACGGTAGTGCCACATGCCGCCGCCAAGAAGTCGCCGCACGCCGTAGGGCGTCTCGAGGTGGGTGTGGATGTAGATCGACTGGTTCATCCAGAGCATGCCCTCGGGTCCCCAGCGGAAGGTATGGACGAGGTGGTGGGTGTCCTCGGTGCCGAAGCCTGACAAGACGACACGGCGTTCGTCGGCAACGTCGTCCCCGTTCGTGTCGCGGAGGAAGAGCACCTCGACCGAATTGGCGACATAGCAGCCCCCGTCACCGGGCAGAACCGCGGTGGGGATGTGGAGATTCGTCGCGAAGTCGGTGTGTTTTTCGGCGACCCCGTCACCGTCGGCGTCCTCGAGGATGACGATCTTGTCCTGCTCCTCCTGGCCGGGCTGGATGTGCGGGTAGAGCGGGCTGCTCACGACCCAGAGGCGGCCGCGGGCGTCCCAGTTCATGTGGGTGGGATTGGCCACGGCGGGTTCGTGGGCGAAGAGGTTGATCTTGGCGCCCTCGATCAGCTTGAAGGCCTTGAGTTGCGCCTCTACCGCGGTGTCGGGAATGTCGCGGAGGCCGTTCTGGGCGGCGAGGGGGGCGGCGGCGAGTAGCAGCGAGGTCGCGAGATGGGGGAGGAGCGTTCGATTCATGGTCTGAGGGCGGTTGCCGCAGTAGAAAGCGAAAAGTAAAGGAAAAAGGTCCGGAAGTGGCATGGTCATCCTGCCCATGCATTGTCAGGGTGGCGTTCGAGCTGCTTCTTTCGGGGCGCTTGCTCTTGAAGGCAATGGCAGTGGGGTTGTGAGCGATGGACGGGGTTCGGTCTTCGGCGTCTTCTGTAGATGCATGGGCAGGATGCCCATGCCACTCTTTCAGTTCTTCGGCATTCCGGCGAAGACGACGGCGCGGGCGGCTTCGACCTTCTTTTCCTGCCCGGCGATGAGCGGGTCGAACATCGGGATCTCCTTTGCGTTCTGCCCTTGCTCGTGTTTGCGGAATAGGAAGAGATAGGTCTCGTTGGCGGGGCGCCAGCGGTGGAAGAAGAGACGGTCTTTCTCGATGACGGCGGCGCGCAGGTTGGCGAGGGCCGTGTTGTTGGTTTGTGAGAGCGCGCTCTCGGGATAACCGAGGCCCTTGAGAAGTTCGCGGGCGACGAGGGCATGACCGGCATCGCCATGGTTGACTCCGTCCTCGGTGAGGGCGGGATTGGCGACCTGTCCGTCGAAGGCGTCGCCGCCGAGGGCCGCGAAGAGATCGACGAAGCGGGCGTTGTTCTTTTTGGCCAGCTCGCGGATGCCGTCGCGGATTGAGGCGAGGTTCTTGTTGTTCGCGGTCTGGTCGGGGAGGGGGGCGCCGAGGTTTTCAAAAGGCGGCGGCGAGACGAGGACGATCTCGCGCAGTCCTTCTCCCGAGGCGGAGCGGACGGAATCGAGGAGCGTCTGGTAGCCTTGGAGGAAGAGCGCCTTGCTCGCCTCGAGCCCGGAGCCTGAGACCTCGTTCGCACCGTTGGCGGCTTCGTTGGTCCAGCCCTGGTCGACCGAGAGGGCGGTCTCCGTGCCATACCAGAGGAGGACGACGGCCGGCTTGATCTCGCCGAGGTTGCGGGCGAGCCGCTCGCGTCCCTCCGCTGGAGCGCCGAAGTAGGAGCGGGCATCCCCGAAGACCGAGTCACCGCTCCATCCGAGGTTGCGGAAAACGAGGCCCTTCGCCTCCGGACCGGCGGCGAGTTGCAGCGAGGTTTCGAGATGGCCGAAGAGCCGGGCGCGCTCGACGAGGGTGTTGCCGATGAAGGCGACCCGGTCGCCACTCTGGAGCAGGGGTTTAAATTCCTGGGCCTCCGAGAAAAAGGCGCTTCCGAGAAGCAGGACGGGAAGAAGGAGGTTTTTCATGAAACGGGCATCGTTGGGAGACTGCGGCAAGTAGCCACGCGAAGACGTCGGGGGCCAGTCCCCGTTCACGCCAAGGGGTGTCGTCGGAGGCAATGCTTGTATCCCGGATTGACAGGAAAATCGAGAAAAATGCGGCTTTCGTTTGCGTGTGCACTCGATTTTTGATCTTGCCTCTGCCACAGAAAAGCTCTTATACACGAAGCGTTCCCAGCAATTCCCGCTCCCATGAAGGTTGCTTCAACGTCCGTGTTCCGGGTTTTTCCGTCGCGTCTGATCCTGACCCTCCTCTTGGGAAGCGTGCTTTGGTTCCCGGGAGTCGGGGCCCGGGCGATTACGCTGACCGGGGCGAACGGGCGATCGGTCGAGTTCCATCTCATCAAGTCCGCCACTCCGAAGGGGCTCACGGTGCAGATCGTGGCCGATGGACCGGTCATCGGCATCCCGTGGGACAAACTGGATCCGGGGGCCTTGGAAAAGGAACACCGGGCGATCCACGACGCCTATCTCAAGGCGAAGCAGGGGGAAACGGTCGAATTGAATCTGGACAAGGCGCCCGCTGTGGCCATGTCATCGACCGGTGGAGGCTCCGCCCCGGTGCCCCCACCCGCACCTGCATCCCCCAATGCAACCGGGCGCTATGCGGGCTGGATCGAAACCAAGGCGGGTGCCTTTGTTTTTGCAATGCAGTTGCCCGATGAACCCGCCCGAGGGATTCTTCTCGTCTCACTGGATGACTACGGTCAATCCTTCGACCGCCTCGCCGGTTATCCGGTCGGGAAGGGGCCCTGGGGCGTGCTTCAGAACCGTCATGATCTCGCGCTCCTGACCTATGATCACGCGAACCGCGCCCCATCGGACGATCCCGCCGTGGTCGATGAATTCGTCTTCGCCTCGAAAGGCAGTGGCAAGTCCGTGGAGGATGGAATCAAGGCGATCGCCGAAAAGAGCGGAAAGCCCGAACTCGCCGGACTTCCCATCGCGGTCTACGGAGCCGGCCGTACCGGAGCCGCGTTTGCCTACAATTTCGTCCAGTATCGACCGGAGCGGATCCTTGCGGCCGTGGTCAGCAAGGGGTCCTTTTACGATGGGGAGCCGTCCGCGGAATCGGCCAAGGTTCCGACGCTGCTGATCTGGGGGGAATACTGCAACAATCATGAGCTCTGGGACGCGGAGAATCACGGGGCATCGGTTCTCGCAAAGACGGCGGCCTTGAGTCCGAACTGGACGAACGGCCGCGAGTTCAGGGGTCGGAGCGAGCAAAACGCGATTTGCGAGTATTTCGGCAAGCAGTATCTGATCGAAATGGTGAAGTTGCGGCTTCCGGGGAAGAAGAAACCCGCCGCCGAGCCCGCCTCGGATGGTGCCGTTGCGACGGAAAGCTCAGGAGACTTCGGTTTGATCCCGCTCGAACGGGCGAAGGGTTCGAAGGGAAATATGGACACCGGCGAGGCGTCCCCTCTGACCGATCCGGGCGCTTCGCTCGCCGCGGAGGAAACCTTCCTTCCCAACGCTGCGGTGGCCAGATTATGGAAAGGTTTCGTCCTCGGTGAACTCGAAGTGCCCGAGGACGAATTGCCGAAGTGATCCCGCGCAAGGAGGGCGAGGGGTTTCCAGATCCCGGGAGCGCCGACAGTCAGAGGATTCCGTGTTTCCGGAACACTTCGCTCACCGGGACCCCGGCGGCGAGTTCCTCACGAACCGTGTTTTCACCCGAGACCTTCGCCTTCGCCGCGGCGATGACGCTGGCGGCGACCTCCTGCGGGATGATCACGACCCCGTCGCAATCTCCGAGCACATAATCGCCCTGCCGGGTCGAGACGCCGTCGATGACAATGGGCTCCCGGATCGCGACCACGTCGAGGCGGCCCTTGCTGTCGGCCGGAGACATGCCGATGCCGAAGACCGGGAACTCGAGTTTGTTGAGGGACCAGAGATCGCGGCAGCAACCCGTCATGATGACTCCCTGGACTCCCTTGGCGAGGCACGCGGTGCTGAGGAGCTCCCCCCAGAAGGCGCAGGTCTGGTCGTGGGCCGCATCGACGACGAGGACGTCCCCGCGCGCGGCGGAGTCGATCGCTTCCATTTCCAGGGCATAGGGATGTTCCGGAATTTCGTGGACGACCTCGGCTCGAAGCGTGAAAACCCGCCCGAAAACGCGTTGCGAAGGCGTGAGTGGGCGGACCGAAGGGCCGAGGCACTGGTTCGGATAGCCGTGGGCGTCGAGCACGTCGGCCACGACGGCGGAATAGAGGGAAGCGAGATCTTCAAGCATGGAGTTTTTGGGGGTTGGGTGCAGAGGGTCAGGGGGCGAGCCAGCGTTCCAGGTTCGCTGAGATGAAAGCCTCATCCTGCCATTCCGGGTAGTCCTTCATCACGCGGTCGATTTCCTCCGCCTGTCCCGGCGAGAGGGTTTCGTGCGGGTCGAGGCAGACGCGGGACGGGAGGAGCCCCTGCCGACGCAGCCATTCCTGGATCCCGGCGATGCATCCGGCGAACTGGTGCGAGGGATCGAAAAGAGCGGCGTTGAAGTCGGTGAGCCGTGCGTTCAACGCGGCCCATTCCGCCGCGGATCGCGTGTTCTCCTTCACTTCGGAGAGCAGGGCAACGGCGCTTCGCGTTCCGACGGCCCATTGCCCGAGGAGGCCCCCGACAATACGACGCGGAGGCGAGCCCCAAGGGAAGGGGGTGAGGAGATCGTGGAGGATGTTGTCGTCGTTGCCGGTGTAGAGCGCAAGGTCGTCGCGTCCGCTTTCCGCGATCGCCCGCACCACGTCGAGGGTGGCGTAGCGGTTGAAAGGGGCGATCTTCACGGCCACGGCTGCCTCGAGCCGGGCGAAACCACGCCAGAAATCGATTCCGTAGTCACGGCCTCCGATGGTGCGTTGGAGGTAGAACCCCACCAAGGGAAGCACCTCTCCGATCCGGCGACAGTGCTCGAGCAGCTCCGCATCAGAGGCGTGGCGGAGCGCGGACAGGCTCAAGAGCGCGGCGTCGTAGCCGAGTCTTCGCGCCAGGTCCGCTTCCGCCAAGGCCTGCCCGGTCGAGCCGCAGACCCCCGCGATCAGGGTGAAAGGGACGGTTCCGCCCGTGAGCCGCCGGACCTCTTCCGCCCCGCAGCGCAGCACCGGTTCGAATAGGGCATGGCTGGGATCCCGGATCTCGAACTGGGTCGTGTGCACCCCGACGGCGAGGCCTCCGGCACCGGACTCCACGTAATAGCGGACGAGGGCGCGCTGGTGACGCGGGGACCAGGTCCGGTCCGCGTCCAAGGCGAGGGGCAGGGCGGGAATGACCTGGCCTTCGCCGAGGTGACGCAGGAGTTCGGAACGGGAGGAATGGGGCATGGTGGCGTCTCGGTCGCGAACCGCATCTTTTCGGAAAGGCGGCCGACGGGCAAGGTCCTTCTTGACGGGAGACGTTGAAATTCGGCCACGTGCGACGATGCTTCGGGATGTCTGCCCGAAGGTCCCGCCGTCGCTTCATGGTCCTGATTTCCGGATGGCTGGTCGCCTTGCCGGTCGGCTCGTCCCATGCCCAGTCGCTCAAGAAAAAGAAAAGCCCCCCGCCTCCTCCGGGACCTCCGCCGCTTGCCCCCGGGCAGTATGAGTGGCGCCCCGAGCGGGCCCCCTCGGGACCGCTCCTCGTCGTCGTGAGCATCGACGACCAGATCGCCTACGTGTATCGCAACGGGGTGCAGATTGCCCGTTCCACGGTCAGCACCGGGGCCAAGGGGCATGAAACGCCCACCGGGGTTTTCACGATTTTGGAGAAGAAAAAGCAACACGAGTCCAGCATCTACAAGGGGGCGCAGATGCCGAACATGCAGCGCCTCACCTGGAGCGGAATCGCCATGCACGCCGGCCAGCTGCCGGGCTATCCGGCCTCCCACGGCTGTGTCCGGCTTCCCCTCGAATTCTCGGAAAAACTGTTTTCCATCACCGACAAGGGCGGCACGGTGGTCATCACCAAGAAACAATCGGTGCCGTCGAATTCGAAGAAGCCCGCCTCGATCCTGCTCGCGTCGAATGTCGATCCCGGCTCCCGTCCCGCTCCCGCCCTCGTCGGAAAGCCGATCTGGGACCCGGGCCGCAGTCCCAGCGGTCCCGTCAACTTTCTCCTCAGCGGTGCCGACCGGACCCTCTATGTCTATCGCAACGGTGTTCTCATCGGACAAACCCCCGTCGGGATCCGCGATCCCCGGGTTCCCATCCCGTCGGGAGTGTTTCTCATGCTCGAAGGCATCGAACCGGGAGTGAACTCGATCGTGCCAGGCAAGCCGGTCCGGCCCTGGACGATCCTCTCCCTCGACGAGGGGAGCACTCCCGTCGTCGTCGAGGAATTCCGCAGCCGCTTGTTCATTCCCCGGGACTTCGCCCAGACCCTCTATGCTCTCGCGACCCCCGGGACGATTCTGCTTACCACACCCAATCCCACGACGGCGCAGACGACTTCCGGGCCGGACTTTACGATCATGGCCCCCCAGCCGCGATAAGGGCGGGGGTGGACTGGTGATCAGGGGACAGGCCGGGCCCGCGTCACCCGGAGGTCACTGAATTCCCGCATGCTCGCGGAGGATCCGCTTCAGCTCCTCGATCGCGCGCGGGTGCTTGTAAGAACCATGGTCGGTCGGGACGATGAGCTCGGATTCGGCCCCTTCCTGGTAGGAGCTCCAGTATTCCACGACTCCATCGGAGCTGTTCGGGGTGTCTCCCTTGCCGCGGTCGCCCATGATGCTGTGGTATTTCACGCCCTTGCGGTAGGGGGCGACATCGAGGGCGGCCACCATGGGGGCGCCGGGGCGCAGGGACTGCGCGCTCGTGAAAGTCCCCTTGCTGAGCGCGAGGATCTGCGGATTGGTCAACACGCCGGGTTGCGTCAGCACCTGGGTTGCCGAGAGAACGTTGCCGGGAAGGCGGGCCGCCCTCGAGACCAGTCCCGCGATGCCCTTTTCCGCCATGCGCGCTCCCCGGTGGGGGGCGGAGAAATAGACGGCCCGCCAGACCGCCGGGTCTGGTTCGTAGAAAAGCCGTTCCCGGAGCTCGGCTTTTTTCCCCGGATCGATCTGGAGCGCATCGAAGGGGCCGTCGGGATTGATCTGCTTCCAGAGGTGGTCGCCCATCTCGACGACCAGAGTGTGCGTGAGGATACCGCCCATGCTGTGCCCCGCCACGACCATGTTCCGGGAAAGCGGGTCGTTCCCGTCCGGGTCATAGTGCGCTCGGATTTCAGCGAGGGAATCGCGGAGGAGTTGTGCCGACTCGACGATCGGGTAACCGCTCGGATACCGGAACACCATGAACTGGTAGCGTTTCGACAAATCCGGTTCGGACATCATTTGCGGGACCATGTCCCTCCAGATCATGGGCACGGAGATGAGGCCGTGGATGAGCAGCACCGGAATGCGGTCCGGATCGTAGGGCTCCGTGAGATAGATGCCCGAAGTCTGGGCGCGGGTCGCCGCCTTGAAGAACCCTTCGAGGCCAAGCGCTGCCTCGCTCTGGTGATTGAGGATCACCGCGATCGGAGCGGAGAAGTCCGCGGCGAGGGGGTAGCTACGCTTCCCGACGGTGATCGACTGTTGCTGGAGAGGATCGCGGAGCGAGAGGGTGACCCGGGTGAGACCGTCGCTCGCCGGACCGGCGACCCGGTCGATCGTGAGCGTGGTCGGGACATGGAGTCCCTTGGGTGAGTAAAATTTCATTTCATCGGCCCGCTCGGGACGCTGCTCCCGGATGCCCACGAGCGCCGCGCCATAGCCGTCCCGCGTTTGCCGGTCGATGCCTTTCTGGTCCTTCAGGGAAAGGGCCGCGACCGCCCGGTCGAAATAGCCGGCCTGATAGTCCGAGTCGGGGGCGAGTCGGATTTCCAACGTTTCGCCCTCGCAATCGAACCGGTAGACGTCCTTGCCGATGCGCCGGGGGTCGTTCATCCAGATCTCGACGAACCGCGACAGCGAATGGTCGTGGAGATCCACGAGGACCTGCTCCGCCTTGGATCCCTTCGGCTCGGTGCCCTCGGCAAGGAGGCGGTGCGAATCCACCGCCGATTTCAGATAGAATGCGGCGGCGTCAAACGGGGCACTTCGCTCGGCCCGCTTCGCGTTCTCGATGAGACGGCGGGTTCCGTCCGCGAAATTCGCCAGAACCGCGGGTGGAGGACCGGCTTCGGCCCGGAGAAGATCAGTCTGGCGGAGCGCCTCCCGCGACACCGAAGCCGGGTCGGATTTGATCTTCACCGTCGCCGCGCAGGAAGCGAACAACGCCGCTGCGAGGACACAGGGGATTGCGGCAAGGAGGGAGGCGGTTCGATCGGACTTCATCGGTGATCTTCTCATAGCGGAGAAGCGCGACGTCTGCAAGTCTGATTCGGGTTCATCCAAACCGCCGCGCAAAGCCCCGAAGCTCCGATGCGGCCGTCCCTCCAGACCGACTGCGATCGGCGGAGGAGTGGAAAGGCTGGGACTCGAACCCAGGACCAATTGGTTAAAAGCCAACTGCTCTACCGACTGAGCTACCTTTCCGTCGTTCCCGATGGCGCGACCTGCGCCGGGAAAAGAGCGCGCAATGTAGGTTCGGATTCCGGTCACGCAAGCGAAAGTTCATCGAGAAGACGGGACAGGGAACCCGACTCCCCGCCCACCCGGAAGGATCGGAAGCCGGCGGCCTCGGCTCCGGCCCAATCGCAGGCGGGATCGTCGCCGACATGAAGAATCGCCGCGGGAGCGACCCCGAGGGTTTCACTGACGCGGCGGAACAATCGCGGGTCCGGTTTCGAGAGCCGTTCCTCGCACGAGAGAAAGAGCCGTTCGAACGGGGCAAGCAGGTCGAGATCATCGAGGATGCGGCGAAGACGGGAATCGAAGTTCGAGAGCACGACACAGCGATGGGCTCGCGAAACCCGTTGGAGGACTCGGGCGGCGTGCGGGGCCGGCAGCCAGGTGCCGGGTTCTTCGAAGCGGCGGTAGAGCGCGTCGAAGAAATCGCGGTAGGCCGCCCCATCGCGAAAGCCGACTCCCGCGGCCGCGAAGACCGAAGCGACGAGCCGGCTCCACCAGGCGCGTTCGTCCGGGTCCGGAATCCCCGACTGTTCGGCAAAGGGTGGGGGAGTCCGCCGCCAGACCTCCTTGAACGCGATGCCCAGCAAGTCCGGAGAGACCCGGACCCCGTGCGCTTCCGCGACCCGGGCATAGATCACCCCGACCGGCTCGGCGAGATGAATGAGGGTGCCGGCGGCATCGAAACTGACGACTTCGGGTGGATTTGGGACCATCGGGGGACAGGAGGCGGGAAACTCACGTGATTTTCAGGGAATCGCCACTTGATTTACGGTCAAATCCGTGTTGTCTATGCACTGGGACGCGGGTAAACTCGTGGCCCTGCAAACTTGAGACGGCGGGCGCTTGCGTCCGTTTTGGATGAAAGTGGGCTTGTCCCGCTTTTTTTTGTCTCAATATCAGAGGACCTTTTTTGAGCGTCGGAGACAATGACTAACGAACTACTGGCACTTTTCGAATATTACGAGAAGGAGAAGGGAATCAAGCGCGACACGATGATCGAGGCGCTCGAGACCGCCCTTCATTCGGCATCGCGCAAGAGCATCGGGCCGGCCCGGGAAATGCGCATCAAGATCGAGCCCGAGAAGGGCGACATCCGCGCCTATGCCACGCTCGTCGTCCGCGACCGGGTCACCAATCCCTACGAGGAAATCGACATTTTCACCGCCCGTCGCATCCGTCCCGGCATCGACGTGGGCGCGGAGCTCGAGGTCGACATCACTCCGAAGAATTTCGGTCGCATCGCCGCGCAGACCGCGAAACAGACCATGATGCAACGTCTCCGCCAAGCGGAGAAGGAGATGATCTACGACGAGTTCAAGGACCGCGCCGGTGACATCGTCTCGGGCACGGTGCGGCGCTTCGAGCGGGGTGACGTCTACATCGACCTCGGGAAGTTCGAGGGCGTCATGCACCAGCGCGAGCGCGTCTCGACCGAGGAATACAACGTGGGGGACCGCGTCCGCGCCTATGTCGTCGCGGTGGAGAACGGTGCCCGCGGTCCGGAGATCCTCCTTTCCCGCAGCCATCCGAATTTCGTGCGGCGCCTCTTTGAATCCGAGGTCAGCGAGATCGCCGACCGCACCGTGGAGATCCGCTCCCTCGCCCGCGAGGCCGGCTACCGCACCAAGGTCGCGGTCTACAGCGCCGACGACAAGGTCGATCCCGTCGGCGCCTGCGTCGGTCTCCGCGGAGCCCGCGTCAAGAACATCGTCCGCGAACTCAACAACGAGAAGGTCGATATCATCCGTTGGAGCGACGACATCCGTTCCCTCGTGACCGAGGCGCTCAAGCCGGCCGAGATCAAGTCCATCACCGTGGACGAGGCAAAGAAATCCGTCCTCATCAAGGTCGATGAGTCCGAACTCTCCAAGGCGATCGGTCGCCGCGGCCAGAACGCCCGCCTCACCGCCCGTCTCACCGGATGGGACGTGCAGGTTCAGAAAGACGAGTCCGCCCACGAGGCCTTCGAAGCCCAGGTTGCGGGAGCGGCCTCCGCCATCGCCAAGGGTGCCGGGATCGACGCGGCCCAAGCCACCATCCTCGTCCGCGGTGGGCTCAACAGCCTCGACATGATTGCCAACGACGTCGACGAGATCGATATCGCTGATGTTCTCGACATCTCCCTCGAGGAAGCCCGCGAGATCCGCAACCGGGCCATCGCCGCCACCGGGGGTGTCCCCGTCCCTGCCTCCTTGGAAGCGCCTGCCGCCGGACCCGACGAAGAGTCCGCCGGCGAACCGTCCGCCGAAGAGGCGCCCGCCGGGCCGGAAACCGCGTCCGCCGAGTGAGCGGGCCGCGAAGCCGGGGCGGGTTCCCTGATTGACAATTCATTTCACAACTCCTAGATAACCGTTTCCCACGGTCTGCACCCCGTCCACCGACCGCACCCTTCTTATGCCTCCCCGCAAAAACAGCCCCGCCAAAGACACCCGGGAAGTCCCGGATTCGCCGTCGAAGTCACTCGACGAGCAGAAGGCCGAGGCCCTCAATCTCTTTGAAAAGGGCGAAAAGAAGGGCGCACGAAAAGGACGCGAGGCAGGTCCGGCGATCGAGCAGGGTTCAGTCTACGGTCACCTTGGAAAGGGCGGCGCTCTCCCCCCGCTCGCCGGTTCCAGGACCGCGGTCCGTGATCCGGAGGTCGCCGCGGAGGAGGAAGAACCCGCCAAGTCGGTCGAGCTGGTCGGAGACAAGAAGATCATCCATTTCAAGCCGCCCATCATCATCAAGGAGCTCGCCGCGATGATGGATCTCAGGCCGCTCGCCCTGATCCAGGATCTCATGGAGATGGAGATCTTCGCCGGGGTCAACCAGGCGATCGAGCCCGAAATCGCCACGAAGGTCTGCGAGAAGCACGGGTTTATCTTTGAAAAGGAAAAGCGCGAGAAAGGCGCAGGGGTCCACAAAGTGGAGGAGGTGATCGAGGTTCCCGCGGCTCCCGCCCTCGAGGAAGTCGAGGAGGACCAGCTTCAGTTGCGTCCGCCCGTCGTCACCTTCATGGGCCACGTCGATCACGGCAAGACCTCGCTGCTCGACGCCTTCCGTGGTTCCCGGGTCGTCGCGGGTGAAGCCGGCGGCATCACCCAGCACATCGGGGCCTATCAGGTCACCCGGAACGGGCATTCCGTCACCTTCATCGACACGCCCGGCCACGCCGCCTTCTCCGAGATGCGGGCGCGCGGGGCGAACGTCACCGACATCGTCGTGCTGGTCGTTGCCGCCGACGACGGGCTCATGCCGACCACCTTCGAGGCCATCGACCACTGCAAGGCGGCCGGGGTCACCATCATTGTCGCGATCAACAAGTGCGACCTTCCCCGGGCCGACCTCCACAAGACCAAGGGCCAACTCCAGGAAGTCGGTCTCACCCCCGAGGACTACGGCGGCACCACCATCTGCGTGGAGGTCTCCGCGAAGACCGGCCAGGGTCTCGACACCCTTTTCGACATGATCCACCTCCAGGCCGAGGTGCTCGAGCTGAAGGCAAATCCGGCAGGTCCCGCCCGGGGCACTGTAATCGAGGCCCGCACCGAGGCCGGCAAGGGTCCCACCGCCACCGTGCTCATCCAGAGCGGCACTCTCGACATGGGGGATTCCTTCATCTGCGGCGTGGTTTGGGGCAAGGTCAAGGCCCTCCTCGACGACCGCCAGAAGCGCATCCAGTCTGCCGGTCCCTCGACTCCCGTGGAAATCGTCGGTTACTCCGGAGTTCCGAACGTCGGCGACGAGCTCGTCGAGCTGGAAAACGAGCGCAAGGCCAAAAAGCTCAGCGACGAACGTCTCGAACAGCAGCGCCAGGCCAAGCTCGCTCCGATCCAGCGTTCCGCTCTTGAAACGCTCTTCAACAACATCGAGCAGGGCAAGAAAGCCTCGCTCCGGCTCATCATCAAGGCCGATGCGCAGGGTTCCCTCCAGGCCATCGAGAAGTCGCTCAACGAGATCGAGTCCGACAAGATCTCGGCCGAGATCCTCCGCCAGAGCGTCGGTCCCATCACCGAAGCCGACGTCATCCTTGCGAGCGCCTCGGACGCGATTCTCATTGGTTTCAATACCAAGGTCGAGGCCAAGGCCCAGCCCGTGGTGAAGCGCGAGGGCGTCCAGGTGAAGCTCTTCTCCATCATCTACGAACTCATCGACCAGGTCAAGGAGGCGATGCTCGGCATGCTCGCGCCCGAGACCCGCGAGAAGGTCGTCGGCCACGCCAAGATCCTCCAGGTCTTCCGGCTTTCTTCCGGCAAGGTCGGCGGCTGCACCGTCACCGACGGTCGCATTGTCCGCCGCGCCCGCGCCCGTGTCCTTCGCGACGGGGTTCCGATCTACGACGGCGGCTTCTCGACCCTGCGTCGTTTCAAGGAGGATGTGAAGGAAGTGAAGGTCGGTCTCGAGTGTGGGATCAAGCTGGGCCGTTTCAATGATTACCTCGAGGGCGACATCATCGAGTGCTACGAGCTCGAGAAGCTCGAGCAGACTCTCTGACCGGGGCGTCTCCCGGCAATCGGGCGCGGTCGGAGACGCTCCCTTCCCCCCCTTTCATGAGCCAGCGACTCGACCGCATCAACGAACTGCTCCGGCGCGAGATCAGCTCGTGCCTCGAGAAGAGCTTCGAGTTCCCCGACACCCTCGTCACCGTGCACGCGGTCGAGACCGCCGTGGACCTGAAGGACGCGAAGGTCTTCATCGGGGTCATCGGCAGTCCCGAACAGACGCGTGCCGTCCTCAACAAACTGAACGCGAAGCGCGGCTTCATCCAGGCGACGGTGATGAAGCGCGTCGTCCTGCGCAACACGCCGCAACTCCATTTCAAGATCGATGACTCGATAGAGCGCGGCGTGCGCATCCTCAACCTTCTCGACGAGATCGGCGAGATCGAGTTGCCGGACGACCCGGAGGGGTTGACTGAAAAACTCTGAGCTATTCAAACCCGACCCTCTGCCGCCGTGGAAGCGACCCTCTCAGAACTGAAGGACCGCATCGAGGCCGCCTCGTCCGTGCTTGTCGCCAGCCATGACCGGCCCGACGGGGATGCGATCGGCTCGGCGCTCGCCACGGGCCTTCTGTTGGAGAATCTGGGCAAACGCGTCGTCGTCGTGAACCGCGACCCCGTGCCCGAGTCCCTCGCCTTCCTGCCCGGCAGCGACCGCATCGTGCGCCCCGGTGCCCCGGTCGGAGCCGACCTCCTCATTGTCCTCGACTCGGCCGACGCCGACCGCGTCGATCCCGCGGTGTGGGCCATGGCCGCGGGAGCCGCGACCACGATCAATCTCGACCACCACATCAGCAACACGCGCTTCGGTGACCTCGCCCACGTCGATCCCGTGTCGCCCGCGACCGGCCAGCTCGTCTTCCAACTCGCCGCCACCGGAGGCTGGCCGCTCGATGCCGCGATCGGTGAAAACCTCCTCGCCGCCATCTCCACTGACACCGGCAGTTTCCGTTATTCCTCGACCACGGCCGAGACGATGCGGATCGCCGGTGAAATCCTTGAGCTCGGCGTCGACGTCGGCCGGCTCAACCAGATGCTCTACGAGAACTACCCGGCCCGCCGCGTCGAGGCCCTCCGCGTCCTCCTCCAGGGGATGCGGCTCGACTTCGACGGCCGTTGCGCCAGCGTGAAACTGCCCCTCGCCGTGACCCGGGATCTCGGGCTCCAGGTCGGCGACACCGAGGGGGTCGTTGACGTGATCCGCGCGATCGACACCGTCCGCATCGCGGTGCTCTTCGAGGAACTGCCCGAAGGCAGGATCCGCGTCAGCAGCCGCTCGAAGGAGGAACGCTACAGCGTCGGCGCGATCTGCGCCGGGTTCGGGGGCGGGGGACACACCCTCGCCGCGGGAGCCCGCCTCGCCGGTCCTCTAGAGTCCGCCGAGGAACGGTTCCTCGCCGCCGTCGGCGCCGCGCTGGATGCGTGAGGCTCCGGCATGACCTGATCGCGTCACTTTCGTGCGTTCTCGTGAGTGGTAAGGTGGTCTTACCAATGGAAGCGACCCATCTCCGCAAACACACCCTTGTCGAGGAGGTCTCTGACCGGCTCGCCGGGGCGATCCGTGCTGGACGGCTCGCCCTTGACGGGCTGCTCCCCTCCGAGCGCGATCTCGCCGGCCGATTCGGAGTGAGCCGGCCCGTCGTGCGCGAGGCGACGAAGCGGCTCGAACTGCAGGGGCTCGTCGAGGTCCGCCAGGGCATCGGCATCCGCGTCGTCGACCGCCTTCACACTCCCGTCAGTGCCGCGGCGAGGATGCTCCTGCCCGAGGAGGGCGAGCGCCTCCGCCAATCGCTCGAGGTGCGTTCCGTCCTCGAGCCCGAGATCGCGCGACGCGCCGCGGAGCGGGCTGGAAAGGCCGACCTCGCCGTGCTGCGCCGGATCCACGCCTCCCTTGAGGCCGCCTCCGACCTCGCCGGCGCGATGGAGAGCGACCTCGCCTTCCACCGCGAACTCGCGCGGATTTCCGGAAACGAGCTGTTCGGCCTCGTCCTCGATACCATCGCCGATCTCGGGCGCGAGAGCCGGCGCGCCACCATGAGCGAGGCCGGGGTCGGACGCGCCGTGAAACAACATGCCGCCGTCCTCGGGGCGATCGAACTCGGCGACGGCAACGCCGCCGCCCGGGCCATGCGCAAACACATCGATAGTGCGGTGGGCGACCTCCTCGCGCACCAGGACAAGGGGAGAAAGGGGCGGAAATGAGGCCGTTTCCGATACGCCCCGGTTGGCTCCTCGGTCTGATCCTCTTCGGTCCGGCCGCGCTTGGCGCGGTGGAGTTCACGAAGGAGATCCGGCCGATCCTTGAGCGCCATTGCCTCGAATGCCACGGTCCGAAGAAGCAGAAGTCCGGGCTCCGTCTCGACCTGCGTGCCGCGGCGATGAAAGGTGGCAGCGGGGGACCGGTCATCGTCGCCGGGAAAAGCGCCGCGAGTTCCCTCATCGAACATGTCAGCGTTCCGGCGGGCGACGAGCGACGCATGCCGCCCGAGGGGCCGGGACTCGACGCGAAGGAAATCGAGCGTCTCCGGACCTGGATCGACGTCGGCGCACCGTGGCCCGATGCCGAGGCCGGCACTGATGAGCGGCTCTCGCACTGGGCCTGGCAACCGCTCTCGCAGGAGGCCGTGGCGGTTTTGTCAGGATCGAGCGGTCATCCCGTCGATGTCCTCCTCGAAAAACGCCTCGCCGGGGCGGGACTCGCCTTTTCTCCCGAGGCGGACCGCGCCACCCTCATCCGCCGGCTTTCCTTCGATCTCCACGGCCTGCCGCCTTCGCCGGAGCGGGTCGAGGCCTTCATGAAGGACACCGGTCCCGGCGCCTACGAAAAACTCGTCGATGCCATGCTCGCCTCGCCCGCCTTCGGCGAGCGCTTCGCGCGGCACTGGCTCGATCTCGCCCACTACGCCGACACCCACGGATTCGAGCGCGACCAGCGCCGCCCCCACGCCTGGCGCTACCGCGACTATGTCATCGCGAGCCTCAACGCGGACAAACCCTACCCGCGATTCCTCCGCGAACAGATTGCGGGGGACGTCCTCTGGCCGCAGGATCCCGATGCCGTCGTCGCGACGGGGTTCCTCGCCGCCGGACCGTGGGACTTCGTCGGCCAGGTCGAGACGAGGAGCGACGAGTTGCGCCGCTCCGCCCGCGCCCTCGACCTTGATGACATGGTCACCCAGGTGATGAGCGCCAGCGTCGGCATCACCGTGAACTGCGCGCGCTGCCACGATCACAAGCTCGATCCCGTCTCGCAGGAGGAATATTACCGACTCTGGTCCGTCTTCGCCGGGGTCAAGCGGGGCGAGCGCGTCGTCAGCGGGACCGCGCAAAAGGAATACGACCAGCGCCTTTCCGAATTGACCACGCGGCGGAATGCGATCGACCACGCCCTTTCCCGGCTCGAGGGGAAGGGGATCTCTCTCGCCGATCTCGTCGGGGGCGGCAACGGCACCGGATCGGGGAAATACCGCCAGGGCATCGACCCGCGCAGCGGCGTCGTCCAGACCCGCGACTTCGGCGACCTCGCCAACGTGAAGGTGAACCAGTTCACGAAAACGAAGCTGCCCTTCATCGACGGCGTCTTCATCCCCGACGGGCAGGGCGGAAAGGCCGCGATTCCCGTGAGTTCCACCGGACTCACCGTCACCGGACTGCCCACCACCTCGCGCAAGGCCTGGGACGCGATCCGCAACGGTCCCGTCGGCAGCCAGCATTCCCCCGAGGCGGGCGGGATCGATTTCACGAAGGACGGGCACAGCCTCCTCGGGCTCCATGCGAATGCCGGCATCACCTTCGATCTCGACGCGATCCGGAGGGCCACCGGCGAAGAGGGCCTGCGCCTCTCCGCGAAGCTCGGCTACTTCGGAGCCGCGGGCGGGTCCTCCGCCGACGCCTGGGTCTTTGTCGACGGGGTGAAGGCCTTCGAGGCGCGCGGCCTGCGTCGCGAGGACGGCCTTCGCGGGATCGACCTCGCCCTGCCCGCGACCGCGCGCTTCCTCACCCTCGTTTCCGGCGATGGCGGAAACGGATACGGACACGACCAGGTCGGCTTCGGCGACGCCCGCCTTCTGCCCGATCCGCCAAGGTCCGCCGATCCCGCCGCGGAGGAGGAACGGAGCCGCCTCACAAAGGAACGCGAGACCATCACCGCCGCCCTCGCCGCCCTCGGGGCACCGCCGAAGGTCTACGCCGTCGTCTCCGAAACGGCCGTGCCCGAGGTCCGCATCCTCCGCCGCGGCGATCCCGAGTCGCCGGTCGGTGAGCCGCTCCCGCCCGGCACCGTGTCCCTCCTCGCCGGACCCGCCGCCGCGCTCGGCGACCTTTCCACCCCCGAAGGCGCGCGCCGCGCCGCCCTCGCCGAATGGATCACCCATCCTGACAATGTCCTCACCCGCCGCGTCATCGTTAACCGGCTCTGGCAATGGGTGTTCGGTCAGGGTCTCGTCGCGACCCCGAGCGACTTCGGACTCGGCGGCGACCGGCCCTCGCATCCCGAGTTGATCGACTGGCTCGCCGCCGAGTTCGGGCGCAACGGAGGCTCCCTCAAGGCCACCCTGCGCCTCCTCCTCACCAGCCGCGCCTACCGGCAGGATTCGCGGTATCCCGCCTCCGCCTCCGGCATCGCCGTCGATGCCGGAAACCGGCTCCTTTGGCGGCAGAATCCCCGCCGCATCGAGGCCGAGGCCGTGCGCGACGCCGTCCTCGCCGTCAGTGGGAAACTGAATCCCGCGAGCGGCGGAGCGGGCTTCGAGGACTTCACCTACGAGGAAGCCTACGCCCCCATCTACCGCTACGTCACCGCCGACCGGCCCGAGCTCTGGCGGCGCAGCATCTACCGATACCTCGTGCGCACCACCCCGAGCCGCTTTCTCACCACCCTCGACTGCCCCGATCCCGCGAACCTCACCCCAAAGCGGAACGTCACCACCACACCGCTCCAGTCCCTCGCCCTCTACAACAACGACTTCATGCTCCGCCAGGCCCGCTACTTCGCGGAGCGGCTCGAAAAGGAGGGCGGCGATCCCGTCGCGCGCGCCTACGCCCTCGCCTTCGGCCGCGCCCCGTCGCCCGCGGAGCACGCCCTCGCCACCGACTTCATCCGGCGCGAAAGCCTCTTCGCCTTCTGTCGCGCCCTCTTCAACGCGAACGAGTTTGTTTATGTTGACTGAGAGCCTCACACAAAGCCACAAAGGCACAAAGCATTTGGAAATGAATTCAAAGCCCCAGTCCTCCAAATCCCTTTGCGGCCCCATGACTTCGTGTGAGCCCCTCTCCCGCCGCCATTTCCTCCACACCGCCGGGGGCGGCTTCGGCGGCATGGCCCTCGCCGCGATGCTGTCCCGCGAAGCGCGGGCCTCGACACCGCATCTCGCCCCGCGGGCCAAGCGCGTCATCCAGATTTTCTGCCCGGGAGGGTGGAGCCACGTCGATACCTTCGATTACAAACCCGAGCTCGATAAACGCGCCGGTCAGCCCTTCGACCCCGACGGGAAACTGCAGTTCTTCGCCTCAAAACCCGGCAACTGCTACCCCAGCCAGTGGACCTTCCGCCGGCACGGCGAGTCCGGGCGCTGGGTCAGCGACCTCTTTCCCCGCTTGGCCAAGTGCGTCGACGACCTCGCCTTCATCCACTCCATGAAAAGCACCACCGCCCTCCACGGGCCTGGTTGCTTCCTCATGAACACCGGGAGCACCCTGCCCGGCTTCCCCAGCATGGGCGCCTGGGTCACCTACGGACTCGGCAGCGAAAACGAGAACCTGCCGGCCTTCGTCGTCCTCCCCGATCCCCGCGGTCTCCCGCCCGGCGGCATCATCAACTGGGGTGCCGGCTTCCTCCCGGCGAAACATCAGGCCACCACACTCGACACCACCGACCCGCGCCAGCCCATCGCCGACCTCTTCCCCCCGCGCGACCTCCCCGGCGTCGATCCCGCCGCCGACGCCTCCGGGCTCGACTTCCTCCAGCGAGTCAACCGTCTCCATCGCGAGGGACGCGAGGGTAATACCGAGCTCGAGGCCCGCATCGCCGCCTACGAGATGGCCGCCCGGCTCCAGCTCAGCGCCCCCGAGGTCACCGACCTCGCCGGAGAGAGCGAGCTGACGCGGAAACTCTACGCCCTCGACCATCCCGAGACCGGGCCCTTCGGGCGCCAGTGCCTCCTCGCCCGACGCCTCGTCGAGCGTGGCGTGCGCTTCGTGCAGGTCTACTGCGGCGCCGAGAACACCACCGCCAAAAAGATCCGGCCGAACTGGGACAGCCACGAGGACATCGTCCGCGACCACGGTTACTGGGGCGAGGTCCTCGACACCGGTGCCTCCGCCCTCCTCCTCGACCTGAAAACCCGCGGCCTCCTTGAGGACACTCTCGTCATCTGCACCTCCGAATTCGGCCGCCAACCCGCCGCCCAGGGTTCCGGGAAGGGACGCGACCACAATGCCGGCGCCTTCACCACCTGGCTCGCCGGCGGCGGGGTCCGTGCCGGGACCAGCTACGGAGCCACCGACCCGCTCGGTTTCGAGGCCGTCGAAAACGTCGTTCACGGCTGGGAACTCCACGCCACCGCCCTCGACCTCCTCGGTCTCGACCATGAACGCCTCACCTGGTATCACAACGGACTCGAGCAGCGGCTGACCGGATTCGAGGGCAAGGGCGTCATCCGCGAACTCATCGGGTAGGACGGCGAGGGGTCGGTCCGGCCAGGGCTCCGGGGATTCGTTGGGTAGTCCCGACCTATCCGGGCGGGCAAAGGGTCCTTGGGTTTCCCCTGATCCGCGGATTGGCAGTCGTCGAAGCCGTCCGTCGGGTCGTTCCGGTCGTAGCGTTTGGTGGGCAAGGACCCTTTGACAATCTCCCCGACCCGTCTTAGGAAACCGTTTCCTTTCCCGACCAACCCTGCCCCTCCCGCCACCCATGGAGAAACCTTCGCTCATCATTGGCACCGATCACGGTGGATTCGAACTCAAGCAAGCCGTCGTCGCGCATCTGCGCGGCGCGGGCTACGAGGTCGAGGACGTGGGCGTGCATTCTCCGGAATCGGTCGATTATCCGGATTACGCGGCTGGGGTTGCGGGTTCGGTTCTGTCGGGCAAGCGGGATCTCGGCATCCTCTGCTGCACGACCGGCATCGGCATGGCGATCGCGGCGAACCGCTACCCGGGCATCCAGGCGGCGGTGGTGACGGATCCGGCACTGGCGGCGAAGACGCGCGTCCACAACAACACGAACGTGCTCTGTCTCGCGGGCGACCTCACCTCCGGCGATGAGGTGGGGGCGATCGTCGATGCCTGGCTCGGAGCGTCCTTTGACGGCGACGGGCGCCACGGCCGCCGGGTCGCGAAGATGAACACCTGCGGCGTGGCCACGAGCGCGCCGAAGCTGGCCGTGGTCGATCCGGAGATCTACCACGCGATCGAGGAGGAGGAAGCCCGCCAGAACGGCAACATCGAGCTGATCGCCTCGGAGAATTTCGCCTCGCGGGCGGTGCAGCAGGCCCAGGGAAGTTGTCTCACGAACAAATACGCCGAGGGCTACCCCGGACGCCGCTGGTATGGCGGCTGCGAGAACGTGGACAAGGTCGAGACGCTCGCGATCGAGCGGGCCAAGCAGCTCTTCGGCGCAAAGTTCGCGAACGTCCAGCCGCACTCGGGTTCGCAGGCGAACGCCGCGGTGTATTTCAGCGTCCTGGAGCCGGGCGACAAAATCCTGACGATGGACCTCGCCCACGGCGGCCACCTCACCCACGGCCACCCGGCGAATTTCTCGGGCAAGCTCTACACCGTGAAGCACTACGGCGTCTCGAAGGAGGACGAGACGATCGACTACGACGCGCTCGCCGTGGCGGCCAAGGAATACCAGCCGAAAATGATCACCGCGGGGGCCTCGGCCTACTCGCACATCATCGACTTCAAGCGCATGCGCGAGATCGCGGACTCGGTCGGGGCGTGGCTTTTCGTCGACATGGCCCACATCGCGGGTCTGGTCGCCGCCGGAGTCCACCCCTCGCCGATGGAACACGCCCATTTCGTGACGACGACGACGCACAAGAGCCTGCGCGGTCCGCGCGGGGGGCTCATCCTGACGAACGACGAGGATCTCGCGAAGAAGATCGACGCGATGGTTTTCCCCGGCATCCAGGGCGGTCCGCTCATGCACGTCATCGCCGCGAAGGCGGTCTGTTTCCACGAGGCGCTCCAGCCGGGCTTCCAAGCCTACCAGCAGCAGATCGTGAAGAACTCGGCCCGCCTCGCCGCCCGTCTCGCCGGTCACGGCTACCGCATCATCTCGGGCGGCACGGAGAACCACCTCTTCATGGTCGATCTCCGGCCGAACGGCCTCAACGGCAAGCTCGTGCAGGAGACCCTCGACAAGGCGGGCATCACCGTGAACAAGAATTCCATTCCCTTCGACACCGAGAGTCCCTTCAAGGGCGGCGGGATCCGCATCGGCACCCCCGCGGTGACGACCCGCGGGATGAAGGAGGAGGAAATGGACTTGGTCGGCGACCTGATCCACGAGGCCATCTCGAACCACGGCGACAAGGCGAAGCTGGAGGCGATCCGCCTGCGCGTCGCGGCGCTGAACGAGCGTTACCCGCTGCCGTAAGGGAACGGGGCGAACGCCGGAATCCGGTCCACGAGGTTCGGCTTGTGCCTCGAACCCGTTGCCCGCGTCGGGAACAGCGGGTAACACTCTCTGTTTTCTTCCTCCACCCCATGCTCGTCCACGGCCAACCCCATCGCACCGTCTGGCTCGAACCGGATGGCGAATCGGTTGGCGTCATCGATCAGACCCTCTTGCCTTTTGCCTTCAAGAGGGTCCGGTTGCTCTCGACCGCGGACACCTGCCGGACCATCCGGGACATGATCGTGCGTGGGGCGGGGTGCATCGGGGCGGTCGCGGCGCACGGGATGTTCCTCGCCGCCCGGGAATGTGCGGCGGCGCGGCTGGAGGGGCTCGCCTTCGACCAGGCCCTGACGGGGAAGGGGTGGGCGCTGAAGGCGACCCGCCCCACCGCGGTGAACTTGGCATGGGCGGTCGAGCGACAAGGCATCGCCATCGCCGCCGTCGATTCGGCAGAGGAAAAGATCGAGGTCGCCCGCGAAACAGCCCGCGAGATCGCGGACGAGGACGCCGATTTCTGCCGCCGCATCGGGGAACACGGGCTGGATCTGATTCGCCGGATTTTTGAATCCAAGGGTGGAAAAAACCCCGTCAACATTCTGACCCATTGCAATGCGGGATGGCTCGCTTTTGTCGATTACGGCTCGGCCACGGCACCGATCTACGCGGCTCACGCGGCGGGCATCCCGGTCCACGTCTGGGTCGACGAAACGCGGCCGCGGAACCAGGGTGCCCGCCTCACCGCCTGGGAACTGGGCCAGGAGGGCGTGCCGCACACCCTCATCGTGGACAATGCGGGAGGTCACCTCATGCAACATGGCCGGGTCGACCTGGTGATCACGGGCACGGACCGCACCACCCGCACCGGCGACGTCGCGAACAAGATCGGGACCTACCTGAAGGCGCTCGCGGCGAAGGACAACGGTGTGCCTTTCTACGTGGCCCTGCCCTCATCGAGCTTCGACTGGGAGATCACTGACGGGGTCGCCGAAATTCCGATCGAGGAACGGGGTGGGGACGAGGTCGCGACGATCACCGGGCTTCCCGTAGGCGCGGATCTGGGCCATGACACGGAAATCGACGTGAATCTGGTTGCCAAAGGCACGCCCGTGGCGAATTTTGCCTTCGACGTGACGCCCGCGCGGCTCGTCTCCGGACTCATCACGGAACGCGGGGTCTGTCCCGCGACCGAGGCCGGGATCCGCGCGCTCTTTCCGGAGAAAGCTCCGCCGACGGACCGCGTCTGACTCCTCCCGCAATGCCCGTCAAGATCGATCCCCAACTGCACCAGGAGCGCAAGCCTCCGTGGATCCGCGTGCGCCTGCCGAACAATCCGGTTTTCTGGGACACGAAGGGGCTCATCGACGATCTCAAGCTCGTGACCGTGTGCGAGGAGGCACAGTGTCCCAACCGTTGGGAGTGCTGGGGGCAGGGGACCGCGACCTTCATGATCGCGGGCGACCGCTGCACCCGGGCCTGCGGCTTCTGCGCGGTGGACACGCGCCGGCCCCTCCCGCTCGAGGCCGATGAGCCCGACCGCGTCGCCGAAGCGGTGGCGCGGATGAAGCTGAACCATGTCGTCATCACCGCGGTGGCGCGCGACGATCTCGCCGACGGCGGGGCCTGCCACTTCGCCAACGTCATCTACAAGGTCCGCGAACGGAATCCCCAAACCGTGATCGAGGTTCTCGTCCCCGACTTCATCGGCCGCGACGACTCGCTCTGGGTCGTGATCGAGGCGGCGCCGGCGATCTTCAACCACAACCTCGAGACCGTCGAACGGCTCACCCCCGTGGTGCGGTCGAAGGCGGAATACTGGCGCTCCCTCAAGGTGCTCCGCACCGCCCGCGAGATGGCCGAGAAGATGGGCCGTCGCTGCGCCACGAAAAGCGGGATCATGCTCGGGCTCGGCGAGCGCGAGGACGAAATCCTCAAGGCGATGGACGACCTCCGCGACCACCGCGTCACCGTCCTGACCCTCGGACAATACCTGCGCCCCTCGCCGAAGCACCTTCCCGTGGTCGAATACATCGATCCGTCGGTCTTTGACCGTTATCGCGATATCGCCTTCGAAAAAGGCTTCCGCCACGTCGCCTCGGGCCCGCTCGTGCGCAGTTCCTACCACGCCGCCGACTTCAAGCCCGAGCTCGATCCCCTGGCGTGACGGGGAGGGCACGGGCATTCCCGCGATCAGCGTGATGCATTCGCAAACGCCCATGGACCCGGAGCGTCTCGCTCTTCTCGGCCACGTCCGCGACGCATTTCGCGGGGAACGGGGCCCCGCCCGGTGCCGGGAACCTGGGCACTGCGCGGAATGCGCCGAAGCGGATCGATTGCTGCTCGATCTTGATCCAGTCGACTTGAACCGCATGGACCTGGACTGCTGCTCCCGGAACTGGATTTTCCCGTTTTTGACCGACGAGGGCTTGCGATGGCTGATTCCTGGGATCGTGCGGGTGGTGTTGGAGCAAAATCCGCCGGAACCGGCGCTGCTGTTGGAGCTGATCGCGCAACGGCCGGAAGATTTTCTCGGCGAAGAGCAGTGGCGTGCGATTGAGGAGCTTGTGGACTGGTGTCGGGAATCGCGAGCTGAACGCGGGCTGAGGTAACGTCCGGAGGCCGCGGGTGGATGAATCCGCGACCATGCGCCGAAAACGCCATCGAAATCCGATTTCGTCCGGCGCGGATCGTGCTACCTTCCCTGGCCTTTTTGGCAATCGATGCGCGATTTCCGGTTTTGATGAATCCGGCTGTCCTTTTCTTCCGCACTCTCCTGCTTGCGATCTTCACCCTCTCGCTTCTCGCGGGCGCCATTGTCACGGACTACTACCTGCGCCACGAGGTCACGCGGAAGGCGAAGCGCTTCCTCGCGGATCGGGGCGTGGAACTCTCCACCGAAAGCACGGTGGAGGCGGCGCGGAAAGGGGAACTGTTGCTCCTCGAACAGCTCGAGATCGCCGGGATCAACCTCGGGATCAGCGACGAGCGCGGCCTCACGCCTCTGCTCGCTGCGGTGAAGTCGGGGAATCGTTCCGCGATCGATTTTCTCATGATCCGCGAGTCGGTGAACGAGTCGATCGATCGCATGATCCTGCCGGAACGGGAGACGCCGCTCGTCGTGGCACTCCGGAACCGCGAGTTCGACCTCGCGGACCGGCTCATTGGAAAAGGGGCCACTCTCGAGGTGGATATCGAGGCGGGGATCCCTTTCCTCATCGCCGCGGTGCGGTCGGATGACCGGGAAATGATCGAATACCTGCTCGGCAAGGGCGTCCAGGTGGACTACATGGGCGCCCAGCCGGTCACCGCGCTCGCCGTCGCCGCGGGGGCGGGCAAGGTCGAGCTGATGAAGCGGCTCCTCGACGCCAAGGCGGATCCGAACGTGCGCGGGGTCAGCGGAAAGAGCCTCCTCATCGAAGCCGTCATCGAGAAGAGCCGCCCCGAATTCGACCTCCTCCTCGCGGGCAAGGCGGACGTCAATGCCAAGGTCAGCGACGGCGAGGGCGGCGACCGCACCGCCCTGACCTACGCCGTGGCCGGCGGCGATCGCGAATTGCAGAACGCCCTGCTCAAGGCCGGGGCCACCCCCGGGGTGGTCGGACCGGGCGGCGATCCGCTCCTCTTCGAGGCGGTCGAGGGCCGGGATACCGATCTGGCGAAGCGTCTCCTCGACCACGGGGCCGATTGTCAGGTCGTTTCCCGCGAAAAGGGGACTCCGCTGCTCGCCGCGATCCGGCACGAGGACCTCGACGTTGTCGATCTGCTCATCGGGAAGGGTGCCGACCCGTCCTTCACCGGCGAAGGGGGGAAGGTGCCATTGCGCGAGGCCGTCGCGCTGGGCAATCTGGCGATCGCCCACCAGCTCATCGCCGCCGGCGCGAAGATGGACAAGGAGGCGCTCCTCGCCGAGGCCTACCTGCGGCGCGACGATCCGCTCATGAACCTGCTCCTCTCCTCGGGCGCGGATCCGGAATCGACCCTGCCGGGCGCAAAGGACCGGGTCTTCGATGTCGCGGTGCGTGATGGAGCCACCGGGGCGGTGCGGACCCTCCTCGCGGCGGGAGCGAAGATCGGGGACAATCTCTGGGCCGCGCTGCTCACCGGACAGGACGAGCTCATCCGACTCATCCTCGCGGCCGGAGCCAATCCCCGCCAACCGGGACCGGACGGCCAGGATCCGCTTGATTATTGTCTCACCAACGAGCGTTACGCCGCCGCCCGCGAACTGCTCGCCGGCGGAGCCGACCCGAACGCGCGGTTTGATGAAACCGAGACCTGGCTCTCCAAGTCCGTGAGCGAAGGGAACCGCGACATTGCCCTCGCCCTGATCGAATCGGGCGCGACCGTGAAGGGGATGAAGGCGAAGGACGGCCATTCCCTGCTCGGATGGGCCATCGCCAACAAGATGACCGATGTCTCGATCGCCCTCATCAAGGCGGGCGTCGATCTCGATGCCGACGAGAAGATTCCGGCCCGGGAAGAGTTCGCCGCGAAGTTCGAGAGTACCACCTTCCGTTACCATTTGCAGACCGACAGTCGCATCAAGCCGATCATGCTTGCCTCGGCCCAGCGGAACCACGACATCGCCCAGGCGCTCATGGACGCCGGGGCCAAACGGAACGCCTATTCGCGGCGATACCTTTCCGGGGCGATCATCGGCTCCTGGTACAAGGACACCCGGATGCAGCAGATCTGCCTGATCGGCAAGGTGCCCGACCCGCAGCCGCGTTACCTCGTCGTAGATCTCTCGAGCCAGCGGGTGACGCTGTTTGAAAACGGAGTGGCGACCTTTTCCACGGCGTGTTCGACCGGGCGTTCCGGATACCGCACTCCACCGGGCGAATATGTCATCAGCGACAAGCACCGTCATCACACTTCGACGCTCTATCACTCGAGTATGCCCTTCTTCCAGCGGTTCAGCTTCGCCGCCTTCGGGATCCACCAGGGGCATTTGCCCGGGTATCCCGCCTCGCACGGCTGCATCCGCCTTCCCTACTCGAGCGCCCAACACCTCTTCGGCAAGCTCGAGGTCGGCGATTACGCGGTGATTCAGCCCTGAGGTTTTCCTTCCGGCCAGCGGGCCAGATCGTGTCCGCGGTGCAGGGAAAAGACGGACTCTTTTCCGCCGATGCGAGCAGTGAAGCGGCGCAGCGGTTCGGTCCGTGCGAAACCCCTCGCAAAGAGGGGCGGAAGCGTCTCACCCGGGGCGAGAATGAGGGCATCGCGTCCGCCGAGCCCATCCTCGACCGGGTTGTTCCACATCTCGTATTGCGAGACGATTTCCCCGCTTGGCTCCCAGCGATAGACGCGCGGTTGATCGGGCAGCCCGAAGGCGAGCTGGCTCGCCAGATCGCGGTGGCCGAGGGCGATGAGGGTGAGCTTATCCGAATCCGCTTGGGCGAGCCGGACCGACTCGACCGCTTCGGCGACGAGGTCGTAGCCGTTCAGGCGCCGGTTCGGATCGGCCGGGTGGCCGGGATGTCCCGCAGCCTCAAAGAGCGGAGGCGCGAGATAAAAGTAACCGGTGAGGAGGAATCCCACCGACAGGGTGACGGGAAAGAGCCGTCGCCACGAGGGCGGTGGAAATCCCGCCTCGAGACGACCGGCATACCAGGCCGCCGCGAGGAGGATCCCGGACAGGTAAAACACCGCGGGCCAGTTCGGCTGAATTTCCTGCCGCAAGGCGAGGAGGATCATCCCGGCGAGGGGAAGGGCGCCGAAGGTGAGTAGAAAACGGTGGGGACGCGAGGCGCGGCGCAGCAGGGGCAGACCGGCAAGGCTCAGGGAAAACACGACGAAGGCCGTGCCCGGTGAAAGGACTCCCAGCTGGGTGCCGAGAAACGACGCGAAATCCTCGAGTCGTTCGACGAGCGGATTTTCTCCGTCGGCACCGGTTTGGAAATGATGGCCGGTGTGCTGGAAGGTGATCCAGTCGTGTCGCGCATTCCAAACCAGCGGTGGAATGAGGGAGAGATAGGATCCCAGGAGCACCGTCCAGAGCGCCGGTCGACGCAAACACTCGCGCGTGTCGGCGGCGGACGCGAGAAAGAGCAACGCGAGCACCGGAAAGACCATCATCATCTGCTTGCAGAGATGTCCCGTGGCGAGCGCGACGAAGAGCGCGAGGTAGGTGCCGCCGCCGCTCCGCCCATGCGGGCCGCGCCCCGATACGATTCGCCAGAACATCCAGAGCGACGCGCTCCAACAGAACACGAGGGGCGCGTCGATCGTGAGGAAAAAGGAGAGCACCGCATTTGCCGGCGCGGCGAGCCCGAGCAGTAACCCATACCAGGCGGTTCGCTCGTCGAACAGTTCGGCCGAAAGCCGGTGGAGGATGAGGAGCGAACCCGACCCCAGCACCGCCGCCGCCGCCCGGATTCCGAAGAGGCTGCCGCCCCCGAGGAAATCGACGAGGGCATACAGCCAGGCGATGAAGGGCGGTTTCGAATAATAGCCGTAGTCGGGTTTCCGTCCCCAGTCCCAGTAGTAGGCCTCGTCGCCGGCGGGATTCACGGCGAAAACCGCCGCGTAGGCCAGCCTTCCAACCAGCACGGCGAGAACGAGGAGAAGGGCGCGGGGAAAGGTGCTGGCAGGGGATTCCGTGGAACGTATCATGATCCCTCTGGTTCACGGCCGGGGAGCGCTATGTTGTCCGCGATCGGCGGGAAAGCGAGCGTTTTCACCTCAGCGGATGCGCGAGATGATCTTGTCCGCGGCCGAGGAGGAGCGGGCATCGATGTCGTTCCACGAAGAATAGGTTTTCACCCCGTTGACGACCTGCGGCGCCTGGCGGGGAGCGGTCGTGTCGGTCTGCACCGCCGCGGCGAGTGGATCCGTCCCGCCCACGATGACTCCATCCTGGATGATGGTCTCCGCTCCGGTGAGGTCGATCTCCTTTTTCGGCGGACGGATCTTGGCGATGGGATTGAGAAGGCTTCCATCGCGATCGGACTTTTCTTTCTTGTCCGGCTCGATCGGTTTCGACTCGTCGCGACGGATCTCAAAGGTCGCCACCTCGGGAGCTGCGGGCTTGTCTCCCGACTTCACCGTCGGCGGAGCGGAAGGCGTTGCCGCGGATTCTCCGGCGGTCGCCCCTGTGGGGTTTGAAGCCGGGGAGGACGGTTTCGGTGCCGGAGCAGAGCCCACTTTTTCGGGAGCAATTGGAGCGGCGACCAGGGCACCCTCGGGGAGCGCGGGAATGGGGACGATCTCCTTCTTGCGTCCCACGAAGGGGAGCCATCCGAATTTTCCGCCTTTCTCCTCCTTCACGTTCGCGAAATCGGGCGTCTCGGCGCTCTCGGACGCGGCCACCAACGCAGGAAGGGGACTTTGCGAGGGCTTCGCCGCGACGGGAGGAGGGACGGGCTTCGTTTCGGGTTTGGTTTCGGGTTTGGCCGGGGGAGGCGGAACGCTTGCGACCGGGGGCGCCCCGGGAAGGGGACTCGCCGCCGGAAGCGGCGGGACGATGGGATTCTCCGGTGCGTCGAGTTCATCGCGCTTACCCAGACCGAACCACGGGGCCCGTTTCTTCTCGGCCGAGGGGATCGGGGTGGCGGGGATCGGGTTGGAGGGTTCGACCACTGCGGTGCCTGGCGCGGAAGCCGACGGTGCCGTGAAAAAGGGTTTTGGAGCGGTGGGAGTGGGCAGGGAAGGCGGTTGGACCGGAGCAGTTGGCTCGGTTTTTTTCAAGGAGGCGGGGACGGGTCGCTCAACCCGCCGGCCATTTTCGATCACGTAGGAAACCGGTTCGACGGCTTTGGGTTGGCCTCCACGGAAAATGCCATCGGAAGGGGACGCTCCCGGAGCCGAAGCCGCCGCCTCCCCTTGGGGGAAGAGATCCGCGGAAATCTGGTCGGACGGGGGGGCGCCAAAACCGAAGAAGCCGAGCCCGCGTTTCGACGGCGTTTCGTCGGCTAGGGCCGGGAGGCAGAGGGCGAGAAGGAGGGCGATGGCGGATTCTTTCATCCTCGGATTGGTGATCATCGTTCCGAATGGGGGGCTTTTCAAGTCTGCACCCCTTCCGATAACGGACGAGGGAACGGTTTCATGGCTTTTTTTGCCCCGGATCGCTCCGGTGATCCGATTCCGGGTGGCGCGGGCGAGGCGAATCCGCCACGAGGGGCGGGTTTTCGGGATGCGGGGCATCGGCCAGCGGGGTGGTCAGACCATAGGCGAGGGCGAGGCGGGTCGCCAGATCCGCGAGCGGACCTTCGGCGTTGGCAACGACCGCGGGTAGCCCTGCCTTGACCGAGTTGGTGATGTCGGTCCGCCCCCCTGCCGGCAGCGGGCGGAAACGCCCCGTCACGGAATCGACCGGAGTCGGTTCCTTCCATTCCAGCAGGGCGAGGAGTGCCTGTTCGCGAAGGATTGCGGGCAGGTTCGTCCGGGCGGCGTAGGCGAGGAGGTTGTCCGCGTTCTCCATCGCGCCGACCCGGAAGTTCGCATTGATGAGGCGGGTATGCAGGATCCAATCACGCGGGCCTTGGGGCTGGGCCGCCCCCTCGCCGACGTCCGTGAACTGCTTGATCTCACGGGCGAGGTTCGGCATCGCCGTGACCAGATCGAGGTCGTGGATCGCGCGGATCGCCTCATGGTGGATCGCGGGATCGGCATCACCGAGGAAATACTTCACCCGTGGATCCTCCAGCGCGCGGAGTGTGAGGACAACGCCGAGGCGCACTGCCGCAGATTCGTTCTTCACCTCCTTGAGGATCTTCTCGCGTTCGTTCAGATACCACATTCCCCGGACGCACGAATGGCGGAGAAAAACATCGCGATTATCGTTGGTGGCGAGGAGTTCGTAGAGTTTCGGCAGGGCCGTCACGATTCCGCACTTGCCGACCCCGATGGCGGCGAAGCCTTGCACCCGCGCGGAGGGATCGGCGAGGAGCGGCACCAATGCCTCCCCCGCCTTGGTGGTGCGGGTGTCGGCGAGGGATTTCGCCGCCTCGGCGCGCACTTCCGCATCGGCATCATCGAGCAGGGCGACGAGCGACGGCACGAGGGTCTCATCCTTGCGCGCCAGTTGCCCCAGTCCCCGGATCCCGTGAAGGCGGAGGAACCGGTTCTCTGAAGGCTTGGTGGCCGCCTCGAAAGCCGGTTTTTCGCCGCGCCGGGCCAATTCGAACTGAGCCCCCTGCCGTACCCGGAGATCAGCGTGGCCGAGCAATCTCGCGAGGACCGGGGTCTCTTGTCCCGAAAAGGGCACGGTCAGGATGGATTTCGTTTCCTGCAGAGCTTCGGTCGCGGTCGCCCCCTGGGAAGCAAGCCGGTAGATATCCCCGTGATCCGGATTGTCCCCCTCGCCCCGGTTGAAGCAGCTCAGATACATCCCGCCGTCGGGACCGAACTCAAGGTCCCGGGCGTCGTTTCGCACCGTGAAGAGTTCCTTGCCCGCCAACGCGAAACCCGCCCCGGCTTCTTTCACCGAAAAAGTGCCGAGCCCGCCGTTCGCCCCGCTGAAGTGGCAGGCCCAGAAGTGGCCGCGGTATCGCTCCGGCATCAACGTGACTCCATAGTCGAAGACGAGGCCGCCCGATCCCCACGAAACCTTGTCCACGGGCGGCAGCGCGTGATTCGGCCGGCCTTTGTGCTGCGGCTCCGTGAGTCCCTCGCTCGACCATGGGTTGAGCGGCACATCCTTGTCTCCCGGATCGACGGAGTCTGGTGTGCGCAGCTTCAGTAGATCACGGAAATCCATCAGCAGTTGGTGCCCGTGGTGCCAGCCCGAGTCCCCGCCCTCGATCAGATAGACGAGACGCCCCGTGCCCCGGGCGTCCGCATTGTCGTCGCAGGTGAAGAGATTTCCGTAGGCGTCGAAGGCCAGCTCCTGCGGGTTTCGCAGGCCCGTGTAGAACTCCTCCAGGTTCGATCCGTCCGCATCGCAGCGGAACACGCCACCCGAGAAGGGACGGTGGTAATGGCGTCCCTCCTTCGTCGTGATCGAATAACCGCGATCGCCGATCGACCAGTAGAGCTTCCCGTCCGGTCCCCACACGAGTCCGTGAAGGCCGTGTCCCGGGATCCCCGTGCGAACCCCGAAGCCGTCTTGCAGCGGGGTCCGCTCGTCCGATTCGCCGCCGCCGGTGTCCTTCAGCTTCCAGAGGTGCGGAACGTTCGTGTACCAGATCGAGCCGTCGTCGCCCGCGATCAGCCCGGCCCCCGGTCCGTCGAGGATGTCGTTGAACCCGTCGGCGAAGACGGAGCCCGTGTCGGCTCGCCCGTCGCCGTCCGTGTCATCCAGCCGAACGATCCGGTCGGAGGATTCCGTATAGGAGGAGAGGGGGTGCGTAGAAACATCGCGCTCATACATGGCGAGGCGGTCTGCAGTGCTCTCGTTGTCGATGTCGTCGAGGAGCATCCGGGGGTCGTTGCGGATGTTCCGGGTCCCGGCTTGCCATCGGTGGATCTCCGCCACGAGAAGGCGGCCCTGTGGATCGAAACAGATCGCGCTGGGATTCCGGACCTGGCCGGGGGCCGCGAATGGCGAGGCCGAGATGCCATCGGGCAGCTTGAAGTCCTCGGCTCGCCGCTTGGCCTCCCCTTCGTTCGGTGCCTTTGTCAGGGGCTTCTCCGGATTCGCGAGGGTCTTGCCCGCGGAGGGTGTCGCGTCCTGCGCCGGGCCCGGCAGGGCCGGGACGAGGGACAGGGCGACGAGGCTGAGGCAAAGGTCATGTTTCAGGGAAACCTGCATGGGGTGGGGGGCGTTTGAGCCGTCAGTTTGGCACGGCTGGCGTCATTTTCCACGAAAGTTCCGCCGTTCCGCCCCGCCGGGCAGGCTGGATTGAGTGATATCCGGAACCGCGAAGGGAGTCGCTACCGGGACCGGTGGCACCGGCGCATCGACTTCGCGCGCGCCGCCTTCGTGCAGGGTATGCAAATAGTGTTCGCCTCGTGGGGCTTCCTCTGATAAAACCAGCAGGCCGTCGGTCCGCGACGCTGTGTCACGCCATGAACCACAAGCAACTGATCAAGAGGGCCCGCATCTTTGCCGATCCCTACCGGGTGACGAAGGGAAAACGTTTCCGCCTCGGCGACTATGATCCGGGCGACATCGGCGAATTGGACAACGAGGACAAGCCCCGGGCGAAGGAAGCGCTCCAGCTCGGAATCGAGGTCCTTTCCGGCCTGCAGGACATGCTCTACGCCCAGGACCGATGGTCCGTCTTGCTCATTTTCCAGGCGATGGACGCGGCGGGCAAGGACGGGGCCATCAAGCACGTCCTTTCCGGCGTCAACCCCCAGGGTTGCGAGGTTTCCTCCTTCAAGGCGCCGACCTCCGAGGATCTCGACCACGACTATCTCTGGCGCTGCATGAAGCGGCTTCCCGAGCGGGGCCGCATCGGCATCTTCAACCGCAGCTACTACGAGGAAACCCTCGTCGTGCGGGTCCATCCGGAACTGCTCGCGAAGCAGAAGCTGCCCGAGGAGTGCGTGACGAAGAACATCTGGGAGGAACGCTTCGAGGACATCCGGAACTTCGAAAAATACCTCGTTCGCAACGGCACCATCATCCGGAAATTCTTTCTCCACGTCTCGAAGGACGAGCAGAAGAAACGGTTCCTCGAGCGCATCGACAATCCTGACAAGAACTGGAAGTTCTCCGCCGCCGACGTCCGCGAGCGCGGTTATTGGAAGGATTACATGAGGGCCTACGAGGAGATGATCCGCGAGACCGCGACGGAGGACGCGCCCTGGTATGTCGTGCCGGCGGACAACAAGTGGTTCACCCGCGTCGTCGTCGCTGCGGCGGTGATCGAAGCCCTCGATTCCCTCAGGCTCGATTACCCGAAGTTGAGCGAGGCGCATCGCAAGGACCTCGCCGCGGTCAAGGCCGAGCTGCTCAAGGGCAAGTGATTCCCACGATGCTCCATTCCTCATGAAAATCGCCTTCATCCCCTCGTTCACCCTCCTCTCCGCCGCCGCCCTGCCGGGCGTCCTTTCCGCCCAGACTGCGATTCCCGCCCTTTCCCCGGAGGAAATCGCCGCCCGCCGTCAATCGGTGGCCAATCTCGAGGCCCACATCGCCCAGCGCGGGCAGCGCGTCGGCGCGATCATCGCCGACATCCGCGCCCTCGACGATCGCGTCGAAACCGGGGTCGACCAGATCGTCAAGACGATCAGCGGAGTCAAGGACTCCGAATCCTCGAAGGTCGGCATCTCCCGGATCAAGGCCGATGTGATGACCGGTCTCAAGCGCACCATCGACTACTACAACACCCATCGTGACTCCATCCGCGAGCAGCTCCGCACCGGAAAGTCGGCTTTGCCCAAGGAGACTCTCGAGAAGGATCTCGCCATTCTCGACGGTCGTGTCGACAAGCGGGTGAAGCAGATCGCGGAGATCGCCAAATCCTTTCCCGATCCGGAAGAGTTGGCGAAATATGAAACGACCGCCTACGCCGGATGGGACGGCGGGTGGTATGCGAACGAGGAGATCAGCGAGGCGTGGAAACAGAACCGCCGCGACTCCCGGCACACCGAGCAAGCCCGGGAGGGATTCACGAAGGCGATGAACGACGCCATCGAGCATCTCCGCCAGCGCAACGCCTACCTCGCCGGGAAACTCAAATCCCCCAATGTGCCCGAGGCGGAAAAGGACTACTACCGCACGGAGATCTCGCGGAACGAGGCGATCGTCGAACAACGGGCCGATGAATTGCAACAGTTCGCCTCCGGCGGAGCCACCGCCGCGGTCCCGGTGATGCCTGACCAGGCCCATGACCTCGATCAACTCGTGCAGAGTTCCCGCAACGACCTGCGGGAGGATTTCTTCGCCATCTTCCGGAAATACGCCGAGCTCAACCGAGCCCGTTCCGAGCTGAAGCAGCTGCAGGACAACCTCGCCGCCCGCAAGGAATGGCTCGCGAATTACGACGCGCAGCATCCGGGGTGAGCGCGGGGGGAAGGTCACGAAGGGCGCGGAAGCGTCGCGGCGCGTCGCAACGTCCCGGCCCGGAGCCCCGGGGGAAAAACAGCGGCGCCTTTCGCGATCCGCGGTTGCCGGAAGCCCCGGATGCTGGCATAGGCTCCTCCGCACATGAAGGTGAAAACAGGAGTCGTCGGAGTCGGAGCCATCGGGAGAAACCACGCCCGCGTCTATGCGGAGCTGGAGACCTCCGAGCTGGTCGCCATTTACGACGCGAACCATGAGCACGCGAAGGCGCTCGCCGCGGAATTCGGGACCGAAGCGGTCGCGACGCTCGAGGAATTGATCGAACGCGTCGAGGCCGCCTCCGTTGCCACGCCGACGGTGACCCACCGCGAGGTCGCCACGAAACTGCTCTCCGCCCGGAAGCACGTCCTCGTCGAAAAGCCGATCTCGGACTCGGTCGACGATGCCAAGGCCATGATCGATCTCGCCGCGGCCCGGGGATGCGTGCTGCAGGTGGGCCACATCGAGCGCTTCAATCCGTTGATGAGCCGGCTCGAGGCGGTGCTGGATTCGCCGAAGTTCATCGAGTGCCACCGCCTTTCCCCCTTTCCCAAGCGCAGCCTCGACATCGGGGTCGTCCTCGACCTCATGATCCACGATCTCGAGATCGTGCTGCACCTCGTCAGTTCGCCGATCGCCTCGGTCGACGCCGTGGGCATCCCCGTGCTGACCCGGCGCGAGGACATCGCGAACGCACGCATCCGTTTCGAGAACGGCTGCGTCGCCAACATCACCGCGAGCCGCATCAGTCCGGAGAAGATGCGGAAGATCCGCGTCTTCCAGAGCGACGCCTACCTTTCACTCGACTACCAGGACCAGAGCGGCTGGATCTACCGCCGCGACGGCATGGAGATCGCCCGCGAGGAGGTGCAGGTGGAGAAGGACGAGCCCCTCAAGTGCGAGCTCGCCGCCTTCGTCGAATGCGCCGCGAAGGGCGAACAGCCGAAGGTGAGCGGCCTCCACGGCGCCGCCGCCCTCGACGTGGCCCTCGAGATCACGAGGATGATCGAGCGGGAGGCGGGGAAGTCCTGAAGCGGATGGGGTGTACGCGCCCTTGCCGTGGACGGGAGAAATCTCCACATTTGCGGGAAACCATCCACGGGTCATCCGTGTTTCTAGCCCGATGAGATTGTTCCGCCTGGTTTTCCTGCCCCTTCTGGTTCAAGCCGCATCCATCCCGTGGGGATGGTGCGAAGGCGAACCAGGCACCCGTCCCAACCTCCTCTTCGCCATCGCCGACGATTGGGGTGCCCATGCCGGGGCCTACGGCACGCCCTGGGTGAAGACACCCGGATTCGACCGCGTCGCGAGGGAGGGGGTGCTCTTCACGAAAGCCTACACGCCGGTCGCGAAATGCGCTCCCTCACGGGCCATCGTCCTGACCGGACGCCACGCCTGGCAGCTCGAGGAGGCGGGCAATCACATGGCGATCTTCCCGCCGAAATTCAAGAGCTGGCCCGAGGTCTTGCTCGAAAACGGCTGGCACATGGGCATCACCGGCAAGGGATGGGGGCCGGGAATCGCGAACGACGCGGACGGCAGGCCGCGGCGCCTCACGGGCATCGCCTACAATCAGCGCAAGCTGAAGCCCCCGACGAAAGGGATCTCGATCAACGATTACGCCGCGAATTTCGCCGACTTTCTCGACGCCGCCCCCGCGGGCATACCCTGGTGTTTCTGGTGCGGCTCGACCGAACCGCATCGCGACTACGAGTTCCAGTCCGGCGTGAACAAGGGGGGCAAGAAACTCTCCGACATCGACCGGGTGCCATCCTACTGGCCCGACAACGAGACGATCCGGCACGATCTCCTCGACTACGCCTACGAGGTGGAATACACCGATTCGCACCTCGTGCGGATGATGGCGGAGCTGGAGAAGCGAGGTCTCCTCGAGAACACCGTCATCATCGTCACCGCCGACCATGGCATGCCCTTTCCCCGGGGAAAAGGCTACGCGTATCCCGACTCGAACCACGTCCCCCTCGCGATCCGCTGGCCGGACGGAATCGGGACGCCGGGCCGGGTCGTCGACGACTACGTCAGCTTCATCGACATCGCTCCGACGATGCTCGACCTCGCCGGCATTCCGCAGGAGGCGAGCGGCATGGCGGCGATCACGGGCCGGAGCTGGCGGCCCATCCTCAAGAGCGAACGGGCCGGTCGCGTCGAGGAGTGGCGCGACTTCGTCCTCGTCGGCAAGGAACGCACCGATGTCGGGCGGCCCTACGACTGGGGTTATCCCATCCGTGGCATCGTCCGCGACGATTTCCTCTTCCTCCGCAACTACGAACCCGAACGCTGGCCCGCGGGCAATCCCGAGACCGGTTATCTTGACAGCGACGCGAGTCCGACGAAGACCTTTCTTCTCGAGGCGGGACGGAAGGACCGCACCGACCGCCATTGGAAGCTCAATTTCGGGATGCGCCCGGCCGTCGAGCTCTATGATCTCGGGAAGGATCCCGACGCGGTGCAAAATCTCGCCGATGCGGCGGAGCACCGCGAGACCGCCGTGCGGCTCGAGTCCGAGATGACGGCGCGGCTCGAGGAGCAGGGCGACCCGCGAATGTTCGGGCGGGGAGAGGTCTTCGACGGATATCCCGTCTCAAACGAGGCGATCCGCAACTTTTACGATCGCTTCATCGGCGGCCAGCTCGACAAGAAGAGCGCCGGATGGGTCGAGCCGGGCGATTTCGAGCCCGCGCCGCTGCCACAAAACCCTGTCAAAACCCCATGAGAACCCTCTTGAGCCTGCTCCTTTCCGGCGTTTGTATCCTCGTGTCCCCGCTCCGGGCCGAAAAGCCGAACGTGATCTTCATCGCGATCGACGACCAGAACGACTGGATCGGTCACGTCGGCGGACATCCTCTCGCAAAAACACCCAACCTCGACGGGCTTGCCGGCCGGGGCACGACGTTCGTGAACGCCCACTGCAACGCGCCGCTCTGCAATCCCTCGCGCACCAGCCTGCTCATCGGCCTGAGACCGACGACGACGGGTATCTACGGGCTCTCGCCCTGGTTCCGCACCGTCCCGGGATTGGAGAATCGCGTCTCCCTGCCGCAGCATTTTGCCGCGAACGGATACCAGACCCTCGCCGTGGGCAAAATCTTCCACACCGGCTCCGGCGGCCCCGGAGCGGGCGGGAAGGGGAAGGGCCAAGGAAAGGGGCAGGGTGCCCGGGTGCCTTCGCCAGGCGAGCCGGTCGAGTTCCAGGTCCGCGGACCGAATCCGGGGATCGGGGCGAAGCCGCCGAAGAAGCTCATACCACCGGCTCCGATGGGGGATCATCCGGCGATGGACTGGGGCGTCTGGCCGCCCGACAACGACGACTCGAAGAAGGGCGATTACCAGGTCGCGAGCTGGGCGGTCCAGCAGATCGAGGCCGCGGCTCCCGATCAGCCGTTCTTCCTCGCCGCGGGATTCTTCCTGCCGCACGTGCCCTGCTACGCCACGCAGAAATGGTTCGACCTCTATCCCGACGACGACAGCATCCTGCCAATCATCCAACGCAACGACCGGGCCGACACCCCGCGCTTTTCCTGGTACCTGCACTGGAGCCTTCCCGAGCCGCGCCTGAAATGGGTCGAGGAGAACGGGCAGTGGCGGAATCTCGTCCGCAGCTACCTCGCCTGCACCAGCTTCACCGACGCGCAGATCGGGCGCATTCTCGGGGCGGTGAAGAAGAAGGGGATCGAGGACAACACCATCGTCGTCGTCTGGGGGGACCACGGCTGGCATCTCGGCGAGAAGGAGATCACGGGCAAGAACACCCTCTGGGATCCGGGGACGAAGGTCCCGCTGATTTTCGCCGGTCCCGGCGTCACGGCCGGGCAACGCTGCACCCAGCCGGCGGAATTGCTCGATCTCTATCCCACCCTCCTCGAACTGGCCGGACTGCCCGCCCGCGACGACCTCGAGGGCGTCAGTCTCGCGCCGCAGTTGCAGGACGCCGCGACGAAGCGGGAGCGTCCCGCGATCACGAGCCACAACCAGGGCAACCACGGGGTGCGTTCCGAGGATTGGCGTTACATCCGCTACGCCGACGGCGGCGAGGAGCTTTACGACATGCGGAAGGATCCCGAGGAATGGACCAATCTCGCCTCCGATCCGGCGTTTGCGAAAGTCATCGCCGAACACCGGCAATGGCTGCCGAAGGTCGATCTTCCGCCCGCCCCGAACAGCGCGAGCCGTGTCCTCACCTACGACCCGAAAACGGACGAGGCGGTCTGGGAGGGCGCCACGGTCAAGCGCGGGGATCGCATTCCCGAGTGAGAGTCCCCGCGAGTTCCGATCGCGCCCGGCGGAGGAACCGGGTTCGGGAATCGTCGGGATATTTGGTTTAGTTCTACTTAGTTAAATTTCTGGCGATGCTGGTTTTGTGTCTCTTTCTGCGGTCGATGTCTCGCTGTCGTTGTTTGTGCCGATCTCGAATTCGAGCCAGCACCTCATCTTCCGTTGCTCCCTTC
>JBILDO010000031.1:0-61656 GCA_044352585.1 Verrucomicrobiales bacterium
ATTTCCACTCGTCCGGCTCACCTCGACTTCGCCCTCCATGACGTGCAATTCCGAATTGCCCTCACCGTCCACGAAGACTCCGAAGCGGGTCCCGAGATCGACCGCATTCAGGCGCGGGGTATTCACCGTGAAGCCCGTCGCCGGGGGGGGCACATCAGCGGCGAGGCGGCCCGCGTTCAGATACATCCGGTTGCCGGTCTCGATGCTCAACTCGGCCGGCCCCTCGACCAGGGCCGTCGCGCCCGAATTGAAGGCGATTAGGACGCTGCCTGACTCGATCCGCAGCAGCCCCGGCGAGAGCCAGCCACCGTCGCCAATTTTCCCGGCGCTGACCGCGTCCCAGACCAGTTTTTCACTGCGTTCGACCCGCGCCACGTAAGGTTTCGGGGCGTCGGGCCCGCTTCCCTCGCGAAAAATGATCGATTGGAAAAGGAGGAGGAGGCCGATCGAGGCGGCGGCCGAGATCAAACCCGTCTTCACGAGGTCGGGCCAGCGGAGGGGGCGCTTCCTTTCCCGTTCCTCGACGATCTCGAGGAGAACCGACTTGGCGAAGCCGCGGTCGCCGGCCCCCTCCGAGCGGAGCCGGGCCATGACCCCCGCCTCGAAGCGTTCCTTGCCCCCGACCGCCCCATCGTGGCCGAGGAGGACCTTGAGGGCCGCGTCGAGGCGGGCTTGGTCCACGAAGCTGGCGCGCAACTGCACGTCATGGCGCAGGGCACGCTCCACCTGGTGACGCCCGTTTTCGTCGAGCTCACCCGCCAGATAGGCTTCGAGGTGTTCGGAGTCCACGCGTTCAGACCGGTTCCGGCGGGCCGTAGGGGCCGCCGTTGAGTTTTTGTTCCATGCAATGACGCAGCGCCGTGCGGACCCGGCATAGGGTCGTGCGCACCCAGGCCTCGCTCTGCCCAAAGGCACCGGCAATCTCGCGCGACGACTCCGTCATCGTGTATTTCCGCTCGAGGAGGTGGCGCTGTTGCTCGGGCAGTTTCGAAAGGCATTCCTCCAGCACCGCCACGGCGGGGAGATCGGGGGAATGGCCGCTCTTCAATGCCTCCTGCGCGAGATGATGCTCGAGGAACTTCTCGCGGTTCCGCGTCAGTCGCTGGTGGCGGAGCGTCTCCTTGCGGACGAGGTTGAAGGCGATCGCGCGGAGCCACTTTCCGAAGTCCGTCCCCGGTTTGAAGTCGTGGATGTGCCGGTGGGCGAAAACGAAGGCCTCATGGGCGATCTCGTCGATCAGATGGGGCACCGGAAGTTTCATCGCGACGAAGGCGCGCAGGTGTGAGCTGTGCAGTTCGAGCAACCGTTCGAATGCGGCGAGATCCCCGCGTTGCACGCTGGCGACCAGTTCCCCCTCTCTCTCCTGCTCTTTCACCATACCTGTATACCCCCTCGGAACGCTTTTGTGACACTCCCGTTCAACGCGGCACGATGCCAACGAAATTTCTCACCCGCTTGAGCGGCTCCATCGCGAGCGCGCCACCGCCCGGTCCCCGCGCCAGATAGAAGCCCGTCGAGGTGCCTCCGTCGAGGTTCAGGGCCCGCCGGACCGGCCGCGCGGGGGAAAACCCGGGATCGGCGAGGACCTCCCCCAGCTCGGCGAGGGAAAGGGATTCGCTTACGCCAAGGGCGAACCAACGCCCGCCGTCGTGAAGCACGAAGGTCCGCCTCCGCGCCGGGCGGGTCGAAAGCCCTGCCACCGTCATTCCCTCTTCCACCAGGGTGGGGCCGGCCTGGATCAGATCCGAAGCCTCCTCGTTCCCCGCATCATACTCGCCGCGCCGCAGCAGACGGGGATGACCGCGCCCGCTGCTGAGGAGGACGCCGCTAAGGAGCGTGCCCGTCCCGAACCGCCCCGTCGCCACTCCGGAGGCGATCATGAGGCCGGAGGGCTCGTCGTTCTCGAGAAAAAATCCTCCGTTGCAGCCTGCGAGGCAGCCGTTCCGCTCCATCGCCTCGGCCAGGCTGCGGTAGCGCCCCTGCGCGGGCGGGCCGTTGTCGATGACCCGGAAGGTGTGCCGGTCGGCGTGAAACCAGACCAGATCGAGGCGGCGCGGGGTCGCGGCTCCGGCAGGATCCCCCTTCGTGACCGCCTTGCGTTCGAAGAGGATCGGCGAAGCGGGATCCTGTGCCGGCGACTGGTCCTCGATCTGCCAGCCACTCGCGCGGACCGGGAGGCTCATTCCGGCGAGAAGGAGGAAGGCGGGAAGAAACGCGAGCCGCAAGGCGGGCGAGGACGTGGCGACCACGGCGATGGGGGAGGTTTTCAAGGAAACGACGGAGCTCACGAAGATCCCACGAACCAAGCGGCCCGTCGATTTCAAACTTGATGGAATACCCGAATTGCGTTCGCTCCCGGCGATGCGATTGCTTGAAGACGGGTCGCTCCTGACGGATCGTGATCCGTTCCTTCCCGGACCGCTCCAGGGTTGCCATGAAAGTCACTTGTTCCATTCGGAAAGCGGCCCGCCTCGGGCGGTGTTCCTGGCTCTTTCCCCTCGGCCTCGCCGCGTGCCGCACCCTCGGGCCGGAGCCGGAACCCGAATCCCCCGTCGCCATCGATCAGCCGACCTTCGCGCTCATCGACACGGACGGGGATGGGAAAGTCTCTCCCCGGGAAATGGCGGCCTACAAACATCAGGAAGGGCTCGCCGAGGTTGATCTCGACAACGACAAGCGCATCTCCGCCGCGGAATGGAGGGCAGCCCGTCCTTCGGCCCCGGCCACCGATCCCGTCTTCACTCGGCTCGACCTGAATCGGGACGGATTCCTCTCCGAGGACGAGGCCGTCACCGGACTCGTCGCGCAGACCGCCTACCAAAACGCCTTCAAAACGATGGACCGCAATGGCGACGGGCACCTTCACTGGGAAGAATACGGAGCGGGCGACGGGACTTCGCTCGAACTGACCCTCTTCGACTCCGAACCTTCCCAGGTCGGGACTGGAGGAGGGGGTTAAGACGTGGCGGTGGCTCGACCCAGATTCGAACTGGGGACACGCGGATTTTCAATCCGCTGCTCTACCGACTGAGCTATCGAGCCGTGCCGCGAACCGCCCGGACGGAAATCGTCCGGATCGGGGGGAGAAAGTAATACGCCCTTGCTCGGGAAAGACAAACGGAAAAAACGGGCTTTTCGGGTGACCCTTCCGCAGGACTCAGAGCGGCTTCACCGCGAAGCGCTCGTAGTGCACCTCGCTCTCGGGGTCGTGGGCCTGGATCCCAAAGGTGCCCTCGGCCAGCTTGCGGCCGGAGAAATTCTTGTCACCGGGGCCGCCCGCCGGTTCGGTGTAATCGACGGTGACCTCGCCGTTGACGCGGATCGTGATCCGGTCGCCCTTGACCGTGATGTGGTAGTCGAACCACTCGCCGTCGGTGCTGGGGGCCTTGGCGCGGACCTCGCTTTCGCCGCCCTTGGGCACTTCCTGGCCGTCCTTGAGGACGACGATGTTTTTGACGCCGTAGAGGCTGCCGGTCTTCTTGGGATCCTTGTGGGTGGAGTTGACCTGGCACTCGTAACCCTGATTCGGCCATCCTTCCGCCTGGGGCGCGGTGTGGAAATAGACTCCGCTGTTGGCACCGGGGAAGGTCTTGGCGCGGACCTTCAGCTCGAAGTCCTTGAATTTTCCGCCGTTGGCCGGTCCCGTGTAGAAAAGGTGGCTGCGTCCGCCCTTGACCACGAGGACCCCGTCCTTGACCGAAAACGATTCGGGCGCCTCCGAGGAAGGCGTCCAGCCCTCGAGGTTCTTGCCGTTGAAGAGTTCGGTGAATCCTTCCTCGGCGGCGGCGAAAGAGAGGCCCGCGGCGAGGACGAGAAGGGAGAGCAGGGGAGCTTTGTTCATGGGCGAGCACTCTGCCAGAGCGGGACGCGCGGTGCAATCCCGAAGATGCGCCGACGGCGGCGCCGAATGGCGAAGGTTCCGCTTGCTTCCGAGGCGTCCGCGTCCTTTCGTTGCGCGCATGTCGGCACCCACCCTCAAGATCGGACTCGCCGGATTCGGCAATGTCGGCGCGGGCGTTTTCAAGAACCTCGCGAAGAACCGCCATCTCCTGCGCGAACGGACCGGATACCACCTCGAGGTGGCGCGCATCGCGGTGCGTGATCCGGGTCGGCACCGGTCCGTCGATCTCCCCGCCGGCCTCGTCACGACCCGCCTCGAGGATCTCGTCGAGGATCCTGACATTGCCATCGTCGTCGAGCTCATCGGCGGCACCGGCCGCGCCTTCGATCTAGTCAAGGCGGCCCTCGAAAAGGGGAAGGCGGTCGTCACCGGAAACAAGGCCCTTCTTGCGGAGCGAGGACAGGAGTTGTTCGCCATCGCCGAGGCCTGCGGACGTCCGATCCACTATGAGGCTGCCGTCGCGGGCGGGATCCCCATCATCAAGGCGGTGCAGGAATCGCTCATCGGCAACCACATCCAGTCGGTCGTGGGAATCATCAACGGCACCTGCAATTTCATCCTCACGCGCATGTTCGAGGCGGGCCTTTCCTACGAGAATGCCCTCGCCGAGGCCCAGGCGCTCGGATTTGCCGAGGCGGATCCCACCCTCGACGTGAACGGCTGGGATGCCGCCCACAAGGCCATCATCCTCGCCTCGCTCAGCTACGGACGCTGGGTGCCGTGCGACCGTATCCAGGTTGAGGGGATCGAAAACGTCCGGGCCGCCGACATCGGCTTCGCCGCGCGTCTCGGCTACACCATCAAGCTCCTCGGGGTGATCCGACTCCACGAGGATTCGGGATCGATCGAGGTGCGCGTGCAGCCCTCGCTGATCCCGTCGAAGCACATCCTCGCCTCGGTCAAGGGTGCCTTCAATGCCGTCATGGTGAAGGGCGACATCGTCGGCGAGACGCTCTTCTACGGATCGGGAGCCGGACAGGACCCCACCTCGAGTTCGGTCATCGCCGACATCGCCGACGCCGCGATGTGGACCCAGCCCGCGCTCGGATCGGGACTGGTCACGCATTCCCTCTACGGGGAGACCCTGCCCATCGGCGAGAGTGTCTCGAAATATTACCTCCGGGTCGAGGCCGAGGACCGACCCGGTGTTCTCGCCCGTATCGCCACGATTCTCGGCGAGGAAGGCATCGGAATCCTTTCCGTGATCCAACCCGAGGACCATGACGAGCAGTATGCCGCCATCGTCCTGATGCTCCACTACGCCCCCTATGGCATCGTCCTCGGAGCACTCGACCGGATCGCCTCGCTCGATTGCGTGCGCGACCGTCCGATCCTGCTTCGGGTCGAGGATGTCGGGTGAAACCGGGGCGGAATTTTTCATCCGCCCGGTTCCGGGAACGCCCGCCAACTTTCGTCCCGATTTCCGTTTCAATCCCCGAAAACCCTCTTACCTTCCCCCATGGAATTTGTCTCAACCCGCGGAGGCGGTGAACCCGTCCGTTTCAACGAGGCCTTTGCCCGCGGTCTCGCACCCGACGGCGGTCTCTACGTGCCGCGCCATCTTCCCCTCCTGCCTCAGACCATCCTCGTGGAGGACGCCCTTCCCTATGCCGCGCTTGCGTGGGATTTCCTCAGTCTTTTCGACACGGATCACGACAGCGAGCACCTCATCGACATCATCGATCGCAGCTACGGCAACTTCAGCGACACGATGAACGCGCCGCTGCAACAGCTCGCCGACAATCTCTTCGTGCTCGAGCTCTTCCACGGCCCCAGTCTTTCCTTCAAGGACTTCGGCCTGCAGCTCATCGGCAGCCTCTTCGAGGAGCAGATCGAACGCACCGGCGTCTCCATCAACGTCCTCGGCGCGACCTCGGGCGACACCGGGGCCGCCGCGATCCATGGGCTTGCCGGCAAGAAGGGTGCCCGGGTCTTCGTCCTCTACCCGGAAGGCCGTATCTCCGAGCTGCAGGAGCGCCAGATGGCCTGCACCGGGGCGGACAACATTTTCCCGATCCCGATTCTGGGCACCTTCGACGACGCCCAGGCGATCGTGAAGGAGCTGATGGGCGACCTCGCCTTCAAGGAGGAGATGCGCCTTTCCGCGATCAATTCGATCAACGTCGTGCGCGTTCTCGCACAGTGCGTCTACTACATCCACGCCTTCACCCAGCTTCCACCCGACAACCGGGACGACATCAGCTTCGTCGTCCCGACGGGGAACTTCGGCAACATCTTCGCCGGCTGGATGGTGCACCAGATGGGCCTGCCGGTGGACCGCTTCGTCGTCGCGACGAACCAGAACGACATCCTCTACCGCCTCTTCAACACGGGTGAATACAAGCCCGACAAGGTTCACCCGAGCCACGCGCCCTCGATGGACATCCAGGTCGCCTCGAACTTCGAGCGTTTCCTCTATTACCACAACGAGAAGAACGCGAAGGCGACCCTGGCGCAGATGGAGCAGTTCCGGAAGGACGGCTCGATCAGGATCGCGAACTTCAACGCCAGCAATTTCGCCGCGACCCGCAGCACCGACGAGGACATCCTGAAGAACATCCGCCTGGTGAAGGAGAAATACGACTACGTCGTCGATCCCCACACCGCGTGCGGTTTCCAGGACCTCGACCTGTCCTCGACCCACATCGTCCTCGCGACGGCCCACCCGGCGAAGTTCCCCGACACGATCCGGAAAGCGATCGGCGAGACTCCCACGGATCCTTCGCTCGAGAAGATCAAGGACAAGGAGATGGTCCGGTATCCGGTCGAGGCGACCGCGGCGGCGGTGAGGGAGTTCCTCGTGAAGAACGCGATTTGACCCACGGACGGAGTCTTCCTGCGCGGGGTCCAACCGATTCCACCCTAGCCCCCCGGGGGGGCTTCGATGCTTCGGGGGATCCGGGCCCTTGTTTCCGGCTCAGGAAAAAATCTAAGGCCTACGTTGGTCAATTCGTTTTGGATGTGTATCCGCGAGATTTTTTTGTAGCGCTTTCCAGGTTTTTTTTGTGGAGCGAACCCGTATCGCCTTGTCGCCAAAAATCGAGCCAACCATCCAACCGAACCCGAACCGCTGCCATGTCATCACCCGCAACCACTCCAAGCGCCGGGGGCCCCGTTCCGGTCGGCAATCTTGATGGCTTCCGCCGGAACTTTGCCAAAGATCTTCTGTCGGGGTTTCTCGTGTTCCTGATTGCCCTGCCGCTCTGCCTGGGCATCTCCGTGGCTTCCGGGGTTCCCCCGATCGCGGGCATCTTCACGGCGGTCGTGGGCGGGATGCTCACTCCCTTCCTCAGCAACTCGGAACTGACGATCAAGGGGCCGGCCGCCGGCATGATCGTCATCGTGCTCGGCTCGGTGCAGGAACTCGGGTATGAAAAGGCGCTCGCGGTCGGCCTGGTGGCGGGGTGCATCCAGATTCTCTTCGGTGCCTTCAAGCTCGGCACGCTCGGCGAATTCTTCCCGGTCGCGGCCGTGCATGGCATGCTGGCCGCGATCGGCGTGATCATCGTCTCGAAGCAGATCCACGTTGCCCTCGGCGTGGCCGCCCACGCGAAGGAGCCGCTTGAGCTGCTCGCCGAGATTCCCCACAGCATTGCGAACCTGAACCCCGAAATCGCCCTCATCGGATTGCTCTCCCTGTTGCTGCTGTTCGGGCGCACCTGGATCAAGGGCAAATGGGTCCAGGCGGTTCCGGGGCCGATGCTGGTGCTTCTCGCGGCCACGCCGCTGGCGTTCTACTTCGACATCCAGCACCAACACATGTACCAGTTCCACGGACATCAATACGAGGTGGGGCCGAAGAACTTGGTCGCCCTCCCGTTGAACATGCTCAGCGGCATCGAGGGGCCCGACTTTTCCGGGATCCTCGGCGCCGCCAGCTTGAAGTGGATCGCGATGTTCGCGCTCGTGGGCACGCTCGAGTCGCTCCTCAGCGCCAAGGCGGTGGACCTGCTCGATCCGTGGCAGCGCCGCACGAACCTGAACCGCGACCTCGTGGCCGTGGGGATCGCCAACACGGCCGTTTCCTGGATCGGCGGCATCCCGATGATCAGTGAGATCGTACGCAGCAGCGCCAACCGCAACAACGGCGCCCGCACCCGCTGGGCGAACTTCTGGCACGGGTTCTTCCTCCTCGTCCTCGTCGCCTCGGTGCCTTGGCTGCTGAACAACATCCCGCTCGCCGCGCTCGCGGGCATGCTCGTCTTCACCGGCTACAACCTCGCCTCGCCCAAGGAATTCGTGCACATGTGGCACGTGGGCCGCGGGCAGTTGCTTGTCTTTCTCGCCACCATGATCGCCACCCTGGCCACCGATCTGCTCATCGGGATCGCGGTGGGCATCATCGTGAAGCTCGTCCTGCACCTCATCAGCGGAACGTCCGTGGGCAACCTTTTCGTGCCTCACGCCGAAGTCGACGCCTCCGGCGGGCATCCCGTCGTCAAGGTTCGCAAGTCGATGATTTTCAGCAACTGGTTGCCGATGCGGAAACGCCTCCTCGGTCTCAACTCGCACGACCGCGTCACCGTCGATCTCTCGGGCACCAAACTCGTGGATCACAGCGTCATGAAGAAGCTCGAGGAGATGGCACAGGACTGGAAGCTGGAGAACCGCGAGCTGATCATCGAAGGGCTTCAGGACCATGTCCCGGTCTCCAGACACCCGCAGGCGGCCCGAGTCCTGCGCGCGTCCTGAGCATCCTGCCCACCAACGAACATCCCTGAAGATGCGCTCCCTGTTGCTTTCACTTGTCCTCGCCGGCGGCCTCTTCGCCGGTCCGGTTCGCGCGGCCGATGCCGACAATTGCAACCTCTGGCTGAACTACGTGGGCGATCACCCCATCGGGGACGGTCCCTGGGGGATTCACCTGGAGATGCAGAACCGCCTCTCGGAGTGGGGGGAGGACTGGCAGCAGTTGCTTTTCCGCACCGACATCAACTACCAGATCGATCCCAAGATAAGCGTGTCGCTCGGCTACGCCTTTGTGGAAACGTTCCCCTACGGCGAGCTGCCGGTGGCGGCGGAGTTCGACGAACACCGGATCTACGAGCAGTTCGGCTACAAGGATTCGTGGATGGGTCTCGATTGGCAGCACCGCTTCCGCCTCGAGCAGCGCTTCATCGAGGACCTCGCCGCGGCGGACTGGCGTCCCGAAAACCGGTTCCGCTACATGCTGAGGACGACGATTCCACTGACCGACGACAAACGATGGTACGTCGCCCTGTGGGACGAGGTGTTCCTCAACTTCGGCGGCAATCTGGACAACAACCATTTCGACCAGAACCGCGCCTTCGCCGGCCTCGGGCACAAGCTCGACCAGCACACCGCGCTGGAAGTCGGTTTCCTCGAGCAGACCCTCCAAAAGCGCGGCGGAGTGAATTGGGAAAACAACCACACCGTCGCCGTGTGGCTGACCTCGAACGCGGCGCTGTTCAAGGATTGACTCCCGTAATCCGGGGAAATCCTGGTTCGTGCGGATTCGGCTGCGATCCGTTCATCCTGCGATCGTCCGGGTAACCCGGTAAAACCCGCGAAATTCGCAGAACGCTTCCGATCCCTCCTCCTCTCTCTCCCGCCGCGCCCATGCATTCCACGGACCGTCTCAGGCACATCGTCGATCACGCCGCCCACTATCTTCCCGCGCAGGGGCCGATCGGCGTATTCGTCCACCACAATACGCTCCATGCCTTCCAGGACATGCCGTTCGAGGAAGCCGTGGTAAAGGCCGCGGAACTGTTCAAGGCCGAACCCTACATGGCGGAGACCGCTTATCAGGACCAGCTCCGGCGCGGGCGCATCCTCGAGCAGGACCTCGATGCGGTCCTCGAGCGGGAACCCGATGCCGTGATCCTCCCGGGCATGTTGACGCGCGGGCAACTGCGCCGCGCCCTGCTCGTTCCCGGGGTGCGTGCGGTGAACGGACGGAACATCACCTGGTATCTCGAGGAAGGGGACATGCTGGACGCCTTCCGCACCGACCTGCCCGGACCCGCGGCCCGCGCCCTCGCCTCCGACACGCCGGCAAAGCTCTGGGAAGTCTGTCGCACGCGGCTAAAGCCGGAACCCTCGCCGGCGATCACGAGGCCGAAGCGCCCCCGCGATGCGATCCGCGCGGCGCACCTCATCGATCTCGATCAGATCGTGCATCCTCCGCTCATCCGGTTGCTCGGCGCCTTCGTCGACCAGGGGTTCGCCTACTGGGAGATGCCGATGCGCGAGCAAGGGCTGCTCAAGGCGTCGCGCCACATCATGTCACACCCGTTGGCGATCCAGCGCGCCCATCTCACCAAGGTGCCCGCCGAACTGCGCCGCCAGATCACCGCCGATCTCTCCGCGGAGGACACCGTGCTGGAAATGCTGGAGCGCCTCGGGGTTCCGGAAGATGAACACGAGGACTATCTCGTCGCCGAGTTGCTCGCCCTTCCCGGCTGGGCGGGACTGGTGCGCTGCCTCGAGGTCGATCCCTCGCTCGCGCCGCATCAGCGGGTTCCTTGTTCGCTGATGGAGTTCCTCGCGCTGCGACTCACCTACACCGCCGCCGCAGTAGAAGACATCCTTGGCGACGCCCGGGCGTGGAGTGGGATTCCGGCCGAGCCGAAGCCGCACGATCCGTTGACGCACCAGGCCCGCCTTTATGATTCGGCCCAGTTGCTTGGGTTGAGCAGCGACATGCTCTGGGGGCTTTCCGATGAGGAGTTCGGCGCCTTGTGCCGGGAGCTGGATGCCTTCCATGAAGTGGAGCGGCGCCGCGTCTGGCAGGTGGCCTATGAGCGCAGGCATGAGCGGCAGATCCTCATCCCTTTGGCCAAACACCGGTCCATGGCCACGGCGGACTCTGCGGGCCGTCCCGCCGCGCAGGTTATTTTCTGCATCGACGAGCGCGAGGAAGCCATCCGCCGTGCGCTGGAGGAAATCGATCCCGCCATCGAGACCTACGGAGCGGCGGGCTTTTTCGGCTGCGCCATCGACTACGCGGGCATCGACGATCCCCACGGGGTATCGCTCTGCCCGGTGGTGGTGAAACCCGCACACGAGGTCCGTGAAGCGCCGATCGAGGATCACCTGCAGGCCAAGCGGCAGGGGCTTCGCCGTTTGTGGGCTCGGGTCATGCGTCAGGCCAACGTCGGCACCGGCACGATCGCCCGCGGTGCCCTTAGCACCGCGGTGCTCGGCGTGTTCAGCCTCTTCCCGCTGGTGTTCCGGGTGCTCAGTCCGCTGAGGTTCGCGAGGGTCATGGGCAGGATCAACGAGATTTTCCTGCCCGAGCCGAGGACGGAATTGCGCTTCATGCGGGACAGCGAGGCTTCCCATGATGCGACGGCAGGACTGATGAAGGGTTTCTCCACCCAGGAGATGGCGGACCGGGTCGCGAGCGTGCTCGGTCCCGTGGGCATGCACGACGGACATGCGCGGCTCGTCGTCGTGCTGGGCCACGGCAGCACCAGCTTGAACAACCCGCACGAATCCGCCTACGACTGCGGTGCGTGCGGGGGGCGCCGGGGCGGCCCCAACGGCCGTCTCTTCGCCGCGATGGCGAACCTCCCCAAGGTGCGGGAGGCCCTGAAGAACACCAAAGGCATCGTCATCGGCGACGATACCTGGTTCATCGGAGGCTATCACGACACCTGCAACGAAAACATCGATCTCTACGACCTGGAGAGGATGCCCGAGACCCACCAGGCCGATCTTGTCCGGGTGCGCGCCTCGCTCGACCAGGCTCGCGCACGAAGCGCGCACGAACGGTCTCGGCGGTTCGAGGCCGCCCGCTTCGACATCGATCCCGCCGCCGGTCTCCGCCATGTCCAGGAGCGCGCCGAACACATCGCCGAGCCCCGGCCCGAATACGGGCATGGCACCAACGCCGTGGCCATCGTGGGACGACGTTCCTCGACGCGGGGGTTGTTCTTCGACCGCCGCGCCTTTCTCGTCAGCTATGACCCGGTCAAGGATCCGGAGGACAAGGCGCTTGCCGCCGTGCTCGGCGCAGTGATTCCGGTCTGCGGGGGCATCAGTCTCGAATACTACTTCAGCTTCGTGGACAACGAGGTCTACGGATGCGGCACCAAGCTCCCCCACAACATCACCGGTTTGGTCGGAGTGATGAACGGTTACCAAGGGGATCTGCGGACCGGGCTTCCGCTGCAGACCGTGGAACTCCATGAGCCCGTGCGGATCCTTTTCGTGGTCGAAACCACCCCCGCCCGCCTCATGAAGGTGATCCACGCCAATCCGCTCCTCACCGAGTTCGTCGACAACCGCTGGATCCGCCTCAGCTCCCTCGACCCGGATACCGGGGAGATCCAGTGCTATCGGGGCAAGGGGGAGTGGGAACCCCTCGTCGGGTCCGAGGAACCCCTGCCCGTGGCACCCAGCAGTATTGAATACTACCGCGGCAAGCGCGAACACCTGCCCGTGGCCCGAATCGAAACCAAAGGCGGGCGTGTCGCTTGAAGTCTATTTCCGAATCTTCCTCCTCTCTTCGTGACCTCGTCATCCGCTTGATTCCATGAGTTCCTCCTCGCTTCTGCTCCTCGTCATTTTCACCCCGGGCATTCTCGCGATGCTGATGGGTGTTTGCTGGGTATTCGGCATCCCGTTGACCGAACGGATCACCTCCCGGGTCACCAAAGCCGCGTCCCTGGTTCTCAGTCTCATCGCCTTGAAGCTGGGCTGGGATCTCCTGGGATCGACCGCTCCGGTCACCCTGAATCTCGGTCCATGGTTTCAAGTGGGTCACCACGCGTTCGAGCTCACCTACCTCGTGGATCATCTCAGCCTTCCCTTCGTGCTCGCCACGGTCATGCTGGTGGGCATCATCGGGTCGTTTTCCGTTCGCTACATCCATCGCGATCCGGGATTCCAGCGGTTCTTCCTGCTCCTGCAACTCTTCGCCTTTGGCGCGATGAACGTGTTCACGGCGGGTTCGCTGGATCTGTTGATCGCGGGCTGGGAGATCATCGGGATCACCTCGGTCCTGCTGATCGGGTTCTTCCAATACCGGCCCGAACCGGTCCGGAACGCGCGGCGTGTCTTCGGCACTTATCGCGTCGCGGACTTGTTCATCCTTTCGGCGGTGTTCTCGGCCCACCATCATCTCGGAGGCGCCTCTTGGACGTTGATCAACGGAACCACGGGGACGCTGGCCGCCTCGCTCGCCGTCCTGCTGGTGTTCGCGGCCAGCGGCAAGTCGGCCCAGGGGCCCTTCTGCGGATGGCTCCCCCGGGCGATGGAAGGACCGACACCGTCGAGCGCGGTGTTCTACGGCGCGATCAGCGTTCACGCGGGGGCTTATCTGCTGCTGCGGTTGGAGCCGGTGATCCAGTCCTCCGCGATCGCCGTGGGTCTGCTCCTCTTCATCGGCGTGACCACGGCTCTCATCACCACCCTGGCGCAACGCACCAGCACGGATGCGAAGACCTCCCTCGCCTACGCGTCCCAGACGCAGGTTTCCATCATCTTCATCGAGATCGCGCTGGGATGGGAGACGATCGCCATGATTCACATCTTCGGCCACATCATGCTGCGCACCATGCAGTTCCTGCGCGCGCCCTCCATGCTGCACGACCATCACCGCGTGCACTCGGCGTCGGGCGGGCAGCTCGACTCCGCGAACTCTCCCCTCGAGGCGGTGGTGCCGGGTTCGCTGCGGCTGCTGCTCTACCGCATCGGAATGGGCCGTGGATTCTACGACGCGCTCGTGGACCGCTTCATCATCGCGCCCACCCACGCGTTGGCCCGCTTTTTCGGTTGGTTTGACAAACTTCTTTCCTGAACCCCGCCACCTTCATGCCGTCCTTTGCCGTCTTCACCATCGTCTTCGCCTTCGTTGCCGCGGCCTTCATCAGCCTCGCCCCGAGGCGCGACCGCCGCGTGCTTTTCATCCCGGGCATCCTTCTCCTCGTCGCGTCGGTTCTGGTATCGGCCCTCGCCGAGGATCTTCGTCTCGATGCGCTCGGCTGGTGGCTCGGGGTGGTGCCTTTCGCGCTCGGATGGTTCGGTGAGGACAAGGCGAGAAAGACGACCGTCGCGGTGCTTGGCGTCAGCGCCCTGCTCATGACCGTCACGGCTTTCATCCCCGCCGGCAGTCCCTTCGCGGTCTTCGGGTTGGTCGTTGCGGTGTGGCTGCGCGCGGGATTCTTCCCCGCCCAGGGCTGGATTGCGGGAGCCTTCGAGCGGGGACCGCTCCTGCCGATGGCCCTCCTCGTCATGGGACAGGGGGCCGCCGTGATGGTCACGCATCGAGAAATGGCCTCCTGGTTCAGCGTCGCCGCGATGTTCACGGCACTGATCGTGAGCTTGCGCAATTTTGCGGAGCACAAGCCTCGCCGGATGCTGGCAAACGTGGCGATCAGCCACTCCGCCTTCGTCATTGCCGGCCTGACCTCGCATACCGAGGAGGGCCTGGTGGGAGCATGCACCCATGCCCTCGTCTTCTCGATCGCGATGGGCGGACTGTGCGGCGTCCTCCGGATCCTGGAGGTCCGGGTGATGGATGTCACGAACCCGGAGGGCAAGCTCGGACTTGCCGTGAAGGCGCCGCGGCTCGCCGCCGTGTTCCTGGTCTGTGGCCTCGCCCTGTTCGGCCTGCCGGGCACGCTCGGCTACATCTCGGAGGATCTGCTCTTCCAGGGAGCTCTCGGATCGCATCCCTGGCTGGGCATGTGCCTGCTCATCGCGACGGCGTTCAATGCGATCAATCTGCTTCGTCTTTACGGCATCCTCTTCCTCGGAGTGGTTCCGAAGAATGTCATCGACATCCCCGATGCGCTGGCACGGGAGCGTTGGCCCCTCGTCGTGTGCGTGGTGGCGCTCATCGCCGGTGGATTGATGCCGCAACCGGTCCTGCGTCTGGTTTGCCCCGCCAAGGCAAAGGAAACGACGACTCATCATTGAGGGGAGGCGCGCGGTTTCCGCGGGCGATCGCGGGATTGGGCCCGGCGTGGAGGAAATCGGCCGCGGCTCGCCACCGTCCAAAAAAAAGGGAGACCGCGCGGTCTCCCCTTTTCGTTTCAAATCGCGTTCGTTTCCGAGGCTCAGCCCTCGACCACTTCGGGCCAGTTCGTGTGGAAGAACTCGCCCTCGGGTTTGTCGGTGCGCTCGTAGGTGTGGGCGCCGAAGAAGTCGCGCTGGGCCTGGAGCAGGTTCGCGGGGAGGCGGGCCGCCCGGTAGCTGTCGTAGTAGCCGAGCGAGGCGCTGAAGGCGGGGATCGGGATCCCATTGGTCACGCCGAGGGCGACGATCTCGCGCCAGTCGGCCTGGTTCCGGTTGAGGATGTCCATGAAGAAGGGATCGAGCATCAGGTTCACGAGGTTCGGATTGCGCTCGTAGGCCTCGGTGATGCGGTTGAGGAACCGCGCCCGGATGATGCAGCCGCCGCGCCAGATGCGGGCGATCGCGCCGAGGTTGAGGCCCCAGCCGTGGGCTTCGCCGACCTTCTTGATGAGGTCGAGGCCCTGGGCGTAGGAGATGATCTTCGAGGCGTAGAGCGCGTCGTGGACCTTTTGCACGAGGACGTCCTTGGGCAGGTCGATCTTCGGGGTGGGGCCGGCGAACTGCGTCGATGCGGCGAGGCGCTGGTTGCGCATCGAGGAGAGAATGCGCGCCTCGACCGCCGCGTTGATCGTAGAGATGACGACGGTGTTGTCGGCCGCGTTCATCACCGTCCAGCGGCCCGTGCCCTTCTGGCCGGCCTTGTCGAGGATGAGCTCGACGACGGCTTCGCCGGTCTCCTCGTCGCGGATCGTGAAGATCTTGCTGGTGATCTGGATGAGGTAGCTCTCGAGGTCGCCCTGGTTCCACTGCTCGAAGATCGCGCCGATCTCGTCGGTGCTGAAGCCGGCCGTCTTGAAGATCTGGTAGGCCTCGCAGATGAGCTGCATGTCGCCGTATTCGATCCCGTTGTGGACCATCTTCACGTAGTGGCCCGCGCCGCCGGTGCCGATGTGGGTGACGCAGGGATCGCCGTTCACCTTGGCGGAGATGGATTCGAAGATCGGCTTGATCAGTTCCCAGCTGCTCGCGGGACCGCCCGGCATGATCGCCGGACCCTTGCGGGCGCCTTCCTCGCCGCCGGAGACGCCGGTGCCGATGAAGAGGAGTCCCTTCGCCTCGAGTTCCTTGGAGCGGCGCTCGGTGTGGATGAAGTAGGTGTTGCCCCCGTCGATGATGAGGTCGCCGGGCTCAAGGAGCGGCACGAGCGAGTCGATCACGGCATCGACGGCGTCGCGGTCGGCGGGATTGGCACCGGCCTTTGATTGCACGAGCATCATGATCTTGCGGGGACGCTCGATGCTCGCGACGAAGTCCTCGAGGGTGGGGGCACCGTGGAGGTTCTTGCCGGCGTTTTCGGCGATAAATTGGTCCGTCACCGAGGTGGTCCGGTTGTAGACGGAGACGCGGAAGCCGCGGCTTTCGACGTTCAACACGAGGTTCTGCCCCATCACGGCGAGGCCAATCAGTCCGAAATCGCTCTTGCTCATTGCTTGGTTCTTGGAAAAATTTGGAGTCGCAAGCCTATCCAGTATTCAGCAATGGCAAGCCCTCATTTTGTATACTCTGTCTCGACCCGGTCCGTCGCGGAGGTCGAGGCCGATCTCCCTCCCTCGACCCTCCACGGCGCCGACCTGCGCTTTCACGGGGTCGTACGCGATCTCGAGGAGGGGCGTCCCCTCGCGGGGATCGACTACAGCCACTACGAGACGATGGCGCTGAAAGAATTGCAGCGCATCGGCGAGGCGATGGGCGCGGAACATCCCGGCCATCTCGCGCTCGTCCATCACGTGGTCGGTTACGTGCCGGCGGGCGTGGCCTCCATTCTCATCCGCGTCCAGACGGCCCACAGCGCGGAAGCCTTCGAAATCTGCCGGGAGTATCTGAAACGCATCAAGACGACCGTGCCGATCTGGAAGCGGCCCGTGTTCCGCGGCGACTGATGCGCCTCGCCTCCATTTGCCATCCTAAACGGGGAACCGTCCCCGGAACCTTGGCCATGAATTCGCCATGGCGTTTTCCCCCGGTCCGGTCCACACTTCCCCGCGTCTGATCCCCGCCCCCACCCCTCATGAAATTTCCCCCGCGTTTCCTCGCCTCCGCCATCGCCCTCTTTGCCACGCTCATGAACCTCTCCGCCACCGAGGGTCCCGGGCTCCATTTCGCCGGCAAGGAAGGTCCGGGAAAAGGCAAGAAGATCGTCTTCATCGGCGGGGACGAGGAATACCGCTCCGAGGAGGCCCTGCCCATGCTCGCGAAGATCCTCAGCCAGCGACATGGCTTTGACGCGACGGTGCTGTTCTCCCTCGATCCGGAGAAGGGCTTCATCGACCCGAACCAGCAGAAGAACATTCCCGGCACCGAGGCCCTCGCCGATGCCGATCTGCTCGTGATCTTCGCCCGCTTCCGCGATCTCCCGGCCGACCAGACCGCGCCGATCACGGCCTTCCTCAATGCGGGCAAGCCGGTCATCGGGCTGCGCACCTCGACCCACGCTTTTGCCGGCAAGATGGAGGATGGTGGCTGGACCTACGGCGACTGGCAGAAGGGAGGATTCGGGTTGAAGATCCTGGGTGAAACCTGGGTCGCGCACCATGGAGCGCACAAGAAGGAGGGTGCCCGCGGCGTCATCGAGGAAGCCAACGCCTCCCACCCCGTCCTGCGGGGGGTGAAGGATGTCTTCGCGGCCTCCGATGTCTACACCGTGAAAAACCTCACCGGCAATGAGACTGTGCTGCTGCGGGGGGTCGTCACCGAAACCCTCGATCCCGCCTCCAAACCCGTCGAGGGCGCGAAGAACAGCCCGACCCAGGCCCTCGCCTGGCTCCGCGAATACACCGCCCCGAACGGCACGGTCAAGGGACAGGCGTTTTGCACGACGGCGGGAGCCGCCGTCGATCTCGTGAACGAGGATCTGCGACGGCTCGTCGTGAACGCCGCCCTCCACCTCACCGGGCTCGAGGTTCCGGCAAAGGCGGACGTTTCCTACGTGGATCCGTTCTACGCGAGCTTCTACGGCTTCATCAAGGACCCCGCCTTCTGGCCCGGACGCAATCTCAAGCCCGCCGATTTCGGCCTCGGCAAGTCGCCCGTCGCGGTGGATCCGCCCGGCACGCCCGAGTGGCCCTTCCGCGAGACGGGTCCGAAGTGAGGTCCGGGATTTCTCAGGACAGGGGGCGGGCCGTGGCAACCACGGATCCCGCGGGCAATCGCTTCGGGAATCCCGCGGGCGGCGGATTTTTTTGAACATCCGCGCCCTTCCGTGCGTCATTATTGCAAATGCAGCGATTCTCCCACGAATGGCGTGACTGGCTCGACCGCAACGGCCCCCGCTTGATGCTGTTCGCCCGGCAACAGACCCGGTGCGAGGCGGACGCGGAGGACGTGCTTCAATCCGCCTTGGTGCGGACGTGGAAAACCCATCAGGGGGCGCCCGACCAGCAGGTCGTGAGCCTTGCCTACACCAACATCCGCCGCTGTGCGATCGACCTCGGCCGCAGCAACGAGCGCCGCAGGCGGCGCGAGGAGGAAGCGGTCGTCGAGCAGGGGGAACTGGTGGCCTGGTTCGAACTGCCCGAGGACGACACGAGCCGCGCCCTGCAGGTGGCCCTGTCGAAGGTGCCCGAGAAATTCCGCGAAGTGATCACGCTGAAAATCTGGGGCGAACTGACCTTCGACCAGATCGCCAAGACCCTCGATCTTTCCCCGAACACGGCCGCCTCGCGCTATCGTTATGGCATGGAGGCGCTGCGCAAGTCGCTCGAGGGGGAAAGGGTCGGGTCAGGGCTGTGATCGCGGTCCTCCGACCGGTCGAGGGATCGACTCCGCCATTGCCGCCGTGCGGAAAGTGTGATTCGCTCGCGCCGTGAAGGTTGGACGTTCCAGCGGGGCTTGGGTCCCAATTGTCGCGATTCTGTTCGCGGGGGCGTTCGCCGGCGCGAAGGAGCCCGCGGCGACCCCGGCCGCCACGACGACTGCGGCCGCCCCGGCCGATTTTCCCCCAATCCCGGCCATTCCCGGAATTCCCGCGGCCCGGGAGACCCGTTCCGCCCGCCCCGCTCCGGTCCAGCCCGCCCCCGGGCTACCGGTGCCCGCCATTCCCGGGATCAGCCGGTCGGCGGTCCTGAAGGCCGAGAAGATCCGACCGGAGTTCCAGCCGGGCAACACCTACCGTTTCGTCGTGAAGACGGAACTGCAGGACGCGACTGGTGGCGGATTCACGCTGGAGCACCAAGCCCGCTACGACGCCAAGGTGCGCGTCGATGGCAAGCCGGGCGTGGTCCTCAAGGCCCGGACCGAGCGTCTCGACCTCATCCTTTCCTCGCAGGGTTCCACCGTATCCTATCAATCCCTCATACCGGAGGATCAGGAAACCCCACTCGGGCGCCATCTCCGCGCCACCCTGAACCGGTCCGTCGATCTCACCCTCGACCCGCGCGGACGCATCGATGCGGTGAAGGAAGGGACCGGGGGAGACCCTTCCTCGTTGCTCGCCGGAGTGCCTTCCTTCGGACCCGAGGAACTCGCCCAGTGGATCACCCTTCTGACCCAGGGCTATACCGACAGGCCGGTGGGTCCCGGGGACGAGTGGACCTTTCGTGGCACCCGTTCCGTCGGAGAGGCCGGGGTCGCGAATTTCGATCTCGGTTACCGGCATGCCGGACCGGCGGCATTTGAGGGCAATCGCTGCATCGCGATCGATTGTTCCGGGACCCTCGCGGGGACCCTGCCTGAAGCGGGCGGGGCCGGTCCTACGGCCGCGTTTCAGGCAAGCCGGTTGCAAGGAAGAATCTTCTACGACCCGCTCGACCGCATGGTCCGTTTCGCGGAGCAGGAGGTCGAACTCTGGATCAGCCGTCCGTCGACGGTCCCGTCCGCGACCGGGACGTTCCCGGCGGAACCAGCCGTCTCACCGGCCGCCGCCCTCGATCCCGCCGCAGCCGCCGCGGCTCCGGTCAACCACGCCGCGGTCCGCGAGACCACCACGGTGCGGCTCCTCCATGTCGTTCCGACCCCGTGAGGAAGCGATCACGCTCCGGGCTCAGCGTCCCAGCCACTGCGCGAGCCGGCTGCGCGATTCCGGGGTGCCGATGATGGCGGTGCAGAGGGTGTCGGGATCAAAGGCCTCCCGGGCCGCCTCGCGGATTTCCTCCAGAGTGACCGCCTCGAGATGACGGTGCGCGTCCTCGGGGTCGATCCAGTCGTTGAAATAGAGGAGCGATTCGCCGGCCCACATCATCTGGGCGGAGGTGTTCTCGAGGCTGATGCGGTTCTGCCCGATGACGTAGGACTTCGCCTCCTCCAACTCGGTCGCGGTGACCCCCCGCGCGCGGAGGTCGTCGAGGATTCCGGAAATCGCCCGGAGCGCCTCCCCGAGGTTGGCCGGGCCCAGGGCGAGATAAATCTGGAGGGCGCCGGCATCGGCGAAACTGACAAGATCGCTCTGCACCTCGTAGCAGAGTCCGCGCTGCTCGCGGATCACCTGGAAGAGCCGGGAACTCATGTTCTCCCCGAGGATCACGTTGAGGAGCTTGTGGGCGTAGCGCTTGGGATTGTTGCGGTCGATGTTGCGGAAGGACAGCGCGAGGTGGGATTGCTCCTGGCCACCATCCTCGTGGAAACGGTGCTGCGCCTGCGGAGGCAGGGCCGCTTCGCAGGCGAGATCGGCACCCGCCGGCAGGTCGCCGAGACGCTCCGCCACGGTCGCGGCGACGGCGTCGTGATCGATGTTCCCGGCCACCGAGACGACGGTGTGGCGGCCGCGGTAGACGCGCGAGTGGAACGCCTCGATGTCCGCCTTGCGGAAACGCTCGAGGCTTTCCTCCGTTCCGGTGATGGATCGTCCCAGGGGATGTTCGCGTCCCCACGCCGCCTCGCTGATGAGGTCGTCGAGATATTGTGAAGGCTGGTCGTGCACCATCGCGATCTCCTCGCGGATGACCTGCTTCTCCGAATCGATCTCGGCCGGATCGAGATAGGGATTCCGGTAAAGGTCGGAGAGCACCTCGAAGAGGCGGTTGAATTTCTCCGCCGGCCCCTTCACCTGGTAGGCGGTGTGGTCCTCGACGGTGAACCCGTCGATGGAGGCGCCGAGGCTCTCGATGTGGCGCGAGATCTCCTCGGCCGAGCGCTCCTCGGTGCCTTTGAAAAGCATGTGCTCAACGAAGTGGGCCATGCCGTGCTCGTGCTCGCTCTCGTGGCGGCTCCCCGCCCCGGCCCAGATCCCCATGGAGACGCTGGCCATGTGCGGCATCGAGATCGTGGCGAGCCGGAGGCCGTTGTCGAGGCGGTGAACTCGGGTGGTGGAAGACATGGTGGGGGCTCCGCGGGAGCGGACGGAACCTTTCTCCAGTCCGAATCGCTTTTCCACCGCGAAAAACCGGGGTATCCTCGGGGCGTATGACCACCGCTCCGGCTCCCGTTTGCCTCCCCGCCTTCGCTCTCCTCGGGGAGGAGGTCGAGTTGACCCGCATTGAAAAGGCACTGCAAGCGCTCTTCGCCGGTGACGGGGAGGGGGAAGGTCCCGGCCAGGCTGGAATCGCCCGGGCCTCACTGATCAACCTTGCCCTCTACAACGAGAACCCTGCCGGGCTGGAGCACGATGCGGAAGTCCTCGCCGAACTCACGAACGAGACCGCCTGCCGCTCCCTCCTCATCCATGCCGACCACCGGGCCACTCCGGCCGGGGCGAGGGCCTGGGTCCAGGCCCATTGCCAGATCGACCGGAACGGGGAGAAGAGCGTCTGCACCGAGCAGATCAGTTTCTTCCTCACCGGCGGTATTCCGGGGATGTTGCGCAACGTCGTCCTCTCGAATCTCGATTCCGATCTCCCGCTCGCCTTCTGGTGGCGGGGCGAGCTCTCCGATGCCTTCGAGGAGGGACTCTATTCGCGCATCGACCGGCTTCTCTACGACAGCGAAGCCTGGGAAGCCCCGAGGAATCCGTTCCTCCGCCTGCTCGAGTGCCAGCGGAGTTCGTCATCGCCCTTCGTGATGCATGATCTTGCCTTCACCCGGCTGAATTCGATCCGTCATGCGGTGGCCAACGCGTTCGACCGTCCCGCCGTGGCCCGCTCGCTCGGTTCCCTTTCCGAGGTCACGATCCGCTATGCGAAGGGTTACCGCATGAGCGCCCTCTATCTCGCCGCCTGGATCGGAGGTCGTCTCGAGACCGACATTGACGCCGCCGTTTCCGCGGCCCGCGAAGTCTTCTGTCTTCCGGGCCGCGGGCGTCGCGGCGGGTTCGTGATCCGTCTCGCCGAGCTCGATCCCGCGCGCCTCGGCACGGTCGAGGTCGATTTTGAAATGGGCAACACCCGCGTCGAGGTGAGCCGTTGCCAGAGGCGCGATTTCATCCGCACCCTGACGAAACGCGAAAACGCCGCGACCGAGGAGGACTGGCTACCCGCGCGGAGGCTGAACAACGCCTCCCTCGTCGCCGACATCCTCAACCGGGCCGGCCGCAACCGCACCCACGGACAGATCCTGCCGACGGTCCTGGAGTTGCTGGCAATGCGGGGGTGAGGAGTCGGGGGCCCCCAACATGCCGCTCGGGCGAAAACCGTTGGCTCGCGCGTTCGTTCACGTGGTCCGTCGACCTGACAAGTGCCATCCCTGGGAATCCGGATCGTCCGGTTCGATTCCGGTTTCCACCAGCGAAGCCGTTGGCCCTCCCTATTTCATCCACTTCCGGAACCACCGCACCTTGTCGCCGTAGGGAGGCAGCGTGGAGAAGAGATCCCTCATCCAGAATCGCCGCGTCACCGCCCGGCTCCGGGTGAAGGTCTCGAATCCGGCCCTGCCCCGGTAACGTCCCATTCCGCTCGCTCCGACGCCGCCGAAGGGCAGCGCCAGGTTCATCGCCTGCTTGACCGCGTCGTTGAAACAAACCGACCCCGAGGAAACGGCGGCGGCGATCCGTTCGAGGACCGCCCGGTTCCGGGAAAAGGCGTAGAGGGCGAGGGGCGCGGGACGCGCCGCGAGCCGGGCGAGAACCTGCCCGAGGTCGTCGTATCCGATGACGGGAAGAATCGGACCAAAAATCTCCTCCCGCATCGCGGAATCCTCCCAGGAGGCCTTCGTCAGGATCCGCGGGGCGAGGAGGCACCGTTCCGGATCGTCCTCCCCGATCTTCTCAAATTCGCCGGAGACGAGACCGAGGAGCCGCTCGTAATGCGACCGGCTCACCACCGAGGCGAGATCGCGGGGAAAGCCACTGCCGTAGCAGGCCTCGAGCTGTTGCCGGAGCCTCGCGACGAAGGGCTCCCGGAGCGATTCGGGAATAAGGACGAAGTCGGGCGCGATGCAGGTCTGTCCGGCATTGAACCACTTCGCCGGAACGATCCGCGTGACGGCCAGGTCCAGATCAACGGTCTCGTCAAGGATGCAGGGACACTTTCCACCCAGCTCGAGCACGACCGGAGCGAGGTGCCGGGCCGCGGCTTCGCCGTAAAGCCGCCCGACGCGCTCGCTCCCGGTGTAAAAAAAGAGATCGAAGGGAAACTCAAGGAGGGCCGCGCCAGTTTCCGCCCCCCCCGGAACGACCTCGACATGGCCGGGAGAGAAAACTTGACCGATCAGGTGCTCCAGCAAGCTCGCGGTGGCCGGGGCCAGTTCGGAGGGCTTGAGGACGACCGTGTTGCCTCCGGCGACGGCGGAGACGAGCGGGCTCAGGGACAGCTGAAAGGGATAGTTCCACGGTGCGGCGATGAGGACGGTGCCATGCGGTTCGCGCCGGATTTCACTCCGGGCCGGCCGCATGTAAAACGGGTTGCCAACCCGCCGGGGTTTGGCCCAGCGGCGCAGTCGTTTCCGGAAGAGGCGAATCTCGGTCAGGACGAAGTGGACTTCCGCGAGCCAGGCCTCGAGGGGCGGCTTTCCGAGATCGGCGGCCAGTGCCGCGAGGATGGCATCGCCCTCCCGGACGATCGCCTCTTCCAGCCGACGGAGTGCGGCGAGGCGGAATTCCGGTGGCCTCGTGGTCCCTCCGGCGAAGCAGGACCGGGCCCTCGCCCACGCCTCCGCGGGATCGCGAGGTAGAATGCTTGTCGAAGTTTCGTCCATTTTTTCGCGAGGTTCGTAAGCCCGGGGGAGTTTTACAACCGGTCCCTCCTTGACGCCATGAACGATTCGATCCGCGCCGACTTTCGTCAAAAAAATCTGTCGACGATCGCGTGGGCCGAAACGATCAGTCATGCGCCCGTCGAGGGCGGTGCCTCCTCCGGCTCGCGCGGAGGCGGACCGGTTAAACGTGACATGAAGAGTCTTGGATCCATCGGGGCGGGAAATCCCGCCGGCAAAGTCGTCATTGTGGGCGGAGGTCCTGGAGGCGTGGCCGCCGCGCTGCTCCTCGCGAGCCGGGGAGTCCAAGTGGACTTGTTCGAAAAGCAGGAACGTCTGGGCGGACGCACCGGCTGCCTCGAGGACAAGGGCTTCCGGTTCGACATCGGACCGACCTTCCTGATGATGAAGTCGCTCCTCGACCGCATCTTCACCGAAGCGGGCAAGGATTCGGCGGACTACCTCGACTTCGTCCGGCTCGACCCGATGTATGAGCTTCGCTTCGACGACGAGATCTTCCGCGCCTACAGCAACCCGGAGGACACGAAGCGGGAAATCGAACGTCTTTTTCCGGGCCAGTCCGGAGCGATGGATGTGTTCCTCAAGAAGGAGAAGGCCCGATTCAAGCGGCTCCTGCCCGCATTCCAGCGGGACTTTTCCGATCCCCTGCGATCGCTCCGTCCGGATCTGCTTCCGGCCCTCCCGCACCTCTCCCTCGGCTCAACCGTGTTCGACAACCTGAAGCGCTATTTCACCGACGAGAAGCTCGCCCTTCTCTTCTCCTTCCAGAGCAAATACCTCGGTATGTCCGCCTGGGAGTGCCCGGGGGCTTTCGCGATGCTCTCCTACATGGAACACGAGCACGGGATCTTCCATACCATCGGCGGCCTCGCCGAGATCCCGAGGGCCTTCGCTCGCGCCGCGGAGGATTGCGGTGCCCGGATCCACACCGGGACGCCGGTGAAGCAGCTCATTCTCGACGGCCGCAAGGTCACGGGAGTGGAGTTGGAGAACGGGGAGCGTGTCCTCGCCGACAGTGTCATCATCAATGCGGACTTCGGGCACGCCATGACCCACCTCGTTCCGGACGGGGCCCTGAAAAAATACACGAAGGAGAAGCTCGACGGCATGAAATACAGCTGCTCGACCTTCATGATGCACCTCGGGGTGAACGGCATCTACGACCTCCCCCACCACAGCATCGTTTTTGCCCGCGATTACCGGAAGAACGTCGACGAGATCTTCAAGAAAAACCGAACCTCGGATGACATTTCCTTCTATGTCCGCAATGCGAGCGTGACCGACCCGACCCTCGCCCCGGAGGGCAAGTCCAGCCTTTACATCCTCGTGCCCACCCCGAACCTCGACGGCGACATCGACTGGGAGGAGATGCGCGGCCGCTACCGGGAGCACGTCTTCCGCGCCTTCCGCGAGCGCCTCGGCATCGACGACCTCGAACAACGCATCGAGGTGGAAAAGGTCTACACGCCCAAGACCTGGAGCACGGAGCTCGACATCTTCAAGGGCGCGACCTTCAACCTCTCCCACTGCCTCAGCCAGATGGCTTGGCTCCGGCCCCGGAACCGCTTCGAGGAGTTCGCAAACTGCTTCCTCGTCGGCGGCGGGACCCATCCCGGCAGCGGATTGCCGACGATTTTCGAATCCGCGAGGATTGCGTCCAACCTGATCTCGGATACCTTCGGCCTTTCCTATCACAAGACCGAAATCACCGCATGATCGATGGAGAAAGCCCCCGTAACAAGCGCGTCGTCGTCATCGGAGCTGGACTCGGCGGCCTCGCCGCGGCCGCTTCGCTGAGAGCCGAGGGCTTCGCCGTCCGTGTCGTCGAGAAAAACGAGCGGATCGGCGGGAAGCTCAACTTCCGGGAAATCGACGGCTACGGTTTCGACCTCGGGCCCTCCATCTTCACCCTGCCGCAGTTCTTCGAGAGCATCTGGTCCCGCGCCGGGAAGCGGATGGCCGACTATGTCGGTCTCGAGAAAGTCACGCCCCACTGGCGCAACTTCTTTGAGGACGGCCTCGTCCTTGATCTCTACGAGGAGCCCGACCGGATGAAGGCTGAGCTCGCCAAGCTGCCCGGCGATCCCGAGACGCTCTGGAAACAGTTCGAGACCTTCCTCGCCTACGGCCGCGAGCAGTATGCCCTCGTCGATGAGGGCTATTTCCGCGAGGGCCTCGACAATGTCTGGGAAATGCTCCGTCACTACGGCTGGAGGCTCATCTTCAAGATGGACCACCGGAATTCCATGTCGGAATCCATCGCCAACCACTTCGAGGAGGAGCACCTCCGGCGCATCTTCGAGTATTTCATCAAGTATGTCGGTTCCTCCGCGATCGACGCGCCGGGCTACATGAACCTGATGCCCCTGATCCAGTTCGACTACGGGCTCTGGTATGTGAAGGGCGGCATGTACAACCTCGCTCGCGGCCTCGGCCGCCTCCTCGACGATCTCGGCGTCACCGTCTCGCTCAACCGCGAGGTCGCCTCGATCAACCGCAGCGGCCGCCGCGTCACCGGCGTGACCCTCGCCGACGGGGAAACGATCGCGGCCGACTACGTGGTCTGCAACATGGAGGTCATCCCCGCCTACCGCAAGCTGCTCTCCGAGCCGCCCGCCTTCCTCCAAAAGTTGAAGAAATTCGCGCCGGCCTGCTCGGGCATCGTCCTGCACCTCGGCACCGACCGGATCTACGACCAACTCGCGCACCACAATTTCTTCTTCTCGAAGAACCAGCACAAGCATTTCGACACCGTCTTCAAGCAGGGCAAGCTGCCCGAGGATCCCACGATCTACCTCGTCGCCCCGACCCGTACCGACCCATCGAAGGCCCCGGCGGGCCACGACAACCTCAAGATCCTTCCCCACATTCCGCCGATCGATCCGGAAAATCCCCTCACGCACGAGGACTACGTGGTCCTGAAGGACCGTGTCATCGACAAGCTTGAGCGCATGGGCCTGACCGACCTGCGCAAGCACATCGTCGTCGAGGATCTCCTCACCCCCGTCGATATCGAGCGCATGTATTACTCGAACCGCGGCTCGATCTACGGAGTCGTGAGCGACTGGAAGCTGAACCAGGCCTTCAAGGCGCCGAAACAGTCGTCGAAATACAAGAACCTCTATTTCACCGGCGGCAGCGTGAACCCGGGCGGGGGCATGCCCATGGCCGTGCTCAGCGGCCAGAAGGTCTGCGACCGCATCCTCAAACAGGAAGGGCGTTCGTCCTGACAAACCCGCCTCCAGGGAAGATCGCATGGACCTCATCCTCTGGATCTTCCTCGGTCTCACGCTGATCTTCTGGCTGGGGGGCTGGAGCGTGTTCCTCCGCCTCCGCGGCGTCCCCGCGGTCGCCTCTGCGGCGGACCCCGGATTGAAGCTCTCCGTCGTAATACCGGCGCGAAACGAGGAGGACAACCTCTCGCGCCTCCTCCCCTCCCTGCGCGATCCGTCCTTCGCTCCGCACGAGGTCATCGTCGTCGACGACCATTCCTCCGACCGCACCGCCGCGGTGGCCCGCGCGCACGGTGCCACCGTCCTTCCCGGCTCCGACCTGCCCGGGGGCTGGTATGGCAAACCCTGGGCCTGCCAGCAGGGTGCCGAGGCGGCCTCAGGCGACTGGCTCCTCTTTCTCGACGCCGACCTCATCGCCGAGCCGGGTGGTCTCCGGCGCCTCGCCGCCGTTGCCGCCGGGGAACCGGGCGCGGCTCATTCGGTCTGCCCCTACCACCGCATCGAGCGGGCCGACGAGGAACTCTCCGCCTTCTTCAACGCGATCATGATCCTCGGCATGAACGCCTTCACCGCGAAGGGCCCGCGGGCCCGCGAAACCGGCCTCTTCGGCCAGGCCATGCTGCTCTCGAAGGCGAGCTACGCCGCGGTCGACGGGCATCACCGCGTGAAGGCGCAGGTGTTGGAGAATTTCCATCTCGCGCGCCATTTCCGCGAGGCCGGGATCGCCTGCCGCTGTTACCTGGGCCGGGGCACCCTCGCGATGCGCATGTTCCCCGGCGGCTTCCGTGATCTCGTCGCGGGCTGGAGCAAGGGCTTCGTCTCCGGTGCCGGGAACACGCCGCGCGGCGCGATGGTCGGGATCTCGGCCTGGCTCTCGGGCCTGATCATGATCACGATCGCCCTCGCCTTTCTCCCCGTCGCGGATTTCCACCAGAAACTCGTCATCGGGAAACTCTATGTCCTCGGCGTGATCCAGTCCTTCCACGTCTTCCGGCACGCGGGAAACTTCAGTTTCCTCAACGCGCTCTGCTTCCCGGTGTCGCTCTTCTTTTACCAGTTCGTCTTTTTCCGGGCCCTGCGGCGGAAGAAGGCCGGGGGAACCGTTCGCTGGAAGGGGCGTGATGTGGCTTGAGCTTTCCAACCCCTGGATCGTGATCCTGAATGCCCTGGGCATCCCCGCGATCCATCTCGGGGTCTCCTGGTGGTTCACGAAACTCGACCGGAGCTGGTTCGACCCCGCTTCCCGGCTCTTCCGCGAGCGCCGCATCGAGGAGGGTGGAAGGGTCTACCAGACCCTCTTCCGCATCCGCCAATGGAAGCCTCTTCTTCCCGACGCCGCCCCCTGGTTCGACGGTTTTGCCAAGGGGAAACTCGGGAGCAAGGACCCCGACTATCTCCGCGCCTTCATCGCCGAAACCTGCCGGGGCGAGGCCGCGCATTACGCGCAAATTCCCGCGCTTTTCCTCACCCTGATCTGGAATCCCTGGCCGGTCGCCGCGATCGTGATGATCGTTTACGCCTTTGCCTCGAACCTGCCCTGCGTTCTCCTCCAGCGTTTCACGCGGGCCCGCCTCCGCGGGTTGCTCGCCGGATCGGAAGCGAAGGAACGCTGAGCTGGAATCCCTTCACGCGAGGGACCAGACCGCCGGGATCATCGCGGTGAGGAGCGAGGCGGCAAACCGCAACCGGTCGGCCCGGGTCTCGAGGAACGACCACTCCTCGAGCAGGTAGGGAATCCGCATCGGCAGATAGAACATGAGGAACAGCAGGCTCGCGGCGAGGGTGTTCACGGCGGTCTCCATGGGATTGCTTCCCCCGAGTGCGTTCTCCGACACCATTCCCCAGGTCACTGAATACGCGAGACACGCGTAGGCGATGAGGACCGCGTCGTGGAAGCGTTCGGCGGAGCGGGGCCGGGCGTAGCGGGACGCGGGCAGCTCGCGGCCCGGACCCCAGATCGTGATGAGGAGATAAAGCTCCTTGATCACCACCACCGGCATGAGGGCGGAAAGCCACATCGGAAAATCCGGGGTGCCGTCGCGGGTATCGACGTCCGCGCCGAACTCACGCGCCGCAAGGACCACCACCAGGACGGAAATCACGGCATGGAACATCCAGAGGAAAAAGAGTGCGATCGATCCGCCGTCGCCCGGCTTCCGGTCGCGGATCGCGAAGTGCACGAAGCGGAGCTTTTCCGGCAAGGCCCGGACCTCGAGAAGACTCGCCAGGAGCAGGAGCACCCCGAGCCAAAGGGCCGGACCGGACCGGTTCGCGGCGGGTTCCATGCCACGACGCGCCACCTCGACGACGTGGGGAGACACGAGGAGGAAATACGCTCCGCAGAGAAGGTTGAAGACCAGGCCCTCGTGGCGGGAAGCGGGGCGGAGCCTTCGAGGGGCGGACCTCATGGGCGAAGCGGACGGATCAGGAATCCCCCCGGCGACCGACCGGGCGGGAGGGAAGTGGAGCATAGCGGAATCGAACCGCTGACCTTCTCATTGCGAACGAGACGCTCTACCAACTGAGCTAATGCCCCCTTTTTGGACGGGTCGGACCATAAACGGAAACCGGGGTCGTGGCAAGGGCGGAGAATCGGGTGAACGCGTCGTCGGATCAGCCCTGCCCGAGCCCGAAGGCCTCGTGGACGACGTTGGCGGCGCGGTCGATGTCATCCTCGGCCACGGTGACGGTCACCTTGATCTCCGAGGTCGAAATCATCTCGATGTTGATGCCCGCATCCGAGAGCGCCTTGAACATTTCCGCGGCGACGCCGCTGTGCGAGCGCATCCCGATGCCGACGACACTGAGCTTCGCGATGCCATCGGTCGCCTCGAGGGTGACCCCCTCGCCGAGATCGGGCATCACGGGGCGCAGGGCGGCCTCGGCCTTGGTGACGTCGTCCTTGTGTACGGTGAAGGAAATATCGGTGATCCCCGTCTTCGAGACGTTCTGCACGATCATGTCGACGAGGAGGTTGGCCTGGCCGACGGCGCCGAAGATGCGGCTCGCCGTGCCGGGCACGTCCTTGACCCCGCTGATGGTGACCTTCGCCTGGGCGCGCTCGAGGCTGACGCCGCGGATGACAATCGATTCCATGCTCATGGTTTCTTCTTTGACGAGGGTTCCCGGGTTGTTGTTGAGGCTGCTGCGCACTTCGAAGACGACGCCGAATTTCTTCGCGAACTCGACCGAGCGCGATTGCATCACCTTCGATCCCGAGCTCGCCATCTCGAGGAGCTCGTCGTAGCTGATTTCCGCGATCTTGCGGGCTCCGGGGACGATGCGGGGATCGCAGGTGTAGACGCCGTCGACGTCGGTGTAGATCTGGCAGATGTCCGCGTCGATCGCCGCGGCCATGGCGATGGCGGTGAGGTCGGAACCGCCGCGGCCGAGCGTGGTGATGCGGCCGTCGCTGGTTTGGCCCTGGAAGCCGGCGAGGATGACGATGTTGCCCTCGTTGAGCAACTCGTGGACGCCGTCGGGGGTGATGTTGGAAATGCGGGCCTTGGTGTGGACGCCGTCGGTCTGGATGCCGGCCTGCGCCCCGGTGAGGGAGACGGCCTTGGCCCCCATCGAGTTCAGCGCCATCGCGGTGAGGGCGATCGTGGTCTGTTCCCCGGTCGCGAGGAGCACGTCCATCTCGCGCTCGGTGGGAAACCCTTCACCGGTGACCTCGTCGGCGAGCTTGATGAGGTTGTTCGTCACCCCGGCCATGGCCGAGACGACAGCGACGACCTGGTTGCCCGCCTGCTGCGTCTCGAGGATGCGGCGCGCGACATTGCGGATCCGTTCGGGCGTGCCGACGGAGGTGCCGCCATATTTCTGGACGATGAGGCTCACGGCTTCGGAAGGGTGGGGTCCGCGAAAACGCGGGTGAGACTAATGCCTCAGGTTGCGGATTTGTCCAATGTCGTTTCAAGCCGGGCGACGGAGAGCGCGATACCTTTCGCCAGAGTGCCCCATCGGGACCGCGTCGATCCGAGCGATCCGTTGCGGAACCCGCTTCTTCGCGTCGCCTCGGGATCGCAGAACCTGGCGCACGATCCGGGAGACGCAGTGATAAACCGGCAACCAAGCGATCAGCCCATTCAAGCCACGCAATCAGCTTGAATGAAAAACCATTTTGTCGCCGTATCGTGAAACGATGGCCAAAATCAACGATCTTTCCCGAAAGGCATGGCTCCGCCGAGGCGGGAAGGGAAGTCGGCGGCATGATAATGGCCCTCGTTCGCGTGGATGGCCAAGTCTTTGGTCCGCTTGACAAACGCGCCGCCCGCCGAATCAGTCCGGAATGAAGCACCTGTTTCCCGTCCTTTTGGTCGGGCTTGCCCTTCCCGCCGGCTCCGCCGGGATCGGGACCGTTCCGCCCGATCCTGACAAATTGCTCCTCCTCGACCGGCGCGTCATTGATTCGGTCGAACAAGCACGACTCGTCCCCGGCAAGGTGGTGAAGGAGGCGCGCAACCCGCTTTTCCAGGCCGACAAGCCATGGGAAAACTCGCTCAACAACCTGTATCCGAACCTGCTCTGGGACGAGGAGGAAGGTCTCTTCAAGCTCTGGTACAAATGCGTCCTCGCCGACAAGGAGGTGATCGCGATGATGGACGGACCGAGCACGGTGCATGATGTCGGCTGGTACCTGCTCTACGCCACCTCGCGCGACGGACTCACCTGGGACAAGCCCACCCTCGGCCTCTTCGCCCACGGCGGCGACCGCGACACCAACATCGTGGCCCGCGACGTGCCCAACGTCGGTGTCTTCAAGGATCCCCGCGATCCCGATCCGGCGCGGCGCTACAAGATGGTCTACGACACCGGCCTCGGGCAGCTCAAGACGCGCTTCTCCGCCGACGGCATCCACTGGGGCGATCCGGTCGCGGTGACGGGTTTCGCGCGGCAGAACGGGGACACGCACAACAACGCCTTCTGGGACGAGGCCACCGGAAAGTATCTCTGGTTCACCAAACTCTACCTCGGGGAACGGCTCGTGGCGCGGGCCGAGAGCACCGATTTCCTGAACTGGACGAACAACGGTCTCGTCCTCCGCTCGACCCTCGACGAGGGACGGCGGCGCCAGACCTATTGCCTGCCGGTCTTTCGCTACGGTTCGGTCTATCTCGGCTACGCGATGCTCTACGATCTCGGCAACGGCCGCACCGTCGATTGCGAACTGGCCTGGAGTCCCGACGGTCTGCACTGGGAGCGCGTCCTCCCCGGAACCCCTCTGATTCCACGGGGGCCGAAGGGAACCTATGACAGCGAGTGTATCTACGCGATGGCCGGCCCGCCCGTGGCCGCGGGCGGAGACCTGCTCATCTTCTACGGGGGCGACGATTTCCCCCACACAGGATGGAAACGGCACTGCCTGCCCTGCCTCGCGAGGCTGCCCCTCGATCACTTCGCGGGATACGAACCGGTCGATCCTGACAAAACCGCCACGGTGACGACCCGCTCCCTGCGGCTCACCGGGGAGGAACTCCGCCTCACCGCGGAGGCGGAAGGCGGACGGATCGTCGCGCGCGCCCTCGACGCCTCGGGCGCGGTCGTGGACGAGAGCGAGCCGCTCACGGGATCCCTCCACGACGCGGCGCTGCGTTGGACACGGGGCTCCGCGGTGGTTCGCGCGGGCGCGGAACTGCGTTTCCGCTTCGATTTGGAGAAGGCCATCCTCTTCGCCCTCGACGGGGTGGAACTGGTCGAGACCGCGTTGCCGGCGCGTCTTTCGGTGCTCCGGGACGGCGCTTGGGAACCGCGTCCGACCGGTGCGGCCTCGGTCGGTTTCGACGGGGACGCCGCGGGGTGGAGCGGGGTCGACCGGATCGAACATCACGCGCAGGGCGGGGCCGCAGGTGGGTTTGTCAGGGTCTCGCGGGAGGGTCGCAACCTCCCCATCGCGTCGTCCCCGGCCACCCCGGAGGCATCGCCCTTCGCGGGCGACTGGCCGGAGCGATTCGGCGGACGCGGGGCCGCCATCTCCCTGAAGGTGCGGGCAACGAAGGAAGGCGGAAAGGTCCAGGTCGAACTCTTCGCCCGCGACACCTCGCAGTGGGTTTTCGAAACGGGGACCCCGTTCGGGGTTGGCTGGACCGATGTCTCGGCGCCGTTGCGTTACGGCTGGACCGACGCCGAGGCCGCGGCCGCCGGGTGGCGGCGATCGGTTCCCGGATTCTCCTGGGAAGAGACGATCCGGAACGTCGGAAAACTCGTCGTGGTCCCGACCGCGGCGGGCGCCCAGTCGTCCTTCGACCTCGACGAGGTGGCGGTGCGGGGCGTGGCGGAGTGACCGGGCTGGTCCGGCTCTTTCCGCTCACAAAAAAACCCCGCCCGGATTCGCCGGACGGGGTTCGGGGCGGGGTCGATCGGTGAGACGGTCTCAATCGTTGTAGGCGTTTTCCCCGTGTGCCGATTGGTCGAGGCCGAGGCGCTCGTCTTCCTGGCTGACGCGGAGACCGCCGCAGAGGACTTTCACCACCGCGAGGATGAGGAAGCTGACCACCGCCGTGTAGACGATCGTCACGACCGAGGCGAGCGCCTGGATTCCGAGTTGTTTGCCGAGGGACAACTCGCCTCCGAAGAGCGGGGAACCGACCACCGCGACGAGCAGCGTGCCGATCAGTCCGCCGACCCCATGGACGCCGACGACGTCGAGCGAGTCATCGTATCCGATCTGCTTTTTCAGCCGCATCGAGGCCCACCAGCAGGCGGCACCGGAGCACGCGCCGATGAGGAGCGCTCCCGCCGGATCGGCCACGCCCGAGGCGGGCGTGATCGCCGCGAGACCCGCGACGGCTCCCGTGGCGATGCCGAGCATGGTCGGCTTTTTCTCGACACACCAGTCGATCAGCATCCAGACGCAACCGCCGGTCGCGGCGGAAAGGTGGGTGACGAAGAGCGTCATCGCCGCGGCGTCGCTCGCCCCGCCCTGGCTTCCGGCATTGAAGCCGAACCAGCCGACCCAGAGCATCGCGGTGCCCATCACCGTCATGGGCAGGTTGTGCGGCGGCGCGGGATGATTCCGCTTTCCGACCATGACGCAGGCGACGAGCGCGGCGACCCCGGCGGTGATGTGCACGACGATGCCGCCGGCGAGGTCGATGACGCCCCACTTCGTGAAGAGCGAGACGTTTTCACCGGAACCGCCGAACCACGTGATGTGGCAGACGGGCGCATAGACGAGCAGGGCCCAGAGCACCGAGAAGAGCAGCATCGCCGGGAACTTGATGCGCTCGACGAAGGTGCCCACGATCAACGCGGGCGTGATGATGAAGAAGGTCATCTGGTAGGCCGAGGCGAGGATGCCGCCGCCTTCGACGCCCTTGTGCATCAGGTTTCCGAAGCCTCCGGTCCAGCCTCCCTTTTCACCGAGGGCGAGGGAGTAGCCGCAGACGAGCCAGACGACACTGAGGATGCAGGCGAGGGCGAAGCAGTGCATGAGGACGCTGAGCACGTTCTTCCGGCTCACGAGCCCGCCGTAGAAGAGCGCGAGGCCCGGCAGGGTCATGAAGAGGACGAGCGCGGTCGAGGTCAGCATCCAGGCATTGTTGCCGACGGTGATGGCATGCTCGGCGGTGGGCGGCGCGTCCGCACCGTAGGCGGCGGGGACGAGACAGAACAGGAGGAGCGCGCCGGAATGGCCCGGCGCGCGAAGCGGGGGTTTGGTCATGGGGTGGGGGTTTGGGGGTTGGATTTTCACAACGCCCCGGCGCAACTCCCGGCCGCGATGGGGCGGCGACGGCCGGGAAGGGACCACCGTTCCGCCAGGAGCAGTTCGGAGCCGGGTTGAGAGGGGTGTTGTACTTCAACGGGTTAGCAACATTCGTGCCACAAACCGGGGGCGGACCGAAGAAGAATCGTCGCGGCGGAGTTTTTTCCGGTTCCGGAAGAACGAAAGGGCCAAGCGATCGACCTCAACGCTGCCCGACGGCCTGATCGAGGAGACGATTGTAGATCTGCTGCCGCTCGGGCATGCCGAGACCGCGGTTGCGATACTCATACATCTTCACGTTGATGCTCTCGCGCTGTTCGATCGAAAGCCTTGAGATTTTCGAGACCACTTCGGGCGGAATGGTCTGGTTGTCGCCGTAGCCGTCCGCCCTGAACCCTTCGCGGATGTTGCGGGCCGCGTTGCGGGCGTCGTTCATCTGGTCGGGCGTGAGGACGCGCGGGTCGGGACCCCCGTGCGGATTGGTTCCTCCTCCCGGGGTGCCGTTGCCGACCTTGTTGGAGACGATCACCCCCGCCGGAGCCTTCACGATCTGGGGGGCCTTCTCATAGCGGATCGAGAAGATCTCGCTGCCGCCGCGCATTTTGATTTTGGCGGTGAGGGTCTGGATGTCGGATAGATTGCCGTTCACCTCGACCAGTTGCCAGCCTTCGGAATTCACCGCGTCGCGGGAAACCACCGAGGTCTTGCTCGATTCGAGATCGAGGAGAGTGGCCACGGGTTCGTTGCCGATCCGCGCCACTCCGGTGATGATGAGTGATTTGGAAAGGTCGAGGGTGCGGAGAAAAGGAGAATGCCGCTTCAAGGCGGTGAAGTGGGCCTCGGTGACCGCCTGCGGGAGTCCGAACGAATCGGGTGCGGTCACCGCCCCGGAGGTGGCGGGCGGCGTGGCGGACTGTGCCGAAACCTCCCCTGCGAAGAGGAGAATGCAGGAGAGAAAACCACCCAGCGGGAGCGGACACTGACAAGGAACCGTCACGGCCGGAAGGTAGCGCGGAATCCACCGGATGATCGAGTCACGGATTCGCGCACGACCGATCCGTGATCGGGCACCCGGCCCGGACCGGATCGTCCGAAATCCGCTCCATTCACCCGCGGGTCAGGAACTCGTCCAGATTCAGGAGGACCCGGACCGTCGCGGTCCAGGCCGCAGCCTCGGCGGCGTTGATACCTCCGGAAAGCGAGGCGCCGGCGAGGGCCCTGGCTTCCTCCTCCCGCCCGCGATACCAGGCCCGCGAGCTCTCAAGCAGGCTCGCGAGACGGTCGCGTTCCGAATCCCGCGGTTCCCGCGAGAGACAGAGACGGAAGGCGTAACCAAGCTTGGCCGCGTCGTCGCCGTTGGAGGGTTCGGTCAGAACCCGGCGCGCCAATCCCTGGGCCGCCTCGACAAAGGGTTCGCTGTTCAGCGTGATGAGGGCGGCGAGGGGGGTGTTCGAGCGCGAGCGCCGCACCGTCGTCACATTCGAATCGGGGCAGTCGAAGGAGATCAGCGAGGGATGCGGGGCGGTCCGCTTGAAGTAGGTGTAAAGTCCGCGGCGGTAGCGGTCTTCGCCCTCGCTCGTCTTCCACTTGAAGGCGGAATTGTAGTTCACGTCGGCGACACCCGCGGGAATCGGCGGGAAGACGCTGGGACCGCCCACCTTTCCGGAGAGGAGACCGGCCGCGGCAAGCGAGAGGTCGCGCACAATCTCGGCTTCGACGCGGAAGCGGTTCTGCCGGGCGAGGAACTGGTTCCTCGGATCGCGGTCGAGGAGATCGGGGCGGTGGTCGGATGACTGGCGGTAGGTCTTTGTCAGGACGATCTCGCGGATGAGTGACTTGCGTGACCAGCCCTTCGCGACCAGTTCCGCGGCGAGCCAGTCGAGCAGTTCCGGATGGGAGGGCCGGTCGCCGCGGACCCCGAAGTCCTCCGGCGTGGCGACGAGTCCTTCCCCGAACAACTGGGTCCAGAGATCGTTGGCGACGACGCGTGGGGGCAGCGGGTTCTGACCATCGACGAGCCAGCGGGCCAGGTCGAGGCGATCGCCGGCCGGGCCCCGGTGTTTCACCGGTGGCAAGACGGAGAGGGTGGCGGGCTCGACCGCCTCCTTCGGCTGCTTGAATTCGCCGCGATGCAGCAAATGGGAGACCCGCCGCCCGGCGGTGCGTTCGCCGATGACGCGCACGTCCATGAGGGGCGCGACGGGACGCTTCGCTTCGTGCGCGACGGCCTCGGCGAGGAGCGGACGGGTCTTCGCATCGAGGCGGGCGGCGTGGGAGGCGAGCACGGCCCGGTCTTTCGCATCGCGCGCCGCGGACGGTTTTCCAAGAACGCGCCGGACCTCCGCGGGCAACGCGAGCGCGGTCGGAGCGGTGAGGGCGCCGACCCGGAAGCGGCCCAGGGTATGCTGCTCGCCGTGGTTCTGGGTCAATGTCAGGGTCAACTCCGTTTCCCCGGCGAGGACGAGCGGTTCGGCGAAACCGAGATCAAGATGGTGGGCCTTTCCGGTGGCGCCTCCGACGGCCCAGCCTGCGCCTGCGGCACCGGCCTTCGTGTTTTCCTCGAGGAGTTCGCGCGCCCCCCAGTCCGCCTGTGAATAGTCGGCCGCGACATCCGCGAGGAGAACGGATCCCGTTTCCTTCACCGAGGCCTCGATGCGGTTTAGGACGAAATTGCCGTGCTTCGTCCGACCCGGTCCCATCGCGCCGAGGCTCTCGTCGGGGAGAACCTCGAGGCGAAGCCCGGTGATCCGTCCCTTGGGGAGCTTCAAGGTGACGGTGTAGACCGCGGTGGCCGGGTTGTCCCCACCGATGACGATGGATCCATCTTGCTCCATCGCGAATTTCACGCCCTTCGGCGCGGCGAAGGAACCGATCTTCAGCGGCACAAGTCCGGGATCTTTCGCCGCCTTGGCCTCCGCGAGGAGAGTTGAGAAACGGGCATCCCATTCGCCGAGACGGGCCTCGAGTCCGGCCACGGCGTCGGCGAGGCGGGTCTCGATCACCTTTCCGTTCTTGCCGTGGGCCGCGAGTTCGGATTCATACCGAGCCCAGGCCGCGCTCGACTCAGGCACCTTCGCGGCCACCTCGTCGCCGTTGTTGAAATAGGCGAAGAGACTGTAGTATTCACGTTGCGTCACCGGGTCGTATTTGTGCGTGTGGCAGCGGGCGCAGGTGAGGGTCAGTCCGAGCCAGACCGAACCCATCGTCTCGACCCGGTCCATCACCGCGGCGACGCGCCATTGCTCCTTGTCGGTGCCGCCCTCGGTGTTGGTCAGGGTCTGCCGGTGGAAGGCGGTCGCGAGGATCTGGTCGGGCGTGGGCTTTTCGAGGAGATCGCCCGCGAACTGCTCGATCGTGAAGCGATCGAAGGGCAGGTCGTCGTTGATCGCATCGATGACCCAGTCGCGGTAACGCCAGGCGTCGGGGCGATGATTGTCCTTTTCATAACCGTCACTGTCGGCGTAGCGGGCGCGGTCGAGCCAATGCCGGCCCCACCGTTCGCCGAAAGCCGGGCTGGCGAGAAGATCGTCGGCGAGCCGGGACAGCCCCGCCTCGTGGTCCGCCTCGATCGCGGCACGATAGGTGGCGACCTGCTCCGGAGTCGGCGGCAAACCGGCGAGATCGAAAAAGAGGCGGCGGATCAGGGTGACCGGATCCGCTTCCGGCGAGGGGGCGATGCCCTCGGCCTCGAGCCGGGCGAGGATGAAGGCATCGATGGGGTTTTTCCCCCGGACCGTATCCTTCACAACCGGCGGCTCCGGTTGGCGGAGGGTGGTGAAAGACCAGTGTTTCGGCCAGACCGCGCCCCCGGCAATCCAGCGCTCGATCACGGCAACCTCCTCTTCCGTGAGCGGCTCCCCCTTTCCGGGCGGAGGCATGTGTTCCTCCGGATCGGTCGTCTGGACCCGCGCGAGGATCTCGGAATGCTCCGGCTCGCCCGGAACGATCCCGCGTCGGCCCGATTCGAGGACCCGGGTGGCCGGTTCGATCCCGGTGAGGCGCAGCCCGGCCTTGGCCTCGTCCGGTCCGTGGCAGAGGGTGCACTTTTCCGCGAGGATCGGCCTGACCTCTTTTTCAAAATCCACCGGGGCGGCCCGGAGGGATGGAGAAACGAACGCGGCCATTGGCAGGGCCGCGAAGAAGAGGAGACGGCTGGCAGGGGCGATTCCCATCGTGGCGAAAGTTCCGGGTTTTCCAACCGAGCGTCAAGAATCAGTTGCCGGGAGTCCGTGAACCCGTCTAGACTCGATTTCGTCAATCCTCCGGCCACATGGCGAAACGTCGAACTTCAGCAACCGAACCGGCCGAACGGACCGTGATTCCCGTCATCGGGATCGGCGGGCGTGCCGCCGCCGGAGAAAGCCGGCCCTGGCTCGTCGAAGGGGCCGACGGGCACTTTTATTTTCTCAAGCGGGACAACGTCTCCGCAGACCATCTCGTCACCGAGTATCTCGTCAGCCGCCTCGCCGAGGAATGCGGACTGCCCGTCCCGCCGGTGCGGCTCCTCGAGCTGCCTTCGGCCCTCCTCGAACACAGCGCCCTCGCGGAGTCGGGCGAACTGAGCGCCGGCACCGCCTTCGGCTCCCTGCGGGTGCCCTTCGCCGAGGAGGTCCGCACCGCCCACCTCCGCTCCATCGACGAGGAGACGAAGCTGCGCTGCCTCTGTTTCGACTGGTGGACCGGCAACCCCGACCGCACCCTTGACCGTGTCGGCGGCGACCCGAACGTGCTCTGGGATCCGGTGCTGCAGCAGATCTTTCTCATCGACCACGACCGCTGCCTCGATCCGGGCTTCGACGCGGCGGCGTTCCGCCGGGAACATGTCTTCCGCGACGTGCGTCCCTTCCTCGAAAAGGAATTCCTGAAGAAATGGCGGACGCGATTCGAATCCGCCGTCTACCACCTCGCGAAGATCTGGGAGGAAATGCCGTCGGAATGGCACACCGGTCCGGGCAGGAAGAAGCGGCTCTCCTTCACCCGCCAGGACGTCGAGGCGCGGCTCATGAAACCGAAACGGCCCGTGGAGGGTCTGCTCGCCAACTGAACCCTCTTCATCCAACGGTCGCATGAACCTCATCGTCAACTACGCCGCCGTCGGATTCCGGCCCTACCCGGAGTTGGGCGAGTTCATCAACGTGGGCATCGTCGCGGTCGAGGCGCGCAGCCGCTACCTCGGCTACAAGCTGATCTCGCCGCAGCGCACGAGGCGGGTCGCGGTCTGTTTTCCACAGCTCGACCTCGCCCTCTACAAGGCGGGACTGAAGCGGCTCGAAAGCGAACTCTCCGCGCTGGCCATCGAGACGAACCACTGGACCGACGACGCCCGCCAGGTCGCGAAGAACCACCCGGCCCAGGGCGATTTTCTCGTCGACGGAGAAGGGGATTTTTTCGGCCGCCTCACCGCCGCGCAGGGCTCGCCCTTTTTCTATGCCTCGCGCGGCACCCGTCTCTGCGACGACCTCGACGCGACGATCGCGTCGCTCTACGACCGCTACGTCGAGCACCGCCACCTCACCCAGGCCGACTACGAGGAAAAGCAGCTCACCCGCGACATCCGCAAGCTGCTCTCGACCCAGCGCCTCGGGCGCCTCTATCGGGAAGCGCCGTGGGTCGGCACCGACGCGTATCACGTGGGCATCCCCCTCGCCTTTACCCCGCGGGGTTCGGAGACGCCGGAGAAGGCGATCAAGCCGCTCAACCTCGCCCGCAGCACCACGACGCCGATCTACACCTACGGCGACGAGTGGATCGCCAAGGTCAACCGCCTCAGGCGAGTCGGCTGTCTTCCGTCCGAGTTCCTCTTTGTCGTGAAGATGCCAGAAGAGGGCGAGGAGCGGGTCGCCGCCGAGGAAATCTGCGAGGGCCTCATCCGCGAGGGCGTCCACGTCGCCGACATCCGCGATACCGACGCGATCCTCGCCTTCGCAAAGATCGAGGAGCAGCGGGAGTTGAAGCTGACGAATTGAGTTCGGGGTTTTCGCGCCTCCCATGGATGCGGCACAAAACCGAAAACCGCGGCACTTCCAAAAAACCGGGATTGAACGGCGGCGCAACCCGATTTCAAAGTTCTTCGAAATCGAACCCCTGTCCGAAATCCGAATAATTCCGGTTTTGGCGGGAAGTGGCCCCTTGGCCGCGCAGGCAGGACTGGAACTCAGAGCCGGCGCCATTCGTGTCCGTCGCATCGCAGCAACTCGTCCGCTTCCCTCGGTCCCCACGATCCGGCGGGATACTCCGCCATCTTCGGCGGGTTGGCGGACTGGTGCCAGGCGTTCTCGATCTGGTCGACGTAGCGCCAAGCCGTCTCGACCTCGTCCTTCCGCGCGAAGAGCGTCGCGTCACCGGCCATCGCGTCGAGAAGGAGTCGCTCGTAGGCCTCGGGGCTGCCCTTGCCAAAACTGGTCTGGTAGAGGAAATCCATCTTCACCGCCTGCAGGCTCGCGGCCGGGCCGGGCCGCTTCGAGCGGATCCCGAGGGAGATTCCCTCGTTCGGCTGGATGCGGATGACGAGCACGTTTCCCGGCATCGCCTCGGATCCGGCGGCGGCGTTGAAGAGCACCTTCGGGGCCTCCTTGAAGTGGATCGAGATCTCGGTGCCCTTCCGGGGGAGCCGTTTTCCCATGCGCACGTAGAACGGCACGCCGGCCCAGCGCCAGTTGTCGATCATGATCTTCAGGGCCACGTAACTCTCCGTCATCGAGCCGGGATTGACGCGGTCCTCGCGGCGGTATCCGGGCACCTCGGCACCGTTCACCGTGCCCGCGGTGTATTGGGCGCGGACGACCTCTTTGGCCACGTCCTCGACGTTGCGGAAGGGGCGCAGCGATTTCAGCACCTTCACCTTCTCGTCGCGGACCCCGTCCGCGGAGAGGTCGGCGGGCGGTTCCATCGCGACGAGGCTGAGGAGCTGGAGGAGGTGGTTCTGCACCATGTCGCGGAGGGCGCCGGACTTGTCGTAGTAGCCGCCGCGCCCCCCCTCCATGCCGAGGTGTTCGGCGCAGGTGATCTGGATGTGGTCGATGAAGCGGTTGTTCCACAGCACCTCGAAGAGCTGGTTCGCGAAACGCAGCACCATGATGTTCTGCGCGGTCTCCTTTCCGAGGTAGTGGTCGATGCGGTAGGTATGTTCCTCGGCAAACGTGTCATTGACGACCTGGTTCAGGTGCTGGGCCGTGGCGAGGTCGGTTCCGAAGGGTTTTTCGACGACGGCGCGGCACCAGCCGTTTTCCGAATGGTTGAGGCCGGACTGTCGGAGGTGGAGAAGGATGTCGTCGAAGAATTCCGGGGCCGAGGCGAGATAGTAGAGACGGTTGGGACTCGCCCCCTCCGTCTCCATCGCGTCCAGCTTCGCCTTCAGGTCGTGGTAGCCCTCAAGGTCGCTGAATTCGCTCTGGTGGTAGGAGATGCTCTTCGAGAACCGCGCCCATAGGTCGTCGTTGTGGCCCTGGCGCGAGACCTCCCGGTTCAGTTCCTCGAGTCCCTTCCGGAATTGCTCGTCCGATTTCTCCCGGCGGGCGAACCCGATCACGCGGAGTCCGGCGGGCAGGTCTCCGTCGGCGGCGAGATTGTAGAGAGCGGGGATCAGTTTGCGGTGGGTCAGGTCACCCGTCGCCCCGAAAATGACGAGAACACAGGATTCCGGGTGGTTGCGGAGGCTGAGGTCCGCCTCGCGAAAAGGATTTTCTTCCATCGGTCGGAATCAACCCGCAGATTCCCTGCCATTGCAAATAAATTGGCCGGTGAAAGAACAGTCGATTCGTTTTTCCTGCCGCCGTTGAACCGAGGGGTTCGGTTGGAAACGATCCGGCCGGGATCGATGTTGCGGTCATGAATCGGAGGTCGGCGACCACCCGGTTCCCGGGTAAAGGAAAACGGGTGGCCATCGGGTGTCGTTTCAATGGGAAACTCAATCCGTCGCCGCCGGGATAATGCGAGGGCCCGGCCGGGCATCGCTCCACGCCACGGCCAGATGGAAGACGACGAGCCATTGCAAGGCCGGGATTTGCAGGGGAAAATCCGCAAGAGCATGCACAAGGACAAGAGCCAAGGCAAGGAACGCGGCGCTTGCGGTCAGTTCCGGGCGCCCCGATCGGCCCGCCTCATCGATGCGGCTCCACAGCCGGGCCATCGCCCCCAAAAAAATGACAGCCCATGCGGTAAAGCCGAGCCATCCCCACTCGATGATGCCTTGGAACCAATCCTGGTGCGCATGTTGCCAGTAGCCGTCCAGTCCATCGATCCTGTCCTTGTAGGGTGGAAAGACGTAGTGGAACGTTCCCGCGCCGGATCCGAAGAGTCCGGTGTCCTGGATCGCGAGGAGGCAGGCTCGCTGGGCATCGAGCCGCCCGTGCAGCGTCTGACCCTTTGTGAACAACTCGCTCCACTTTGAGAGCTTGAAAACCAGATTGGGCAGGACCACGATGATTCCGACGACAAGGACGAAACCCGACATCAGGAGCACCGCGGACCGGGAGGTGTTGCCCACGAAGATCTCCCGCCGCAAGAGCCAGCCCGCGAGGAGCAGACCCAAGAGGCCGAGAAGGAGGCCCGCCTTCGAGGAATTGACAAAGGTCGCCCCGAAAACTAGAAAAAAGACGGAAAGGTCCAGCGATGCAACCAGCCCACCGGGACGGATGAGTCGGCTCCGGATCCACACGACCAGCGCGGCGGGCCAACTGAGGTTGAGAAAGGAAGCGGCGTTGCCATGGTAGCGGAAGGCGGCGAAGAAATTACCCGTGTAGGGTGGCTTTACCCCCCAGAGCATCATGTCGGTCCCGACCGATTTCTGGTAGATCCCCGCCAGCGCGATGACGAGTCCGGCGAACGCCACCACGCGGAAGAGAAACCAACGCACCCGGGAGCGCGAGAGTCCGTCGCGGAGAAAAAGTCCGCCGAGCAAAACTGCGAGGAGGTGCGACAGGATCCATCCGCTCGTCTCCGCATCGACCGTCCCGGGAAGCCAGGCAAGGTGATCCTCGAGCAATTCGAAATCAAAGGTGAACGGGTCGACGATCGACCTCGGGTTGACGAACTGCAGCGTTCCAATGAAGACGAGGAGACCGAGCGAGGTCGAGAGAACGATCGGGAGCCGGGGAACGCGCCGCTCGAGGATGAGAATGCAAACCCAGAGCAGGAAGGAATGAACGAGGAACCAATCGATAACGGCCCGCGTCCAGAAGGTCGTGCCGCCGAAGGCGAGGGGAGCGTAGATGAACGAGGCGGTGACCGGAAGCAGCGCTGCCAGCCAGCGCCAAGGGGGAAGGTTTTCGGAAAGAAAACTCATCGGGAGGGATGGGACCGCGATGGACAAATTCGCACCGAATGACCCCGATACGAATGGATTTACCCCGTTCCGGAGAACGGAAGCGACCGACACGGGTCACAAACGACTGACGCGGCGCACCTCAGGCTTGCTTCGTAATCAAGTCCTTCAGACGGACGTGTGCCTCAAACCCTTCCAAGTCCCTCGACTTCCGATCCCCGGATCGTCCTGGCACCTGATTGTCCATACAGCTTCCAAGACTCACCGGATCGGTCGGATGAAAGGACTCAGGGAGAAAAGGGAGTGGTCGGGCCGTCAGGACCCTTGGCGAGTTTGTCCGCCCTGATCACGCTGGTGTAAGCGGCGGCATACAATGGATTGGAAGCGAGAGTCGCGGCGGTGACCAACGGAACATTTCGTGTCGCGCTGGAAGCCACCGCTCCGACGGTAAAATTATTGGTGCGGATCTGCAAGGAACTCGATCTCAAATACCGCACTGACAGAAAGTAGGTCCCGTAAGGAACCTTCGGGATTGAATAACCTCCGGACGCACTGGTGGCCACGGTGCGGATCCTGTCGACCCTTCCGTTGGGAAAGACCCGGTAGAGCCAGACTTGCGCGGTCGTCCGGCCCTTCTCCGTTAGGTCGAGAAGATTGTTTCCGTTGGTGTCGCTGTAAATGACCCCCTTCACCGTGGTGGTCTTCGTGGCGGCCGAAAGGCTTTGGACGACCATGAACGGCAGGGAAGCGACCAATAGGGCAAGTATCGTTGGGATCTTCATGGGGGACTCTGTTTCGGGGGATGCCGGGGATTTTCAAAAAACCATCAAGAAATGCAAGAAGAAAAGGTGGTCCGAAAAGCGGCGTCATTGATTTCTCTGATGAAGTGGGGAGCGAGGAGCGATCCGACAGTTCTCATTCCATGGGTTTGGATTGTTTCTTTCAACGGAATGCCGGAGACTTCCGGCTTTCCGCTCTCTTGCCCGCCCTGAGGGCGGGCACCCCCGCGGGGGGCTTTTTCTGGTTTCCATGGTTTTTTTGGTTGTTCATGCCGCCCGTTTCATGAGATCGGGGCGGTAACGATCCCAAGGATTTTCTCGGTCAGCTCTGGGAACCCTTCGACTGGCTCCTGCGACGTCCGGAGAAGGTGGACCCGCACGAAACGGCGAACGCGGGCATTTCCTCCTGAAACTTCAATTCATCACGAGGGTTTCAACAAACCGATCCATGAGGCGATCCGATCGGCCATTCTTGACGCGCCCGCTGGGGCGAACGCGATACCGTATCACCCGGACGTTCACCGTTCCTGCCGTCGCGGTCCTCGGGACCCTCGTGCTGTTGCAAATCCCCTGGATTCGCGCCCAGTCCCCGCCACCGACCGAGGTCGCGGATTTTTTCCGGCGGCTCGACACGAACGGTGACGGCACCCTCGATGCGGCCGAAGCCGGGACGCTCGGCTTTTTCAAACCGGCCGACAGCGATGGCGATGGCCGGGTCACGGAGGAGGAGGTGCGGATCTTCGCCGCGAAGCCCGGTTCCGCCCCGGCTCCCGGTTCGAGGCGCACCGCGGGAATGGAGGGCGATGGCGCCGCGCCCGTCTTCCACTGGCCGGTGGCCCCGGTCAGGATTCCCGTGGCGGAATGTCCCATCGAGGTGATCGAGGCGACCGCCGCCGATGGACGCGCCGTCCGCGCCTGGTGGCGGAAACCCCGGGGCGACGGGCCTTTCCCGGCGATCCTCTTCATCCATGGCGGACTGACAGAGTTCCCCGAGACCAACCTGCGGCAACATCTCACGGACAACCCGGTCCTGACCCGTTTCCTCGAGGCCGGTTACGCCGTGGTCATGGCCACCTTCCGCACCTATGAGCAGGACGTGCAATCCCGCGGCCCGATCGAGGATGTCCGCGCCGTGCTCCGCCGGTCCGCGACGCTCGCGGGCGTGGATCCGCGGCGCATCGCCCTGTATGGAGGCAGTGGCGGCGGCAGCATCGCCCTCGAGCTGGGCGGCGACCCGGAGGTGCGCGCCATCGTCGCGGGTGAACCGGCCACGGTGCTCTACACCGGGATGCTCACCACCGGCGAGTATGGCCCGCGCCTCGGGATGATGGCCGATCCGGAGAAGTTCTTCACCCCGGAACTGCGCGCGCGGACCCTCGCGAAGTTGAAAACGATCCGGACTCCCGTGCTGATCCTGCACGGTGACCGGCACGACCTTCACAAGCTGAACAAACCCCTCTTCCTGCCCCTCATGAAGGAGGCCGGGGTGAAGGTGGAGTATCGCGAATTCCCGGGATACGGACACGGTTTCTACTTCGGCGGCGGCGGTGATCGTTGGGGCAAGGGAGCCGACGAGCAGGTCGTTGCCGACGTGATCGGCAAGGTCCGGTTGTTCCTGGATCGGGAAATGCCGCCCGCTCCGGTTGCAGTCGACGCTGGGAACGCTCCGGGCTGGGTCACCAAGGCCGTTTCGGCGCCGAACGTCACCTATCACACCTTCACCAGCGAGGCGGCGAAGTCGGAGGTGAGTTTTCATGTCTACACGCCTCCGGTTGATGAGAAGGAGAAGGACCGCCGCTTTCCGGTGCTCTACTGGCTCCATGGCACGGGCGGCGGGCTCGCGGGGATCGCGCCGGTCTCGGCCTGGTTCGATGCGGCGATCCGGGACGGGAAAATCCCCCCGATGCTCGTGGTCTTTCCCAACGGTCTGCCCGCGAGCCTGTGGTGCGACTCCAGCGACGGGGCGAGACCGGTCGAAACCGTCCTCATCCGCGAGCTGATCCCCCTCGTCGACCGGACCTTCCGAACCCTCGAGACGCGCGAGGGCCGCATCATCGAAGGCTTCAGCATGGGCGGTTACGGCGCGGCCCGCCTGGGGTTCCGCTATCCCGAGCTCTTCACGGCGGTCTCCATCCTCGCGGGCGGGCCGCTCGATCTCGACTTCGCCGGACCTCGCGCCACCGGGAATCCCGCCGAGCGCGAGCGCATCCTCGACCAAACCTTCGGTGGCGACCTCGATCGCTACCGGGCGGTCCATCCCATCACGGTGGCGGAGCAGCAGGCGGACGCCGTGCGCGGGCGGATGCGCGTGCGCGTCGCGGTCGGGTCGGGCGACTTCTCGGAGCCGCTCAATCGCGCCTATTCCGCGCATCTGCGGAAGCTGGAGATCGAGCATACTTTCACCGTCGTGCCGGGAGTGGACCATGACACGCTCGCGCTGCTGCGCGGGCTCGGCGAAGCGAACTGGGCCTTTTACCCGTTTCCTGCGGCAGCCGCCGCACCTGCGGTTCCGGCTTCCGGAACCCACGAGCGAACCTTCTCCCACGCGGGCTTGGACCGGGTCTATCGTCTCCGCATCCCGCCCGGCTACGATGGTTCCAAGCCCGTCCCGCTGCTCTTCGCCTTCCACGGCGGCGAGGGATCCGCAGCGGTGGCCGAGGCCGGGCTCGGGTTCAATCCTCTCGCCGACCAACACGGCTTCATCGTCGTGTATCCTCAGGGCACGTCCAATCCCGGGCGGGGATTCGGCTGGAACGACGGACGCGTCTCGCCGCGCTTTCCGGGACGCGAAACGGTGGACGACACCGGCTTCATCCGTGCGCTCATCACGGCGCTGAAGACGGAGCTGAAGGTGGACGAGCATCGTATATTCGCCGCGGGAAACTCGAACGGCGGCTTCATGACGCAACGGCTCGGATGGGAGTTGGCCGACCTGCTCGCGGCGATTGCGCCCGGTGCGGGCACGCTCGGCACGGCGTTGGAGACAGAGTTCAAACCGCAGCACCCGGTTCACGTCCTGTATCTTCATGGCACCGCCGACCCGGCCGTGCCCTTCGAGGGTGGCGAAGTGATCGGACGCGGTGGGATCGCCGTCAGTGCGCCGCGGATGGTGGAACTTTGGGTGGAGGCCAATGGCTGCGTCACCCCGCCGAAAATCGAGACCCTGCCCAAGACCACCAGCGACCCCACGCGGGTGATTCGCGAGACTTACGCCCCGGGGCCGAAGGGAGCGGAGGTCATCTTTTACCGGATCGAGGGTCACGGTCACAATTGGCCCGGCCGGGTCTCCCGCGGGGTCAATCCCCAAGCCGGCCCGAGCACCGGGGAACTGAACGCCGCGGAGGTCGCGTGGGCCTTTTTCGCCACCCATCCAAAGGGGATCCCCGTCCCCGAACGATGAAGCAGACCGACCCTGCCGGAAGTTGCCTCCAAGGCCTGCGGACGCGCGGCCGGGAAATCCCGGACTTTTCCCGAAAAAAGCGAGTCCACTTTCCGGCCTTCCGTGGAACCACCTCTCAGAAACCTTGCCCGACCCTTGCCGATGAAATTCCTGGGGCGCCTTCTCGTGGCCCTCGGGGTCTTCTCCCGTTCCTCGATCGCCGAGACCTCCGGCGACGGGGTCTTCCAGAGATTCGACAAGAACCGCGACGGCAAGGTCACGACCGATGAACGGGCGAACGCGAAGGCGTTCGGGCGCTACGACCTCGACAAGGACGGCGCGATCTCGCTGGCCGAATACAACCAGTTCAGCGGCAAACCCGCGCCTTCCGCGCCCCGGGCAATCCGCCGCCTCCTGGCCCGGCGCGGCGACGGCGGAGGTGAAGGACCGTGCCCGGGTCATCAAGCGCGTCGTCACCGAGAGTACCATGCCGCCCTGGTTTGCTGCCCTAGAACCCGGTGCGGATTCGAATCCGAGAAGCCCAGGCTCATCCCGCGCGGCAGCATGGTGAAGATCACCGCCGTGTCCGACAACAGCGAGAGCAATCAGGCCAACCCGGATCCGACCAAGCTCGTCAAGTGGGGTTCCCAGACCATCGACGAAATGATGATCGGCTATCTGGAGTATTTCCTGCCGGTGGCTGAAACGCCGGAGGTGGCAACGCGGTCAAGGCAAATCGTCTTCGCGCGTTTCGTCCGGTTCACTTCGGTCGTTTTACCGCTCCGCCGCCCTTGCCCCCCTTGCCGCGATCGGGCTGGACCGAGGAATTGTAGTTCGGATTCGCTCCGGTCGGGCGCGGGGCCCCGGTTTCCTCCTGCCAGGCGCGCAGGGCCTCGGCAAGTTCCTTCGCCTTGTCGGGCATTGCGGCGCTGAGGTCGTTCCGTTCTCCGGGGTCCTTCTCGAGGTCGTAGATTTCGACGGCCCCCGTCTCGAAAAACTCGACCGCCTTCCAGTTCCCCTGCCGCATCGCGCTGCCCGGAGTGCCGCCTCCCACATAACAAGGGAAATGCCAGAAGACCCGCTCGCGTCCGAGCGATCCGGCTACTCCGGAAAGGACGGGCCGCAGGCTCATGCCGTCGAGCCGGTGGGATTCCGGCGAGGCGAGCGCGGCGAAATCGAGAAGCGTCGGATAGACATCCATCGTGAGAATCGGCTCGGCGGTTTCCCTACCCGCGGCGATGCCGGGTCCGCGGATCGCGAAGGGCACGCGAATCCCGCCTTCATAGAGCGATCCCTTGCCGGCGTTCAGGGGAGCGGTGTATTGGCGGGTGCCTCCGTTGTCCGAGGTGAAAAGAACGATGGTGTTTTCGGCGAGTCGCTTCTCGTCGAGGTAGGCGAGGATGCGTCCGACGTTTTGATCGAGGGCCTCGACCGTCGCGGCGTAATCGACATCGATCTCCACGGCTTTCTCCGAGGCCCGTTTCCGATATTTCTCGACGAGGTCCGGCTTGGGATCGTAGGGGCCATGCACGTCGTGATAGGCCATGTAGAGAAAGAAGGGGCGGTCGCGGTTTGTCTCCATCCATTCGATCCCCGCGGTGGTGAATTCGTCGCTGAGATAGGCCCCGTCGGAGCGGTGGTAGGCATCCTTCTCGAACCCGAGGCTCTTCGGATCCTTGAAGACCTCGAAACCCTGGCCGGTCGGAGTGAAGGGGCCGCTGTTGCCGCGTCCGAGATTCCACATGCCGATCATGCCCGTGGCGTAACCTCCCGAGCGCAGCGATTCGGCGAGGGTGACCGATTCGGTCGGAAGTTCGGCGCGGCTTTCCGTCGCGAGGACCTTGTGATGCGGCGATCCGGGGAGGTGGCGTTCGTCCGCGACGGTGTAGACACCGTGTCGCGGGGTGTATTGTCCGCTCATCAGACAGGCTCGGGTCGGTGCGCAGTTCGGCGCGCTTGCATAGGCCTGGGTGAAGACCATGCCCTCGCGGGCGAGACGGTCGCAGTTCGGCGTGTCGATGTGCGGATTGCCGGCAAATCCCACGTCGCGCCAGCCCATGTCATCGATGAGAAAGAGAACGACATTCGGCGGCATGGGGGCCGACCGCCTGGGACCGGCGTCCCGCCGGTCTCCCGTTGCGTTGGCTACCGGAGTCTCCGGTGACCGGCGGGACGCCGGTCCCACGTGCTTGCCAGCCACAAGTTCCTTGGTAAGGGCGGCGGCGAATTCCCCCGCGCTGATCCAGTGGTTGCCGTCGGAATCGATCGCCTCCGCGTTTCCCGTGAGATAAGCCGCCACGGGTGACTTCGGTTGGCGACCCGCATACTCCTCGCGCTTCAAGACGCCATCGGCGTTCGTGTCGAAGGCACCGAACGCCAGTCTCGCCTGGTTCATCAACTCGGTGCGGTCGATTCCACCGTCGCCGTTCAGATCCAGATCGTCGATATGCGCGGCGAGCCAGCTCTGCCGCGCCCCGTCATCAAACACAGACGGAAGGGGTGGAATCGGAGCGGGAGCAACAGAAGCCTCCGCCAATTCATGGCTCTCGAGCTGTCCGGACTGGTTCCGGTCGAGGACCATCAATCTCCGGCCGGCCTCACGCATTTCCTCATCCGAAATCTCGCGGTCGCCATCGCTGTCAAGGGTCGTGAACAGCACGCTGCGCGGCCCCACCCCGCCTCCCTGACCCGTCGCGAGATCGCTGCCCTTCTTCATTTCGGGCGAGGACGGACCGCTTTGGGCGACCGCCGGTGCAAGAGCGTCCTCGTCCTGATCCGGCACCATCGCCTCGCCTCCCGCACCGCCCCCTCCCTTGCCTTTTCCGCCTCCCTTGCCCTTTCCGCCCCCTTTGCCTCCGCCCCGCTTCCCGGCCGATTCGTTGGCGGGGTCGAAATTCGGATTGACCTGGGGCAGCGCGGCCCCGACCTCGGAGAGGTAGGCGTCCAGCTTCCCCTTCAGATCGGCCGCGATCCCCGGTTGCGCACGACTCAGGTCATGCTGCTCGGCGAGGTCTTCGGCGAGATGGAAGAGCCGCGATTCTCCCGTCTCATAGAAATGCAGCAGCTTGTAGCCACCCGACAGGATCGCCGAGTGCGGCGTGTCGCCCTGATAATGCGGGAAGTGGAAGACCAGTTCCTCACGCGGACGCTTCACCGGCTCACGGCCCGCTTCGAAAAGCAAGGGAGTGAGATCGCCGCCTTCCACGCCTTCGGGCAAGGGTTCCTTCACCCCGGCCCAGCGACAGAACGTGGGAAACCAGTCGTAACCGACGACGCGCTGGTGACACCACGAATTGGCCTCGATGCCAGGTCCGCGCACGATCAGGGGCACGCGGACTCCGCCTTCCCAGACGCCGCCCTTGCCAGCCGAGAGCGGACGAACCCCGCCCCGGCCGCCACCGCCCGCGCCGTTGTCCGACATGTAAACGACGTAGGTCTTTTCCGTCAGCCCCAGCCGGTCGATCGACGCGAGGAGACGCCCGACGCCGGTGTCGAGATCGGTTGTGATCGCCGCCGTATCGATGTCCGAATGCATTGCCCCGGGCGATTGGGACTCGTAGAAGGCCCGTGTCGATTTCAGGGCGTTTTGCGGGAGGTGCAGCGCATAGTAGGACATCTGGACAAAGAACGGCTTTCCGGCGTTCTTCTGCTTCTCCATGAAGGCCGTGGCCCGCTCCGTCATGCCGAAAATATCGACCGGATTCGGATCGACATGGGCATCGGCGTCGCGATTGCCCGTGTCGCCGTCGCTTTCGTCGTATCCGTTCGCTTCCGGCCCACCGCCGGCGAGGTGCCATTTGCCGTAATGCGCCGTCGCATAGCCCGCCGTCTTCAAACGCTCGGCGATGGTGGTTTCGTCAGGGCGGACCGACTTTCGGCTGGCCCCCTCGATGAGCCGATGCCCCTCTTCGGCGGGCGCCGCCTTGGTCCAGCCGAGCCTCGCGGGACTCATCCCGGTCTGCAGGCTGATCCGGGTTGGCGAACACACCGGGGCGGGCGCATAGGCCGCACTGAAGCGCATCCCTTCCGCGGCGAACTTCTCGAGGTTCGGCGTGCGATAGAAGTCGCTCTTCGAATTGGGCAGATCCGGATGCATCCGGACGGAAAGGCCGGTCCAATCCTGGTCGTCCGAGAGGAGGAAGACGAGGTTCGGCCGCTCGACCGGGGCCGCGAAAGCAGGACCGGCGAGGAGGGCGATCAGGAAGACAAAGCAACGGGGAGGAACGATCATGCTGGAAGGAACCACGCGAGCGTTTCGCCAGTCTTTCCTCAGCATTACACCGATGAAATGTTTCGGCCTTTTGCTGATTCCCGCAACCTCACCCGCACCTCGTTCCGGCCCGCCCCGTCGAGCCCGAAAGTGATTTCGCCGTCGTGCGCGTTCACGATTTCGCGGGCCAAGCTGAGACCAAGACCGGTTCCGGCCTCCCCACCCTTGGCCTTTCCTCCGCGGAAAAAACGTTCGAAAACCCGCTCCCGCTCCACCTCGGGCAGGGGTTCACCGGTGTTGGCCACGGTCCAAACAAGCCATGAACCCTCGCGAAGCAGCCGACAGACGATCTCACCGCCGTCGTGGTTGTATTTCACCGCATTCGAAAAGAGGTTGTGCGCGACCCGCTGCAACAGCACCGGGTCGGCCTCCGTCGCAAGCCCCGGGTTGATTTCACTCATAACCCGGATGCCGCGTCCCTCGGCGAGGAGGCTGGCATCCTCGAGCCACGTTTCAAGAAAGGCACCGAGATCGATCGTCTCAGGGCTGATCTCGAGCCGGCCCGCATCGGCCCGTGAGAGCAGGAGGAGGCTTTCGAGGATGGACCGCTGCCGGCAGGTCTGCTCGAGGAGCTGGGAGATGAGGGACTGGGTCGCCTCGTCGTCGGGATGATCCCTGAGGGCCCGTTCGAGGGTCGCCTGCATCACCGCGAGCGGGGTTTTCAACTCGTGCGAGGCATCGGCACTGAAACGCGTGGCCTGGTCGAAACTGCGCTCGAGGCGTTCCAGCATCGCGTTGTAGTTCCCGATGATCGAGGCAAACTCACGGTCCGCCCCCGCCACCTCGAGGCGCTGGTCGAGGGCGCGGGCCGAGACCTTCCGCATGTCCTCGCCCAAGGCGGCTACCGGACGCAAGGCCCGCCACGCCACGAAGGCGGCGCCAAGGGCAACAATCAGGAGCGCTCCAGGAAGGGCCACGAGAAAGGCGCGGCGAAGCTGCCGCATGTCACCGGCGACCTGGTCGAGGTCGGCGGCGAGGAGGAGAACGGTCTCGCGATTGGCAAAGGCCCCGACGAGCCAGTCCCGCCCGTCCGCCGACTCCGCCTCGTAAAAGCGCGGTTCGAGGACCTCGCGAGGGGGCGGGGTCGGCCGATCCGAAGGGCTTCGGCTTTCCTCGTCGCGCGGCTGGGGATCGAGCGGCTCGATACCGGGAGGAAAAGCCGATGGATCGAGTCCCGCGGGCCATCCTGACGAACCTACCAATTCCCCGCCCCGCGCATCGAGAAGCAGGAGTGATCGCTGACGCGCCTTCTCCGCGCCGAAAACGTCGGTGAGCGAACCCTCGAGCCGGTTCGCGTCGATGTTTCTTCCCGATCGCAGGGTGACCCGGTAGCCGAAATGCCGCATCTCCGCCTCGAGATCGGCGATCCGCGCGCGGTTCAGCGACCACCACGCCACCGCGCCGAAGGCGAGCACGACGAGCCCCGAGATCAGGGCCGAACTCAGGGCGATGCGCCAGCGGAAGGAGTGCATCGCGTTGGGTCAGGATTGGCGGAGCCGGTAGCCGACGCCCCGGACCGTTTCGATGAGCCTTTTCTCCCCCGGCGCCTCGATCTTCTTGCGCAGACGGGTCATCGCCACGTCGACCATGTTCGTCCCCGTGTCGAAGTGGGTGTTCCAGACATGCTCCGAGATCTGCGAGCGTGAAAAGACGCGCCCCGGAGAACGCATCAGGTATTCAAGCAGGGAGAATTCGCGCTGGCTCAGCTCGATCAGCCGTTGGCCCCGCTTCGCTTCGCGGGTGATGAGGTCGAGGCTGAGGTCGCCCACCTGGAGAATGTTGAGGGTCGCCCCCGAGGCCCGGCGCAGGAGGGCCTGGAGACGGGCGACGAGTTCCTCGACGAAAAAGGGCTTTGTCAGGTAATCATCGGCCCCGAGGTTGAGCCCCTCGATCCGCTCGTTCAATTCGTTGCGGGCCGTGAGGAGGACGATCGGCAGCGTAACATGCCGTTGCCGGAGGCTTCGCAGGACACTGAGCCCGTCCCGTCCCGGCAACATGATGTCGAGAACCATCGCGTCGAACGACTCCGTCGTGGCGAGTTCGTAGCCCTCCTCTCCGGTCCGTGAAACGGTCACGACAAAGCCAGCCTCCTCCAGTCCGGAACGGATGAATCCCGCGATCTGCGGTTGGTCTTCGACGACGAGGATGCGCATGGGATCACGTGGGACCGGCATCTTGCCGGTCTTCATCCGGCACCGCATCGCCCGAAAATGAATGGCGGGACGCCAGTCCCACGTGGGGCTTCGACAAGGTGTGTTCCTCTTCACGCAGTCCGGCTTTCCCGGGATTGCCCGCGATGTAAGCCACGTATTTCTTGAGCGACTCCGGCCGCCTCACCCGGTGAGCGAATCGTTCGTCCAACCAGAAGGTCCCGCGGCCGCCGATCGCCTTGTTGATCGCTTTCGCGGTGAACGATTTCCAGCGATGGATCAATTGCCCCAAGGTCCATGGAGGCAATGGGCGCACCAGCAAATGGACATGGTTCGGCATGATCACCCAATCGCCCGACTGATAGCGTGAAGAATGGCTTTCCGGTCGTTCGCTGAAACACTCCAGAGCATCGGACACGATCCGGCGTAGATCCGGGCGGCGCAGCAAACAAGCGCCGTATCCGCGATCCGACCAACGCTCGATTCGGTCGGGAAACCCTGCTCGATAGACACGCCATTCGACATCCGACCAGGCTCTCGGGTGGTTCCGCTCGAATTCATCGCGCTCACTCTTCCATTGATTCTATTTTTCCACCGGAGTCGAGTCGGCGGTTCGAAACGTGACGAAATACGTGCGACCGGACGGTTCCCAATGCGGCAAATGGCGCCGCCGGCATCCGGTCTCCGCTTCGGAATCGAATGGGATGAAGTCCATCGGGAAGGATTGCCGAGTCCCTGAAGAATTGCCAGTCCCAATCCTTTCGAAACAAAGAAGCGTGGCCTGCTGTGGCCCACGTGGGGCTCCGCAAAAAACGCTCATGGCCTGGGGCCGCCCTTTCCGCCGCGCGGACTTCCGGTGGCACCCTCGGCACGGGCGTAGACCACGCTCAGGTCGGCCCGGGCAAGAATCGTGCCCTCCATCGCCTCCAGCAAGGCCTCCCGGCTGACGCGCCCGGCCGGACCTGCGGGTTCCGGAATGTCGGAGAGGGCGTAAAGATGAAGCACATAGGTCTTGTCGCCCGGACCCTGGGAATGCGGCGGTTCGTAGCCGACTTCCCCGCGGAATCCCACTCCGACCCGGCCGGTCTCCGATGCATCCCTCGGCAAGCGGGTCATTTCGGCGGGGATGTCCCACATCACCCAATAGCTTTTCATCTCATCGCCCGGCGCGAGATGATCCATGATCAACGCGTAACTCTTCGTGCCGACCGGTGCTCCCTGCCATGACAACGGAGGCGATACTCCGGCACCATCTCCGGTGAATTCCACGGGAAGTCGACCGTCCTCGCCGATTTCCGGGCTGCTGAGAGCAAATCCATCGACAGGTGCTCCCAACCCACCCGTGGGAGCCGTCATCGATCCGGCCCCCGGCGCCGGCATCCGGCCGGGACCTTGAACCTCCATTCCGCCGCCGCCGCCCCGATTGCCGCCTCCGGGCGGGCGGGCGATGGCTTCCTCGCGATCCAGCCGGCCATCCCCGTTCCGGTCGAGCGTCTTCAGGCGCTCCTCCGCGACATCGAGTTCCTCGCGATCCAGATAACCGTCCGCGTTGGTATCGAGAACCGAAAGCAAGGGATCGGGCCTTCGACCGCCGCCGGGAGGCCGCATTTCCGGTCCACCACCACCACCGCCTCGCGGAGGACGATCACCGCCTCCACCCGGGGGGCCACCTGCTCCGCCTCCACGGACGCGATAGACCTCGCGCGTCGTGCCCTCCCGGCCATTGTCGAACTCGAAGGGAAAGGTCCCGTCCTCGCCGATCCGATAGCGCACCGCCCGTGGCTCTCCATCGACGGAGTAGTTCAACTGATACGCATTTTCCCCCGTCTTCCCGAATCCGGTGATCTCCGCTCCGCGGAGGGCTTGCAGCGCCTCACGAACCCCCTGGGCGCGCGGCTGCGGATCGACCTGCCCTTCGGCCTCGACCACTTCGCCGTGAAATCCGCCGAGGACGTAGGGATACTTCTCTGCCGCGTGGTAGTGATACCCGGGTCCGTCGTGATCGTGGCCACGGCATTCATCGAGCCCCTTCGGAGCCGATCCATCGGCCTCGGTCAAACCGAGCACCGGATACCCATCGAGGGCGTAGGCGACCGGTTTGCCTTTGCCGACGACCGACTCGAGATGGATCGGCGCGATGTGGTAATGATAGTCATCCGCCCGTCCGCAGTGGCCACCCCACTGGTCCAGCTCGCCGATCTCGTGGGAAACCTCACCGCGGTTGTTCTGGGGATTGAAGATCGGGATGCCGTTCACCGCGATGGCGATGGCCCCGCGCAGGAAGCGCCCCTCGATCATCGCCGGATCGTCCGCGGGGACAGGCTTCAAGGGCACCCGCCACGCGTTGTCGCCCGTGTAGGGCTGCGGCAGCGGCACCTGCTGCTGCCACGCGGTGATGCCCACCATCATGTTGTGATCCGGCAGCCCGTTGCCCTCGATGTAGAAATAGTCCGCGTCCCAGGAAACCCCGAGCCGTTTCTGGAAAGGCGCGAAGGCCTGTGCCGCGGGTGGGAACGATCCCGCGGGACGATCCAGAGTTCGCCCGCCCGGAAAAGAGGCCGCAAAGGGCGAAAGGTCCGGTGCCATCGCGGCGACCGCGATCGGGATCACTGCCGGCACGGCCAAGACGGCAGCGAATTGGAAGACTGGCAGGATGCCAGCCCCATGTGGGACCGGCGTCCCGCCGGTCGCCCCTTCCGATCCAGCCCTCCTGGGTCTTTGACCGCGCTCTCTTGGATCGGTTTTCATGGTTTGGAAGTTGCTTGGGGAGATTCATCAATGTGTCCCCGCGGCCACTTCGGAGGAAGGGGGCGGCCATCGGGAGGGCTCGCGAGGGTGGTGCGGAACAGCACGGTGTTATCGAGGGCGAGATCCTTGGTCCAGATCCACTTCGCTCCCTCGAAATCGTGCTCGTAAAAGGGCTCTTTCGGACCGACCTCCTCCTCGGTGTGCTCCGTGGCCGCCTCCCAGCCGCTGTCGTCGAAATCGCCCGCAAACCAGTTTTCCGGGATCGCCTCGTGCCGCGTCTTCGGATGCTGCCGGTCGCCGTCGATGGGACCATGGAAGACGCTTTTCGCCTTCCACGTCGCATTCGTCACCGTTCCATCGGCGAATTTCAGGATGAAACCACCGTCACCGATCTGCGTGTTGTCGTACTCCAGGCCGGTCCCGGGATCCGCGTTGTCGCGCGCCATCACCGCGATGGTCATGGGATACTCCGGGAGGATCTCCACCGAGACCACATTGTGCGGGATGAAGGAGATCGAATCCACCGCCACGAGGTGTCCGTTGATATACAGCTGGAACCAGTTGTCCGCGTAGACATTCGCGCGAATCGCATCGTCGATTTTCGGCTTTTGGATCGCAGGTCCGCCTTTTTGACCGCCGTTCCGATCGCCCTTGGGTCCCTTTCCTCCCCTTTCCCTTTCCTCCGCCCGCGGAGACCGCGACGGGTCCTGCCGTAACGGATCCTGGGATTGAAGAAGGCTACCGGCGAACGCGAGTAGACCGAGACAGTTGAGCATGCGGAACGGTCGATGGGATCGTTTCATGGCAAGAAAATTCCTTTCACCCTGAAGAAACCACACTGCCCTGACATAATCATTACCGGGACATTACGCCGGTGTAATGTTCCGGTGTCCTTCCTTCACCTCCGGAACCGGGTCACGACCGGAGCGAAGGTGCGGCTTTTCGAGGTGCACGGTTCGCTCGGCGGCGTGTGGACTTCCTCCCTCCTCGGTTACCTGCTCGATTTCGACAAGCCGGGCTTCAATGTCGAACTCGTGCGCCGTCTCCGCGAGCGCGAGGCCATCAACGGCGGCGGCATGAACGGGCTCAGCTACCAGCCCGAGGAGATGAAGCTCCTCCTCGAGGAACTCTGTGCCGAGGCCGACGTTCAAGTGCAGCTCCACACCCGCGTCGCCGCCGCCTATCGCGAGGGGCGCTCGCTCCGCACCATCGTAACGGAGTCCAAGAGCGGTCGTCAGGCCTGGCGCGCGCCCGTCTTCATCGACACCACCGGCGACGGCGACCTCGGGGCGCAGGCGGGCTGCGAGTTCGAGATCGGCCGCGAGAAGGCCTGTCCCTGCCAGCCCATGACGATGTATGCCCTGCTCGTGGTGAAGGATGCGGCGCAGATCGCGGGTTTCATCCACGGCGTCGGTGACAACGGCCGGCATGTTGGACCCCAGGCCTTCCGTGATGAACTCAAGCGGGCGGGTGTCACCCCGAGCTACGGTCACGCCTGCCTCTTCCCCATTCAGGGAAATCTCGTCCTGCTCATGGCGAATCACGAATATGGCATCAACGCCACCGATGCCGCCCAGGTCTCCGAGGCGACGCTGCGGGCCCGCGGCGAGATTCATCAACTCGTGCGCGGCCTGCGCAAGCTCGGCGGCCCGTGGGATGGCCTGCAGATCGCCGCCTCCCCAGAGCAGATCGGCATCCGCGACGGCCGCCGCATCCGGGGTCGTTACCTCATGACGAGCGAGGACCTCGTTCGGGGCGCGGTGCAGGACGATGCCGTCGTCCACGTCACCTTCCCCGTGGACATCCATGCCCTCACTGCCGAGGACAACAAGAAAGCCGCCTACAACAACGCGGGAGTGAAGAGAAGCCCGCTCCAGCACCGGCCCTCCGCCTTGCCGACCGACCGGGATCGCTCCGCAATCGTCCAAAAACCTTTCTTGGATTCGGCATTAGCGGCCCTGTGAAAGAAAAAGAGCGGGCCAGGTGGCCCGCTCTTCGAGAACGGGGCGGCGCGAGGCCACCCCTGTGGGAGCTTCCCCGATCAGGGGAAAGCGAGGGTGTTGAGCCGGAATTTGGCCACGTCGGTTTTGGTCGGATCGGAGGAGGCCGAGACGGTCACGTTTCCGATGAAGGACCTGGCATAATAGACCGTGGTGAGCTTTCCGCCGATGGTGAGCCTCTCGGTGATCTCCGTGCTGCGGCGATCAGGGGAAATCTTCACCGAGAACGGCACGGGAGCGTCGTCCGGGCCGATCACCACGGTCTTGGCCGTGCCGGCGATGACGGCGGCGGTCACGTTTTTACCGGCAAGCTTGTAGGCGACCTTGAACCTCGAATCCGGGCCCGGACCGGAGATTCTCATCGAGTCCGGCAGCACATCGTCATTGTCGATCAGGAAGAAGATGTCCTTGGCCGCCGCCTTCGCCGACGTGGCGACCGCGGATTGCGAGTCCGACGAAGCCGGGAAGTAGGCATCGATCCCCGAGTCCGGGTTCAAGGCGGTGGTCGCCTCGAGCCCCACCGAGATGTCGGGCTTGGGATCGGCGGGCACCGAGGCATCCAGATTCAGCGAGAAGGTCTCGGTCGAGGTACCCGGATTCGTGATGCGGAGGCGGTAGTTGCCGAGAGCGATCGCCTTCGAGAGGCTCAGGTTCCCGGTTCCGGACCCGACTTCGACCCCGGCGGCATTCAGAACCTGCCAGAGCATCCCCGCGGAAGCGCCGGTGCCCGAGAAGGCCACCGAGCTGGAGAAGGGAAGGTTGAAGCCGAAGACCTGCGTTTCCCCGCCCCGGATGACGCGCCCGGTGATCGAGCCAAGACCGCCGGTGAAATCCGGAGTCGTGTCGGTCGTGAAGAAACGGACGTCCGAGTAGGAGGTCATGAACTTCGCCGCGGCGCCGGTGCCCACGCTGGTCCTCATAAAGACCTTGAAGGCATAGGTGGTCGCCGGAGTGAGTCCGGTCACCGCGATCGAGAAGATACCCTTCCCACCGCTGCGGGTCAGCTTGGTGACCCCAGTCCCGAGGAGCAGGGGATCCGCGTTGGTCGCCACCTCCGAGTAAACGATGCCGCGTTCGATGGCACGACCGGGAGAGATGTTCGTCACGTTTCCGCCGAGCGTCGCCGAGGTGTCAGTGACGGCGGTGACGGTCGGGAGGGAGGCAATCGTGGGAGCGCCGGGAGTGAACTGCGCCACGCTCGTGTAGGAGGTGCCGACGGAGGTGGTGATGTAGGCCTTGAACGCGTAGAGATTCCCCACGGTGAGTCCGGTGATGGCGCTGGTGAAGCTGCCAAGGGTGCCACTCGCGGTGACCTTGGTGACTCCGGCTCCATTGAGGAGCGGATCCGCATTCGCGGAAGCGAGCGAATACACGATGCCGCGCTCCGTGGCGGCTCCATCACCGAGGCTGGTCACATTGCCACCGAGGGTCGCTCCCGTGGGCGTGACTGCCGTTACGGAGGGGGCGCTGATGTCGCCGGGGCGTGCGGTCCAGAGTTCGCCCGAGTCCAAGAGGCGGACCGCCGAGACGTAACTCGAGGCGGTGCCATCGCCGGGGACGCGGTGAATGTCGAGCACCTTGGCCTGGGACGTGCCGGGTGCCGATCCGAAGGCGCGCTGGATGCCGCCGGTGAAGATGGAGAAACCGGCCCCGGGGACGGGATTCCAGACGCTCCAGCTGTTGTTCCACGGGACCGGATTGGCCGATTGGGTCATCGTCATCACCGCATTCGAATTCGCGGAGACGGTCGCGATCGCGTCCATGAAACCGCCGATTGCGGTGGCGGAGACGCCGAGCGCGCTGCTGGTGAACGACCACGAGGTCGTGCTTTTGGCGCTGCCGGTTCCCTTCGAGGCGTAAATCGTCCGCGAGGGATCGCCGTTTTGCGGAGCCGCCGAACCGATCCCCGAGGCCGGGGCGTTGTTGCGGTTCGCGATGATCCCGAAGTAGAGGTCGCTGCGGCTAGCCCAGCCTTCGCCAAAGGCCGCGGTGAGCTCGGTGTTCAGGTTCACAAGGAGCGTGCCCGGATTCGGGTTGTCGCGCAGGGTGTGCGCGGGTCCGAGGTTGAAGAACACGTTCGTAGTGCTGCCGGTGCCACCGGTGGCGCGGACGCCGAGGACGAGGTCGCCCTTGGCCGGAGGCCAAGGCGCGGCCGTGGCGGC
>JBILDO010000119.1:0-5662 GCA_044352585.1 Verrucomicrobiales bacterium
GCGAAACACCCCCGCATCAGACGACGACGCGGAGGGCGGCCGGCATCACCCGGATGAACTGCGGCGTTTTGGCGATGACATCCCCGTCGACCTGGATATCGAGGATGGGCTTGGTCCGGATCTCGACGGTTTCCACGGTCCACTGGGTGACGGCCTGCGAAGCATCGAGGGCGAACTCATCCTCCTTCATGAGGCGGTCGAGACCGGTCATCTTCACCGCGAGCTGCACGATGCCCTCGATGTTGGCCCGCTTCAGGAGGAAGACGTCGAGCTTGCCGTCGCACACATCGACGGACGGCGCGAGGGTGAGCCGTCCGAGTCCGACGGTGCCGGCGTTGGCCACGACACAGGCGACCCCGCTCGCGTGGATCGACTCGCGCCCGTCGAGGATGAGTTCGTAGTCCGCCTCGGGGATCTCCTGGAGCTTCTTGATCGCGGCCCAGACGTAGGCCCATTTTCCGAACTGGTCCTTCAGTTCACGCGTCGCCTCCTGAACCACTCCGACCTCGATGCCGCAGCCAATGCGGAGGAAAAAGGGCTGCTCGCCGATCATTCCGGCGTCGATTCGGCGGGTCCAGAACTCCTCGCCGCAGGCCAGATCACAGGCCCGCTCGAGCTGGGTCGGGAGGCGCAACTCGGAAGCGACGAGATTGCCGGTCCCTCCTCCGAGGATGAGAAGCGGGACGTCGGTTCCAAGAAGCCCGGCGGCCACCTCCATCACGGTCCCATCCCCTCCGTAGACCCCGACGACATCGAAGCCCTCCGCGACCGCCTTCCTCGCCAGAGCCGCCCCGTCGCCTCGGCCATGGGTAATCGAAATGTCCCAGCGGATCCCCGCGTCGCGGAAGGCCTGGTTGAGGATCGCGAGCAACGGAATGCGGCGCGACAGGGCCGGGTTCACGATCACGTGAACCGAGCGGGGACGCGCATGCCGTTCCGTTTCGCCGGATTTGCCTGCCATGGGGGTCTACTGTAGGCTCACATGTCCCGGTCGTCACATGGATTGTTCCATTTGGACCGACCCGGCGCGTTCCCTGAACCCCTTCCAGGTGACGGCATTGTCACCTCCCCGACCTTTCCAAACCCGTTTGTCACTTGACATTGAACATGGTTTCAGAAGTAGCGCCGTCAGACCCCATGCCCACTATTCTCATCGTCGATGACGAAGAAGACATCCGCGAACTGATCGCGGTGAACCTGATGCGCGAGGAAGACTACAAGCTCCTCGAGGCGAGCAACGGGCTCGAGGCGGTCGCCCTCGCCAAATCGGGCCGTCCGGACCTCATCATCCTCGACCTCATGCTCCCGGAGATGGACGGCATGACCGTCTACCGGAACCTCCGTGAGGATCCGAGGATGAAGACGGTTCCGGTGATCATGCTCACCGCCCGCGGCCGTCTCGAGGAAAAAATCGCCGGACTCGAGCTCGGGGCGGACGATTACATGCCCAAGCCCTTCTCCCCGAAGGAACTGATGCTGCGGGTGCGCAACCTCCTCCGGCGCACCAACCCGAACCAGGGTGGCAGCATCGTCGAGTCGGGCCCCTTCAGCCTCGACAAGAACGCCCTCAAGCTGCATCTCGAGGGCAAGGCGATCGAACTCACCGCGACGGAGTTCAAGCTGCTCCTCAGCATGATCGAAGCCCCTGGCATCACCCAAGAGCGCGGGGATCTCCTCAAGAAAGTGTGGGGCTACAGCGATCTCATCCAGACCCGCACGCTCGACACCCACATCAAGCGCCTCCGCGAAAAATTGGGCGAGCATGGGGATTTGATAGAAACCGTCCGCGGAGTGGGGTATCGTTTTCACGAAGCCTGATCCGATTCAGCCTGCTCCCCTAGTTCCGTGGAAAACGTCGTGCCTTTTCTTGCTGCCGCAGCGGTCGCGGCTTGGTTTGCTTTCCGCTACTTCCGTCTGAAGCGCGGGATCGAGTTTCTTTCCGGCTCCCTTCTCAAGGCGCCCGGGGACGACTCCTCCTCTCTGCCCCCTCCGCCGGTCGGGGATCTCGTCACCCTTCGCCGCGCCATCGCCGACACCGTGGCCGAGGCCGCGCTGGTACGGGATTCGGAACGGAAACAGCGCGAGTTTCAGGAAGCCCTCCTCAACGAGATCAAGGACGCGATCTTCATCCTCGACCGCAACCGCGAGATCCGCTTCGCCAACGAGGCGGCCCGTCTTCTCTTCCCCAGCGACCAGCCCTACCGGTCGCGCGCCTTCTTCGACGTGTGCCGCGACCACCGCGTCTACGACACCCTCGAGCTGGCCGAGCAGATCGGCGCGAAAGTTTCCGATCATCTCACCCTCCGCGTCCGCGACGGGCAGAGAGACCGTCTCCGAGACCTCACCGTCCTCGTCGAGGCCGAGCCCCTCTCCTTCGGTCCGGGAGGATCGACGACGGGATCGTGGATCCTGATGAAGGACATCACCGCCGAGCTCGAAACCGAACAGATCCGCCGCGACTTCGTCGCCAATGCCTCCCACGAGATTCGCACGCCGCTCTCCATCATCAACGGATACCTCGAGACGATGGACGACCCCACGGTCGATCTGCGTCAGGAAGTCTTCCGCCGCGCGATCCGCACGATGCGCAAGCACGGCGACCGCCTCGCCCGCATCGTCGAGGACATGCTGACGATCTCCAAGCTGGAAAGCGCGAGCGACCTCCTCTCGCGCGAACCGTTCGACCTGCGCGATTCGGTCGAGGACATCATCAGCCAGCTCCATCCCCTGATCGATTCCCAACATGCCCGCGTCAGCCTCGAGGCCGCCCCGGAGAACGACTGGATCCTCGTGGGCGACCGCTTCTACTGGGATCAGATCTTCTTCAACCTCATCGAAAACGCCCTCAAGCAAAATCACGAGCCGGGATTGAAGATCGTGGTCCGCTTCGCCCTCGAGGACGGCCGTTACGTCCTCTCCGTGACCGATGACGGCATCGGGATTCCGGCGGCCGACCTTCCCCTGATCTTCAAGCGCTTCTACCGCGTCCAGAAACATCACGCCCAGACCCAGGTGAAAGGCACCGGGCTGGGACTGTCCATCGTGAAGCGCGCCGTCGAGGCCCACCACGGACGGATTGAGGTCGAGAGCCGCCCGGGTATCCGCACCGTCTTCACGATCACCGTGCCCCAGTCCGCCGTGCGCGTCACCGACAACGCAATCGGGCGCGACGGAGCGGAAAATTGATCCACCGATCGCTCAAGGAACCACCTTCACGAGCGCCTCGCTCCAGTGCGGCAGGACGACCCCGTCGTCGCGGAGGACGTCCGCGGTGAGGACTTGGACTCCAGGCGCGGTCGCCGCAGGAAGAGTCACCGCAAAGACCAACTCGCCCTGCTCCCTCGGTGCGATCGCCACGGTCGCTTCAGCCGGCGTGGTCGCAAAAGGCCCGCGCGGACGAATCGTGAACCGCCGGGCCACGGTGGAGTGATTCCAGAGTCGCATCGTGATTTTCACGGTCGCGCCAGGCTTGCACTCCTGGCCATATGGATGGAACCACGCCCATTGCTCGTCGATGGCGAAATTCGGGTCGTCCCAGGGAGTGAATCCGGCGATCATTCCGGTCCGTTCCCGGTATCGCTCCAGTAGAAAAACCGTTTCTTTTTCATTGAAACGAAAGCGGTTAGGAATGTGTTGATTCACGAGCCAGGTCCCTTCCGGAAGCGACGCCACGATGTCGAAACAGCGAAGGTAACCGGAGTCCTCGCGCATCAGGTTCCGGTTCATCAGGCAATAATCGTCGAGACCGGTCGGAGAGAAGGAGTCACCGATAAAGAAAACCGGCGTTTCCCCCTCTTTTTCAACAAGTAACGAGCCATGATTGAGCATCTGGCCGGGGAAGGAACGGAAGGTGAAGGTGAACTCCTCCCATCGCATCGTCTCACCGTCCTTTTTCTCGATGACCGGATCAACCGCGTTCGGACTGACGCCGGGAAGAAACCAGTCGCCGGGCCGGGCCAGGACCGGAGCCACTTCGGGAATGCCGTAGACGGGGCAACGGAACCGTTTCGCCGCCTCGGCCACTCCGGCGCTGTGGTCATTGTGAACGTGGGTCACGAAAATCCCGTCAATCCCCTTCACGAGGCCCGCGGCGGCGAAGGCCTCGAGACTCTTGAGCGGACCGGGACCGCCGACATCGAGGAGAAACCCCCGGCCCGAGGCCGAGACGAGGAGTTTTGTCGTGCCGATATGCTGGCACCAGTCGGGAAGATCGACATGTTCGGCGAGGGCCATTCCCTTCACCCCGTGGTTCGGTCCGAGGACGCGCGCGGCGCATTGCGACATCCGTTCCTCGCCGAAATACCAATGTAGGGCGTTGGTTTCGAGATAGTTCCGGTAAATGGCGCGCGCCTTGTCCGAGGCCGCGACGAGGTCCGCCGCCGGATCAGTCAGGATCGGCCCGCGCGAGGGAACGATCAGGGCGGGTTGACCGGCGGCGAGCTTGCCGAGGGTGTCGAGCCATTGGGCGAGCCGGCCGAGATAGCCGTGATAGCCCCCCACCTTCGCCTCGGGAATCTCCTCCTGCATCGAATAAAGGTCCGGGATCCGTCCGCCGGCGAGAATGAGATCGCCGGTGAAGGCGACCGTGACCCCGTCGAGGGTGACGAGGTAGATCCCTCCATCGCGGGTGTAGCCTGGCGCCGCGAGAAAGCGGATGTCGATCCCGCGCCACACGATCGTCTCCCCATCGGCGAGGTATTGCTGCGCCGGCAGGTCGCGGACGGGACGACGGGTCACCTGTTGGGCGTAGTAATCGAAGCGCCTCGTCCACCACTGCTCCCAATGGGCCGCGGTGCCCTCGAGAAACTCGCGCGACACGACCGGAGCGAGACGTTTCATCCCGCCGGCTTCCCTCGCCGCCTCGACGATGTCACGCCGGGCGTGGGTGAGGAGGATCTGCTCGACCTTCCCGCCCCCGGCGGGAGCGCGATTGATCGCGAGAACATGGCCATCGCGGACGATGCCGATGCCATTGACCGGGCCCTCCTCGAAACGAAGCGAGGGCGGCAGGTCCAACGCTGAGAGCCGTGCCCCCGCGAATCCGAGGAAAAGGCCGATGAAGATCGAAAGGCGTGGGGGCATGTCAGGGAGGGTCGGAGTTGAGGGTGAGTGGCGCGGTATCGCCAGGCGCGAGATCCCGCACGACGGGGAACGCACCGGGGCGGTTCAAGACCAGAAGAAGCCGTTTCCCCGAGGCGGCGGCATGCGCGAGGGAAAGGACGCGCGAGCCCGCGGGCAGGACCAGGGTCGCCTCGAGGAAACCGGGCCTCGCCGCCTCGCTCGCGGCCGGATCGGCGGAAAGTCGAGCCGCGGCGGGAAACCGGAGGGCTCCGGCGAGATCGACCGGAGTTCCATCGACGCCGAGGGAAAAGGTGCCGGTGACGAAGGTGCGCGCCTCGGCGAGGAGAGCAGCGATCTCGGATTCGGAACTCCCACGCAGCCAGGCGAGATCATTCCCCGCCGGGTCGGCTCCGAGGGCCCGGGCCGAGGCGAGATCGGCGGCGTGGATCGAGAAGGTCACCTCGACCGCGGATTCAAGCCCCGGTCGGACCTCCATATAGTGGTAGAGCGAATCGTGGCCCATCGTGATGCCGGCCGCGGAGAGGGCCGCCGGAAGGAGAAAGGCCTGAAATCGTCTCCGCACCTCGCGCATTGCCCCGAA
>JBILDO010000090.1:0-18232 GCA_044352585.1 Verrucomicrobiales bacterium
GATGCCCATCCATCTCCGCCTCACCGCCCGCAAATCCTGATCCCGATTCTTCACGCGAGCCGCCAACAAGTTTCCCCGCATGTTTCCGACTTCACGATTCCTTTTCCTGCCGGTCGCCTTCTCTTTGACAGCCGTGGCCGCAATCGTCACCGCCCCCCTCTTGCCGGCGCAAGAGGCCCTGCCCGCTTCCGCGCCCGCTTCCGCACCGGCCCCCGCGCCCGCAACGGCAGCGCCGGCCGCCGCTGGTCCTGACAAGTCCACCCAACCCCCGGCCGCGACGCCGCCGGTTTCCGCTCCTGCCAAACCCGCCGATCCCGCATCGCCCAGCGCGGTCGAGGCGGCCAAAGGCGGGGCGAAGACGGCGGCGACGGGAGAACCGGCGGAAAAACCGGCAACGCCGGCAATGCCCGATCCCCTCGTCTCGCCACTGGAAGATCCGCCCGTGCCGGCCGATCTCGTTTCCGACGGAGCCGAACCCACCCCGACGGAAAGCGTCGTCGTGAACCTCATCAACCGTCTCGTCGAACGCGGCGTCCTCACCCAGGGGGACGCGGCCGAACTCGTCAGCCAGGCCCAGCGCGACGCCGCGGTCGCGAGCCAGAACGCCGCCGCCGCCGCCCTTGTCGCGGCCGACGCCGCCATGGCCAGCGAGGAAGACATCGTCGTGACCCACATTCCCGAACCGGTCAAGGACCGCCTTCGCGAGGAGATCCGCGAAGAAATCCTCGCGGAACTGCCCGAGGTCAAGGACACCCACTTCGAGCTTGCCGAAAGCGGCAAGGAGGCGGTCATGGGCGGTCTTGAGCCCGCTCCCGCGTGGAAGGAGAAGACCCGCTTCTTCGGCGACGTCCGCCTCCGCACGGACATGACCCGTTTCCCCGGCACGAACGACAACACCGGCACCTTCCCGAACTTCAACCGCATCAACACGGGCGAGCCCTTCGACGTCGCCGGCTTCGAGTTCTCCCCCCAGCTCAACGTCGACGAGAACCGCAGCCGTTTCCGTCTCCGCGCCCGCGCCGGATTCGAACGGGATCTCGACAACGGATTCATGGTCGGGTTCCGCTTCGCCACCGGCAACGACGCCCGCGCCATCAGCGTGAACCAGACCCTCAACGCCGCCTTCAGCAAATACGAGTTCTGGCTCGACCAAGCCTACACCCGCTGGGACGGCGCCATCGGAACGGTCCCGGCCTCCTTCTCGGTCGGCCGCTTTCCGAATCCCTTCTTCATGAACTCGCAGATCATCTGGGACAATGACGTGAATTTCGACGGGGTCGTCGGTCAGCTCACGCCGGAGGTGAACGAGTCGCTCCGTGCCAATCTCACCCTCGGGGCCTTCCCCATCTTCAACACGGCCTTCAATTTCCCCGACAACCAGCCTGACAAGTTCCCCAGCGAGGACCGCTACCTCTACAGCGGCGAGGCCGGGGTTTCCTTCGTCGCCAACCGCGATTTCGAAGGACACTTCGCGCTGGCCTACCACGATTTCGACAACGTCGAGGGACGGCTCTCCGAGCCCTTCGTCCCCCTCACGCCGCACGACGCCGGCAGCACCGACGAACTCAGGCCGCCCTTCGCCCAGAAGGGGAACACCTACATGGCCCTGCGCAACATCAAGCCCGATCCCCTCAACAATTTCGGAACCACCAACCAATACCAGTATTTCGGTCTCGCCACGCCCTACCAGATCCTCAGCCAGTCCGCCCGCATCGACCTGAATCATTGGGAACCCTACCAGCTCAGCCTGCTCGGCGACTACGCAATGAACCTCGGCTACGACGAGGCGCGCCTCGAACAGTTCGCCGTCAACAACCGCGGGCCGAACAAGCCGAACGGCGATCCGGGCGCCTACGAAGGCGGCAACATCGCCTGGGAGGGCTCGGTCCAGTTCGGCAAACCGCACCTCGACAAGAAGTGGGATTGGAACACCTCCATGGGATACCGCTACATCGAGAGCGACGCGGTCATCGACGGTTTCAACGTCTCCGACTTCGGCCTCGGCGGAACCAATCTCGAGGGCTTCACGATCGGAGCGAACGTCGCCCTCACCCCGAACGTCTTCGTCCACCTCCGCTGGATGGGAGCCACCGAGATCGCCGGCCCCCCGATGCGCTCGGACATCTTTTTCTTTGATTTCAACACCAGCTTCTGATTCCACCCCCCTTTTCTCCAACGCGATATGAACCCGACGAATCGACTCCGCGGTGCCGTCCTTTCCCTGATTCTGGCCGGTTCTACGGCGGTTTCCGGTCAGGAGGATGCCCAGGCCGCGGTCGAGGCGAAGCTGCGTGAATCCCTCCGCGGGGCGATGTTGCAACTCCGAAACGTCGAGGCCGAGCGCGCCCGTCTCGACGCCGAAGTGACCGCCCTGAAGGTCCAGAGCGAGCGACAGATCAAGGATCTCACCGCCAAGCTCGACGAGTCCCTGAAACGCGCCACCGAGGAAAAGGCCCTCGCCGACAAGACCATCGCCGCACAGGCGAAAAAACTCGAGGCCGAGCAGGCCCGCACCACCGCCTTCGCCGCCTCGCTCGAGAAATGGAAGGCCTCCTACCACCAGATCACCGACATCGCCAGGGCCAAGGAGGCCGAGCGTCTCCGCCTCCTCGACAAGTCCCTTCAGCTCGAGCACAAGGTCGCGGACCGCGAGCGGCGCAACCTGAAGCTCTACGAAACCGCGAAGGAGATCCTCGAACGCTACGAGAACTTCGCCTTCGGCCGCGCCTTCCTCGCCCGCGAGCCCTTCACCGGTCTCTCGAAGGTGAAACTGGAGGAACAGGTGCAGGACTACAAGGATCAGGTGAACGATGGAAAAGTCGGCGAGGAAGACCCGATTTCCCCGGAGACTCCGGCTCCAGCGACCGGCGACGCGGCCCCTCCGGCCGGCTCCGAAGCACCCGCTCCGCCCGCGCCGTGACGGTCCCGCCGATTGTGACGGGAAGGTCACGCGGAATCCGGTCACGAAGCCTGTTCCAATCAAAAACATGGCTGGAATCCGACTCCGCCGGGTTTTCCGAATTTCCCTACTCCTCATGAAACGGCCTGACAAAACCACGCATCCGCTCCCCTGGAGCCTCGCTGCTCTCGCTGCGGTGATGGTGTTCGCCCTGCCCACCGTCGGCCAGGAATCCGCTCCCGTCGGCGAGGTGATCGGAACGGCGGGTGACCTCGAGGTGCGCGCCGACGAGGTGACCGCCCACCTCGCGACCCTCACCCCCGAGGAACGCGAGGCCCTCCGCCGGGATCCGGTCGCCTTCAGCCGTTACCTCCGCGCCCTCCTCGTGCAGCGCCTCGTCCTGCGCGAGGCTCTCGCCGCGGAGTGGGACCAGAGCTCCGCCGTGGCCGAGCGCATGCGGATCCTTCGCGAAGGCGTCGTCGCGAACACCTGGCTCGAGTCGAAGGGAGCCCCGCCGGAAGGGTATCCGGACGAGAAGGAGCTCGCCGAGGCCTACGAGGCCAACCGTGAATCGTTCCTGCAACCCAAGTCGTGGCAACTCTCGCAGATCTTCGTCGCCGCGCCCCGGCCCGCCGCCGGATCCCCCGAGCCCGCGGAAGCGGAGGCCAAAATGAAACGGATCGAGGCCGCCCTCGGGAAGGATCCGGCCTCGTTTGCCAAACTCGCCGCCGCCGAAAGCGACGAGCCGGTCTCGGCCGCCAAGGGCGGGGAAATCGGCTGGCTGCCGGAGGAACGGATCCACCCCGACATCCGCGCGGTCGTGCCAGGAATGAAACTCGGAGAAATCTCGGCCCCCGTCCGCATGGACGACGGTTGGCACTTTGTCAGGATCCTCGACATCCGCGAGGCCCGCATTCCCACCCTGGAGCAGATCCGCGGGACCCTCGCCGAACAACTCCGCGCCGAAAAGGCGCGCGCCGGCACCGAAGGCTACCTCTCCGGGCTGCTGCGCGACCATCCCGTTGCCATCAACGAAGTGGCCCTCTCAAAGCTGCTCCAGCCCGCTTCCGAGTGACTCCCCTCCGCAATCCGGCCACCGATCTTCCCGCCCCTCCCCCCCATGAAACTCGCCTCCTTCAGACGACGTCGCATTTCGGGGCCTCCCGTCGTCTTCGCGCTGATGGTCCTCGCTTTTCCGGCCCGCGTTCCGGTGAGGGGAGGCGACATCCTCCGCGGAGGAGCGCCCGCCGGATCTCCGGCCCAGCGCACCGCCGCCGCAACCCGCTCCACCGCTGCCGCCGCCGCCGCGGCGAGGTCCACCGCCCGCGACCATCTCTCCCGCACGACCCGGGCGCTGCAATCGGTCAGGAACCTACAATCCGCCGCCCGCGCCGCGGCCACGGGCAACCACGCGGGAATCAATCCCAACGCACCCGGCTCGCCCCTGCCAAACGTCGCCGACGGCCTGCGCGCGAGTGGGCTTGAGGTCGATCCCGGAGTCGGTGCCGGAACCGCGGTCTGGTCGGGGGCCTCCCTTCCCATCGAAACGGCGGGGCGCGGCGCCACCACCGTCAACATCCGCCAGACCCGGCAGACCGCGCTGCTGAACTGGAAGACCTTCAACGTTGGGCGCAACACCACGCTGCGTTTCGACCAGAGCGAGGCCGGGGCCGACGCGAACAAATGGATCGCCTTCAACAAGGTCAACGATCCCTCGAACGCCCCGAGCCAGATTCTCGGATCGATCGAGGCGCCGGGCCAGGTCTACGTCATCAACCGCAACGGCATCCTCTTCGGTGCCGGCAGCCAGGTGAACGTGGGCACGCTCGTGGCCTCGTCGCTGCCGATCAACGACAACCTCGTCGGCAACGGCCTTCTCAACAACCCCGACGCCCAATTCCTCTTCAGCGGCATCGCCATCCCCACCGGGTCCCAGGGCACGCCGGCGTTCACGCCCGAACCGGCCAATCCGGCGATCGGACGTTACGGCGACGTCATCGTCCAGAGAGGAGCGACGATCAACAGTCCCACGAACGAAGCGAAGTCCGGGGGGCGCGTCATGCTGGTGGGACCGAACGTGCGGCAGGCCGGTTCGATCCTAGCCCCCGACGGCCAGGTCGTCCTCGCCGCCGGCATGCAGGTCGGCATCGCCGCCCACTCCTCGAACGATCCCAGCCTGCGCGGCCTCGATGTCTACGTCGGCTCGGTCCTCCCTCCCGGTGGCGGCGATCCCGCGGGGCTCGTCGAGCAGAGCGGCCTCGTCGAAGCCCGTCGCGGGAATATCACCGTCGCAGGCCGTGAAATCCGGATCGACGGTGCCCTCGAAAGCTCCACCTCCGTGTCGCTCAACGGTCGGATCGACCTCCAAGCCAGCTACGACGCGATCCCGAACACCGCCTACAATCCCTCGAACCCCGCCTCGGGTTCGGCCTTTCTTCCGCAGAAGACCGGGATCGTCCGTTTCGGCGCGGGCAGCGTGACGCGGATTCTTCCTGAACTCGCCAGCGACGAGAAGGTCGTGGGGCGGGAGATCGCCCTTCCTTCGCAGGTGAACGTCTCGGGACGGGCGATCCACCTCGGAGAAAACGCGGCGATCCAGGCACCTTCGGGCAAAGTGCGCCTTGCCACCGGCGAATGGCGCCTGCTCGGACTTGGCTCAGCCAATCCGAACGCGCGCTTCGTTCAATCGGGGGGACAGGTCTACCTCGATACCGGAGCGCTGATCGATGTGGCCGGCCTCACGGGGGTTTCGGTATCGATCCTGCAGCACATTCTCTCGCTGGAACTCCGGGGCGCGGAACTGGCCAACTCGCCACTGCAGCGGGAAAGCTCGCTGCGGGGGGCGACCATTCAAGTCGATGTCCGCGATCAGGGAACCCACAACGGCATCGACTGGGTGGGCACTCCCTTCGCCGACGCGACCGGTTTCGCCGGGCTCATCCAGCGCACGGTTGCGGAGTTTTCCACCAAGGGCGGCGAGGTCACGATCACCGCGGGCGATTCCGTGGTCATGCGCGGGGGGGCGAAGATCGATGCCTCCGGCGGATACCTCAATTACGAGGGAGGAAAGTTCCAGACGACCCGCTTCGTCCTCGAAAACCGGGTCGTCGATATCCGGGACGCGACCCCGGAACGGCTCTACGGAGGCATCTACACCGGCCGAATGTCCACCCGCAGCGAACGCTGGGGAGTGACGAGAATTTACGACCAACCCCTCGCCCTCACCGGGGAACGCTACGAGCCCGCCTATGTCCAGGGTGCCGCCGGAGGTCGCATCGACATCAGCGCACCGGGTATGGTTCTCGATGGCACTCTCTCAAGTCGTACTCTCGAAGGTCCGCGGCAGCGTGAAAACGGCGCTGATCCCGGATTGCTCCGACTCGCCTTCCTCGCCCAGGACCCCACCATCTCGACCTTTCCATTTTTCTCCCCGACCCCCCCGGCCATCACGTTCAGCCACCGGGCCAACCTCCGTGCCGCCGACGATTTCACCCTCGACCCCGCGGGAGAACCGACCCGTCTCCGCACGGACCGTCTTGACCGGGTTGTGCTTTCGCCCGGTCTCCTCGGGAACGAGGGCTTCGGAAGCCTCATCGTCGAGAACCCGGATGGCAACGTCACCGTGCCAAAAGACGTCTCCCTCGACGCCGCGGAAGCGGGCACGGTCCGGTTGACCGCCTCCAACCTCACTCTCGATGGACGGGTCACCGCACCCGGCGGGGAACTCTCCTTCTCCGCCTACAACCAGTCGCTCGCCGCCGTCAACGCCTCCGTCGCGAACCGGGTCAAGCCACCCGTCGCCCCCGGACGGGGAAGTCTCATCGTGGGCAGCACCGCCGTTCTCAGCACCGCAGGACTGCTCGTTGATGACCGAAGGAGTTCGAGCGAGTTTTCCCAAGTCACGCTCAACGGCGGCACAATCACGCTTTCCGGCTTCGATGTCGCGCTCCGTCGGGGGGGGCTTGTCGATGTATCCGGAGGAGCCCAAATTGGATCGACGGGCGAAGTCTCCTATGGAGACGCCGGATCCATCTCGATCACCGCGGGGCGGGATCAGAACATCAACGAACTCTTCGGCGGTTCGCTCGCACTCGGGGGCCGCCTCCTCGGAGCCTCCGGTGCCCGAGCGGGAACGCTCACCATTTCGGCTCTTGCCTTCCAGGTCGGGGGAACGAGCGCGTCCAACGGCGTGACCCGGCTCGATCCCGCTTTCTTCAGCCGCGGCGGCTTCGGAACCTTCTCGCTCACCGGCATGGGACTGCCCGGTCAAACTCCCGACACCTTCGTCCCCGGGATTCTCATCGCTCCCGGCACCCGCATCCGTCCGATCGCCGAACGTCTCGTCGCCGTTCCCAATCCCGCTTCACGGGACGGAGCCTCCCTCCAGACCGTCTCCAAGCCCGAAGGCCTGCGCCCTCCCGTGAACCTCGCCTTCACCGCCACCGGCGCGGCCGACTCGTTCAACAGCGGGTTCCCCATCAGCCGCGGCGACATCGTCATGAGCCCGGGCTCCTCCATCGTCACCGACGGACTCGGCAACGTCTCGCTGCGCGGCGAAACGGCCACGATCTTCGGCAAAGTCGTCGCACCCGGCGGCACCATCAGCGTGACCGGGGCGAGCGCGTTCCCGCTCTCGGGGGAAGCGCTCACCACCGTTTATCTCGGAAACGGGGCCCATCTCTCCGCCGCAGGCAAGCCGGTCATCCGCGAAAACCCGCTTGGCTGGCGCGAAGGGTCGGTCCTCGCGGGCGGCACCATCGATGTGAGCGGAAACATCGTCGCGGAACGCGGGGCTTTCCTCGACGTCTCGGGAACCCGCGGCACGATCGACCGGCCCGCGACCTACCGCAACGTTTCCGCCGAGGCTCGACAGGGCTTCGGGGGCCAGGAATACGTGCCGGTGCGTTTCCACAGCAACGGCGGCTCGATCAAGTTCGCGGGTGCGCAGATGCTCTACTCCGACGCGCGTCTTCTCGCGGAGTCGGGCGGGCCTTCGGCCACCGGGGGATCGCTCTACATTTCGTCCGGGCGTTTCATCGATCCCGGAGTCGCCTTCACCTCCGCCGACAACGACCTCATCGTGACCCAGTCCGGCAACGTGCTTGCCAACGCCGGCCCGCCCCGCGGGATCGGACTCCCCGTGCGCGACGCGACCGGCGCGACCCAACCGGGCCTTGGAACCTTCACCGCGGACCGCTTTCAAGAGGGGCGCTTCGGCTCCCTCTCCCTCGCCGGCAACGTCCGCTTTTCGGGCGATGTCAGCATCGACGCTCCCGCAAGCCTGCGCGTCGCCGACGGCGGCGTGATCTACGCGGACGGAGCGGTGCGCCTCGAGGCTTCCTACGTTTCGCTTGGCCGCGCCTTCCGCACCCCCAGCCTCGCCACCGACCAGATTCTCCTCTACACCCAGACCGACGCGCTCGGGGTGACCACACCCTACTTCTTCGCCCCCTCCCACGGCCCCGGCAGCCTCTCCGTGTTCGCGGACCACATCGACATCGGCGATCTCTCCGTCCAGGGTGCCGGCACCACGCGTCTCGACGCCCGCGGCGGCGACCTGCGCGGCAACGGCACCCTCCAGGTCTCCGGATCGCTCTCGCTCCTTGCCGGTCAGGTCTATCCGACGACCCTCGGAGCCTTCAACCTCTTCGCCTACGATCCCGCGGGCGGAACCGGCCGCATCTCCGTCACCTCGGGTCCCGGGGGCACCCGCGAAGTCCCGCTCTCAGCCGGAGGAAGCCTCTCACTCTACGCGAGCGAAATCTCGCAAAACGGCACCCTCCGCGCCCCCATCGGCACGATCAACCTCGGATGGGATGGCACCGGCACGGCTCCTCTCAATCCCATCGCGGGGAGCAGCGCACCCACGCCGGTGGCCGACTCCCTCGAACTGGGATCGCGCAGCACGACGTCGGTGGCGGGCCTTGACCCGGGTTCACGGGGCCGGCTCGTCATCCCCTTCGGAATCTCCTTCGATGGAAACTCGTGGATCGATCCGGCCGGCAACGACATCACCGTGGGTGGCGTGCCGGGTAAGAACGTGAATCTCTCGGCCACCTCGGTGATCTCGAGGCCCGGCTCACTCATCGACATCCGTGGCGGAGGGGATCTCTACGCTTACCGGTGGGTCACCGGCAACGGGGGAACCCGCGACACTCTCTCTTCGACCTCCCGCTTTGCCGTGATCCCCGGATACGATTTCAACTACGCCCCCTATGCCCCTTTCAACGTCTCCTCGGCCGCGACCAACCTCCAGGGCGAACCCGGCTACGTGAACGCGAACCTGAAGGTCGGCGACCGTGTCCGGCTCGGTGGGAGTTCCGCATTGCCCACCGGGACCTACACCCTCCTTCCGGCACGCTATGCCCTCCTCCCCGGAGCGGTTCTGGTCACCCCGCTCTCGGGCGAACCTGTGGGAAGCCGCCCGCTCGAGGACGGCGCCAGCCTCGTCTCTGGATACCGCTTCAACGACCTCGACCCGGCCCGAACCGGCACGACGAAGATGGCCCGCTTCGAGGTCGCTCCCGCCTCCGTCGTGCGTCAGCGGGCCGAATACCTCGACCTTCACGCCAACTCATTCCTGAGCCGCGCCGCTTCCACCCGGGGCTTCACGGTCCCGAGGCTTCCGGTCGATTCCGGATACCTCTCGTTCAATTCGACCGCCGCGATGTCTCTCGCGGGCCGCGTCGTCTCGACTCCCCCCATCGGCGGGCGCGGATCCCTCATCGACATCAGCAGCCCCGGCAACATCCTTGTCAACGTCGATGGCAGTGGTGGTGGTCCCGGGATCCTCGCCCTGTCCTCTTCCCTTCTTAGCAGCTTCCGGGCCGAGAGCCTCCTCCTCGGCGGAAAACGCACCCTCGTGGACGGACGCTACCAGGTCTCCGTGAGTGCGGCGAACCTCACGATCGACAATGCCGGGGCCGGGCTGATCGGCGAAGATTTGATTTTCGCCGCCACCGGCACCATCGACCTTCGCGACGGTTCCACGATCGAGGGCACCGGAAACGCGCGGCTCGACGCCCTCTCCCTCGGCGATCCGGCCGTCGCGGGCAGCGGCGACGGTACCCTTCTCCGCGTCAGCGGAAGCCGCAACGCTCCCGTGACCCGATCCGGCGTAAGCAATTCCACCACCCCTCTGATGCGGATCGGGGGAGGGTCCTTCCTTTCCGGTGGCAGCATCACGGTCGATTCCTCCTCCCGGAGCAACGTCGCCCGCGACGCGACCTTCCAGGCACCCGTGCTCGCTCTCAATAGCGGCCGCATCAGCATCCAACTCGAAAACCCGGGAGGCCTCGTCTCGTCCGATAGCCTCGTCCTCTCGGGACAAGCCCTCGCCACGATCCAGGAAACCACCACCGACCTCACCCTGCTAAGCTATTCCAGCATCGAACTTTACGGGACGGGAGTCGTCGGTTCGCGCAGCCTCGATCGACTCACCCTCCGTGCCACCGCCCTCGAGGGTTACAATCAGAGGGGAGGAGAATTCGGCTTCTCCGCCGACCGGATCCTGCTTGAAAACGCCGCCGCGCGTCCCGTCACCACTCCCGCCGCGGCTCCGGACGGGCGGCTCCGCTTCGATGCGGAGCGCATCACTCTCGGCCACAACGACCTCCGGGCCGAAGGCTTCCGCACCGTCACCCTCGCGGCGGACGCCGGCCTCGAGGTCTCGGGAACGGGCAGTTTCACCGCCGCCGGGGACCTCGATCTCATCACCCCGCTCGTCACCGGAGCAGGTGCCGCTCGTCACCGCGTCGCCGCTAGTTCCGCCCTGCGCCTGATCCAGTCGGGCACCGTCGCGGGAATCACGGGAGGTCTCGGTGCGAGCCTGTCCCTCGAGGGTGGGACCGTCGAAGTCGATACCAACGTCGTTCTCAACAGCGGCGAGATCGCCTTCAAGGCCAACGGCGGCGATCTCGTCATCGGAAACACCAAACCGGCCTTGATCAGCACGGGAGGCGTCAGCCGCCCATATCTCGACCTCAGCCGACACACCGGCGGCGGAACCATCACCCTTGTCTCCAACTCCGGGAACATCACGTTGGGGGGCGGTGCGACGCTCGATGTTTCGGCGACCAACGCCGACGCCGGGTTCCTCGACGTCCTCGCGCCCGCCGGTTCCTTCACCCTCGGTGGAAAGATCCTCGGTGGAGCCGGTGCCGGCCGCCGTTCCGGCTCCTTCTCCCTCGATGCCGCCTCGGTGGCCGGAAACGACCTCACTGCCACCGACACCGCCCTGAACACGGGCCTCTTCAACGAGTCCCGCCAATATCGCCTCCGCACCGGCAACCTCACGATCTCCGGAACGGCCCTCGCCCGCGACTACCGCGCCACGGTCGATGCGGGATCGCTCACCGTGACCGGTTCGATCAACGCCTCCGGAAACACGGGGGGCCGCATCGACCTCGCCGCAAACGGGGACCTCGTCCTCGCCCCCGGATCGCTTCTCGACGCCTCCGGGGAAACCTTCAACGCCGCCGGCAAGGGCGGATCCGTTTTTCTCGGCGCCGGCACCTCGCGTAACGGGGTGATCGATCCCACCGCGATGCTCGAACTCGACGGAGGCACGATCGATCTCTCCGTCACGGCCCTGAACGCGTCCAGCGCCTCGCGCGGCCAGTTCTCCGGCACGCTCCATCTCCGCGCCCCGCAGAACACGACCCGCACCGACCTCCAGATGGATCCGGTCGCGACCGTCATCGACGGGGCCTCCTCCATCGTCGTCGAGGGATTCCGGATCTACGACCGGGCTTCCAGTTCCGGAGCGCTCAACAACACCCTGCTCACCACGATCGAAAACGATGGCAATGCCTTCCTCGGGGCCGAAGGGATCGCCAGCGCGAACTACACCGCCATGCTCGGCACCCCCGGCATCCCCGGCCGCCTGAACTCCCTCCAGCCCTCGCTCGATCTCATCCTCGTCCCCGGAGCGGAAATCATCAACCGCAGCGGCGGTCTCACCCTCGGCTCGACGAGTTCCCCGGAATCGAGCGACTGGAACCTCGCCTCTCTGCGCTTCGGCCCCCGTTCCGCTGCCGGCGTCCTGACCCTGCGCGCGCGCGACAACCTCGACCTCTTCAACGCGATCAGCGACGGTTTCGCTGGAGGACCGAGCCTCTGGCTTTCCCCCCTCGTCGCCCACAATCCGCTCCTGCCCGCAAACACCCAGTCGTGGTCCTACCGCTTCACCGCGGGAGCCGATTTCACCGCCGCGAATCCCTCGGCGGTTCGGAGCCTCGGTGCCTCGGAAAACGCCGGAATGATCCGGCTCGGCAAGAACTCCGCTGCGGCGACCGCCTCGGGCGGAGCCAACGCCCTCACTTCCGCCGCCATCGCCAACCGCTTCCAGGTCATCCGGACCGGCTCCGGTTCCATCGACCTTCACGCGGCACGGAGCGTCCAGCTCCTCAATCCCTTCGCCTCGATCTACACCGCCGGCACCCAGGTCGCGAATCCCACCTCGGTCTTCGCCCCGAACGATTTCGTCACTCCTATTCTCGTCCCAACCTCGGGAACCCTTTCAAACGGCTCTCTCGGTGCCGTCCAGCAGAACTACCCCGCCCAGTATGCCATGGCCGGTGGCGACGTTACGATCCGCGCCGGCGAAAACATCGAACGCAAGACCCGCAACACCTCCGGCGCCCTCATCGACGACTCTTCCCGCCAGTTGCCGAACAACTGGCTTTACCGTCGCGGCTACGTCGGCCCCGACGGCACCTACGGCGCGGTCCGGATCGGCTCCGGCTTCAACACCTTCCTCGATCCCGCCGCCTCGACGAGCTGGTGGGTCGATTACAGCAACTTCTTCCAGAGTGTCGGCGCCCTCGGCGGTGGCAACGTCACCCTCTTCGCCGGAAAGGAGGTCCGCAACGTCGATGCCGTCATCCCGACCAACGCGCGGGCACCCCTCGGCATTCCGGACGCCTCCCGGATCCTCGAACTCGGAGGCGGCGACCTCATCGTCCGCAGCGGCGGCGACATCAATGGCGGCGTCTATTACGTCGAGCGCGGCATCGGCCGTCTTGAGGCGTCCGGATCCATCACCACCAACGCGACCCGGTCCCCGTCCCTCGGTCTCATCCAGAATCTCAACAACCCCGCGTCCGCCCAGTTCGACGCCAACACCTGGATGCCCACCACCCTCTTCCTCGGCCGGTCTTCCTTCGAAGTCTCCGCCCGCGGCGACGTGCTCCTCGGGCCCATGGCCAACCCCTTCCTCCTTCCCCAGGGACTCAACAATCGGTTCTGGTACAAGACCTATTTCAGCACCTATGGCGAGGACGCCTCCGTCGACGTCACCTCCCTCGGCGGCGACGTGACCCTGCGCAACGCCATGACCATCCTCAACCGTGCCACCGCCACCGATGCCATCACCCTGTGGATGCAGACCCAGAATCTCCTCGCGACCGGACCGACCGGGGCGGCAAACTCGCAACCCTGGCTGCGCCTCTCCGAAACCAGCGTCGATCCCTTCGGGGCGGTCCAGCGACTCCGGCCTCCGACCCTGCGCACCACCGCCCTCGCCGGAGATATCAGCCTCGCCGGCAGCATCACCCTGTCCCCGGCCGCCTCCGGCCAGCTCGAACTGGTCGCCGCAGGTTCGCTCAATGCCTTCCAGCCCACCGGGCTCACCTCCCTGCTCGTCCCCGGTAGGAACGTCCAGGCCTGGACCTCGACGAGCGTCAACGTATCGGATGCCAGCCCCCTCTCCGTTCCCAGTCTCACGAACCCCTTCAACTACTTCGCCCTCGTCGCCACGCGGGACAGCCTCGGCAATCTCACCTCCAGCGCCAACGCCAACAACAGCACCCGGGCCGCGTTCCTTGATCCGGTCGCTCGCCTTTTCACCGATTCCCCCTCGACCACGGGCAACTTCGGACTCTCCACCACCAAACAGAGCCTGCACGATGCGCGGCTCCTCCACCGGAACGACCCCGAACCGCTCCGGCTTTACGCCCTCGGAGGAAACCTTTCCGGACTCACCCTCTTCAGCCCGAAACCGTCGCGCGTGCACGCGTCCGGGGATCTCACCGACATCTCCTTCTACCTCCAGAACCTCGCCGCCTCGGACAGCACCGTCATCACCGCCGGCCGCGACATCATTCCCAACAATTCCGCGAGCGCCCTCCGCAACGCCGCCCTCACCGTGGGCAACTTCCCCGCCGCGAACCAGGTTCCCCTTCCCGGCGACATCCATCTCGGCGGTCCCGGAACCCTCCAGGTCCTCGCGGGAAGGAACCTCGACCTGGGCACCGGTCGCGGCAATCCCGACGGCTCGGGGTCCGGGATCCTGACGATCGGAAACACCCGCAACCCCTTCCTCGACTTCGGCGGCGCCGATCTCTTCGCCGGAGCCGGTCTCGGTCTCTCCACCAGTCTCGACGACAGCCGCCCCGATTTCGACCGCTTCATCAGCGATTTCGTCGAGACCAACGAGGGCCGCGCCCACCTCCGCGAACTCGGCATCCGCGACTTCGACGCCCTCGTCGGAGAGGAACGGGTCCAGGCCGCCATGGAGGTCTTCTACCTCGTCCTCCGCGATGCCGGCCGCGACTTCAACGACGAGGACAGCCCGGACTTCGGAACCTATGACAACGGCTTCGCCGCGATCCGCACCCTTTTCGGTGGGGCGCGTTATCAGGGCGACTTGCTCGCCCGGGCGCGCAGTATCCGCTCCCAAAACGGCGGCGACATCGCCCTCTTCGCCCCCGGTGGCGGCCTCGCCCTCGCCAACACCCTCATCGGCGATCCCCTCGTGCCGCCCGGTATCGTCACCGAGACCGGAGGACGCGTCTCCATCTTCACCCGCGACAGTGTTGATATCGGGGTCGGCCGGATCTTCACCCTCCGCGGCGGCGACATGATCATCTGGTCGTCCGAGGGCGACATCGCCGCCGGCGTCGCCTCGAAGACGGTTCAGTCCGCCCCGCCCACCCGGGTCCTCATCGATCCCCAGAGCGCCGCCGTCGTCACCGACCTCGCCGGCCTCGCCACCGGGGGCGGCATCGGCGTCCTCGCCACCGTCGCCGGAGTGAAACCGGGGAACGTCGACCTCATCGCCCCGTCCGGAATCATCGACGCGGGCGACGCCGGCATCCGCGTCACCGGCAACATCAACCTCGCCGCGACCCAGGTCGTCAACGCCTCGAACATCGCCGTTGGCGGTTCCTCCAGCGGAGCCCCGGCCGCCCCCGCCGTCAGCGCCCCCAACGTCGGAGGTCTCACCGCCGGAGCGGCCAACGCCGCCGCCGCCAACACCGCCGCGATGGAGGCGAGCGAGTCTGCCAAGGAAAAGGCCGATACCACCGCGGCCACCGACGCGGCCGACCTCACGCCCTCGCTCATCAGCGTGGAAGTGATCGGCTACGGTGGTGGTGGAACCGGGGAAGACGAGGAAGAAGAAGGCCAGTGACCCGGCCCGCGTCGGGAGCGTTCGGGGTTGTGGCGAAGGGCGAATGGACCTCCCCAAGCCCGGATCCGCTCGCCCGCGCGGCTACCCCCACCACCCCTCCGCAAGCCCACCCCGTAGCCATGAGCGTGAGCGAATGGACCTCCCCAAGCCCGGATCCGCCCGCTCTCGCTCGCTTACACCGCATTGACCATCCGCTCACCCGAACCCCTGGCCATAATTCAAGGGAAACCTGTCCCTGTAAATTTTGAATCCGAGCAATAATGGCGCGAACGCCCGGGAGCGCCCGCATCCGTGCCCGGGCGGTTTCGCCCGGTGCCGTTTCGCTCAGAAATCCAGGGGACTCCTCACCCCCATGCCGCCACCGTTCGTGACGTGCGTGTAGATTTGCGTCGTCTCCACGCTTTGATGTCCGAGCAGATCCTGCAGCGAACGGATATCCGCACCGGCCTCGAGGAGGTGGGTCGCGAAACTATGGCGCAAGGTGTGACAACCCACCTTCTTGTGAATGCCTGCCCGCTCCTTGGCGACCCGTAACGCATAGGCCACGCTGTTTTCGTGCAGGTGATGACGGCGTACGAGTTTCGTCACCGGATCCTCGCTCAGCTGGCTCGACGGGAACAACCATTGCCAGTCCAGCGTCTTTCCGAGATTCGGAGACTTCAAATCGAGCGCCTCGGGCATCCAGACGCCTTCGACGCCATCATCGCGATCGCGCCGCCACAGGATCTCGACCCATTCGAGATGCCGCGTGATTTCCGGAACGAGAATCTCGGGCAACATGACCCGCCGGTCTTTTCCCCCCTTGCCGCTCCGCACCATCACCGTCCGGCGCTCCACGCTCACATCCTTGACGCGGAGCCGCAACCCCTCCATCTGCCGCAGCCCCGTCCCGTAGAGGAGGCGCAGGTAGAGCCCCGTGATCCCGTCCGTGGCCGCGAGGAGGAGCTTCACCTCCTCCCGGCTCAGCACCTCCGGGAGATGACGCGAACGTTTTGCCCTCACCGCATCGAGATCACCGAGTTCCCCGTCCATCACCTTTTCCACCAGGAACAGCAACGCGCTCAGTGCCTGATTCTGGGTGGCGGCACTCACCTTTCGCTCCAGCGCCAGAGACTCGAGGAACGACCTCACCGCCCCTTCCTCGTCGGGTCGCTGGCTTCGGTCGGCGACCCACGACAGATAACGCCGGATCCAGGCCAGATAGGTCTCCGCGGTGCGCCGGGCATAGCGCCTCACCGTCAGTTGCCGCTCCGCCATCGCCACAAGCGTCACCGCGTCCGCGCTCAGGATCGCGGGAGGCAGGGCGGAGCGGTCGCATTCGCCCCCGGCAGCGCCGGTTCCGCGGGTGCGGATTCGGAACATGACCTCGACCGGATCCGGTCCCTCCGCCCCCTCCTCCGGATTCACCACCCGGATCGACCAGTTTTCGATCCCCTTCCGGAAACAACGCAGGGCCTCCCTCGCCTGATCCAGCCGCCAGTCGGCCGGAGGAGGTTCAGAAGATTTCAAGAAACGCCCGTATCCCTCCAAAGCCGCCGGAAGCTCCGTCCCGGCAGGCAAACGGCGGCAAAAGCCGAGGAATCGGGCCATTTCCACGCCCCACCAACCGAGCGTGGCCTCACCGCGGTCGGTCGGAGGCACTTCCACCCCCGAAGCCTCGACCACCCGGCGAACCCAGGGCTTGACTTCCGGAGCGGATTTTGAAGAATCGGAGGTGTTCATGAGAAAGGGGCTTGAAATAACTCATTTGAACACTTAAATTCCGATTCGTCCACAAGAATTTGTGTGCGAATCGGATTCGTACACAAATTTTTGTGGCTAAACAACGTTCGCTTAAGAAAGATGCCTTTCACTATCTCACATGCCGGATTCGTTCTCCCTTTCAAGAAAGTTCTTCCTCCTGCTGTTCTGTGCGGGCTGATGATCGGGTCTATCGTTCCTGACTTCGGATACTTCGTCCGTGAGTTCGTACTCGCGTCTTTCGCCCATACAGTAATGGGTGCGCTCTGCGTCTCTCTTCCAGCCGGATTGGCTATGTTTTTCCTGATGCGTTTATCCTTCGGGCGGATCGCTAGGGTGCTTCCCAGCCCTCATTCGAGTTTTCTCATGAGTTGGGGGATCGACAGGCTTGTCGGGATGCGTACTCTACTCACCGTAGCGTTCGCCATTTTTATAGGAGCTCTGTCACATAATTTCATAGATAGTTTCACTCATCAATCAGGCGCTGCGGTTTCGCTGTTTCCCATGTTGAGCAAGGAGGTCCTTTCGTTAGGAGGTGATCCACTTCATGTTTTCCGCATACTACAGTATCTTGGTTCGGCTATTGGTATGGCGATCATTATTGGTGCATATTGTTTTGGGTTGAGTCGCTATTGCCGTTCAACAGGCAACAGAATCTGGCAGGACTCTAGGGGATGGCTAGTGCTGATCGGAGTTACTGGCTTGACTGTCATGCTCGCAGTCGCACTGAACGCCAAGTATTTTCCCCGAGACTTTGATTTCTATGCTTTCAGGGTATTCGGATTCAAGTTCCTGATCACGTGGCTCCCCATTATTGGACTAGCAATTCTGTGTTTAGCCACATTCTTCTCTCCTAAATCCAACAGCGAACAAGGCGCTCCATCCAACGGCGGGTAACGCTCCAGTTTGAATTCGGGCTTCCCTCCCCGCCGTGGATGAGCTAGACGTTCGGCTCAAAATTCACGGATTCATGGATCACTCTCCCATCGCCCACTTTCTCGGTTCTGATCCCGAGATTTCCGATGATACTGGCGGTGTGACTCACATCAGCTACACTCACAGAGGAGCACTACTGAAGTATGAGATTCTCATTACTCCGAGCATGAAGCAGGTCGCAATCTCGGCAGATCCCATTACCCCGTTTTCCGGACAGTCGATCTTTGAATTCTATGTCAATGCTG
>JBILDO010000120.1:0-5529 GCA_044352585.1 Verrucomicrobiales bacterium
GCGGCGGCGGAAATCGGCGAGGGTCGCGACGTGGTCGACGCGGAGGACATCCTCGAGCCAGAGCGGCCGGATCTCGCGCAGGGCCTCGGCGATGCGGAGAGCCGCGGGCAGTTGGAAAAAGGCGTGCCCCTCGATCGCGATGTCCATCTTCATGCCGACCCGTTCGCGGATCTCGCGGAGCGGCTTCATCCCTTCCTCGACGTCGTCCCACGAGATGTGGAGGCCTCCATTTCGGTGCGCGGCCCGGTCGAAGGGCCACAGCTTCATCGCCGTGATCCCTTCGGCCAGCAATTCCTCGGCGAGGTCACCCGCGGCGAAATGCGAGGACCAGTTGTCCTGGAGCGGTCCCGGCGATCCGATGTCCCCGTAGCCCGGCCACCCCGGATGGCGCGGCGTCTCCACCGCCCCCGCGAGCGCTCCGTAGCTCGGGCCGCCGCTGGTGTTGTAGACCGGGATCGACTCGCGCACCGGCCCGCCGAGGAGGCGGTAGACCGGTTGGTTGCAGGCCTGCCCCAGCACATCCCACAGGGCGAGATCGACCGCCGAGAGCGCCCGCATCTCCGCGCCGGGATGGCCGAAGGGCGTGCACCGTTCGTAGAGGAAACGCCAGTGCCCCTCGATCGCGAGCGCGTCCGCGCCGAGGAGCCGTTCCGCGAACCAGTCGTGGATCAGCGCGGCGATCGCGTGCGGCGTGTAGTAGGTCTCGCCGCAGCCGATGAATCCGTCTTCGGTGCGGATGCGGAGGAGGAGCAGGTTCGGCATGATCCCCGACGGGATCGCCGTTTCGATGGAGGTGATGCGGGACATGAGCAGTGGGTTTGTCAGGCGGAAAGGAGTTGCTGGATCATCGCGACCGTGATCGCTCCGTAAAAGAGGGCGCAGGCGACCAGCGCGATCTTCCGCCAGAGCGGCGGACGGAGCTCGCGCGGCAGCAGCGTCGTGTTCAGCCGCAGGATCTGCAGCGCGGAAAAGGCGTTGATCGGCGCGGCGGCCGTGCCGAGGATCGTCAGGAGCAGCTTCGCGTCGCCGAGGAAGGCGCCGAGACAGGCGAGTACGGTGAAGCCGAGGAGGAGCAGTCCGTAGAGACGCCCCACCGGCATCGTCCGCGGCGTGCGGCCACCCGCCCAGAGGATGTCCGTCACGACCCGGGCGAGCACGTCGACGTTCGTCAGCGTCGTCGAGAAGAGGATCCAGAATCCGTTCATCAGTGCGAGGAGCCAGAATCCCTCCCACACCTTGCGCATCTCCGAGGCCTGGAAGACCCCCGCGGCCACGCCCGAGATCTCCATGCCCGGCTCGAAGAGCGACGAGGCGAGATTCACCATCAGGAACATGCCGACGATGCAGCCCAGCAGCCAGAGACCCGATTGATCGAGGATCGCGTAGCGCCACCAGTCGCGCCAGCGGCGGAGATTCTCCGCCGTGATGGGGAAGACCCGGCCCACCGGGGCGAGGGTTTGCTCGCGGCTCCAGACTCCGCCCAGGTTGCCCGTCTTCGCCCCCATGCCGAAGCCCTTGTCGCGGAACCAGCTCGCGATCGCGAGATTGCCGATCCCGCCCGATCCCGCGAGGGCCGCGAAGACCGCCAGCATCACGAAGTCCACCTGCTCCGGCACCGTGCCGAACTGGAAGAAGCCCGCGAAGGTGCGCCCCCAGTCCCCGAAGGGCACGAAGGTGACATTCACCCAGAGGAGGAAGCCGAAGATGAACAGGATCATCATCCACGAGAGCCGCTCGAGGAGCCGCTCCACCTTCCGGCCCGAGCAGAGCACCGCCGTCGCTACGACCACCAGCGCCACCGTGATCCACGTCACCGGCGTGTGGTCCGCGTCGACCGGGGCGCGACCCTGCCAGAGGGCAAAAGCGACTCCCGCGCAGCCCGCCGCCGCCGCCGGCATCCCGAGCTGGGCGCAGGCCGCGAGACCGTAGGCCGTGCCCCAGACCCGCGAGCCCGGCCGCATCCGCATCAGGCCCGTGATCACCGGCTCGCCCGTGTAGAGTGTGTAGCGCACCGCCTCGAGATTGAGGAGCGATTGCAGGACAAAGGCCAGCGTCGCGATCCAGAGGACCCCGCGCCCGTGCTGCACCACGAAGAGCGGCCCCGCGATCCATTCGCCCATCCCGATCGCCCCGACCAGCAGGATCGCCCCCGGCCCGATCGTCTTCAGCGCGTTGCGCAGGCCGAAGGGCAGGGGGGCCGGCAGCTCGTCCTCCTGCCAGGGCGGGAGGGAACCGGGTTGCCGATCGGGGAGTTCGTCCGTCTTCATCTTGCCACCGCCTGCATCAATCCCCGCATGTAGCCGTAGGCGTAGAGGCGGCCCATCATCGTGTAGCCCGGTTCGCCGTCTTCCTCCCCGTCCAGCTGGGGGACGTGGTCCGGCCGCATCGGACCGTCGAAGCCCACCTCGCGATACGCCGCCATCGCCGCGACCATGTCCGTGGGGCCGTTGTCGTGGAAGGTCTCCGCGAACCGCTCCGCCGTCCCCCGCACGTCGCGGAAATGCACGTAGCGGAGGTGGGGCCCCAGCCGCCGGATCGTCGCCGGGATGTCCACCCCAATCGCCGCGAAGGTGCCCTGACAGAAACAGATCGCGTTGCTCCGGCTCGGGGCCAGCGCCATGAGCCGCTCGAAGTTCCCGACCGAGTTCATGATCCGCGCCTTCCCCGCGAAGGAGGGCAGGGGAGGATCGTCCGGATGCATCGCCAGGGTCACCCCGCACGACTCCGCCACCGGCAGCAGTCCCGCGAGGAAGCGCTCCAGATTCTCCCACAGCGCCTCCGCCGTGACCTCCTCGTCGTCGATCGTCCCGGCCGTGGCGCTGAGCGAGCGCGCCTGCTCCGCCGCGGCCAGGTCGAAGGCCGTCACGAGCGCCCCGCCGCGCTCCGGCGCGTCGAGCCGGGTGCGCACCCAGTCCGTGCCCGCCATGAAGTTGTAGCAGAGCAGCGGCACCTCCGCCTCGCCGAGGTGGCGCAGCAGCGTCCGCATCGCCTCCATTTCCGCCCCGTCCTCGTCCCGGCCGAGCTTCAGCTTCTCGATCGGCAGGTATCCCTCCACGATCCCCAGCCTCATCCCATGGGCCTCGATCCGTGCCTTGGTGCGCAGCAGTTCATCGAGGTGGGGACCCGGATAACGCACCGTGATCTCCTCCACCCCGCACTGGGCGGCGAGGGCGAGGTGATGGTCATCGGGCGGCGTGAGGACGGAGGCGAGGCGCATCGGCGGGATTCACCCACCGTTCTAGGGGCACCCACGCCCCGCGACAAGCCCATTCCCGGCGCGAAGGCGGAGTTGCCGGGAGGGAAAGGGGAGGGCGGTCCTTGGTCGTTTTGGATTCTTTTGGAACGCGAATGAAGCGAATGAAGCGAATGAAGCGGATTACGCGGATGGAAGAGGTCGTTGGGAGGGGGCGTCGGTCGGGATTCGCGGCCATTCGATCCATTCGTGTAATTCGCGTTGGATTCTTTTGGAACGCGAATGAAGCGAATGAAGCGGATTACGCGGATGGAAGAGGTCGTTGGGAGGGGGGCGTCGGTCGGGATTCGCGGCCATTCGCTCCATTCGTGTAATTCGCGTTGGATCCTTTTGTGGAACGCGAATCAAGCGAATGAGGCGGATTACGCGGATGGAAGAGGTCGTGGGAGGGTGCGTCGGTCGGGATTTTTTGGAACTCGCATCCTCCTCACCACCCCTCATCCCCCGCGCTGGAGAAAATGACGCGCTTCCATTCCAGCTTGTGGTTCTTGAAGTTCACAACCAGACCGACTGCGAGCCGCGAGATGCGCAGGTAGTTTAGCATCTGGGCCTGTTCGTTCTCGCCGATCGCATCGATGGACTTGGCATCGACGAGCACCTTGCGGTCCACCGTGATGTCCGGGATGCAGTCGCCCACGATATGGTCCAGATACCGGATCGGATACGCTTTCTGGGCTTCGGGCCGGAGCCCTTGGAGACGCAGTTCGATCACGAGGGCGTTCTCATAGGGCTTCTCCCTGAGCCCCGGCCCGAGGGCGCTGTGGACTCGCATGGCGCAGCCGATGATCTCGTAGGTTGCGTCCTCGAAGTTCATGACCCGGCGATTTCAGCACGACCGGACGAAAATGTCACGCGAATGGATCGTGGCGTGACTTTTTTGGAACGCGAATGAGGCGAATGGGCCGGATTCCGCGAATGGGAGAGACTGCGGGAAGCGGTCGTCGGTCGGGATTCGCGGCCATTCGCTTCATTCGTTCCATTCGCGTTGGATCTCTTTTTGCAACGCGAATGAGGCGAATAAGGCAGATTCCGCGAATGGAAGAGACTGAGGGAATGAGGGGCGTCCCGATATCTCGATGCCACGCCCAGTGATCCCGGGCTGCGTGGGGAACGCGCGGACTGCCCACTCGTGATGGAACCGGAGCACCCGGCCGGGGAAATTCCTTGTCAGGACGGGGAATTTTGGGCATTCTCGGGGCTGGCTTCCCAACGGTGGATATCACTTGGGGCAGTCATACGAACAAGGACCTTGCGTCAAAGAAGTATCCCGCTCACGATGGCAACGGCCTACATCGAAACGACGATTCCGAGCCTCTACACCGGCCGGCCGGCGCAAAGACTTGTCGAGGCGGCTCGTCAGAATCTCACGCGCATCTGGTGGGATCAATATCGGCACGAGTTCGATCTCGTCTGCTCCCAGACCGTGTTGGACGAGTGCGCCGAGGGTGAGGCGGCGATGGCGAAGAGGCGGGTTGACCTGCTCGATGGGATTCCGCTACTTGAGCTGACGGACGACGTTCGCTTGATTGCCGAGATGCTCCTGGCCAGGCAGATCATCCCCCCAAAGGCCGCGGACGACGCGATTCACATCGCCGTGGCTTCGGTTCACCGGATCGACTACCTGGTGACGTGGAACTGCAAGCACCTCGCCAATCCGCGGAACTGGAGGCGAATCTCGGATTGCGTTGCAGGCTTCGGTTTTCGGGCGACAGTGATCTGCACCCCGGAAGATTTGATCGGAGATGACAACTGACACCGACATGGGCATCGTCGAGCAAGTGCGCTCGCAGAAGGAAGCGGTGGCCGCCCGGCACGACTTCGATGTCGCTCGGATCATTTCGGCGGCCCGGGTGCGCCAGGAGAGTTCCCGGCGCCGGATCATCCGGCAAGGCGAACCGGTTCGAGCCGGAGTTGAGTCCGAAGGTGGCGAAGTGTCACAACGGGTTGCGGAGAGGTGATCCCGCTACCGGGCTGTGGCTCGCCACCCTCTGGCGATGCCTTGAGGAGAGCCCCGCCCTCTGAGGTGAGCTAGCTTTTTGGACCATCCAAGATCAAAATCAAGAGGATGGCCACTAAGACCCGTAAACGATACACCGAGGAGTTCAAGGCGCAGGCCGTGGAACTCCTGAGAACCGGCAAACCCGTCGCTGAACTCGCCGAGGAGCTGTGCGTGAGCACGGACCTGCTCTACCGGTGGAAGCGCGGCACGCAGGTCGGGAGCGAAGGGACGCGAGCCGTAGGCGAGCGTCCCGAAGCGGACGACCTGCGTGCGCTCC
>JBILDO010000091.1:0-17904 GCA_044352585.1 Verrucomicrobiales bacterium
GGTGCGGTTTGATCCCATGACGCGCCCAGATGCGCCCGACCGTCGATTCGCTCACGCCGGAGGCCTTCGCCATCGAGGAGCGACTCCAGTGAGTCTCTCCGGCGGGTTTGGTCTCCACGGTCATGCGCACAATCTCGCTCTCTTTGGCCTGTGCGATCGCCTCGATCCGACCCGGGCGGCTCTTGTCTTTCTCAATGCCTGCCAGACCATGCTCGGCGAAACGCTTGCGCCACCTTCCCACCTTGGGCTGGTCCTGCCCGAGTTCCGCAGCGATCTCCTGATTGGTTTTGCCTTCGCTGGCAAGAAGGATGATCCGCGAACGGATCCGCAGTTTCGGAGAGACGTTGGTCGCTTTGCTATACCTCACAAGCTTGTTGCGCACCGAAGGCTTCAACACGATGGGAACGGCAACTCTCATGACGGAGAGTCCTTACATCACTAGAAACATGAGGCAAGTTTTATTTAACAATCTGTAAGGCGGACTACACTAGATTTCCGTAAAAATATTTACGCGCCGACCAAACCGGCGGCCATGGCCGAACTGCCGAGGATCCCGGCGGTGTTTCCAAACCGCGCGTGGACCAGCTTGAGGTGGTCGAAGCACTCGGGGGTGAGGGAGTTCCGGAGCGTTTCCCGGAGCGGGTCGAAGAGCAGCTCTCCGGCTTCGGAAACGCCGCCTCCGACGACGATGGCTTCCGGGTTGAGGAGGTAGACGACGCTCATGAGACAAAATCCGAGGCATTCCGCGACGCGTCGCCAGACCTCGAGGGCGACCGGGTCGCCGGCCTTCGCCGCGGCGGCGAGGGACTCGGGCGTGAGCGGCGAGGGGGCCGCCGCGCCGCGCTCGCGATAGAGCGACTCGGCCATCTCGACGATCTGGCGGTTGCCGATGTAGCGTTCGAGGGCGCCGGTGTTCCCGTAGGGTCCCGGCACGCCGTGCAGGTCGATGCTCATCTGTCCGATCTCGCCGGCGGCGCAGGCGGCTCCGCGAAACAGGTCGCCGTTGAGGATGAGGCCACCGCCGACTCCCGTCCCGAGGGTGACGCAGACGGCGTGTGCAAAGCCTTTCGCCGCGCCGAACTTCCACTCGGCATAGGCCATGCAATTCGCGTCGTTTTCGATCACGGTGGGCAAGCCGGTCTTTGCCCTCATAATGTCGCGCAGGGGAATCGCGGTCCAACCCTTCACATTGGTGAGGTTGTAGGTCCAACCCGTCACGAAATTGACCGCTCCGGGCACACCGATTCCGATCGCGGCGATTCCGGGGTGTTCCCGGCGCAGGTCGGCGACGACTTCGGCAATCCGTTCGATGAGCGTGTCCGGATCCTCGAAGTCCTGGGTCGGGATGCGATGGACTTCGGTGAGGAGGTTTTCTCCGGCGACGACGGCGAGCTTGACCGAGGTGCCGCCGAAGTCGATGCCGATGACCGTGGGTTCTGTCATGTGGGAAAGTTGAGGTTCGCGACCCGGAGGAGGCCTTGGAGGGTGAGATACGGTTCCACCGCGTGGATTTCCGGCAGATCGTCGGCTATGAAAGCCGCATATCCCCCCGTGGCAATCGTTTTTGCCGGGGCTCCCATCTCCTCCTCGATGCGCCGCAGGATCTCGAGGACGAGGCCGCGGTAGCCGTGATAGGCGCCCGATTGCATCGCGTGCACGGTCGACTTGCCGATCGCGGATGGTGGCCGGGCGATCTCGATTTTCGGGAGGAGGGCGGTGCGCTCGTGCAGGTAAACCCGCATCGCGTCGAGGCCCGGGGCGATCACGCCGCCGATGTAGGCCGGTCGCGCATCGATGATGTCGAAGGTCACCGCCGTGCCAAAGTCGACGACGACGACGGGTTCCCCAAAGCGTCGCTCCGCGACCGCGACGGCATTGGCGAGGCGGTCGGCGCCGATCCGGGAAGGGTCGGGGAAATCCACGATCACGCCCAGCTCGAGCCGGTGCGAAAGCTCCAACAGCGGCTTCCCGTCGTGCGCCGCAACGAGCGCGGGCACGTTCGCCGGCACCACCGACGCGAGCACGACCCGTTCGTAATCCCAGCCGGCGAGGAGTTCGCGGACCGATGTCTCCGTCACCTCGCGCGAGAGCATGACGCGGTGGTCGAGGATCTCGGACCGCGTCGCGAGCGCGAATTTCGTCCGGGTGTTGTTGTTGTTGACGAGGAGGAATTCGGCCGTGGCGGAGGTCATGCAGGGAAAGAAGGGACCCGGACTCAGGGAAGGTCCACGGCGAGGCTCGCTCCCCCGACGTCGAGCCGGAGGGACTCGGCGGGGCGCGGCAGCCACCAGCGCAGTGTCGCCATGGAATCCTCCCCGCCCGCGAGCGCGGCGGATCCGCGGAACGGCTCGAAAAAACGCGCCACCGGCTCGCCACGGTCGTTCGCCGCGGTCACGGAAGACTCGTCGAGGACGAGATCCGACCCGGTCGGCGATCGGCCCGCGAGCGTCGTCTCGACGATCCACCCTCCGCCGGAGGGCTCGACCTTGACCGCGCCGAGGGAAAGGACGGACGCTTCCTCCGGGGGCGCGGCGGGATCCTCTTTGGTGGGTTTGTCAGGAATCACGACCGCCGTGACGGGGCCTCCGGCCGGGGCGGTCGGATCCTCCGGAGACGGCCCCGGCTGGAAGGCGAAAGCGACGAGAGCGGCCACGATGGCGAGGAGCAGCCACACTTCGAAACGTTTCAGGATCACCAGGAAGGTCATGGCGGATCAGGGCTGGCGGCGCAGGCCGGGAAAAACGGGCTTGTCCCCGTCGGAGTCGCGCGAGGTCGTTTCCGGGCCTTCCAATCCGGGAATCCGCGGCGACCCGCCCTCGCGGGGGTAGAAGAGGATGCCGCTCCGGTTCAACTTGTCGACGAAGGACTCGAGGTCGCGCTTCAGCTCGCCGTCGTTGAGGAGGGCGGCGGCGAGGCCGTCGCCGTTCTCCATTTTGTCGAGAAGCGTGTTCACCTGCGCGAGGGTGGCGCGGAGATCGTCGAGGCTGCCGTCGAATTCCTTCAGGACCGGCTGCATCGACGCGAGCGTGCCTCCGAGATCCTTCATTCCCTCGTCGATCGTGCCAAAGGTCCTCTTCGCCTCCTTCGCCGCCGATCCGACTTCCGCGAGCGAGGCGCGGGCCTCGGCGAGGGCGGGGGCGAGTTCGCCGGAAACGGAGCGCAGGTTCACCGAGGTGGTCTTCAGTTCGGCGAGGATGACCCCGAGATTCCCGAGGTTTTGATCGCTGAGCAGTTCGCCCTCGAGTTTCGCCGCGAGCCGCTCGACGCGCTGCGCCGCGGCGCGGATCTCCACCGACGCGTCGCTCATTCCGTCGAAGGCTTCGCCCGCCTCACCCGCGAGATCGGCGAGGTTGCCGGACGGTTCCGCGATGAGACGATGGCCTTCGGGAAGAAAGGCCCCGGTGGGGCGGTCGGGCGGGAGGATGCGCACGAAGCTGTCGCCCATGAGGCCGCTCGTCCCGACCTTCGCGGTGGAACCCTCGGGAATGCGGTGTTCGGGAAAGATCTCCAGCGGAATCGAGAGCAGGACCTGGTCCTCGTTCAGTCCCGGCATCCCCGAGACGCGCCCGATGTCGATCCCCCCGAATCGAACCGGCACGCCTTCGCGGATCCCGGTGGCGTCGTTGACCTCGACGATGATCGGATAACCACCGCGCCCCGTGATCGAGGCTCCGCTGAACTTCATCACCACCCCGCCGACAAGGACCGCGCCCAGGAGCACGAACAGCCCGACGGAGAACTCGGTGCGTGGAGAAGTGGAGGACATCGGGGAGAGTCGGGGAGTATCGCGCGGATTCGACGGGGTGACAATGGACAATGGCGGTGAGGAGGAAGGATCCCGATGGGAAAATCCAATCGGAAAAATCAATAGTGCGAAAGCGGGAGAATCGAAAAACGCCGTAAGCCGAAGGCACCCGTTGCAACCCTTCGGGAGGTGGACTTTTTTGAAGGTTCCGATGCCCTCCTCACTGCCCGAACCCCAGACCGGAATCTCGTTCCGGAACGGCTCCCTTTGCCTTGCCCGCGGCTTGGTGGAAATGCGCATCACCGGGTCGCCCGTTCCGCGCTCGGTGATGCGCCGGGGCCGATCGGGAGAATGGGAAAGCTTCACTCCGGAGTTCCGTCTCGTCTTTCCCTATCGTCGTCCCGCCGCCTCGCCGGGGCGGGACGCGGCCGCCGCGAAGAAGTCGGGCGGACAGATGCTCTTCGAGTTTTTTGACGACGCGATCTCGGCCCCATGCGACCGACCCCTCTCCCCGGCCCGACAGCGCAAGCGCGCTTTCGACCAATTCCGCTTCTCCCTCGCGAAACGCACCGCCCGCATCCTCGAGCCGTTCCGAACCCACCAGTGGCAGCTCCTCGTGATGTTGCATCACGATCCCGATGCGGCGGAACTGGCCGAATCGAATCCAGCCCTCGCCTTCGCCCTCGCACAGAAGCTCAACGGCGATCGCGGGCTCATTGCCTCGCTCCGCTGCAGCGGAATGCGCCAGCGCGACCTCCTCGAGATCCTCGGCCTGCCCGCCTCGCCCGCGGCGGTGAATCTCTTTCGCAAGATCGATCCACGTTGTGTCAACGGCGACAACTGGCCCGCCATCAAGCTCGTCATCGGCGAGGCCTTGCGGGAACCGAAGCCGCGCCTCAATCACCTCAGCTCGATCAACACCGGCGTCGTCGAGATCCTGCTCGATGCGAGGGCCTCGGGCGCGGCGACTCCGCGCTTGCTCGAGGAAGTCGCCGAAGACCGGTCCGAGATCTACCGGGGCCGCGTCGTGCACCTCATCACCAGCACGCTGCGGATGCAGGAAGAACTGCGCACCGGTCCCCACTGCCAGACCCTCCAGAACCTCGCCCGCCTCCGCGCCGTGCACGAGGAAGTCTCCGAACACTACCGCCGCCGTGTCCGCCAGCTCATCGAGGCGAACGCGTGCGGCCCCGCCTGTTTTCCGGTTCCGCCGATACCGGGGATCCCGGGCCGGATCGAGCCGGTCACGAGCGCTTCCGATCTCGTCGATGAAGGCGAGATGCAGGGAAACTGCGTCGCCAGCTACGCCGGTCGCGTCCGCGAGGGCCATCTCTACATCTACCGAGTGCTCTGTCCCGAGCGCGCCACCCTCTCGGTCACGAGGCGCGGCCCCTCCTCCGAATGGGAGATCGGCGAGCTCGAATGCCGCTTCAACACCGACGTCTCCGAGGAAACCGAGGAGTTCGTCCAAGCCTGGCTCGACCGGCATGCTCTGATTGCCTGAGCCTGCCGGGAAATTTTGCAAGGTCCGCGGAGAAGGCGCGTCCAATCCTTTGAATCCGCGTAACCTTCAAAAATACCATGACCTCACGCCTGCCCCCCCGTTTTCTCCCCTCGCTTCTTGTTTTTGGCGCACTCTTGTCGGCTCCGCTGCAGGCCGGCGCCTCCGATCTTAAGATCCTCAAGTTCGAGGCCGACTGGTGCGGGGCCTGCCAGAAAATGAAGCCCGTTTTCGCCTCCGTCGCCGCGGAAGAGGGCGGAGTCAGCTTCCAGACCGTGAACGTCGACCGCCAATCCGACCTCGCCGACCGTTACCGCGTCACCTCGCTCCCCACCGTCGTCGCGGTCAAGGACGGGCGCGAGGTGGGACGCCTCACCGGTTACCAGAACGCGCCCAAGCTCAAGTCCTTCATCAAAAAGCATCGCTGACCGGGTGGGCCGGGGGAAGCGCGCCATTGGATTTCTCGGGAAAGGCTTGCGGAGCGTCCGCCCGGGCCGTAGCTTGGATACCGTCATGTTCAAGCCCGCGGTTCAATCGTTCATCATCGGGAGCGGCGTCGCGCTGGCGATGTCGCAGGCGGTCCTCGCGCAGTTCCACACCAAGAAGGTGAACGGGCAGACCGGCGTGAGCCCCCAGGCCGTCCAATCCGCGCAACGACAGGCGGGTGCAGCCGCCGGGACCGAGCTCGGTGTCCCAGGCGGCGGGATCAGCGGTGGCGACATGATCCTTCCCCAGAGCACCCGCGAGGCCCTCAGCCAGCACAAAGTCAAGCTCCGCCAGACCCAGGGCAAACCCATCGACATCTGGGGCCGCGCCATCCACCATTCCGACGGTTCCTTCACCGAATCGAAACAGGATCTTCTCACGAACACCTTGGAGCAGGTCACCAAGAGCAAGAACGGCGTCAAGCTGCAGCGCCGCATGATCATGCTCGATGATTCCGGCCGTCCTGGCGAAGTCCTCATCTACGACGGGCGCGACCAGTTCAAGTACCGCGGCCTTCAGATCTACGACACCCTCGGCCGCTTTTCCGAGGAGCAGATCTACGACGCGAAGGGCACCCTCATCCGCCGCAAGGTGCAGGCCTACGATCCCCGCGGGGATGAATTGCCGCTCCGTTCGTGGGATTACGTGGCGAACGTGCCGGCCGACCTTCGCCTCGTCATCACCGAGGAGGATCCCCGCGCGCCCGGTTCCGCTCCATCCTCCCCGGACCGCAATGCATCGCAAACCTCGGCCGACACCGCCGCTCCCCCGGGAGAAAAGAAGGGCCTCAACCTCCGCGGCATCTTCGGCTCGAAGAAGGCAAAATAAGCCCGCGTCAACGCATCGCTCGTGAAGGCGCTCACACCGGTCCAGTCCCTCGTCCTGCTTCTCCTCGCGGGGTTCGGCCTCGCCGGCTGGATCTACGGGATCCATTGGAAGCGTGTCGCCTCCGGCGACCTCTTCACCGGCGATGAAAAGCACATCATCCGCCTCCAGGACCAGATCGAGCGCCTCACGCAGGAGAACGATTCCCTGCACCTGCGCCTCCGCAAACTCGAGAGCGGGGTAGAACCCGCGCCTTCCTCCGCTTCGTCGGCAGCTTCCGTGCCCGCGTTGCCCGCCGTGCCCGACCCCGTCGTCCTTCCCGCTTCCGGCGCGGGGCCGCAGCTTCCGCCCCGACCGCAAAAGATCGAGACCCACTGACCGGATCATCGGTCGGGTGGCGGATGCGCGGAGACAACGGACCGCGGTTGCCGCGGAGCGCCGCAACGAGTAAGCTTTCCCGCCCGCATGAACATCCGGTCCCTTGCCGTCCCCGTCGCTTTCGCACTGTCCTTCCCCGCGTTCCTTGGCATGGCCGGCTCCGCCGCAGGACAGGACAAGCTCAACGTCGTCTTCATCCTCGCCGACGACCTCGGTTGCCGCGACGTCCGTTTCGCCCATCCCGAGACCTTCTACGAGACGCCCCATCTCGACTCCCTCGCCAAGAGCGGGATGGTTTTCACCGACTTCTACGCCGCGTCGCCCGTCTGCTCGCCCACCCGCGCCAGCATCCTCACGGGAAAACATCCCGCCCGGCTCGGCGCGACCAATTACTTCACCGGACAACGCGCCGGAAAGTTCGATCCCGCCGATTTCGAGACCGAGCTCGCCCTTTCCGAGGTCACCCTCGCCGAAGCCTTCAAGGAGGCCGGTTACCGCACCGGCCACATCGGCAAGTGGCACCTCGGCGGCACCGGGGCCCTGCCCACCGACCAGGGCTTCGACCTCAATCGTGGCGGCGGTGAAAACGGACTGCCGCACAGCCACTTCGCCCCCTACAAGAACGTCACGAACCTGCCTTCCGGACCCGAGGGCGAATACCTCACCACCCGCCTCGCCGAGGAATCCGTCACCTTCATCGAGGAATCCGCCAAGACGAACCAGCCCTTTTTCCTGAACCTCTCCTTCTACGCCGTCCACACGCCCCTGCAGGCGCCGCAGGAGCTCGTCGAGAAGTACGAGAAGAAGGCCGCCACCCTGGGGCTGAACACCGAAGAAGGCCGTTTCGACCCCGGTCGCGAGCGCCAGGTCTGGCCCGACACGAAGGAGCCCCGCAAGGTCCGCATCCGCCAGGATCATGCCGTTTACGCCGCCATGGTCGAGAGCCTCGACACCGCCGTCGGCCGGGTCCTCGCCAAACTCGACGACCTCAACCTGCGCGAGAGCACCGCCATCGTCTTCACCTCCGACAACGGCGGCGTCTCCACCTCCGAGGGCGAGCCCACTTCGAACCTGCCCTACCGCGCCGGCAAGGGCTGGATCTATGAAGGCGGGGTCCGCGTCCCCCTCGTCGTGCGCTGGCCCGGTGTCGCCGCGCCGGGCACCGTCTGCAGCGCGCCCGCCCTCAGCACCGATTTCTATCCCACCCTCCTCGAGATGGCCGGACTCCCCGCGAAGCCCGACCAGCACGTCGATGGCGTCAGCATCGTCCCGCTCCTCCGCAATCCCTTCGCCAAGTTCGACCGCGGTCCCATCTACTTCCACTACCCGCATTATTCGAACCAGGGCGGCTTCCCCGCCAGCGCCGTGCGCAAGGGCAACCACATCCTCATCCAGGACCTCGAGGACGGCGCCTACGAGCTCTACGACCTGCCCACCGATCCCCAGCAGCACAACAACCTCGAGCAACTCGAGAGCGGTCTCGTCGAGGAGTTCTCCGGATTGTTGAACGAATGGAGAAAGGAAGTCGGAGCCAAGCCCCTCAAGAAAAGCACCACCACCGGAGCCGAGCCCCCGGCCTTGTGGTGAAATACCTCCGACCTCCGTCTTCCGACCTCTGATTACAGATCACCGGTCACCGACCACGGACCCACTCCGCTCCCCTTGACTTCCCCGGTTCCCCGCCGTTCCCTTGCGGGATGGCCGATGCCCCCAAGCGACTCTTTCTTCTCGACGGCATGGCCCTCGTTTACCGAGCCCACTTCGCCCTGATCCGTTCACCCATCTACACCTCGAAGCGTTTCAACACCTCGGCCCTCTTTGGCTTCACCTCGACCCTGCTCGACCTCCTCGAGAAGCAGAGTCCCACCCACCTCGCCGTCGTCTTCGACACGCCGGAGCCGACCCAGCGACACTTGGATTACCCGGCTTACAAGGGCACCCGCGAGGAGATGCCCGAGGACCTCTCCCTGCAGCTTCCCCACGTGAAGCGGATCATCGAGGCCTTCGACATCCCCGTGATCGAGTGCCCCGGCTGGGAGGCCGACGACGTCATCGGCACCCTCGCGAAAAAGGCCGAGGCCATGGGCGACTTCGTCACCTATATGGTCACGCCCGACAAGGATTTCGCCCAGCTCGTCACCGACAAGACCCTCATTTACAAACCCGGGCGTCAGGGCAACACCGCTGAGATACTCGACCCGGCGAAAATCCGCGAACTCTGGGAGGTGAAGGATCCCCTCCAGACCATCGACGTGCTCGGGCTCTGGGGCGATGCCTCCGACAACATCCCCGGCGTCCCCGGGATTGGCGAAAAGACCGCGAAGAAATTGATCGCTGAGTTCGGCTCGCTCGAGGAGATCCTCGCCCACACAGACCGGCTCAAGGGCAAGCAGAAGGAGGCCTTCGAAACCCACCGCGACCAGGCCCTCCTATCGAAGAAGCTCGTCACCATCCTGACCGACGCCCCCGTCACCACCTCCTTCGACCAGATCCGCATCAGCCCCCGCCGCGACGAGGCGCTGAAGTCCCTCTTCGTCGAGTTCGAGTTCAACGCCCTTGGCAAGCGGCTCTTCGGTGAAGGTTTCCAGTCCGGCCGCGGCCACACCACCAGCGAGAGCGAGAGCGGAGCAAAAGTCGCCGAGCTCAAGACCATCGCCGACCTCACGAAAGACTACCGCTCCATCCGCGCCCAAGATGCCGCGGGACGCGCTGCCCTCATCGCCGAACTGGGATCGAGGGATGCCTGGTGCTTCGACCTCGAGACCACCTCGCTCGACGAAAAGACCACCTCCGTCATCGGGCTCGCCTTTTCCTGGGAGGCCCATCACGGCACCTACGTCGAGGTGCCCCCGGGCGAAGCCGGCAAGGCCGTGCTCGCGGAATTCCGCGGCCTCTTCGCCGATCCGCGCATCGAGAAGACCGGGCACAACCTCAAGTTCGACACCGGCGTGTTGCTTTGGCAGGGAATTCCCGTGAGCCCGCCCCTCTTCGACACGATGCTCGCCCACAGCCTCGTCGAGCCCGAGCAGCGGCACAAGATGGACTACCTCGCCGAGTCCCTCCTCGGCTACACCCCCATCAGCTACGACTCCGTCTTCGGCGCCAAGATCGTGGAGAAGACCGGCCAGCTCAATCTCTTCGGCGAGGCCGAAATGAGCGGGGCCACCCCCGCGCCCGAGGGCGGACCTTCCTTCGACGACATCGCCCGCTACGCCAGCGAAGACGCCGACGTCACCTGGCAGCTCGCCGCGATCCTGCGCCAACAGGTGCGCGATTCCGGGCAGGAGCGCGTCCTCCTCGAGATCGAGTGTCCCCTCGTCCCCGTCCTCGTCGCGATGGAGAAGGAAGGCATCCGCGTCGATCCCGCCGCCCTCGCCGAGACCGGCGAACTCCTCGCCGCCCGCATCGCCGAATACGAGAAAGTCGTCTACGAGGCGGCCGGCACGCCCTTCAATCTCAATTCGCCCAAGCAGGTCGGCGAGATCCTCTTCGAGCGACTCCACCTCGACGACAAGGCCAAGAAGACCAAGACCGGACAGTATAAGACCGACGAGCAGACCCTCTCCGCTCTCGCCACCGAACACAAGATCGTGCGCGACCTCCTCGCCTACCGCGAGGCCGCGAAGCTCAAGAGCACCTACGTCGACGCCCTGCCCGAGTCGATCTTTCCCGGCACCGGGCGCATTCATACGACCTTCCACCAGCTCCTCACCGCGACCGGACGCCTCGCCTCGAACCATCCGAATCTGCAGAACATCCCGATCCGCTCCGAACAGGGCCGCGAGATCCGCCGCGCCTTCGTCCCGCGCGACGCCGACTATCTCATCCTCTCCGCCGACTACTCCCAGATCGAGTTGCGCGTCATGGCCTCGCTCTGCGCCGATCCCGCGATGATCGAGGCCTTCCAATCGGGGGCCGACATCCACCAGGCCACCGCCGCCCGCGTCTTCGGCGTGCCGCTCGATGGCGTCACCTCCGACATGCGCCGCACCGCGAAGATGGTGAACTTCGGCATCATCTACGGCATCTCCGCCTTCGGCCTCTCCCAGCGGCTCAATGGCGAACTCTCCCGCGGCGGCGCCCAGGAGGTGATCGACGAATACTTCCGCCAGTATCCCGGGGTGAAGCGCTTCCAGGACGAGACGATCGAGCAGGCCCGGCGCGACGGCTACGTTGAGACCCTCACCGGCCGCCGCCGCACCCTCCGCGACATCAATTCCAAGAACGGCATGATCCGCTCCGCCGCCGAGCGAACCGCGATCAACACGCCCATCCAGGGCACCGCTGCCGACATGATCAAGATCGCGATGGTCCGCGTCGCGCGCCTGCTCGACGAGGGCGGCTACCGCACGCGCATGCTGTTGCAGGTGCACGACGAACTCGTCTTCGACCTCCACCGCGGGGAGAAAGACGAACTCGTCCCGAAGATCGGGGAAGCGATGAAGACCGCCCTGCCCCTCGCCGTGCCCGTCGTCGTCGAGTCCGGGACCGGTGAGAACTGGCTCGAGGCGCATTGAGGGGCATCGTCCTTCGAGGTTACCGGCCTCTAGAGCTCTCTGGGCGGGGTGCCTTCTCACCCACAAACCGCGCCACGCGCTCCTCGAGCCACGGGTAGAAGGGATTCCAGCGCAGGCGCAATTGGTCGACGGGCGAGATCTGGATGACGCTTTTCTCTCCACGCAGGACGAAGTTGCCGATCTGGAATTTCGCACCCTCGTGCTCGGGGGAGAGGCCGTTTCCGTAGACAGGATCGTCGGGGGAGAAGGGCAGGGCGACGTGGGAGAGGGAATAGACCCCCGGCGGCCAGGCGAGGCCGGGATCGCGGACCTCCGGGGTGAGGTCGGTGCGCTCGTAATGCCGTTCTTCAAGGGCGAGGCTGGTGCTGTCGCGGTTCCTCAGGACGGTGAGAGCGAAGGGCTTTTGCGCGGAGCGGATCAGGTCAGACAAATGCTTGCGTGGATCGTTGGTGACGAAGCTCTCGATCTGGCCGACGCGGTTGAGGTCGAAGAGGACGAGTTCGTGCTGGTCTCCGGGGAGCTTGGAAAAGAGGCCGGCGATGAGGGCCGGGGTCGAGACGGTGGCGTCGACGGCGGACTGGAAGGCGAGCAGCGGAGGAAAATGGTCGAGTTTCCCGGTGCCGGCGAGGCGGTCGAGGTGTCTGCCGATCTCGACGGTGAGCCGGTAGACCTGGTCGCCGGCGTTCACGGCGAAGGAATTGTATTTGTAGGGATCGTATTCGGCGGCGATGGAGGTCCAGGCGAGTTTCTCGAGGCCGAGCCAGTGCCCGATGCGGCCCTGCCAGACGGCGAACGCGGCCATGGGGGTGACGCCGATGGCGGGGGAAAAGAGGACGATGCCGGAGACCTTGGGGAGGCTCTCGTCCTCGATCATCTCGAGCCCGTAGTGGACGGCGAGGGCCCCGCCATTGGAGTAGCCGACGAGGTAGACGGGACGGTCGCCGAGCCGGTCGTGGAGGTGGCGCATCGCGATCTTCACGGCGGCGTCCATGTCCTTGCGGGTGAATTCGAGCAGCCCGGACGGGGCGGTGCCATGCCCGGGGAGGCGCAGGCCGAGGACATGGGCACCGTCGCGGTGGAGTCGTTCGCCGATGGTGCGCAGGCTGTAGGGCGAGTCGGACATCCCGTGGAGGAGGAGGACGCCGCATTTGGCCGCGCCGCCCTCGGGCATGAGTTCGAAGGTGCGGTTCCAGTTCTTCGCGTGGGTCGTGGGATCGGCGGGGCTGCCCTTGCGGAAGCGGTGGATGAGGGTGGCATCGACCTCCTCCTCCGGGGCGGGCGCGTAGAGGCGGTTCTCGAGTTCGTCGAAAAGCCGGTCCTCGCGGGCGAGGTAGTCGGCGAGGGTCTCGTCGCCGCAGCCGGCGGTGAATTCCTCCTCGAGCACGATCTCGTGCCAGCTCGAGAGGTCGGCGCGGCGGTTGAGTCCGACGACGGCCACGATGAGAAGGGCAAGGACTCCGCCGAGGAGCAGGAGGAGAATCGCGGAAAGACTTCTTCCGGCGAAGGTCAGGGTGAGCCAGGCGAAGAGTTTTCCCGCGTAGGCGAGGAGGTTCATTGGAGTTCGGCCGGTTCCCGGGCTGGATCGCCCCGGCGTGGGATCATCCTGCCCCGGGCGGCGGGGATTGCCAAGGATTTTCCACGTTCGCCGCCGCAGCCGGCGGTGCCCGTCGCGAAACGCGCCCCTTGCCACAGGATCCTCCTCCGCGCTAGATTGGAGGCATGTCGTTTCCCCGCCTCTTCCTCCCGGCGCTTTGCCTCGGTCTCCTGGCAACGGGTGCGGCCGCCGCGGCGGAGGTCGATCCGCTGGCCTTCGCGGACCTCGAGGCGCCGGAGCACGATTATTGGAACCGCACGCCGAAGGATCCTTTCACGCGGATCAAGGACGATCTGGAGCAGGGCAAGCTGCCCCTGGATGAATCTTCGGAGAAGGCCTACCTCGAGAGCCTCCTGAAGGCCCTGAAGATTCCGGCTTCGTCCCAGTTGCTGGTCTACTCGACGACGAGCCTGCAATTGCGCTTCATCTCGCCGCGCAATCCGCGGGCGATCTATTTCAACGAGGAGATCTACATCGGCTACATCCCGGGAGGGAAAATCGAGGTGGTCTCGATCGATCCGGAGCTGGGGGCAATCTTCTACATTTTCGACATCCCGCAGGGCGGGGTGCGTCCGGTGGCGGAGCGCTCGGAGCGCTGCATGAAGTGCCACGCCGACGAGGACACGCGGGAGGTGCCGGGGATCGCGATCAAGTCGGTGATCCCGGGGCCGACCGGCGGCGGGCTCGAGTCCTACCGGCGCGGTCTTTCCGGGCATGAGATCCCGCTCTCGGACCGCTTCGGAGGCTGGCACGTGACGGGCGCGGGTGGAGTCGCAAAACACTGGGGCAATCAGATCGGACGTTTCACGCCCCAGGGGATCGTGACGTCCCCGCTGCCGCCGGGCGAGCAATTCGACTGGTCGGTCTATCCCGTCGCGACGAGCGACCTGCTCGCGCACCTCGTCTTCGAGCACCAAGCCGGTTTCGTGAACCGGGTCGTCGAGACCCATTACCGCCTCCGTTCGGCGCTGGCGCGTGGAAAGGGCAGCTTCCTCGAAGCCGACCGCGCCGACATGGAGCGCCAGGTCGGGGAACTGACCCGATACCTGCTCTTTGCGGACGAGGCGACACTACCCGAAGGCGGGATCCAGGGGGACCCGGCCTTCAGGGAGGCCTTTCTCGCGAACCGACGTCCCGCGCGCGGCGGCGAATCGCTCCGCGATTTCGACCTGAAGACGCACCTCTTCCGGAACCGGTGCAGTCACCTGATCTATACGCCGCTGTTTCAGAGTCTGCCGGAGGGTTTCCGTCGGCGCATCTACCAGCGCATGGCCCGCGCCCTTGCGGTGAGTCCGGCGGATCCGGAATTCGCCCACCTGCGGCCGGATGAAAAGGCAAGGCTGCGCGACATCCTGAAGGAAACCGTGCCGGACTGGCCGGAGTGAGCGACGATTGAAAAAAAAAAGCGCTCCCGCACCGGCGGGAACGCTTTTTGAGAGAGATTCCCTGAAGTCAGGGAAAAAGGGGATCAGCTCTTCTTGTCGGCCTTCTCGGTGGCTTTGCCGGCCTGGAGCCAGCCGGAGATACCCGCGGAGAGGTGCTTGATGTTCTTGAAGCCGGCTTCCTCGGCGGCCTTGGCACCGGCCTGGTAGGCGGAGCAGGTCGGGCCACCGCAATAGGCGACGACGAGCTTGTCCTTGTTGTCGCCGAGGAGCGAGGCGATCTTGTCCTTGTTCGCGCGGAAGTCGATCGCGCCGGGAATGTGGCCATTCGCGTAGGAGGACGAACCGTTTACGTCGAGGAGGATGACGTCACCCTTCTTGATGGCGGATTCGAGTTCGCTGATGGTGATGTCGGGGTATTCGCCGGCGAAGGAGACGGAGGCGACGAGGGCGCAGGCGAGGGTGGCGAGCAGTTTTTTCATGGTGTCAGATCTGGGATTTGGATTGGTTTTTCGACTGATATTGGAATCGTTGCCCCGGAACAACCCGTTCCGGGAGCGGGCGGTAATCTATCGAAACCGCCTCGACCGTTCAATACGCTGATGGGACGCAATCGGGGAGAAATCCTTAGTCACTTTTTGTCCTTTCTTCCGACAAGGAGGGAACCCCGCCTCGATCCTGTCGTCCCGGCTTTCCCGATACTCGGGAAAGCCAAAACAAAGAATGATCGACGCGGCACCGGTTTCCGCGCACCTTTTCCGCTCGTCATGAAGTGCTTCCGACCGACTCTGCCCCTCGCGGTTCTGTTCCTCGAGGCCTTCTCCCCGTGGCCGCTCTCCGCTGAAGAACCGGCCGATCGCGTGACCGTCCGCCTCGCCTCCACCCCGGCGCTTTCGCCGGACGGCAGGAAGATCGCCTTCTCGTGGGCCGGGGACCTTTGGCTCGCGCACATGCGGGGCGAACTTGCGAAACAACTGACGACGCACCTGGCCTACGAGGGGGATCCGGCGTTCTCCCCCGACGGGACCCGGATTGCCTTCACCAGCAACCGCACGGGCCAGGACCAGGTGTTCGTGATGGACACGGCGGGTGGGATTCCTCGGCAGGTCACTTTCCATTCCGAGGGGTCGCGGGTGGTCGAGTGGTATCCGGACGGAGAGTCGCTCCTCATCGAGGGACTGCGCGACTTCGGGTCGAAAAGCGCGTCCCGTTTCTACCGCGTCGAGCCTGGGGAGCGGAAGGCAGAGCGGCTCCTCTTCGATGCCGAAGGCCATTCCGGCGCCCTTTCCCCCGACGGGAAACGCCTCCTCTTTTGCCGGGAGGGGAGCGACCTCTATCGCAAGGGCTACCGGGGCTCGAAGGCCTCGCAGATCTGGCTCGCCGAGGGACTCGAGACGGAGAAGCCGGTCTTCAAGAAGCTGATCGCGCGGGACAGCGAGGCGCGGTCGCCGATGTGGAAGCCGGATGGTTCGGGATTCTATTACCTCGGAGACCAGGGCGACAAGCAACTCTTCGACGTGTGGGAACACGACCTCGCCTCGGGAGCGGAGAAGGCCCTGACGACGATGGACGAGGATCCCGCGATCGGCCCGGCGATCGCCCGCGACGGATCGGCCATCGTCTTCCGCGAGGAATTTGACTTTGTCAGGCTGCCCCTCACCGGGAAGGGGGCGAAGAAGGGGCCGCGTCCCCTCGCCTTCGAAGCCGCCGCGGACACCCTGCCCGATCCGGAGGTGCGCCGCGTCCTGACGAAGGCCGACAACGTGACTTTCTCCTCCGACGGGCTCGAGATGGCCTTCACCGCCGGAGGCGACATCTGGGTGATGGATTCCGAACTGAAGGAACCGGTCGCGGTGACGAGCACGCCCGACGAGGAGCGCGAGCCGGTCTTCTCCGCGGACGGGGAGTCGATCTTTTTCATCCGCGACCGCGGTGACGGTGCCGATCTCTGGTCGGCCGGGCGCGCCGATGGGAAGGCCTATTGGTGGCGGAACACCGCCTTCAAGGAAACGCGCCTGACGAAGGACGGCGCCGCGAAGCAGGACCTCCAGGCCGTCCCCGGCGGCAAGCGGATCTCGTGGATCTCGGGCGCGGGCGATCTTTGGGTCTCGAACCGCGACGGTGGCGAGGCGAAGCGCCTCCTCGAGTCGTGGAACGCGCCGCGCTACGAATGGTCGCCCGACGGACAGTGGCTCGCCTACGCGGTGGCCGACAACGATTTCAACTCCGACATCTGGATCGCCGCGGCCGACGGGAAAACGCCCGCCTACAACCTCTCGCGCCACCCTGACGTCGACACCAATCCCGCCTGGTCGCCCGACGGGAAGATCCTCGCCTTCACCGGGCGGCGCTACGAGGACGAGACCGACATCTACTACGTCCATCTCAGCCTCGCCGACGAACAGAAGGACAAGCGCGACCGCACCCTCGAGAGCGCCCTGAAAAAGATGGAGGCGGCGCGGAAAAAACCGGAGCCCGCCCCGGCCCCGCCGTCCGCCCCGGCACCCTCCGCGCCACCGGCGCCGAACCCGCCGACCACGGGCGAGAGGAAGCCGTCCGCCGCCGCAACCGCACCGTCCGCCGATCCCGCCAAGGCGGCCGTGCCGGGCGACAAACCCGCTGCTCCGGCTCCGGCGGCGCCCACCCCGAAACCGGCCGCCCCGGCCCTGACGGTGAAGATCGATTTCGACCGCCTCTCGGAGCGGCTCCACCGCATCGCGATCCCCGACGCCACCGAATCCGGACTCTTCTGGTCGGCCGACTCCAAGCGCCTCGCCTTCAGTGCGGAGATCAAGGGCGTCAAGGGGACCTACGCCGTGTCCTTTCCCGATCCCTCGACTCCGTCGCTGCTCGTGAACAAGACCGGTGTCTTCGCGCGGTGGATTGCCCGGGACGAGACGATCCTCTGGCTCGTCGAGGGCCTCCCCGCCTCCCTCTCGAAGGGGACGCTGCGGACCTATTCCTTCAACGCGCGTCAGGCCTACGAACGCGATGACTACCAGCTCTCCGGCTTCCGCCAGATCTGGCGCATCATGCGCGACACCTGGTACGACGAGTCCCTCAACCACCGCGATTGGGATTCGGTCAGGAAAAAGTACGAGGAGGCCGCCGCCACCGCGCCCGACAGCCGCGCCTTCGACCGCGTCGTCGCGATGATGCTCGGGGAACTCAACGGATCGCATCTCGGCTTCAAGTCCGCGACGGACTCCTTCGCGAGCCGTTCGTCCCAGGGCTGGAGCGAGGAGACGGCGCACCTGGGCGTGACCTTCGACCGCTTCCACCGCGGTGAGGGATGGAAGGTCGCCACCGTCATCCCGCGCGGTCCCGCCGACGAGGCCGCCTCGAGGCTTCTTCGCGGAGACCTGATCCTCGAGATCGACGGTGCCAGGCTCTCCCCGGACCTCGATCCCACCGTCGTCCTCAACGGTCCCCTCGCCCGCGACCTCCGCCTCAAGGTCCGGCGTGCCAAACCCGGC
>JBILDO010000092.1:0-17817 GCA_044352585.1 Verrucomicrobiales bacterium
CCGTAGCCATGAGCGTGAGCGAATGGACCGCGTGAGGCAGGGCTCCGCTCGCGCCCGCTCGCGACGACCTCCAGCGGTCTTCCGCGAAGTTCGCCCGTAGCCATGAGCGTGAGCGAATGGACCGCGCGAGGCAGGGCTCCGCTCGCTCCCGCTGGCGACGACCTCCAGCGGCCTTCCGCGAAGTTCGGTCGGGGGCCAAATCAGGAAAAAACCATTCAAATCCACGCACTGTCGCCCGTGTCGATAGCGCGCGCCGGTTCTCTGTCGATTGGCGGAAAACGAAAGCCATTAAAACCGATCAATCGAATCATCGTGCAATCTTCAACGGGTCCCGTCGAATCTCCACGGTTCCTCACGGATCCCGCTCCTTCGGTGGGAAGGGAGCCGACGAGGTCAGTCGAAGATCGCGCCCTTGTCCACCCTGTTGTGCCGGGTTTTCGGACCCACGATCTCGCGCAAGTGCTCCGCGGTGATCTCCTCTGTGCACTCCGCCCCGTCGAAGGCATTCTTGCCCAAGATCACGCGGATCTTCGGATCCGACGCACCCGCGGGCCCCGATCCTGAACCCGGGTCGGCCCGTTGACATCCCCCCGCGTCCGCCGACACTGCCGCGATGAACCGTTCCCCCCTCCACGACCGCCACCTCGCCCTCGGCGCCCGCATCGTGCCTTTCGCCGGCTGGGAAATGCCCATCCAATACCAGGGCATCGTCGCCGAACATCAGGCGGTCCGGAGCGCGGCGGGGATCTTCGACATTTCGCACATGGGTGAATTCGAGGTCGAAGGCTCCGGGGCGATGGCCTGGCTCAACGGACTCCTCACCAACGACGTCTCCGCCCTCGCGGTCGGGGAAGGGCATTACACCCTCCTTCTCAACGAACGCGGCGGCGTCATCGACGACCTCATCGTCTACCGCCCCGGCGAGGAGCGCTGGTTTCTCGTCGTCAACGCCGCCCGGATCGACCAGGACCGCGAATGGATGCTCGACCATCCCGGTGTGGGCGTGACCTTCCGCGATCGCAGCGCCGAACTCGGAGCCTTCGCCGTCCAAGGACCCAAGGCCATCGCCCTCTGGCACGAGATCGAACCCGGAGCCGGCGGCATGCCGGGACACAACCGCATCAGCGAACTCGGTCACGTCACCCTCTGCGGAACCGGCTACACCGGCGAGGAGGGCTTTGAATTTTTCGCGCCGGTCGAGGAGATCGGATCCTGGTGGGATCGGTTCGTCGCCGCCGGGGCCGTCCCCTGCGGACTCGGTGCGCGCGACACCCTGCGGCTCGAGAAAGGTTATCCCCTCAACGGGAATGACCTCGACGAAGTCCACACGCCGCTTGAGGCCGGGCTCGGCTTTTTCGTGAAGCTCGACAAACCCGGTGGATTCATCGGACGCGACGCTCTCTTGTTCCAAAAAGAACGGGGAATCCCCACGCGCCTTTCCGCGATCCGCCTCCTCGACAAGGCCCCGCCGCTGCGTCACGGCTACGAGGTCCTCGCCGCGAACGGATCGGGCAAGATCGCGGAGCTCACCAGCGGATCCCTTTCCCCCGGACTTGGCCTGGGCGTCGGACTGGCGTATCTGCCCGCCGAGCTGTCCCGGCCCGGCACCGAGCTGCTCATCGCCATCCGCGACAAGACCTATCCGGCGAAGGTGGTGAAGAAGCCGTTTGTTTGAGGGGGAGCGCGGAGAGAAGACCTCCTGTTCACGGCACCGCCGGAGCCGGTGAGCCCGGAGCCGGCGCGGACTCGGCCGAGCTGCTGGGGACGAGCGGCTTCACCGCCTTCAGATACTTGAAAAGGTCGCTGTCCGTCGTGAACACCGCGGTGCTGTCGTTGAGGGTCTTCTGGTAGAGTTCGAGGGTCCTCATGAACTCGTAGAACTCGGCGGCCTCCGGCGAACGGTTGAAGGCGTCGGCATAGATCTGGGTGGCCTTCGCGTCCGCCTCGCCCCGGGTCGTCTCCACGATCTTGTAGGCCTCGGACTCGATCCGGCGCAGCTCCTTCTCCTTGTCGCCGAGGATCTTCGCGGCCTCGCCGGCGCCCTCGGAGCGGAAACGCTCGGCGATCTGCTGGCGTTCCGAGACCATGCGCTCGTAGATGCGCGCCTGCACCTCCTCGTTGTAGTTGATCCGTTTGAAACGGATGTCAAGGAGGTCGATGCCGAACTCGGCGAGCTTCGGCTTGGCGGTGTCCTGGATCTCCTTCTCGAGGAGCGAGCGGCCCTTGCGGATCGGGATGAGCCGTCCGACCGTCCCGCTCATGTCCGCCTCGGTGAGCTCGGCCTCGACCGCGGGCTTGCGGTCCTTCGTCGTGCGGATCACCTCGATGAGCTCGTGCCGCGCGATCGTGTTGCGCGTCTCCGATCCGAGGATGTCATCGAGCCGGGTCTGGGCGCTCCGCTCGTCGCGGAGTTTCTCGAAGAAGCGAAGGGGGTCGGTGATGGTCCAGCGGGCGTAGGTGTCCACGCCGATGTAGGACTTGTCCTTCGTCGGCATCTCGGTCGTGACGCCGTCCCACTCGAGGATGCGGCGCTCGAAGAAGTTCACTTTCTGGAGGAAGGGGATCTTGAACTTCAGGCCCGGCTCCTTGATCGGCTCCCCGACCGGTTTGCCGAACTGTGTGACGATGGCCTGCAGCGTTTCGTCGACGGTGTAGAACGCGCCGGTGACGATGAAGAAGGCGAGAAGCGCGGTGAGGGCGGCGATGCAGCCGAATCCGGATTTTTTCATGAGGTGCGGGATCGCGCGTGGGTCGATCAGGGTTGCGCCGCCCGGCGGGGGGTGGGATTGATGGGAAGGAAGGGCAGCACCTGGCTGGCCTCCTCGTCGAGGATGGTGACGCCGCCGAGCACGGGCAGGACCTGCTCCATCGTCTCGAGGTAAAGGCGGCGGCGGGTGATCTCGGGAGCCTTCTCATACTCCGCGAAAAGGGAGGTGAAGCGGGCCACGTTGCCCTCGGCCTCGTTGACCCGCTGGGTGGCGTAACCCTCGGCCTCGCTGATTTTTTTCTGGGCTTCGCCGCTCGCCTTGGGGACGTCGCGGTTGTATTCGCCGTTGGCGACGTTGATCGCCTTCTCGCGCTCCTGCTGGGCGCTGTTGACCTCGTTGAAGGAGGCTTGGACCGGCTCGGGGGGATCGACGTCCTTCAACTGCACCTGGTCGATCGTGATGCCGAGTCCGTAGAGATTGACGAGATCGCGGAGCTTCGCGCTGCTTTCCGATTCGATCTCCTGGCGACCCACCGTGATGACCTCGTCGACGGTGCGGTCGCCCACGACCTGCCGCATCACCGACTCACTCGCATGCCGAAGGGTCGTGTCGGCGTTGCGCACTCGGAAAAGATACTTGTCCGGTTCCGTGATGCGGTATTGCACAACCCATTCGACGAGCACGGAATTGAGGTCGCCCGTGACCATGTTCCGCTCAAGGCCGAATTCATCCTCGGAGCTCCACTGGTAGGGATTCGTGTTGCCGGGAGTCCCGAAGCCGAACTCCTGTTTCAACTGGCGCGTTACCTGAACCGTCGTGACCCGGTCGATCCCGAAAGGGAGCTTGAAGTGAAGGCCGGGGGGGACCGTCTTGAGGTGTTTGCCGAAACGCAGCACGACTCCAGCCTCCTCCACCTCGACCGTGTAAAAGGCTCCGCCGACCCCGACCAGCGCCAGCACGACCACGGCGAGGAGGGCGAGGGCCTTGCCCTTGAAAAAGGAGGGGACCTTCACGTCGATGACGTCTTTTCCGGCAATCTTTGGCATAGGAACACCCTAAGGGCATTCCCGAGGTGGTCCAGTTACAAAAGCGAAGAGAGTTTCCAACCGGGGCCCAAGCGGCGCCCGCGGTCGACACGGATTCGCGGAAAGGCTTCCGCCAACCCTTGGCCGTCCCGTAAAATTCGCGCCATCCCCGGGATTCGCCATTGTCACGGGCCGGGAATTCGGTTTGTTCCCCTTCTAGCCCCGTCCGCTCATGAACGTCCCCGACTCCCTGCTCTACTGTGACTCCCACGAATGGATCGACCCCGCCACGCCGGACGCCGCACCGGTCGGGATCAGCGACCACGCCCAGGAGGAACTCACCGACGTCGTCTACCTGGAGCTCCCCGCCGTTGGTCGCGTCGTCGCGAAAGGGGAACCCTTCGCGGTGATCGAGTCGGTCAAGGCCGCGAACGACATCTACGCGCCCGTGAGCGGCGAAGTGGTGGCGGTGAACGAGGCGCTCGCGGAGTCGCCCGAATCGGTCAACACCGATCCCTACGGCGCAGGCTGGATGGTGAAGATCCGTCTCAGCGATCCCTCCGAATTGTCCGGTCTCAAAAACGCGGAGTCCTACCGTGAATTCCTTTCCTGATTCCACCCCCTTCGCGGACCGCCACCTCGGCCCTTCGGCGGAGGAGGTGGAGGCGATGCTCGCGTCGCTGGGAAGTCCGTCGTTCGATGCTTTCATCCGCGAGGTCGTCCCCGCCGATCTCCTCCGCGACGAGCCGCTCGCATTGCCGCCGGCGCTCAACGAGACCGAAGCCCTCGCGAAGCTCCACGGGATCTTTGGGAAAAACGCGAACGTCCGATCCTGCATCGGACGCGGCTACTACGGCACGGTCACGCCACCGGTGATCCAGCGCTGCATCCTCGAGAATCCGGGCTGGTACACGGCCTATACACCCTATCAGGCCGAGATTTCGCAAGGACGGCTCGAGGCTTTGCTGAATTACCAAACCCTCATCTGCGATCTCACCGCCCTGCCCGTGGCGAATGCCTCGCTCCTCGACGAAGCCACCGCCGCGGCCGAGGCCATGGCCCTTGCCGCCGGGACGCGGGTGAAAGGGAAAAAGCTCTTGGTCAGTGATGCCTGTTTTTCCCAGACCATCGATGTCGTCCGCACCCGCGCCGAGCCGCTCGGGATCGAGGTGATCGTCGATGCGGCCGGCAGTTTCGACTTCGCTGCCGCGGGCGAGGAGCTGATCGGCGTCCTCCTCCAGTATCCCGGGGAAAGCGGAGGGGTCGACGATCTGCGCGACCTTGCCGCCGCCTGCAAGGCCGCCGGAGGCGTTGTCATCGTCGCGGCCGATTTGCTCGGTCTCGTCCTTCTCGAGCCGCCCGGACGCTGGGGCGCCGACATCGTCGTGGGCAGCGCGCAGCGCTTCGGCGTGCCGATGGGCTTCGGCGGACCGCACGCCGCCTACATGGCCTGCAGCGATGCCTTGAAACGCCGCATGCCGGGACGTCTCATCGGGGTCTCGCGGGATGCGGATGGACGCCCTGCCCTGCGACTTTCCCTGCAAACCCGCGAGCAACACATCCGCCGCGAGAAGGCGACCTCGAACATCTGCACCGCCCAGGTCCTCCTCGCGGTGATGGCCGGGATGTATGCCGTCTATCATGGGCCGAAAGGCCTGCAGCGCATCGCTGGTCGCGTCCACGCGGCGACCTCGGAGTTCGCCGCCGCGCTGAAGGCGGCCGGATACCGTCTTGCGAACGGGTCCTGGTTCGACACCCTCACCGTGATCGTCGATGACGCGAAGCGCGCCGAAATCCTCGCGCGTGGTGCGAATGTCAGGGTCAACCTCCGCACCGACCGGTCCGGAGCCCTCGGGGTTTCCCTCGACGAGGCGCTCGTCGAAAGCGGCGACTGGACCCTGCTCTTCGAAGTCTTCGGCGTGTCGCGGCCGGAGTCCGCGGCGCTCTCCGGATTGCCGGATTCGCTCCGCCGCACCGGCGAGCTCCTCACCGAGCCCGTCTTCAACCGTTTCCACACCGAGACCGAGCTGCTGCGATACCTCCGCCGCCTTGAGGGCAAGGACATCGCCCTGAACTGGAGCATGATTCCGCTCGGCTCGTGCACGATGAAGCTCAACGCCGCCGCCGAGATGATGCCGCTGAGCTGGCGCGAGGTCGCGGCCCCGCATCCCTTCGCACCGGCCGACCAGGTTGCGGGATACCGCGAGATGATCGCCTCCCTCGAGCACTGGCTCGCCGTCGTCACCGGCTTCGACGCCGTCAGCGTGCAGCCGAACGCGGGCTCGCAGGGCGAATACGCCGGACTCCTCGCGATCCGCCGCTTTCATGAATCACGCGGGGATTCCGATCGCAAGGTCTGCCTCATCCCCGTCTCCGCCCACGGCACCAACCCCGCGAGCGCGGTGATGGCGGGTTTCGAAGTCGTCGCCGTCGCCTGTGATCGTGATGGCAACATCGACACGGTCGATCTCGCCGCGAAGGCGGAGCAGCATGCCGCCCGTCTCGGGGCGCTCATGATCACCTATCCCTCGACCCACGGGGTCTTCGAGGAAGGCGTCTCCGCGATCTGCGAACTGATTCATCAGCACGGAGGACAGGTCTACATGGACGGCGCCAACCTGAACGCGCAGCTGGGACTCTGTTCGCCCGGTTCGATCGGCGCCGATGTCTGTCACCTGAATTTGCACAAGACCTTCTGCATTCCGCACGGTGGCGGCGGACCGGGCGTGGGACCGATCGGGGTGCGTTCGCACCTCGCGCCCTACCTGCCAGGTCATACCGAGTGGCCCGGGTCGCCGAGCCACGCCGTCAGCGCCGCGCCGTATGGGAGCGCGAGCATTCTCACGATCTCGTGGATGTATATCGCGATGATGGGTCCGGCCCTGCGCCGCGCCACCGAGATCGCGATCCTCAACGCGAACTACATCGCCCACCGCCTCGCGCCGTACTACCCTGTCCTCTACAAGGGCAAACAGGGTCGGGTCGCGCACGAGTGCATCATCGACGTGCGCGGTTTCAAGGAAAGCACCGGGGTCGAGGTGGAGGACATCGCGAAACGCCTCATCGACTACGGATTCCACGCGCCGACGATGTCCTGGCCCGTCCCGGGCACGCTCATGATCGAGCCGACCGAGAGCGAGTCGCGCGAGGAGCTCGACCGTTTCTGCGAGGCGATGATTTCGATTCACGGCGAGATCGCGAGGATCGCCGCGGGCGAGTGGGACGCGAACGACAACCCGCTGAAGCACGCCCCGCATCCCGCGACGACCCTGCTTTCGGATTCGTGGAGCCGCGCCTATTCGCGCGAGATCGCGGCCTATCCGTTGCCCTGGGTGCGCGAGCGGAAGTTCTGGCCGACCGTGAGCCGCATCGACAACGTCTACGGCGACCGCCACCTCGTCTGCACCTGCGAGGGGATGGAAGGCTACGCCTCGTGATTCCGGATCGTCTGATGGAGGAAGCCGAACCCTTTCCCGACGACTGGACGCCCAACATGCGGGCGAACCTGGTCTTTCTGACAAAGGGCGACGAGGTGCTCCTGATCCACAAGAAAACGGGCCTCGGGGCCGGCAAGATCAACGGTCCCGGAGGCAAGATCGAGCCCGGGGAAACGCCTCTCGAGGCGGCGCGAAGAGAGGTCAGGGAGGAACTGCTTCTCGAGGTCGGCGAACTCGAGGAGATGGGCGTGTTGCACTTCGATTTCGTGGACGGATTGAAGCTGCATTGCGTCGTCTTCCACGGCACCGAGTTCACCGGGACCCCGACCGAGACCCGAGAGGCGAAGCCGGAGTGGTTTCCAATCGCGGAACTGCCCCTCGACCGGATGTGGGCCGACGACCGCCATTGGCTTCCGCAAATGCTCCGCGGGGAAACGTTCCAGGCGTGGTTTCGTTTCGACGGGGAGAAGATGTTGTCGAGGAAGGTGGAGGCCATCCACCGTTCCGGACTCCAAGGAGGGGCGACATTCCTGTCGCCCGACCTGTAGGGAGCCCCTGTCGGCGCGGGCGACAGGAATGTCGCCCCTCCTTGATCCGTCTCCGTGCGACCTTGATCGGGTGACCGTTCCCGCCGCGGCTGCAAGGTGGTTACGGCTCGCAAAATTCGTGACATCACATACCCGTCCGCGTAAAACGTTGCCCATGCGCTCACTTCGATCCGCCTTCACGGCCTGCCTCTTCTCCGCAATCCTCCCGCTCCCGGCCGCCGCGGAAAAGCCGTCGCGGCCGAACCTGCTCTTCCTCTACACCGACGACCATTCCTACCGGACGCTTTCCTGCTACGAGCATGCCGATCCTTTCGCGCAGACGCCGAATCTCGACCGGCTCGCGGCGCGCGGGGTCCGTTTCACCCACGCCTACATCGGCACCTGGTGCATGCCGTCGCGCGCGACCGTGCTCACGGGGCATCATCCCTACGGCGTGAAAACGATGCGCATGGAGGGCGACTATCCCGGCAGCGAATACGATCCTGCCCAGTGCCCGTTCTGGCCCGCGGAACTGCGCAAGCACGGCTACCACACCGCCCAGATCGGCAAGTGGCACACCGGCACGGACGCGGGTTTCGGGCGCGACTGGGATCACCAGATCGTGTGGAACCGCCCGAGGCACCCGGAAAACGCGGGCAATTACTACCACGACCAGTTGCTCTCGATCGACGGCGGTGAGCCGCAGGTGGTGAATGGCTACTCCACGGACAACTACACCCGTTGGGCGATCGACTACATTGAGGGCAAGAATCGCGATCCGGAAAAGCCGTGGTTCCTCTGGCTCTGCTACGGCGGCGTCCACGCGCCCTACACGCCGGCGGAGCGCCATCGCGGGGACTATCCGGACGCGAAGGTCGCGACCCCCGCCGACATTTATCCACCGCGTCCCGGGAAACCCGCCTGGATGCAGGACGTCGCCACCTGGGTCAAAGGTCCCGGGGGCGAACCCGTTCTCGCGGGCAAGGCCCTCGGCAAGGAGGTCGGCGACAATCCCTCGCGCGACCAGGGACGGACCCTGTCGTCGTGGGTGCGCCAGGTACACCAGACGGTGCGATCGCTCGACGAAGGGATCGGTCAGGTCCTCGCGGCCCTCGAGTCGACCGGACAACTCGAGAACACCCTCGTCGTCTTCACCTCGGACCAGGGCTTTGCCTGGGGGCAGCACGGATTCCGCGCGAAGCTCGCGCCCTACGACGCGAACCTCCGCTCGCCGATGATCGTTTCCATGCCCGGCACCCTGCCCGAGGGCAAGGTCTGCACGACTCCGGTCGGCGGGGCCGATCTCGCGCCGACGCTGCTTTCGTTTGCCGGACTCGATCTGCCCTGGGACATGCACGGCCACGATCTCACGCCCTTGCTGAAAGATCCCGCGATGGCCTGGCCCCATCCCGTGCTCATGCCCTTCACCGCCGACCAGTTTGGCGCCGACTGCGATGTCGTTCCCGCGCCACCGAAGAACCGCCACAAGAGCGGCGTGCCGTGGTATCTCCTCCTCGTCGAGGGGCGCTACAAGTACATCCGCACCCTCGACGCCGGCGAGCCCGAGGAACTCTACGATCTCCTCGCCGATCCGGAGGAACTCAGCAATCTCGCCCGGGAGACGGAGCACCGTGATCGGCTGTTCCAAATGCGCGAGGCCACGATCGCCGAACTGAAGCGCACCGGGGCGAAGATGGCGGATTCCCTGCCAGCGGCGGGGGAGTGAGGGTTGTTCGCCCCGATCGCGCCGCCCTTCCCGGTTGCGGCGATGCACGAGACCTTGAAATTCCGAAACCCGAATGACGAAATCCGAGCCTGGATTCCCGCGACCGATGAAAACCCTGCGCCTTACTGCTCTCCTCAGTTGTTTCGCCCCCTGTCTCCACGCCGAAACCGCTCCGCCCCTGCCGCACGCGGTCGCGTCGTCGCTCGAGGAATTTCTCGGCGAGCCGGTCTTCGTTCCGATGCAGCAACTCTGGGAAAAGCGCGGCGGATGGGGCGGGATCATCACCACTCCGGACGGAACCGTGGTGGCGTTCCAGTCGCCGGGCGGCCCGACCTGCCGTCGCAGCACCGACGGAGGAAAAACCTGGGGACCGGAGATCCTCATCGGCGAAGGCGCAACCGGTGGCAACGCGGTCATCGATGAAACCGGCGGCGACCTTCTCTATGTAAACCCTCACCCGGGGTGGCTATACCGCAGCCGCGACGCGGGAACGACGTGGACGAAGGAAACGATCACGGTGAAGCCGGACAATTTCGGGCTCATTCCCAAATTGGAAGGAGTCGCGGCGATGCAGTGCGGCATCACCCTTGCCTTCGGCGAAAAGCGGGGCCGCCTCCTCATGCCGGCGCGGATCATGGGGCCGGCGAATTCGAACGACACCCGCTGGCGGCCCTATCATTACAGCACGGCGCTCTTCAGTGATGACGGCGGCAAGGTGTGGCAGGTGAGCCACCCGTTTCCGGTGATGGGCACGGGCGAGGCGGCCTTGGCGGAACTCTCCGATGGCACGATCCTCTACAACTCGCGCGAGCACATGAGCCGCGGTAACCGCTTCCTCGCGCGGAGCGAGGACGGCGGCCAACTCTGGATCGGCGCCTACCGGAGTCCCGACCTGCCGGACGGGGCGCGGGGCACCTCCTACGGTCTTATGGGGGGAATGATCCGCCTGCCGGTCGCGGGACGCGACGTGCTCCTCTACAGCAACGCCGATTCCGATGCCGGCGTCATGCCGGGCCAGGTCGGAGCCTCGATCGTGACGGGACGCGAAAAGGTCACGGTCTGGGTGAGCGGAGACGGCGGCAAAACCTGGCCGGTGAAGCGTCTCATCCACGACGGGCCGAGCGCCTATTCCAATCTGGCGGTGGGACGCCACGGCACCGCGAGCGAGGGGAAGATATTGCTCATCTTCGAAGGTGGATCGAAGGATCCCCACGAGGCGGTGCAGGTGGCCTCCTTCAACCTGAGCTGGCTCCTCGATGGGAAACCGCTCGACGTGTTGTCGCCCAAAGGAAACTGAAACGAATTCCGCTCCGGCGGGTTGATCTCTTTGCCCATGAAATTCCCCCTCGTCATTCTTTCCCTGTGCCTCGTCCCGCTGGCGGCTCCGCTCCGGGCCGCCGACACCAAACCGAACTTCATCGTCATCAACATCGACGACCTCGGTTACGCGGACATCGGTCCGTTCGGTTCGACGCTCAACCGCACCCCCAACCTCGACCGCATGGCGAAGGAGGGACGGAAGCTGACCTCCTACTATGCGGCTCCGGTCTGCTCGCCATCGCGGGCCGCGCTCATGACGGGATCCTATCCGAAGCGCGCCCTGCCGATCCCGCACGTGCTCTTTCCGGCGGGAGCGGTGGGACTGCACCCTGACGAAGTCACCATCGCCGAAGTGTTGCGCGGGACGGGCTACGCCACGGCCTGTGTCGGCAAGTGGCACCTCGGGGATCAGCCGCCTTTCCTCCCGACGGCACAGGGTTTCGACCAATACCTCGGCATTCCCTACTCGAATGACATGGGCACCGCGGCCGAGGGCTCGAAGAGCGATCTGGGCGAACCGATTCCCGACACCACGCAGAACGCGGCGAAGGCCAAGGCCGCGGCCGAGGATCCGGAGACAGGGGTGAAGGGCATGCGGCAGCCGCCCCTCCCGCTGGTGGAGAACGAAAAGGTCGTGGGCCGGGTGAAGCAGGACGAACAACAGGCCATCGTCACGACCTACACCGACGCGGCGGTGAAATTCGTCCGCACGAACGCCGGGAAGCCCTTCTTCCTCTACCTGCCGCACAACGCGGTGCACTTCCCCCTGTATCCCGGCAAGGACTGGGTCGGCAAGTCGAAGAACGGTCTCTATGGCGACTGGGTCGAGGAGGTCGACGCGGGTGTCGGCCGGATTCTCGACACGATCAGGGAACTCGGCATTGAAAAACGCACCCTCGTGATCTTCACCGCGGACAACGGAGGCACGCCGCGTGGCACGAACGGTCCGTTGCGCGGCCACAAGGGCAGCACCTGGGAGGGCGGAGTGCGTGCTCCGACGATCGTGTGGTGGCCGGGCACGATTCCCGCGGGCACGAGCAGCGACGCGATCACCGGAATGCACGACGTGCTTCCCACCTTCGCCGCGCTGGCGGGCGCGAAGGTGCCGGGCGACCGGACCCTCGATGGCATCGATGCCTCGGGGGTTTGGCTCGGCAAGGAGGGCGCGAAGGGTCACGAAACCTTCCATTACTTCCGCGGCTTTGAACTGCAGGCGATCCGCCGTGGTCCGTGGAAACTCCACTTCGGCATCGCCGCGCCTCCGAAAGAGAAGGGCAAGGCGGGGCAGCGTCCCGTGGGGCCGGCGCTCTTCCATCTCGGGTCCGATCCCGGTGAAACGACCAATGTCGCGGAGGCGAATCCGGAGGTGATCAAGGAACTCGAGGCGCTCGCCGCGGAGATGGACGCCGACCTCGGTGTGAAGGCCGATTCCAAAGGCCCGGGAGTGCGTCCGCTGGGACGGGTCGAGCATCCCGAGCCCTTCCTCGATCACGAGGGCAGGGTGAGGGAGGATGCCGTCGGGAAACAGGGTCGGTTCCCGTGAAGGCGGTGACCTTTCCGGTCTTCCACGCGCGATCGCGTCAGGGACAGGGGCCCGCGTTCATGGGAAAACAGCAGGACGATTGCCCATGAACTCCCCGACCTCCCGCCGTCTTTCCGCCGCCGTTCTCTGGATCGCGCTGCCGCTCGCAATCCTGACAGGACCACCATCTCCGGTTTCCGCGGAACCGGCCGCGTGCGAATGGGTCTTCGGCGGCGGGGGTGGGGAACACGACAAGACGCGGGCGGTCGCCTTTGACGGATCGGGCAACGTCTTCCTCGCCTCCGAGTGCGTCGGCGACGCCGTCTTCGGCGGACTCACCCGCCGCAGCGCCGGAGGCATGGACATGGTCTTGGTGAAGCTCGATCCGGCGGGGCAGGCCGTCTGGGTGAGCGGTCTCGGCGGGACCAAGACCGACCGGGCCTACGGGGCCGACACCGATGCCGGCGGGAACCTCTATGTCACGGGACATTTCGAGAGCGACGATCTCACCGCCAATGGTGCGGTCTTGCCGAACGCGGGAGGCTACGACGTCTTCACCGCGAAGTTCGCGCCGGACGGCAAACTGCTCTGGGTGCGCGGTGCCGGCGGGAGCGGCTATGATTACGGGCACGGTCTCGTCGTCGATGGAAACGGCGACGTGATCGTGACGGGAGCGGTCGCGGGCAAGGCGAAATTCGGAGACGAGGTCATGGAGGGGCAGGGAAGCTCGATCTTCTGCGCGAAGTATGGGGCCGATGGCAGCTTGAAATGGGTTCGCGCCTCGTCGGGCGTGTCCGGGAGCGGTCACGGAATCGCCGTCGACGGCGAGGGCGGCCTCTACCTCGGTGGCAATGTGTCAGGAGAAGGAAGTTTCGGACCGGTTGCGATCGAGGCCCCCACTCAGGCGGCGCTCGCGCTCAAGTTGACCGCCGCGGGCGAGGCGGTGTGGGCCAGCGTCATTCCCGGCAGCCACGGCGCGCTTTACCACGAGATCACCTGCGACGCCTCGGGGCGGGTCTGGGGAGCCGGCATGTTCAAGGGGTCCGTCTCGGTCGCGGGAGAGACCTTCGCGAGTTCGGGTGAGAAGGACAACGACGGCCTCATCGTCCATCTCGATCCCGCCGGGAAGGTGAAGTGGGCGCGGCATCTGCACGGGCCCGGGACCGACTACTGTCTCGGCGTCGCGACCGATGAGCGCGGCAACGCCTATGTCTGCGGCGACTTCAACGCCGACACCACGCTCGCGGGGAAACCTCTCGTGACGAAGGGCAGTGGCGACATCTTTCTCGCGGCCTTCGATCCGGCCGGGGCGCTCCAATGGGTTCAACTCGCCGGTGGCGTGAAAAACGACAGCGCCTATCCGCTTGTCTTCCGCGCACCCGATGAACTTGTCTTCGCCGGCGCCTTCTCCGCTCCGGCCACGTTCGGAACGCGCGAGGTGAAGGAATCCGGAGCCAGTGATCTTTACGGCGCGAAATGGAGATTGGCCCCCGCGCCCTGACAAGTCGCGAGCATCCCGAAGTCCCCGATCCCGATGAAACCATTCTTCCTGACCCTGCTCGTCCTGTCCGGTCTCCTCGAGGCGGCCGAGCGTCCGCCCGTGACCCGGCCGCGACAGACCAGCGGGGATACCGCGGTGCAGCCCGACTGGGAGGAAACGCTCACGATCACGGTGGGCAACGCCAACGCCGACCTCGTCGGCGGCGACCAACGCGTCATCCAGGCCGCGATCGACCAGGTCGCGCGTCTCGGCGGCGGCACGGTGAAGATCCTCGCGGGCACCTACCGGCTTCGGAATGCGGTGTATCTCCAGAGTGGCGTGAATCTCATCGGGGAAGGGGAGGCGACCGTGCTCATCAAGGAGCCGTCCGCCTCGACCCCGCTCGCCCTCGACAGCGACTGGTACGACCAGGAGATCACCCTGACAGACGCCTCATCCTTCCGCGTCGGTGACGGCGTCTGTCTGCGCTCGAAGGACGCGAAGACCGGCGTCGCCACCGTTTTGAAACGGACCCTCGTGGCGCGCAGCGGGAACCGCTTCAAGCTCGACAAGCCCATCCGCGAAAACCTCTGGCAGATGAACGGGGCCACCTGCGCGACCCTGTTTCCCGTGATCAGCGGCGAGTTTGTCGAGGATATCCGGATCGAGAACCTCGTCCTCGACGGCAACCGCGGACACAACGAGGAACTCGACGGCAACTACGCGGGCTGCGTCTTTCTTCAGGACTGCAACCGCATCACGATCCGCGGGGTCGTGGCCCGGAACTACGAGGGGGACGGCATCTCCTGGCAGATCTGCCACGACGTTCTCGTCGAGAATTGCCACGTCGAGAATTGCAGGAACCTCGCCCTGCATCCCGGGTCGGGATCGCAGCGGCCCGTGATCCGGAACAACACCCTCCGCGGATGCGACATCGGCATCTTCTTCTGTTGGGGAGTCAAATACGGCCTCGCCGCGGAGAACACGATCGAGGGCAACCGCCTCGGCATCTCCATCGGGCACCGCGACACCGACAATCTCGTCACGGGAAACACGGTCCGCGCGAGCCGCGACCACGGCGTGCTCTTTCGTCCCGAGCGTGGTCCCGGGTTCGCGGGGCACCGCAACCGCATCGAAGCCAACACCTTCGCCGACAACGGCAGGGACGGTGGTGCCGTGATCGAGATCCAGGGCGGGACCGAGGCCATCGGGATCCGCGACAACCGTTTCACCGAGTCGCGTCCGGGCGTCACGATCGTCTCCGTCCGGCGGGGTCCGGAAACGAAGGACATCGCCGTCGCCGGGAACCGCCTCGAAGGGGTGGGCGAGGCGGTGGCGACCAAGCCGTGAGCGGGATCGGACCGGTTTCCGGAAAAATTCCGGCACGGGCGGCCGCCTCAAGCAGCTCAGCCGTTTCGGTGGTCGCGTGATCGGGGAGTTGATCGTCTGAAGATCCGGGGCTTCGCTGGAGGATGTTTCCGGGAATCCCAGTCCGCGCCCTTTTGCTCGTCCTCTCGTTCGGTGGGGCGGTGCCGGGATTCTGCCAATCCACCCAACCGCAGAAGCGGGTCGAACCCGCCTTTGCGACGGTCGAGGACGTCGACGGTCTCCCGAGAGTGCTTTTGTTGGGCGATTCGATCTCGATCGGCTACACCCTGGCGGTGCGCGAAGCGCTGAAGGGAAAGGCCAACGTGCACCGTCCGCCGACGAACTGCAGCTCGACCGGCAACGCCCTGGAACATCTGGACTCCTGGCTCGGCCGGGGGAAGTGGGACGTGATCCATTTCAACTTCGGCCTCCACGATGCCAAGCTGCCGCCCGAAGGTGTGCGTCATTCCCCGCCCGCGATCTATGGGGAGAATCTCCGCGAACTCGTGAAGCGGCTCCAGGCCACCGGCGCGACCCTGGTCTGGGCGACGACGACGCCGGTGCCGAACGGAGGGATCCTTTCCCCGACACGCCGATTTGGAAGCATCGACGAATACAACGCGATCGCCCGAAAGGTGATGGAGGAAGGCGGCGTGGCGATCAATGACCTCAATGCCGTGATCACTCCGCATCTCGCGACGACGCAGAAGCCGAATGACGTGCATTACACGGACGAGGGATCGGCGATCCTCGCGAAGGCGGTGGAGGGGGCCGTTCTCCGGGTTTTGACGAAACCCTGAGCCGGGATGAGGGGTTTTATCCCGCCATCTCAAACGACCTTATGAAATCATTCCTGCCGGTCTGTCTGGCGATCCTGTGCGTCGAGGTGCTTTGCCCATCCGGCTCCGCGGCCGAATCCCGTCCCAACGTCATCTTCATCCTCACCGACGACCAGGGCTGGGGCGATGCGCATTTCGCCGGGCATCCCTATGTGAGGACCCCGAATCTCGATCGTCTCGCGAAGGAAGGGACGTGGTTCCGGCAGTTCCATGTCGCGGCGACGGTCTGTTCGCCGAGCCGGACGGCGTTCATGACCTCGCACTATCCGTCGCGTCATCTCATCCACGGCCACCTCGCCGACGCGGCGGAGAACAAGGCCCGCTCGATGCCAAACTGGCTCGACGCCGGAGTGACGACTCTGCCGGATTTGCTCAAGTCGGCGGGTTACGCCACGGGGCATTTCGGCAAGTGGCACCTGGGCTCCGGGCCGGGAGCGCCCGCTCCGGAGGACTATGGATTCGACGTCTCGAAGATCGTCACCGGAAACGGGCCGACCTACGAGGTCGAGAGGAAGACTCCGGGATTCTGGGCTCGATCAACGCGGCTCTTCGTCGATGATGCGATCGCCTTCATCCGCGAACACCGCAAACAGCCTTTTTATGTGAATCTCTGGACGCTGATTCCCCATGCGAAACTCGATCCCTCGCCGGAGCAGCTCGCCGAATACACGGATCTGAAGCCGAAGGCCGATGATCCCGCCTTCGGACCGTGGATGCGGAAGTATCTGGCGAAAGCGAGGGACCTCGAGAGCCAGATGAAGGTCTTCTGCGCCTCGCTCACCGATCTCGACGCGCAAATCGGTCGGCTCCTCGCCGCGCTCGACGAAACCGGGTTGGCGGAGAACACGATCATCGTCCTCTCGAGCGACAATGGTCCGGAGGATTACCGGATCGGAAATGCCTCGAACGCGGGGGTCGGGAGTCCGGGGCCGCTGCGCGGGAGAAAGCGGAGCATGTACGAGGGTGGCATCCGCACCTTCGGCCTCGTGCGTTGGACGGGGAAGGTCCCAGCTGGTCGTGTCGACGAGACGAGCGTGGTGGGCGCGGTCGATTTTCTGCCAACGATCTGTTCGCTCGCGAAGGTCGAGGTGCCTGCGACGCTGAAGCCCGACGGACAGAACCTCGCTTCGCTCTGGCTCGGGGGCGAACCGGCGCCGCGCGCGAAGCCGCTCCACTGGGAGTGGCTCTTCAACGTCCAGGGATCCGAGGACGGCTACATCCCGCCCGCCCTCGCGATCCGCGACGGCGACTGGAAGCTCTTTCTCGATCACAAGGGCGGAAGCGCCCAGCTCTATCATATCCCCAATGATCCCGGGGAAAACACCGATCTCGCGGCGAAAGAGCCGGAGGTGGTGAAGTCGCTCACCGTCAAGGCTCTTGCCTGGGTGAAGACGCTGCCGCCGAGTCCGGCCCGGGACGCCGTGGCCGCCTCGGGTTTGCCGCTGGATTCGCGAGGCAAGGCCGTGGCGGAGTCAAAGGGATCGGGTGACACAGCCGTAAATCCGAAACCGGACAGAAAGGCGATGTTCAAACAGAAAGATACCGACGGCGACGGGCGGATGACGCTGGAGGAATACCTGCATCGCTTTCCCGCCGAGCAGGAAGGACGCCGGCGGTTCCCGACCTTTGACACGGATGGGAATGGGAACCTGACGGAAGAGGAGTTTGTCAGGGCGGGAAGGTGATCTCAAGGAGGGGCGGCATTCCTGCCGCCCGGCAAGCCCGGCCGTGGTTCGAGCCAACCGGGCGGCAGGAATGCCGCCCCTCGTGCGCTGTGAAGCTGCACAATCCCTCCGGGGTGGAAGACCCCGGCCATCCGGAGCCGTGATCCTGGTGAGGACTTGAAGTAACTGCGTCGCTGCGAG
>JBILDO010000004.1:0-143784 GCA_044352585.1 Verrucomicrobiales bacterium
ACCGCGACGCCCGCGCCTGGAGAATTCTTGCGACGAGGAAGACCCTTGAACGCGGGGGTCTCATCCGGATCTCCCTGCGCCATGCCGTTCCTCGGCGGAATCTCTCGGTTTTCGGAACCCGTGTCCGCTCCAGCAAGGTGGCAAATGCCGGTGTGCGGATCGTCTCCTTCGCCGCCGACCCCGCCCTTCGTGCCAGCAACGGGTTCAGCGGAGTCGGCGGAGCGGGGCCCGGCGTCGTCGCGATGAACCGAGCCAGCACCGATGCGACCACGACCGGGTCCGCCGCTGTGGCGCGCGAAGTCGCGGAGTCCGACATCTGGCGGATCGATGACGACCGTCTCTATTTCTTCAACCAGCTCAGGGGGCTGCAGGTGTTCGACATCGCCGATCCCGACGCGCCGGTTCTGCTCGGCCAACTCCGCGAGCCGAACCGTGGCGAGCAGATGTATCTTCTCGGCACGGATCACGTCGCCCTCCTGACCCGACCTTCCTATTTTTTCTCCCTCGCCAACCGGCCATTTTCGCTCGCAAGGCAGGGGGCCGCCGCCTACGACTCCGGCAGCGGTTCGGTGGTGATCGCCGAGGTCGCCGACGGTGCCCCCCGCGAGATCGCGAGGGTTCCCTACGAGGGTTACCTTGCGGAAAGCCGTCTGGTCGGCTCCATCCTCTACCTGGTCTCGCAGGTTTTCGATCCAGCCGAAGGAAGCAGGCTCCGCGTGACCTCGGTCGACCTCTCCGACCCTGCTTTCCCCACCCAGGCAGACTCGCTCGAGCTCGACGGATATGCCGGCACCGTCACCGCGACCGACCGGTTTCTTTTCGTCGCGAGTCCCACTCCGGATTGGCGCCGCTCGAACATCGACATCATCGACATCTCGGATCCCGACGGTTCGCTCGTGAGGCGCGGCCGCGTCTCCACGGCCGGTCGCGTCGCGGACAAGTTCAAGATGAACCTCGCCGGCGAGACCCTCACCGTCGTCTCGGGGGTTCCACGCAACTGGTCGGGCGACTGGAACGATCCCGCCAACCTGCCCCGCACAATGGTGGAGACCTTCTCCCTCGCCCTGCCCGACGAACCGGCGCCGCTCGGCTCGCTCGAGCTCGCGGTCGGGGAATCGGTCTACGCGACTCGGTTCAGCGAAGGTCGTCTCTACATCGTCACGTTCCTCACGATCGATCCGCTCTGGGTCATCGACCTCGAAGACCCGTCGAATCCGGAGGTTCTCGGCGAACTCAAGGTCCCGGGATTCTCGACCTACATCGAGCCGCTCGGCGACCGGCTCGTCTCGATCGGCCGGCTCGACTCGCAGACGGCGGTCTCGCTCTTCGATGTCAGCGATCCAACCGCACCGATGCTCCTCAGCCAGATCCCCCTCGGCGAGGGCCACAGCCACAGCGAGGCGAACTGGGATGAAAAGGCCTTCAGCGTCATCCCCGGGCACGGACTCATCCTCGTGCCCTACTCGGGCTATGACTCGGCCAGCGGATGGGCGAGCCGCATCCAGCTGATCGATCTCGAGCGGGATTCCCTCACCGCCCGCGGCATCGTCGATCAAGGCTTCGCGGCCCGCCGCACCGCCGTGGTCGGCGAACGGATTCTCGCGATCTCACCGAGCGACCTGATCACGGTGGACTTCGCGGACCGCGACCACCCGGTCGTCACCTCGGATGTGGAGATCGCCTGGCGGGTCGACCGGGTCTTCCTCGCCGGGGATTATCTCGTCCAGGTGGGCGGGTCCGCGCAATGGTCCCGCACCGCCCCGCCGACCCTCACCATCACGACGCCGGAAGACCCCGACTCCACCCTCAACCTCGTCGAGTTGGAGGACGTGCCCGTGACCGGGGCGACGGTTCGCCACGGCAAACTCTATCTCGCGCAACAGAACTCCGCGCGATGGCTCCCGGTCTACCGGCTCGATGGATCGGTCGGCGGGGACGCGGCGGATCCCTCCCCCCCGCTGATCCTCTCGGTCTACGATCTCTCGGCATTGCCCGAGGTGACCCTGCTGGGGAGGTCCGAGGCCGAAGCCGATCCCGGTTACGGATATGGCGCGGGCCAACTCGAGGCGGTCTGGCCCGGCGATGAGACCCTTGTCTGGGTGCGCGAGCAGTGGTCTTCGTGGTGGTGGTATGACCCCATGCCGATCCGCATGCCGGTCCGCGCGAACGGTTTGCCGGTGCTTTCCGCCTCCGCGGGCACGGTGATGGTGGGTTCGAACGCGCCCCAGCTGGCGGGCGGGGCGAACGCGATCACCCTCGCCCCCACGGGATCTCCGGTTGTCGGTAACGCAAACCTCGTCGTCAACGGAACGATCACGGCGAGCAACATCCCGGCGGGTCAATTGTCCCTTTCCGGTTCCCTGCCCCCCGCCAGAGCGTCCTTCCCGGGCATCATGACGATCACCGGTGGCAATCTCTCCAATGCGGGCGAGCCGGAGCCCGCCGCCCCGGCCCCAACCTCGTCGAACGCCCTCAGGGTGACGTCCCTCTCCCTGTCCGTGGGCGGAAATACCCCGTCCTTCGCGGGCACTACCACCGTCGCCGGGGGAAACCTTTCGAGCGCCAGCGCGCCGGTCCGCCTGATCGCCCCATGGTATCGCACCGGAACCGGACGGGAGATGGTCGTCTTCGACGTCGGCGATCCGGAATCCCCACGGCACGCCGCCACCCTCGACGTCCGCATCGGGCGGACCGGAGACTGGAGCAAACCGCTCGCGCTCGACGGCAAGCTCTACCTCAGCTCGATGTCCTACGACGAACCGTCCCCGGACGGCTCCGGCAGGACCGTTTCCGGCGAAGCGCCACGAACCTTCCGCCACTTCCTGCGGACGGTGGACTTCGCCGACCCTGCGAATCCGGTCGTGAGCGGAGAGGTGAACATCCCCGGTCGGCTTCTCGCGGTGACCCACGGCGGCACGACATTGCTGACGACCGGCTGCGGTTTTGACGCCATCGGGGATCCCGCCGGATTCCGCGCCTTCCACACGTCCCACTTCGACGGCACCGCGGCGACCCTCGTCGACCAGCTCAGGATGTCCTCCGCCCCCAACCCCCATGCCGTTGACGGCGGCAACCTCTTCACCGGTTCGTGGGCGACCCCGGATGGAAGGATCCCCCGGCTCCGTGCGTGGCGCATCGCCGACGACAGGACCCTCGGACTCGCCGGCGAGGTCGAGGCGTCGAACTTCTCACGCCTCGCGACCGTGAACGGACTGCTCGTGGGCTTTGGCGACGGATTGCCGCAGGTCTTCGACTTCACCGATCCCGCAAATCCGCGGCGTCTCGACGGAGCCGATACCCGCGGACTCACCAGTCCGGAGCTGGGCAAGGCGGACGGCAGACCGGGCCGCGGCATCTGGCAGCCGCAGGGCGATTCCGGCGTGGGTGTGGTCCGGTTGGCGGAGTGAGCGTCCTGCGCGGATACCGGTCCGGACCTCACGGCGGCTCCTGCAGGCGACCACGTTTTCGCTTGAACTTGCCCCGAGGTCGGGAACACTTGCCGCCCCATCATGAGCCAAGAATTTTTCCCCGGAATCCCCGTCATCCCCTTCGAGGGGCCGAAGTCCAAGAATCCGCTCGCCTTCAAGCATTACGATGCCGACGAGGTCGTCGGTGGCAAGACGATGCGCGATCATCTCCGCTTCGCGGCCGCCTACTGGCACGCGATGCGCAACGGACTTGCCGACCCCTTCGGCGGCCCCACCGCGGAGCGCCCCTGGGATGACGGATCGGACTCGGTCGAGAACGCTCAGCGTCGCGTCTGGGCGATGTTCGAATTCATGCAGAAGTGCGGGATCGGCCACTACTGCTTCCACGACCGCGACGTCGCGCCGGAGCTGAACGACCTCCAGGCCTCGAACGATGCCCTCGACGCCGTCGCCGATGAACTGGAGAAGGCCCAGAAGCAGACCGGGATCAAGCTGCTCTGGGGCACCGCCTGCCTCTTCGCCCACAAGCGCTACAACCAGGGCGCGGGCACCTCACCCTACGCCGACGTCTTCGCCTACGCCGCGGCCCAGGTGAAGAAGGCCCTCGAGGTGACGCACCGTCTCGGTGGCGAAGGTTACGTCTTCTGGGGCGGTCGCGAAGGATACGCGACCCTCTACAACACCGACATGAAGCGCGAGCTCAGCCACCTCGCCGCGCTCCTCCACATGGCGGTGAAGCACAAGAAGAAGATCGGCTTCAAGGGCGACTTCTACATCGAGCCGAAGCCGCGCGAACCCTCCACGCACCAATACGATTCCGATGCGGCGGCCTGTTTGAATTTCCTCCGCGAGCACGGCCTCATGGGCGAGCTCAAGCTCAACATCGAGACGAACCACGCGACCCTCGCGGGCCACTCCATGATGCACGAGCTCGAGGTGGCGATGGCCGCCGACTCGCTCGGCTCGATCGACGCGAACACCGGCGACGAGCTCATCGGCTGGGACACCGACCAATTCCCCACGAGCATCTACCTCACCACCCAGATCATGCTCTGCGTCCTGCGCATGGGTGGATTCACCACGGGCGGCCTCAATTTCGACGCGAAGTGCCGCCGCGAAAGCTTCGAGGTCGAGGACCTCTTCCACGCCCACATCGGCGGGATGGATGCCTTCGCCCGGGGCCTCAAGATCGCCCACGCCATCATCGCCGACGGACGCCTCGACGCCTTCAAGAAGCAGCGCTACAGCTCCTTCGACTCGGGCATCGGCGCGAAGATCGAGTCGGGCGAAGTCGGTTTCGAGGAGCTCGAGGCCTACACCTTCCAGAACGGCGAGCCGGTCACGAAGAGCGGCCGCCAGGAGATGCTCGAGAACCTGATCAACGAGTTTGTCTGATCGCCCGTTGTCCGTTGTCCGTTGTCCGTTGTCCGTTGTCCGTTGTCGGGCGCGGCCAAGGACCAAGGACCAAGGACCAAGGACCAAGGACCAAGGACCAAGGACCAAGGACCAAGGACCAAGGACCAAGGACCAAGGACCAAGGACCAAGGACCAAGGACCAAGGACCAAGGACGACGGACCGGCCCACTTCCCATGCTCTCCTTCCACCTTCTCGGTTTTCCGGTCCGGATCGAGTGGATGTTCTGGATCCTCTGCGCGATCCTCGGCATGGGATTCCTGGAGATGGCCGGCCCGCAGGGCCTCGGGATGTTCCTCATCATGACGGCGGTCGTGCTCGGTTCGATCCTTTGGCACGAACTCGGGCACGCCATGGCTCGCAGGCATTTCGGGCAGCCCGATTCGGAGATCATCCTCCACAGCCTCGGCGGAGTCTGCACCGGTCCGGGATGGTTCACCCGCTGGGAAACCGTCGCGATCTCCGCGGCGGGTCCGGCGGCGGGGTTCCTCCTCGGCGGAGTCACTTGGCTCGTCGTCTTCACGCCGGGGATCGCGGACCCCTGGATCCGTTTTTTCGTGGACCAGATGCTCTGGGTCAACATCGGATGGTCGATTTTCAACCTGTTTCCCATCCTCCCGCTCGACGGGGGCCGGATTTTTGAGGCGCTCGTCCCGGACCGGCACCGGCGGATCGTCCCGAAAGTGGGCTTCATCGTCGCCCTCATCCTCGCCGCCGCGGGTCTTCTCGTCTACGAGAGCCTCTTCATGGCGATGATGTGCGGTCTCCTCGCCCACGGAAACTGGCGGCGCATGCAGGGATTCGGGGCCGGTTTCAGGTGACCCTCCTTGGTTCGGTTTCCGCCCGCGGTCCGGCTCGCTCACTTGATCGCGTCAGACGATCGTGCGATTTTCGCGTAAGCTTCCAAGGATTCGGAGACGTTCTCTGGTGCAGCAGCCCGTCTCCCGCCCCTCGCCCCCCTTCATGAAACGGAATCCCCTCCCGACCCTCGCCTGCGGAATCCTCGCGATCGCAACGCTTCCGGCCGCCGAAGCGCCGCTGACCTTCAACCGCGATGTCCGGCCCATCCTCGCGGAGGCCTGTTTCCATTGCCACGGCCCCGATTCCGTGACCCGAAAGGCCGACCTCCGGCTCGATACCGAGGCCGGTTTTTTCGGCAAGGACGGCGGTGCCGAGGCCGTCGTGATCCCGGGAAAACCCGAGCAAAGCGCCCTCTTCGAGCGCCTCGTCTCAGGTGATCCCGACGAGGTCATGCCCCCGCCGGATTCCCACAAGGAACTGAAGCCCGGGGAGATCGAGATCATCCGCCGCTGGATCGCCGACGGGGCCGAATGGCAGCCCCATTGGAGTTTCATCAAGCCCGGAAAACCGGCCGAACCCGAGGTCTCGAATCCCGGCTGGGTCACCAATCCGATCGACCGCTTCATCCTCGCCGGACTCGACAAGGCCGGTCTCGCTCCAGCGCCCGAAGCCGAGCGCCGCGCCCTCGCCCGTCGCGCCGCCCTCGATCTCACCGGCCTGCCTCCCACCCCGGAGGAAGTGGATGCCTTTGTCGCCGACGAGGATCCCAAGGCCTATGAAAAACTGGTCGACCGATACCTCACCTCCCCGGGTTGGGGCGAGCACCGTGGCCGCTACTGGCTCGATGCGGCGCGATACGCCGACACCCACGGCCTTCACTTCGACAATTACCGCGAGATGTGGCTCTACCGCGACTGGGTCATCGACGCCTTCAACCGGAACCAGCGCTTCGACCAGTTAACGATCGAGCAGATCGCCGGCGACCTGCTTCCCAAGCCGACCCGGAGCCAGCTCATCGCCACCGGCTTCCAGCGCTGCAACATGACGACAAACGAGGGCGGCACGATCGACGAGGAGAATCTAGCCCTCTACGCCGCGGACCGTGTCCAGACGATGGGCTGGGTCTACCTCGGCCTCACCCTGAACTGCTCGCAATGCCACGACCACAAGTTCGACCCGCTCTCCCAGCGCGACTACTACGCGATGGCGGCGTTTTTCCGGAACACGACGCAGGCTCCGAAAGACGGCAACGTGAAGGACAGCACTCCCATCCTGATCGTGCCGTCCGAAGCCGATCGCCCGCGCTGGGACGCGCTTCCGGGCGAGATTGCGGCCGCCACGGCCAAGCGCGACGAACGCCGCGGAGCCGCGCGTCCCGAATTCGAGCAATGGCTTGCCAAAGCGACTCCGTCGATGCTCGGGGAAGGTTCCTTGGCGGACCGTCTCATCGCCCATTTCCCGCTGAACGAGGGTAAGGGCGGTAGCCTCGCCGCCCGCCTCCCGGTGGACCGCAGGGGCACCGCACCGGAAACGATCGGGTGGGCCGCGGGAGGAAAGTTCGGACCGGCGCCCGTCCTGAAGAAGGACCAGACCGCGGATCTCGGCGACCTCGCGAACTTCCCGCGCAGCGAGCCTTTCTCCGTCGCCGCATGGGTGCGTCCGGGGAAGGACGGCGTCAACGGATCGATCGTCGCGCGCATGAACGTCGCCGAGCGGCACCGAGGCTGGGAATTCCTCGTCGAGGGAAGGAACCTCGCCTTCCACCTCATCGACTCGTGGCCTGACAACGCCCTCAAGGCCGGCACGCAGCGCCCCGCGTTGAATCCGGGGCAGTGGTCGCACGTGGTCGTGACCTACGACGGCGGCGGCAAGGCGCAGGGGGTGAGGTTTTACGTGAACGGCAAGGAAGCTCCCGCGCGCCTGCTGGCCGACAACCTCACGAGCGATGCCGAGACGCGCTCGAACACGCCGCTTCGTCTCGGGCAACGGAGCACCGGCATGGTGTTTGACGAGGGCCAGGTCCAAGACCTTCGCCTCTTCGCGCGCACCCTCTCCCCCTCGGAGGCCGGACGGCTCGCGGAGATTCCGGCCTTGCACGCCGCTCTCGCGGCGGGCGCGAAACGCAATCCGCAGCAGACCGAGAGTCTCTTCGCCCACTATCTCGCGAGCGGCGACGCGGCCTGGCGCGATCTCGACCGGGTCGTGGCGAAACTCGAAGGCGAGCGCGACGCGATCAAGGGACGCAGCCCGGTCACGCACATCCAGGAGGAGAGGAAGGATTCGCCGGCCATGGCCAACATCCTCGCGCGCGGGGCCTACGATCAGGTCGGCGAAGCGGTCGCGGCGGCCCCGCCCGCGGTGCTCCACAAGCTGCCCACCGGAGCTCCGGCGAACCGGATGGGCCTGGCGCAGTGGCTCGTCGATCCGGCCAATCCCCTCACCGCCCGCGTCACCGTGAACCGTTTCTGGCAGGAAATCTTCGGCACCGGCATCGTCGCGACGCCCGATGACTTCGGCATCATGGGAGCGGCTCCGAGCCACCCCGAACTGCTCGACTGGCTCGCGGTGACCTTCGTCGAATCCGGTTGGGACGTGAAGGGACTCTTCAGGACCATCCTCCTCTCCTCGGCCTATCGGCAGGCCGCCGTCACCACCCTTGACAAGCTCGAGAAGGATCCCGCCAACCGTCTCCTCAGCCGCGGCCCCCGCCATCGCATGGATGCCGAGATGATCCGCGACCATGCCCTCGCCGCGAGCGGCACCCTCTCGAAGAAAATGGGCGGCCCCGGCACGAAACCCTACCAACCCATCAACGTCTGGGAGGTCGTCGGCATGGGCAACGCGCGCTACGAGCAGGACAAGGGCGAAAACCTCTACCGCCGCTCCGTCTACAACTACTGGAAGCGGATGGCCCCGCCCGCGAGCCTCGAGATCTTCAACGCGACCAACCGCGAGGTCAGTTGCGTGAAACGCGACCGCACCAACACCCCGCTGCAGGCCCTCGTCACCTTGAACGATCCGCAATACGTCGAGGCGGCGCGGCGCCTCGCCGAACTCGCCCTGAAGCAAAGCGGCGGCAACGACGAGAAGGCCCTCGACCTCGTCGCCCGGCGCGTCCTCGCGCGCCCCCTCCGCGAGCCCGAGCGGGCCATCCTCGATTCGAGCCGGCTCTCGCTCCTCTCGCATTACCAGGCGAAGCCGGAGGACGCGACCGCCCTCCTCGCCGTCGGCGAGACGCCCCCTGACAAAGACCTCAATCCCTCCCTCCTCGCCGCGTGGGCGATGGTCTGCAACCAGGTCATGAATCTGGACGAAGTCTTGAACAAGTGATGCCATGAACCTGCCCCCCGACTTCCTTCTCAACCAGACCCGCCGCCACTTCTTCGCGAAGGGCCGGAACGTGCTCGGCACGGCGGCCCTCGCCTCGCTCCTGGGGCCGCAGCGGATCGAATCCGCTATGGGCTCGCCCACGGCGAAGGGCCCGGTCTCGCATTTCCCGGCGAAAGCGAAGCGGGTCATCTACCTGCACATGGTCGGCGGTCCCGCACAGATGGACCTCTTCGACTATAAGCCGGAGATGATGAAGTGGTTCGACAAGGACCTTCCCGACAGCATCCGCAAGGGCCAGCGCCTCACCACGATGACGAGCGGCCAGGCCCGCTTCCCCATCGCCCCGTCGAAATTCAATTTCGCGCGGCGCGGCGGGTGCGGGATGTGGATGAACGCCGACCTCCTCCCGCAACTCGGCAAGCGGGCCGACGACATCTGCTGGATGCGCTCGCTCCACACCGATGCGATCAACCACGAGCCCGCCATCACCGCGATGCAGACCGGTAACCAGGTCACGGGGCGTCCCTGCCTTGGCGCCTGGTCCTCCTACGGGCTCGGCTCGATGAACGAAAACCTCCCCACCTTCGTCGTCCTCGTCGCCACGCCGACGAACCGCGAACAGGAGCAGGCCATCTCCGCACGGCTCTGGGCGAGCGGCTATCTTCCGGGCGAGCATTCCGGGGTCTCCTTCCGGAGCAAGGGCGATCCGATCCTCTTCATCAACAATCCGCCGGGAGTTCCCGATTCGGTCCGGCGCCAGACGATCGAGGGGATCAACGCGATGAACCAGCTCAATTACGAGGCCGCGGGCGATCCCGAGACCAACGTGCGCATCCAGCAGTATGAGATGGCCTTCCGGATGCAGGCGAGCGTGCCGGAGTTGACCAACATCGCCGCGGAGCCCGAGCACACCTACAAGCTCTACGGCGAAGCCGCGAAGACCCCCGGCACCTTCGCGAATTCCGTCCTCATGGCCCGCCGCCTCGCCGAGCGCGGGGTTCGCTTCGTGCAGATCTACCACAACAACTGGGACCACCACGCCAACGTGGCCGGCCGCATGCCCGACCAGTGCCGGGACGTCGACCAGCCGTGCGCCGCCCTCATCCAGGATCTCAAGCAGCGGGGCATGTTCGAGGACACCCTCATCATCTGGGGCGGCGAATTCGGACGCACCATCTACACCCAGGGGAATCTCACCAAGGAAAACTACGGCCGCGACCACCATCCCCGCTGTTTCACGATGTGGATGGCTGGCGGCGGCTCGAAGGGGGGAGCGATCTACGGCGAGACCGACGACTTCAGCTACAACATCGTGCGCGATCCGCTCCACATCAGCGAATTCCACGCGACCGTGCTTCACCTCCTCGGATTCAACCACGAGCGCCTCACCTTCAAGCACCAGGGCCTCGACGGGCGCCTCACCGGCGTCGAGCAGGTCAAGCCGGTGAAGGCGCTCCTCGCCTGAGGCGCCCCTGCCGGAGCCACCAAACCCAGGCCGCAAGCGCGACCACGCCCATCGTGATCGAAAACGCGTCTCCGATCCTCGCGTAGACCGTCGTCGGAGGATCGAGATCCACTGACAAGGTCGCCGGCAGGCTGCCGCGGATGAAGGTCGAACCGGTCCCGGGATCCCTCAGGATCCTCGCCCCCTTTTCGCGTCCGGTCCGGTCGTAGACACTCCCCCGCTCGTCGATGAACCCGCTCACCCCCGTGTTGGCGCAGCGGATCATGGGACGGCGGAACTCGATGCAGCGGAAGAGGGCGTTGTCGAAATGCTGCCGCGACTGCGCGCTCTCGTGGAACCATCCGTCGTTGGTGACGTTGATGATCACCTGCGGCCCGTTCCGGAGGAATTCCCGGACGTGGCGGGAAACCGTGTCCTCGAAGCAGATCGCGGGGATGATTCCGATCGCGCGGCCGTCCTTCTCCACCACAAGCGGCTCGTGGGTCTCGCCCGGGGTGAAATCCTGTTGGATGACCCCTCCGGTGAGCCACTCGAAGGGCGGAAAGATTCCGCGCAGGGGGATGAACTCGCCGAAGGGGACGAGATGGACCTTTTTGTACATCTGATAGGACCCCGTGTCGCCCTTCATCACCGTGAGGGTGTTGTAGATCTCGGTGTTCGCGAGATTCGCGTCCTCGAGACCGGCGAGGAGATAAAAGTCGCCGCCCTTGAGGATGTGGTCGTTGAGGTATTCCTGCACCCACCGGGTCGAGAAGATGCCCGGCACCGCCGTCTCGGGCCAGACGACGAGGTCGGTCGGTGCCGACTCGACGAAGGCGCGGGTGAGGTCCCGGTATTCGAAGATCACCTTCTGCCGGATCTTCAGATCCTCGGACCATTTTTCCTCGAGCGCGACGTTGAACTGGAAGACCCGGGCCCTCAGATCGATGCTCTCTCCGGGCACGTGCAAAAAGGCGGACAAGCCGTAGAGAAACAGCCCCGCGACCATCGCCGCGGCCGCGGTGAGGTCGAAATGGGGGCGGAGTTTCCGGTGGGACCGAACCTCCCGGATCACCCGGACGACCGTGCAGAACAGGACCGTGCCCGCGAACATGAGAACGAACCCGTAACCCGTGATTCCGATGACGTCGGCGAACTGCACCAGCACGAGGTGCTCCCTCAGGGCAACACCGAGGCCGTTCCATCCGAAGCCCGTGAAGACGATCCCTCGGAGCCATTCCAACCCGCACCAAGCCGCCCCATTGAGGAAGGCGACTCTGAGAACAGCGAGCGATTGTCCGAAAAGGTGCGCCTTTCCGGGCCGGATCGGATCCCCGTCCGTCGGTCGCCAGCGTCCCACCGTCGCGGCGAAGGCCCCGAAGACCGCGAAATAGAACGCCAGATAGGCGGACATGGCCACGAGCGCGCCGATTCCGGCCCAGATCGTGCCTGCAACCGTTCCGACTTCGGTGATCCACGACACGTTGACGAGAAAAAAGGCGAAGCCGGAGAGGAAACCGAGCCACAGGCCACGCCCGCCCCGCGATCGCACCAGGCCTCGCCCCGGACCCGGCTCGGAGAACCAGAGTGCAGCCAGCAGCGGCGAAACCCAGATCCAGACCAACGCCGGGACATTCCACGGCGCATAGCAGAGCGCCAGCGCCACGCCGCTCGACAGAGCGGCCGCCTCGGGCCAGAAGCGGCGCAGGAGAGCGGAGGAGACGGATGGGGCGCGGCCGGAAGACACCCGTCCAATGGAGACGGGAAAGGGACGGGTGTCAAAAAGGGCCTGCCACGATTCCCCGATCGGCGGTCATCCCTCGATTCGAACGAAAACCTGGTCCAACCGCTCCCCGTCTTCGATGCGGTTCGTGAACCGCTCGCGTCCGGCCCGGCGAACCGGGTTCCCGCGGCCGAGGGAGCGGAAGGTGGCGACTCCATCCTCCCCGAGAGCCACGGAAAGCCCGGTTCTCGTCACCGCCGCCGAGACGTTCCGGCTCTGCCTGCCACGCCACTCGAAATGGGTCCATCGTCTCGCGCGATCTCCGCTCCGGAACAGCCGAAAGAGGACCTGTCGATCGTGATGATCCTCGTTTTCGATCCGGGAGAAAAAGCTGACGACCCGCCGCCCGGTTCCCCCGATTCGAAGTTCCTGTCGGACCGGAAAGAAGGTGTTGTCGCCCCGGAAAAACCGAGAGTCGGTCCGATAGCCGACCAGGAGATCGACCCGGCCGGACGAATGAACGTGCCCCTGCGGAGGGGAAACCTCGAGCGGGCCGAACACCCTCAGCGGAACTCCGATCTCCACCGGAATCCTCGTCACGTTGTTCGTCTCGTCAGCTTCGAGGATGTGATTCTCCGGATCCACCTCGACCTCGAGCCAATAGACGCCGGGATCGATCCCTTTGACATCGATATTTTGCCCGTAAAGGAGCCGATGGTAGTAGTCCGCCCATCCCACGGAGACCCCCTGAACCTCCGCGCCGCAGTCACGATACACGGCACGAACCGGGAATCCGGGAAGTTGCCGGTCATGGGCCATCGAATCCATGAGGCAGAAGCTGGTCTTCGCGCCCTGGGCGACGACGCCCCCCGGCGCACCATCCTCGAGACGGTTCCGCAGACGATAGACCGCCCAGTCCTCCACGTGCACATGCTGGTGGGTGGGATGATACTCGAAAAATCCGGCGGTCCTTTCGTAGTGGGATCCATCGTCCCGGAAAACGACCTGAAGCACCGGTTGATCGGTGCCGGAAACCACGGCGGCGTCCCCCATCACCTGGACGGGGCCTTCCCCGATGTTCGCGGTGGCGGTGGCAAGCCGCAGCAGGACCCGCTCGCCGTCGGTGACGACATCGTGATCCCACAACTCCATCTCCCGGACGATCAAGTCCGGCAGCAGATCCCGCGACGGAGCGCTGATCCCGCAAACCGCGGAGAGGAGGAAAACGGAGAGCCGCATCCCCGATCGCTGCCGGAATCGGAACGCGCCCGCAGCCGACGCGACCGGGCGCTCCGAACGAGATCTCGAACGGTTCGACCGGATGGCAGGGAGCTTGTTCGGGATCCATCGGGTGAGGGGGGCGATCATCATGTCCATGTTCTCGAATATTCCCGCAATGCTCCCCGGTGGAAAAGCCCGGATTCCGTCCAGTCCAATCCCCGCCCAGAGAATGACAGGAAACGCGATGGGTTCGGGCTTTGAGTTACCGGGATCCCCTGCTACAGAAGACCTTGAATCAGATCAAACGCAATCAGTCGATTTTTTCGTTCCATCTCGCTGCGATGAAAAAACTACCCATCCTCCCGACACTGACCGCAGCCCTCTGCGGACTCACCGCCCTGCTCACCACTCCCCTGATCCGAGCACAAAACGGACATTATCCCGAGGGTGACCTCACCGTTACCGTCGAGGAACTCGAAGACGGTGGCGTGAGGATCTCGCTGAGCGGCTCAACGACCTTTCTCGGAGGAATCAATTCGGAAATCCCCCAGAACAACGGCTGGCTCCTCGACCGGACCAACTTCTCGTATTCCCCGCCCACCCCTCCATCCTCCACGAGCGACTTCAATGCCCCCCTGCCGGCGGGACTCACGCTCGCCATCACCGTGACTGCGGGGCAAGCCGAGGCCGGGCAGGTCGAAACTAGCCCCCCGTTTCTTCCCTCCTCCGCGGAAACGATCCCGCTCGACTCGATCCGTTTTGAAAAGGGGAGCTGGCGCCTCGAATCCTCCGCCGGTGCTTCCCCGGATTACGCCAGCCAGATCAGCGGATCGGGTTCCGTGACCATCGACGACCTTCCCTTCTATCACTTTGTTTCCGGAACCTATGGGGTCGGACCCCAGGAAAACCCTTCCGAACCCGAGAACGCCGACCCGGTGCCGTTCATCCCGGGACAGGAGGACTACCACATCACCTACGAGGTCATCCCCTTCACCCCGGCTCCCGCGATCCGCCTTTCCCATCCCGGCAGATTTCCGGCAACCCGGATTTTCCGGTCGGCCCGAAATCGGAACGTCACTCTCACCAACACGGGGAACATGAAACTGACCCGCCTTGCCCTTTCCCTCAGCGGGGCGGCCCGGAGCGATTTCTCGACCTCCCGTATTCCGGTCGCCTCCCTCGAGGCCGGGAAATCGACCCAGGTTTCGGTGTCGTTCCGTCCGCGCCGCGCGGGAGTCCGGCGCGCCCTCCTCACCGTCATGGGAACGACGGAACTCAGGGAAGCGGCTTCTGTAAGCGAAGTCGAACCAAGCACCGAGGAAGTTCTGCCGGAAACCGTCGCACCAATGACCGTCTTCGACACCGTGGAACTCCAAGGGACCGGGCTGCCGATCAAACCCCGGCCTTGGCCGGGCAGTCCCCGCTTTCCCCGTGGGTTTTACGGGAACTGACGAGCTTCATTCACTGCCCGAATCCCTTTCTTCGATCCACGCGATCCGGGGAGCATCGGGGGATGCGCCGCCCTCCGATCCGGGCTAGGATGGAGGGCCTAGTCCCGATGCCCCGTCCTTCCCGCCCAGCCCTTGATGCCGAAGCTCTCGCCGAACTCCGCGCGATCTATGCCGACCTCGAATCCCGACCGGTGACGCGGGATTGCCTCCGGCGGACCGGCTGCTGCCATTTTCGCCTCACCGCTCGCACTCCGCTCGTGACCAAGGCCGAGGCTCTTTACGCGGCCAGGGGAGTCCGCGCCTCGGGACGCTCGTCCTTGAAACCCCATCCCGACGGAGCCTGTCCGTTGCTCGGCGCGGACGGCCGCTGCGTCGCCTACGAACACCGTCCCTTCGGCTGCCGCACCCACTTCTGTGCCGCGGCGGGAGGGCCCTACGCGAGGAAGGAAGTGGCGGATCTGATCCAGCGGCTCGAGGCCTTGGATGAACGACTCGGGCATCACGACGGATCCCGGCCCTTCGTGCCGGCGCTGGAGGAGGCGCTGGGCAGGTGAGGAGTGGTCCAGGGCTTTTTCCCCATGACGATCCACGTGCTGAAGCGCGGGACTACCCCAGCCTCGCCCGCATGTCCGCCACCACCGCGGCCTTCAGCGAATCGAACGACTTTTGCGCGATCGCCTTCGCCGACTCGAGTTCCTCGGGCAGGTCGATCCCGGCGTGACCGGGCCTCGGCCGCTGATAGAGGTAGAACTTGATCTTCGGCTCCGTGCCCGAGGGCCGCACCGCGAAGGCTCGGCCGTCCTCAAGATCGACGAAGACCATCTTCTCCTTCGGAATGGGATCGCCCTCCTCGTCGATGAAGTCCTCGTTCTCGAAGTCCCGGACCCGGGCGACCCTGGCTCCGTCGATTTCGGTTGGCGGATGCCCGATGTAGCTCAGGGCGAGCCTCTGGATCTGCGCGGCGCCTTCGGCTCCGGCGAGGGTCTCGGCATGCTGTCCCTCGAGGTAAACACCGTGCCTGACAAACAGCTCGTCGAGCAACTCGACGCAGGTCATCCCCTTCGACTTCGCGTAGGCGGCAACTTCCGCGAACATGACGACGGCGCCGTTCGCATCCTTGTCGCGGAGAAAATCGGCCCCGAGATAGCCGTAGCTCTCCTCGCCTCCGAAGACGAAAAAGCGCGAGTGTTGCAGGCGCAGGTTCCGCGTTTCGGCATCGGGGAGCCGGCGATAATCCGCCCGCAGTTCGGCGGGGATCTGACTCTCGTATTTCCGCAGCTTCGCGCCGATGTATTTGAACCCGGTCAGGGTATTGACGACACCCACTCCGAAGTGCCCGGCGATGGCAGTCTGGAGTTCGGTCGTGACGAAGGTCTTCACGATCACGGCGTGGTCGCGGTTTGCCTCGTTGATCACACCCTTTTCGGTAAAGGCAAGGAGCCGGTAATAGGCCATGAGCGAACCGATCTGGTTGCCGGTGAGCAGGGTCATCCTGCCGTGTTTGTCGCGCACGACGACGCCCATGCGGTCGGCATCGGGATCGGTGCCGATGACGAGGTCGGCTCCGGTGGCCTCGGCCTGGTCGACGCCCAGCTGGAGGGCCTCGGCGTTTTCCGGATTCGGCGACTTCACCGTGGGGAAGGCGCCGTCCTCGACATCCTGGGCCGGGACGGTCTCGCAGGTGAAGCCGAGACGGCGGAGGATCGCGGGAGAGATCTTGCCCCCGGTGCCGTGGATGTTCGTGAAGACGATCTTCAGATCGCTCTGGGCGCGGACGAGGGCGGGATCGAGGAGAAGGGTCTCGAGTCGGGCGAGGTAGACCTCGTCCATCTCCGCGCCGAGTTCGTGGATGACGCCCTGCTGATCGGCGGGGAGAACCTCGTAGCTCTCGCCGCTGACGGCATTGACCTGGGCGATGATGGCCGAGGCCTCGGGCTCGATGATCTGGGCTCCATCGCTGCCGTAGACCTTATAGCCGTTGTCATGAGGCGGATTGTGGCTCGCGGTGAGGACGATCCCCGCGGTCGTGCCGAGGTGGCGGACCGCGAAGCTGAGGTGCGGGGTCGAGCGCGGCTCGGTGAAACGGTAGACATCACATCCGTTCTCGATCGCCACGCGGGTGACGCAGTCGGCGAATTCCCTGCCAAACCAGCGGGTGTCACGGGCAATCGCGATCGAGGGGCGACCCGGTCCGGAATGGGTCTTCAGCAAATGGCGCACAAGCCCGAGGGTGGCGCGGGTGAGATTGTAGAAATTGAGGTTGCCCGTGCCGACGCAGGGAAACTCGGGCCTTCCGCCCGCGGGAGCCGAGCCGCGCTCGGCGGGGGTGACGATTTCTCCGACCGAGCGGCCGCGGAGGCCTCCGGTGCCGAAGGCGAGTTTCTTGAAAAAGCGGTTGTTCAGCTCCCTCCAGTGGCCTTCGTTCGCCAGCCACCCGACCGAGGCCTCGTAAACGGGATTGATCGATCCGGCGAGGAGTTCGGAAAGGTTGTCGAAACTGCTTTGGAGAAGATCTCCGGCGGCGAGGGCGGCCTCGAGTTTGGCGGACAGGGCGGGATTCATGGAGTGAGTCAAGTTAGAAACGACCCATCTGAAAAGCAACCCACGGCTCCGTTTCTTGGTAAGAAACTAACTCAATCTCATTTCCCGAGACTCACCGCACGATCCGCCATTTGATTGAAACGCAGCATGAGTATGAGTATCAGGTGAGTCCATGAGTTCTTCCTCCTCGTGACCCATGACCCTTTCCCCCGCCCCTCCCGACACGACGGCCTGGCGCATCCTCCACGAGGCGCGGGCGGATCTGTGGGTCGATCACTTCGACGGGCGCTGGCTCGTGCAGACTCGCGAGGAAAGCTTCCCGGATTCACTCCTTTCCCTCGCCGCGGGCGTGGCCCGATCGATCTACTGGCGTCCCCGTGACAAGTCCGCGGCGACGGCTCCGGTTCGGATCGCGGGCGAGGAGGTGACGGAGCGCTTCACGGTGCGGGAAAACGGGGCCTCCTTCTGGATCGACTTCGCGGCGGGCTATTCCTGCGGCATCTTCACCGATCAGCGCCTCAATCGCCGCTGGGTCGCGGAACAGGTGAAGCCGGGGCAGCGCGTCCTCAACACCTTCGCCTACACAGGCGCCTTTTCGGTGATGGCGGCCCGGTCCGGGGCCGAGACGACGACGGTCGACCTCTCCGGCACCTACCTCGACTGGACCTGGAACAACTTCGCCCTCAACGGCCTCGAACGCTCCGGTCATCATGGGGTGAAAGGCGACGCGATCGGCTGGCTGCGGACGTTTGCGCGCCAGGGGCGGACCTTTCACGGCATCGTCCTCGATCCGCCGACCTTTTCGCGGAGCGGCAAGGACACCTTCCGCACCGACCGCGACTACGCCGATCTCGCGGGCCTCGCCGTCGCCCTGCTCGAGCCGGGCGGCTGGCTGTTGTGTTGCGCGAATACCCACCGTCTCTCGGCGACCCAGTTCGAAAAGGATGTCTTCGCGGGCATCCGGGCGCGGCGGAGGCGCGTTCTTTCCCACGAGACCCCTGCCATGCCGCCCGAGTTTGGGGGAGATGACTATTTGAAAACGCTCCGGATGGTTGTTGAGTGAGAGAGAGTAGAAGCGGCGTCTCGCCGCTTTTGATTGAAACAAGCGGCGGGACGCCGCTTCCACCCTATGCGCATCCTCCGCCACGACCAAAAGAACTTCACTTCCGCCCTGAAGAAGCTCGACCGCCGCTACGCTCCGCCCGCCGGGGTCGAGGCCATCGTGAAGGGCATCCTCGACGAGGTCCGCGGGAAAGGCGACGCCGCCCTCATCGAACTTTCGAACCGCTTCGACAAGGCCGGCTTCACGAGCGCGAAGCAGCTCCGCGTCACCCCCGCCGAGCTCGCCGCCGCCGATGCCGCGGTCGACGAGACGACGAAGAAGGCCATCGCCGCCTCGCGGAAAAACGTCACCGACTTCGCGAAGCGCAGCCTGCGCAAGGACTGGACCGGCAAGAACGCGCAGGGCGCCCTCGTCGGCGAGCGTTACCTGCCCTTCCAGCGCGTCGGCATCTACGTGCCCGGCGGCAGCGCCCCGCTCGTCTCGACTTCGAACATGACCGTCTGTCTCGCAGCGGCGGCGGGATGTCCCGAGATCGTCGTGATGACCCCCCCTGGTCCCGGCGGAGTCGTCAATCCGGCCCTGCTCTACGCCCTCAAGGAGGCTGGCGCGACGGAGATCTACAAGGTTGGCGGAGCCCAGGGGCTCGCGGCGATGGCCTATGGCACGAAGACGATCCGTCCCGTTCTGAAAGTCTACGGCCCCGGAAATTCCTTCGTCGTCGAGGCGAAACGTCAACTCTTCGGCGTCGTCGCCGTCGACCTCCTCCCCGGACCGAGCGAGGTCGTGACCCTCTCCGACGCGAGCGGCAATCCCGCCTACATCGCCGCCGACATGCTCGCCCAGGCCGAACACGGCGGAGACAGCATCATGGGATTGGTGACCGATTCCGAAAAACTGCTCCACGCGGTCAAGGCCGAGATCGAAAAGCAGATCCAGACCCTGAGCCGTCAGGCCCAGTTGAAAAAGGCCCTCAAGGACGGTGCCTGGATGGTGCTGGTCGAGTCGCTCGAGGACGGCGTCGCCCTCGTCAACGCCTTCGCTCCCGAACACCTTTCGCTGATTGTCAGGAACGAAAACGCCGTCGTCCCGCTCATCACGACCTCGGGCGCGATCTTCCTCGGCAACGATTCGCCGGTCGCCGTCGGCGATTTCCTTGCCGGACCGAGCCACGAGCTGCCGACAGGGGGCGCGGGTAAATCGTTTCCCGGCCTGACCGTCGACATGTTTCAGCGCCGCACCAGCATCGTTCGCCTCGACAAGGATTCGATCCGCAAGTCCGCGCCGATCGTGGAAGCCTTCGCGAAGGTCGAAGGCCTTGATGCGCACGGAAGATCGGCGACGATCCGCGTGAGGAAGTAGCAATCCGTGGCGGAACGTGCCAACGTTCCAACCGAGAGTTCAAGGACGCTCGACCCCGGAAGCATCGCCGCTTCCGCTACGGCGGGGAGAACTCCACCTGCCCCCGTGCCACCCGCAGTATCACCTCGTCTCCGTAGGCGATTCCGGGCAAAAACGGTGCCAGCACCTCGAGCATCGTCGGAGGCTGGAAGTGATCCGCCTTGGTCTCGGGGTGTGGAGTGTAGATCCAGCCCCCCACCTCGAGCCCCGCGTGGAGGATGCGGCAACGCGAAAAGGAAAAGTCCTCCGGCGGATGGAGATGGGTCCACTCGACCCGACGGAAGGTGTGCTCCGGCTCGACGAGGCGGAATTGGAATGGTGCGATGTCGAGGTTGAGGGTTCCCTCGTGGAAACCGGAAAGTTCCAGGCCGAGGGACTCGAAAAACGGCTTCTGCATCTTCACGGTCCCCTCCGGATAAGGGGAATGCCCGGACCCCGACGCCACCCCATGGCCCCGGATCACGGTTCCGGTGACCGGGATCCAATCGGCGCCGACGCCTTCCTCACTCATCGCAGGGTCCGATCAAGCCGCCACACCGGCCGGCTCGGGCTCATACGGAGCGCCGTAGGGCAGGTCGTCCGGAAGCGGGGCGAACTCTCGGATCTTGTCCCAGAGATTGGAAAAATCCCGGTTCACGTCGCCGGAGAGACAGTCGGTGATTTCACCTCCCATCTCTGGATACCGCTTAATGAGATCCTTGAAGGAGAAATCCGGATTGTAGAAGGCGTAGACGAGCTTGCGCATGTTCTCGATCCCGGCCCGCAGTTCGGTGGAGTAACCGGTAAAGTGGGCAGGCGAGAGATCGCCCTTCACGAGCCCCTCGTGCACATAGTCACCGGCCATGACCCCGCTCTTGAGCGCGAGCATGACGCCACTGCTGAAGACGGGATCGAGGAAGGCGAAGGCATCACCCACGAGAAGCAGTCCCGGCGCCGCACCGTAGCGGGAATGACGCGAGTATTCGCTGGTGATGTAGTAGTCCCCCGTCTGCTTTCCACAGGCGAGGTGCTCGGCGATCCAGCCGTTCTCCTGCACCTCGCGGTCGAAGATGGCCTTGGGATCCTTCACACCGCCGCGCGAGAGATACTTGCCCTCGGCCACGACCCCGACACTGACACGATCCCCGTGCTGGGGGATATACCAGAACCAACCTTTTTCGGGCACGAAGGCCACGGTGGTCCCGCCCTCGTCCATCCCGGGCTCGCGCCTGGCACCCTCGAAGTAGGTCCACACCGCCACCTTGTTCAGGTAGGGATCGCCGACACGCCAGGCACGCCGGTTCGAGGCAAAGGCTTCCTTCCCGGTGCAGTCGAGGGTGATCGGGGCGCGGACCTCGAAGACCTCGCCCGCTTTCGTCGCCGCACGCACTCCAACAACGCACTCCCCCTCCATGAGGAGATCCTTCACCGTCGTCTCCTCGCGGACTTCGGCGCCCTTTTCGATCGCGTTGTCACGGAGCATCACGTCGAATTCCGAGCGAAGCACCTGCCACGTCTGCGCGATCGTATCCTTGTCGTAACGGGTGTGGAAGTAGAACGGATCCGACGCCCGACCGTCGGGCTGAACGAAGGCCACACTGTACTTCTTGGTGAAGTGCGAGGCCCTCATCTTCGGGATCATGCCGATGCGCTCGAGCGGCTGGAAGGTGAAGGGAATAAGCGACTCTCCCACCTTGTAACGCGGGAACTTTTCGCGCTCGAGAATGAGGACACGGTGTCCCTTTTCCGCAAGAACGGCTGCGGCACTGCAACCGGACGGACCGGCACCGATGATGAGAACGTCACACGTGAGATTTGGGGTCATGTCGATTCGGGGTGTCACCGAAGTTACGATCCCCGGAAACGGTTAGATCAAAAATTGCGATTTAGCATGAACCTCATGCCGAATCGTTATATTCAAATCCACCTCCGCTCCGTGACTCGTGACTCGTGACTCAAGCTTCCACCCGCGCCACGAGACTGACCTTCTTTTCCCGGCAGAGGCGAAAGATGTCGTCCTTCCCCAGCAGGAGGGTGCAGCCCGCCTCGACGACGATGGCATTGACCCCCGACCCGGCGGCTGTCTCGATCGTCGCCGGGCCGACCACGGGCACATCGAAACGGAAATCCTGCCGTGGCTTCGAGACCTTCACCATCATGGCCTCGCCCTTGCCGAGTCCCCCGCCCCGCTTGATGGCCTCGTTCGTCCCTTCGAAAGCCTCGACCGCGAGGACGGTGCCCTTCTTCACGACCACGGTCTGGCCGATGTCGAGGCGGCTGACCTCCTTGGCGATGCGGAATCCGTAGGCCGCGTCCTCCTCCTGACGGGCGCTCAGGGCCGGGCCGCAGACATGCCCGGGTCCGGGGAGGAGGTCGTCGAGAAAGGTTGTGGCCGGGAGCAGGGTGATCCCGTCCGCCTCGAGTTCGCCCGCGATGCCCGCGAAGAGGCTTTCCGCGTTGCGCTCCTTCACCCGGCTCAGCATCTTGAGGAGCCGCAGGTCCGGACGCAGGTCGAAGAGGTTCTTCGGCGCGATCTGGCCGACCATGACCGCGCGTTTCACCCCGTGCGACTTGAAAACCTTGATCATCTTCCCGAGCTGCCCCACCCGCATCCACTCGAGCCGGTCGACGAGTTCGCCGAGAACCGGGTCCGTCTCGTCGACGAAGGCCGCCGCCACGAGCGTGCCGACGCCGGCCTGGCGCGCGGCCCGCGCGAAGATTCCGGGGTAGAGGCCGTTTCCGGCGATCATTCCGATGGTGCTGGGGATTTCCATGGAGAGGTTTGTCAGGAAAGGCTTCAGGATCCCGCCATCCGCGCCCGGTCCATCACCGCGATGACGATGGCCACGGTCAGCAGCAGGGTCCCCGCGACCCGCCAGAGGAATGCCCTCCCGGTGTCGCGATGCTCACTGTTCCCGAGAAACCGGCCGAAGACAACCACGAGCGCGATGACCCAGAGCCCCCGCGAGGCATAGACGATGTTGATCCCGGTGGCGTCGTCGAAGAGGGCCAGCCCGATCCCCATGACCATCGCCTGGAAGGCGATGAAGACCGCCCCGGCCCAGGCCGGCTTCGTTCCAGGGCCGGCCGGAAAGAAGCGCGGACGGCCCTGACAGACCCACATCACGAGGCTCCACAGCGCGACCGTCCCCGAGCCGACGGCGAGGAACGGCATCGCCCCGAAATCGCGGGCCCAGGCGCTCACGAAGACGTCACTGAGCCCGAAGACGAGCGCGCTCGCCAGGGTCGTCAGGACGGTGAAGGCGAAATGGCTCCCGCCCCCGAGATCGGCGAGGCCCATCACGAAAATCCCCAGCGTCGTCAAGATGGCCGCGAACCAGAGCGGACCGCTCGGCATCGTTCCCGCGACGACGACCACGGCGAGCGCGACAAAGACGACCTTCGTCCCCATCAGCGGCGTCACCAGCGACACGTCGCCCCGCCGGATCGCCCCGAAGGTGAGCCAGTGGCCGATAAAAAAGGTCGTGCCCATCACGAGCGGCTTCCATACGAGCGGCCAGTGGATCTCGTCGCTCTTCACGAAGAGCAGCGGCAGGAAGACGAGCCCGAGGACGAGGTTCGAGAGATGAAACGACTGCCCCATCCGCACTCCCTCGCGGAGGGCGCGCTTGATCGAGATCGAGCCGAGCGCGTAGATCACCGCGGCGGACAGGGGCAGAAGGAGGTAAAACGGCACCGGTCCACTGTCGCGGGACGCGGGGGTTCGTCAACGGGATTGGGTTGGCTTGATCACCGGGGTCGAGAAAGAATCCGGTCCCTGTCGGTGCGTCTCAAGTCGCGTTTGACGGAACGAAAAAACTCAATCCGATAAGAGGCCTTCCACCTTGAGCCGGTTCTGCGGGTCTTCGAGAGGGATGGTCTCCTCGTCTCGTCGCTCGGCGGCGGTGGCGAGGTCCTCGATATCCTCGAGAATTTCCTCGAAATCCGAAACCGGAATCACCGCGCCCCCTCTTTCGCACGGGTCGCGGCGTAGACGGATCGGTATGCCACGCCTCCACTTCGCCTCAAATCTCCTCTTGAAGGACGCCATCGACCGGGAAATGGTCCCTGGAGAAGCGTCCCGCGCTTGAGCTTCGCACCAACCGATTCTTCCACGAACGCATCGCCATGACACTCGCCCGCCACCCCGATCCCCGCCGCTTCAAAGGAGGTTTCCGATGACCTCAGGTTGGATCGCCCTCCTCGACGACCTCGCCACTCTCACGAAGGTCGCCGCCGCCTCGCTGGATGATGCGGGCGCCCAAGCCGCCAAGGCGGGCAGCAAGGCGGCCGGCATTGTCATCGACGATGCCGCGGTCACGCCGCGGTATGTGGTCGGACTTGCCGCCGAGCGGGAGCTGCCGATCATCGGGAAGATCGCCGTCGGCTCGCTCAAGAACAAACTCCTCCTGCTCCTCCCCGGAGCCCTCGTGCTGAGCGTATTCGCTCCCTGGGCGATCACTCCCCTGCTCATGGCAGGCGGAGCGTTTCTGTGTTTGGAGGGTTATCACAAGGTCATGGACCTGGTGCACCCGGGGCACGGTGCCAAAAAGGAAAACACGTCCTCCGCGCAGACACCGGACGAGCTGGAGAAAGAGCGGGTCGCCAGCGCGATCCGCACCGATTTCATTCTCTCGGCGGAGATCATGGCCATCACCCTCGCCACCGTCACGGATTCTCCGGTCTGGGTGCAGGCCGTCGTGCTGGGAGTCGTCGGCGCGGGCATGACCCTCGTCGTCTACGGAGCCGTGGCGGTCATCGTGAAGACGGATGACGCGGGCGTGGCCCTGGCCCGCGCGTCGCAAGGCCTCGTGCGCGCCCTCGGCCGCGGCATCGTGCTCGGCATGCCCGTGTTTTTGAAACTCCTCAGCCTCGTTGGCATGGTCGCGATGCTCTGGGTCGGCGGGGGCATCCTCATCCACGGGCTCCACGCTCTGGGCTTCCATGCGCCCGAGGAAGCCGTGCACCACGCCGCGGATTACGTCGCGGCAATGGTCCCCGCGATGAAATCCTTTCTCACCTGGCTCGTCGGTGCCGGCATCGCCGCCGTCCTCGGTGTCATCGTCGGAGCCCTGGTCGATCCTCTCGCCAATCACGTGTTGATTCCGGCCTTCCAAGGGCTGAAGAAGCGCCTGGGACGGAGAGCATCCGCCTGACAAAAGGATCGGATTCAACGGATTCCCGACACTCCGAAACTCCGAACAAGGATCGGTTCCGCCGCATCGTCTTATCCACGGCCCGTGATCGACTTCAGCGCCCTCGTCACCTCGTCAGCCCCCTCGTCCAACACACGATGCCCCACCCCGGGCACGACGATGTGACGGAAGTCCGGCAACACCGCCGCCATCTCCGCGCCGAGGCAGGTAAAGCGCACATCCTTTTCCCCGGTGATCCAAACGACGGGTCCGGTGAAGCGCCCGAGACGGCTGCGGAGATCCTCCTGCCGCCCGAGGGACCACCTTCCGAAGGCGGCAGCGATGGCATCGCGGCGTGGCTCGAGGGTGGCCTGGCGGGCGCGGAGCGCAGGCGAGACTTCGCCGAACAAGGGCTGCGCATTCCACTGATCGAGGAAGGCCTCCCACTCCATCGTGCGCGCCCGGTCCGCCCAGATCGCATCGGAAGTACGGCGCGCGAGGCGGTCCTCGATACAACCGAGTCCGGGATGGGCCGAGACGATGACGGCGCCGCCCCAGCGCTCCGGATCGGCGGCGAGGGCGTGGAGGGCGAGGCGTCCCCCGAGGGAATACCCGGCGAGGACGGGCTTTTCAAGGCCCGCGGAAAGAGGACCGGCGAGCGCGTCGATGAAATCCGCGAAGTCGAGATCGACGTGATCCCAGAGGCCGACGGAGTGAATGTCAGGGATGCCCGGCAAACTCCAGTCGGCGGGACTACCGAGATTCCCATGAAGGGCGAGGATCGCGCGATGCCGGCTCATTTCTCCCCTTTCCAAAACAACTCGGTCTCCGCCTCGTCGGGAACGGCCTCGATGAGAACGGTGTCGGGCAGATCGTCCGGGAAAGCCTCGCCCGCACGCCAGAGACGGTATTCGAGGCCCCACATCGACGCCCAGGGCTCGAACCCGATCCGGTGGCGGTTCTCGGTGACCTGCTTTTCCTCCGCCGCCATTCCCGCCATCGAGGGCAATCGGGAGAAGATGCGGCCGCCACCGTTGTTGATCACGACCAATCGCCGTTTCGCGGGGGCAAGTTGCGGGAGCAGCGCGGGGGCGTTGAGGTCGTAGAGGGCGGTGAGGTCTCCGAAGATTCCCCACGACTCTCCTTCCCCGTCTGACAGCCCGAGGAAGGTCGCGACCTGGCCATCGATCCCGTTGGCTCCGCGGCTGGCGTGGCAACGGGGATGCGGCGGATCGACCGTCGCGAAGGAATTCCACTCGCGGATGGGCAGGCTGTTCCCGAGGTAGACGAGAGCCGACGACGGGATTTCTCGCGAAAGGGCGTGAACGAGGGCGGGTTCGGACCGGGGGAAGCGGGCGATTGCGGCTTCATCGAAGGGGGCTGGGGCGGCGGTCCGCCCCTCTTGCGCCGGGAGGACGAGGCCGGGGAAGCGACGGATGACGAGAAGCTGCGAGGGCCGCGCCAGACCGGAGAAGGGCCGCGGACAGATCGAGAGCACGGGGATCGATGCATTTGCCTCGAGGTCCCGCCAGAGGCGCAGGCTGGGTACGCCGCCGATTCGGAGAACCTTTTTCGGGAGATCGGGCTCGCCGTGGCGAAGGAGGGCGGCGAGGGCGCGACTTTCGCGGAGCCCGCTCGTGGCCTCGGCCCAGACGGGAGCGCCTAACGAAACGAGAAAACGGGTGACGGTCGCCCGCCAAGAGTCCGGGAGTTCGCCGAGGAGGACGAGGAGCCCCTCGCGGTCTTCGCAGAAAGCGATTGCGGAGGCGGCGACACTTCCGGATGGGGCGTCGTCCCGCCTTTCGTCCGCAACGTTGGCACGTTCCGCGACGGGGGCTTCCGCTATCCACGACGCACTGCGATCCTCGGGGCGGGGTTCGTCGAGGCAGACGTTGAGATGCAGGGGGAAATCGTGCGTCCATTCGGCGAGCGGGGCAAGATCGTCGGCCGTTTCCAAATCGATCGCCATCGCGTAGGGACCGAAGATCCCCGCCTGCTCGATCGCCTGCGGCGCGCCGCTGCCACGGAAGTTGGCGGGACGATCGGCGGTGACAAGGATGAGCGGAACGCCGCTGTAATACGCCTCGATCGCCGCCGGGAGCAGTTCGGCGACCGCGGTGCCCGAGGTGGTGACCACGGCGACGGGGGCCCCGGAGCGCTTCGCGAGTCCGAGGGCGAAAAAGGCGGCGGCACGCTCGTCGAAATGATGCCAGACACGGAGACCGGAATCCTGACCACGAGCCAAAAGAGAGCCCGCCAGCGGAACGTTGCGGGCGCCGGCACACACGAGGAAGGACTCCACCCCCAGCCCGGCGAGGCGGCCGAGGACGGCTCCGGCGAGGATGGCGTTGGGAGTCATGTCGGGGGAACGGTCCACGGAGGATCCTCGAACCGTTACGGAATCCGGAACGAAAAGGAAAGCGGTGTTTTTTTGGCGGATTCCGTCGTTCCGATCCTCCGCCGCGCCCCGAACCGTCCGGCCCTCGAACCGGGAGAAACCGTCGATGAAATCGTGCATGTGGCATTCCCCGTCCATTCCGGAGCCCGGGGTTGCCAGGTGTCTTCCGAAAACGATCACTGCCGGAGGGATCCATTTTCGGATCCTTCCGCTCGAAAAAGATCGCCTCGGCCTGAAAATCCGGTTGAATGGGCGCAGGGGTGTTCATTCGTGTCCCGAACCGTGTCAATGCAATCACCTCCCATCGCCCTCACCATCGCAGGGTCCGACTCGTCGGCCGGGGCGGGCCTGCAGGCCGACTTGAAAGCCTTCGCCGCCCACGGCGTCCACGGCCTCTGTGCCGTGACCGCGATCGTCGCGGAGGTCCCGGGCGCGGTGTCAAGGATCGAGGCGGTTGATCCTGAAATGTTATTTGATCAAATACATGGAGTTATGTCGGCTTTTCCCGTTTCATCCATAAAAACAGGAATGCTCTCCAACGAGCCCCTCGTCGGGGTCGTTGCCGACCTCGCCCGGTCCCATCGGCATCTTCCCCTGATCGTCGATCCCATCCTCCGGGCCGGAGCGGGAATGGTGTTGCTCGACGAGGCCGGGTTCCGGCGACTGAAGTCCGACCTCCTTCCGCTCGCCCGCCTCATCACTCCCAACCTACCCGAGGCCGAGCGGCTCCTCGGATCCGTGATCCGCTCGGCGGAGGACTTCGCCGCCGCCCCGCGACAACTGCACGAATGCTATGGCTGCGACGTGCTCCTGAAGGCGGGTCACTTCGCCTCGTCCGACGGGTTCATCACCGACCATGCCTGGATCGACGGGGAAGCGCATCGCTTCACCCGCCCCCGTCTCGCGGTGCCGGACGTCCACGGCACCGGCTGCACCCTGTCCGCCGCCATCACGGCGCGAATCGCAAAGGGTGAGGATCTCGTCACCGCGATCGACGGGGCGACCCGCTACCTTGCCGCCAGCCTCGCCCGGCACCATCACTGGGAAGGGCCCGGGGGCGGCATCGAGGCATTGAATGCGTTCCCCGATGGGCTAAAGTGCGATCGATCATGAAACGAGGCCTCCTCCCCACCCTGCTCTGCTCCGCCACGTTTGTTGTCGCGCAGGAGGCCCCTCCGACAAAAGCCGCCGCCCCGGTCGCGGGCGCAACCGAACCGCTTCCCGCACCTCCGCTCGGGACCCTCGTCGATACCCTCGACCAGTCCGCCCTGCAGGAGGCTTTCCGGCTTCTGACGAACGACTACATCCAGGAAGAGGACCTCAATCCCCTCGAGGTGAACCGCGCCGCGCTGCAGGGACTGCTGGAACGGCTCGACTTCGGGGCGATGCTGCTCACAGAAAAAACCCTCGCCGAGCGCGACTCGCCCTTTGCGTTCCACCACGCCCGCGCCCATGAGTCGGTCGGCTATGTCCGCTTCGGACGCTACACCGAGGAGGAGATCGGCCGATTCGATGCCGCCCTCGGGGAGTTCCAGGGCGAAAAGGCGATCACGCACCTCATTCTCGACCTGCGTTCGCCACAGGCCCAGGCCGAATTCTCGATCGCCTCGCGCATTCTCAGCCGCTTCCGTCCGCCCAACGAACTCCTCTTCAAGATCCGCCGACCCGGCAACGACCGCCCCACCCTCTTCGTCTCGGCACCCGAGTCGCAGAGCTGTCGCCTCCAGATCGTGGTCCTCGTCGATCGCGAGACAGGTAATGTCGGGGAAATCATCGCTGCGGTGCTGAAACGCCGGACCGATTGCCTCATCATCGGGGAAAAAACGCCCGGACTGGCGGTGGAGTATCAGGACACGCCGCTCGGCGAGGACCGCATTCTCCGCTACGCCATCGCCGAGGTCGTGCTCGAGGACGACAGTTCGATCTTCCGCACCGGCATCACCCCGGACCTGCTCACGCCGACGCCGCCGAAAACGAAAGCGGATCTTTTCCGCGCGATCGACGGTGGCAGGCCCCTCACCGACTTCCTTGTGCAAAAGGAACGCCCCCGCATGAACGAAGCCGCCCTCGTCGCCGGGACCGATCCGGAGATCGACTACTACCTCCTCCTCAGCCAGAACAAGCCGACCCCCTGGGACCGTCCGCCCCTGCAGGACCGGGCCCTCCAGCAGGCCGTCGATCTGCTCGACACGGCCCGCTTCCTCGGGTCTAAGGAGAAGTCCCTCCGCTGATGCGCGATCCGGACGACGAATTGGGCGAACTCGCGGCCTCGGGACTGCGCCGCACCCTTCGCCGTCTCGATTCGCCCCAAGGCCGGTCGGTCTCGCTCGCCGGGTCCGGGACCTGCCTGAATTTTTCCTCGAACGACTACCTCGGGCTCGCCGATGACGCGGAGCTGAAGTCGCTCTTTCAAACCCACATCGGAGGGCTCGGAGCCGGATCCGGCGCCTCGCGGCTCGTCTGCGGGACGATGGCCGCGCACCTCGAACTCGAGGAAAAACTCGCCGCCCTGAAACGCGCGGAGGCAGCCCTCACCTTCACCTCGGGCTTCGCCGCCGCGACCGGCACGATCCCCGCCATCTGTGGCAAGGACGACATCGTCATCCTCGACAAGCTCTGCCACGCCTCCCTCATCGACGGGGCGCGGCTCAGCGGGGCGACGATGCGGGTCTTTCCACACAACGACCTTGACCGACTCGCCAGTCATCTCCGCTGGGCCGCGGAAAAGCGCGCCAAAAACGCCCGGGTTCTCGTCGTGACCGAGTCGGTCTTCAGCATGGACGGCGATCTCGCCCCGCTCGCCGGGATCTGCGATCTGAAGGACGCGCACGACGCCCTCCTTCTCCTCGACGAGGCCCATGCCTTCGGAGTGCTCGGGCCGCAAGGACGCGGTCTCGCCGCCGCCCTCGGTCTCGAACCCCGCGTCGATCTCCAGATGGGCACCTTCAGCAAGGCGGCGGGGCTGTCCGGAGGTTATGTCTGCGCCTCGGGCGCGATCGTCGATTTGCTGATCAACCGCGCCCGCAGTTTCATCTACTCGACCGCGCCCTGCCCCGCCCTCGCCGCGACAATCCGGGACGGACTCGATCTGGTCTGCGGCCCCCGCGGGGAGGAACGGCGCGCCATCCTCGCCGCCCGCCGCGAGCAATTCCAACCGGGCACCCCGAGTGCGATCGTGCCGGTAATCTTCGGAGAGAACGAAACGGCCCTCTCCGCCTCCGCCTCGCTCCAGGAACGCGGTTTCCTCGTCCCCGCGATCCGTTATCCTACCGTGCCGCGCGGCTCGGCGAGGCTGCGCGTCACCCTATCGGCGGCGCATCGGACGGCAGACCTTGAAGCCCTGAAAAACGCGCTCGAAGAAACGATAGCCAGGTGACATGAGCGGGGATTTCGTCAGAGATGGCCCCGAATCAACGTTTGGCCCTCGCCCTTCCTCCCCCGCATCCCGGGACGGTGACTTCCGGCTCCCTCGAAGGCAAGCCCAAAAAGCTCACCCTCACCGTCGATCTCGTGGAAGGCACCAGGCAGCCTCCTGCCCCTGTTGCGGCGGGCAACGCCGGAACCCCGACCGTCGCGGGCGGCGCTGGCGTCATCTTCCGGCGATACGGGACCAAACTCATCGCCCGGGTCCCGCGGTCCGATTGCTCCAACGCCGGAACCAAATAAACCCGGTCCCCAGGAAACCCGGAAAATGCATGCCCCAAGCAGACTCGCCTCGAGTCAACGACGGCCGGACGATGGGTCGCACTTGATCGCCGCGCCGTTTCCGCTAGGGTTCCCGACCGTCCCGGCACATCGACTGCCATCATCGTCCACCCTTCGCTTCCGATGTCACGAATTCCCACCCTCGTCCTCTCCACCCTGTTTTGCCTCGTTTCCATGATCCGGGCGGGCGAAGCGGTTTCCCCGGGCTCCACCCACCGCGCCGCGATCCTTGCGGCGGTGAACGCCCGCTTCATCCAGGCCGATCCCTGCGGAGCCGGAGGGACAGGTCCTTCCAGCTACCGGATCGATCATCTCGCGATGGAGGAGGAATGGGCCTGCATCGACGGGACCGCCCGCTACGAGGGTTCCGCCGGTCCCTTCGCCGTCGAATTCATCGCCTTGCTGAAATGGAACTGCGGATGCTGGGAGGTCTCCTCGATTTCCTTCAATGCCGCAGACGTGACGAGGCAGAAACTCCTCGGACTGCGCCGCGTTCCACCGGCGATCCTGCCCCGTTGGATCCGCTGGAGTCCCTGATTCATCGCGTGAACCGGGTCGTGCGCGGAATCCGACGCCCAGTCCCCCGCCATGTCCTTCTCCGTTCACACGCGCGAGCTTTCGATCCGCACCCGCGGCAAGGGCACCTACGAGCTGACCCGCGAGCTGCACGAGTTCGTTGCCACGAGCGGGATTCGCGAGGGACAGCTTACCGTCTTCGTCCGCCACACCAGCGCGAGTCTCGTCATCATGGAGAATGCGGCACCTGAAGCCCGCGCCGACCTGCATGCCTTTTTCGACCACCTCGTGCCCGAGACGCTTCCCTTTCTCGTGCACACCGACGAGGGACCTGACGACAGTCCGAGCCATCTCCGCATGGCCCTGACCCGGACCAGCGAGGTGATCCCGGTCCGGCACGGTCAACCGGTCCTCGGAACGTGGCAGGGTGTCTTCCTCTTCGAACACCGGCGCGCGCCGCACCTCCGCCAGGTCGTCCTCTCGATCCTCGGAAGCATCGGGTGAGAGGGCGGCGCGGGGAAACGCGCTTACACCACCTTCAGCCCGGCCCCGCGCGCGATGCGGTGGAACCGCGGGCGCTTCACCCACATCAGGATCCTCGCCGCGATCCATGCCGCCCCGTAGATCGCACCGATGGTGAGCAGTTCGCTCTGGAAGCCAAAACCGAGGGCAACCGCCACGGGCGCGAGCGCGAGCGAGGGCAGAACGATGCCGCGGGTGAGCGGTTCCGGCCGGGCGAGGAGCCGCAACCTCGTGAGACGGCCCTCTCCCTCATGATACTCGGTCGCGGTGACGACGGCCCAATTCCAGAAACGTCCCCGGCGGATGATGATATCGGTCTTGCCGGTGGCGTCATCCTCCGCTCCGGGGAAATCCTTGAGGATTGCGGCGAGAAGGGCTTCTCGTCCGACCCCGTCATCACTCCAGTATTCCTGTTCGTCACCCAGTTTCCACCATCCCTTGGCGAGGGTCCCGGCGGCGGTGCCGCCGACCGATTGCAGGCTGCGCCCCCATCGGGCGGAACGCCAGCCGGCAAGAAGGCGAGCTCCGCTGCGAACCACGCCCTGCGCGAGGATGAGACCGGTGAGGACGAAACGCGACGAGGTCGTGTCGAACTCCGGAGCCACCGGCGACCGCCCCGCCCGGCCGAAGGCCACATAGGCCGTCCCGAAAGCCATCAGTCCCGCCGGGACGAGCAGCGCCGGGAATGCGATCCCGCCCAAAGCGAAGGCGGCCATGACGATCCACCAGAGGACGTGGAGGGCGACCTCCCCGAACCAGGAATCGCCGCCGGGATACATCAACTGGAACGGTTCGTGACCGTAATGACCGTGATAGACGAAGGGACCGAAACGGCGCCTCGCGACATAGACCCGCCCCTGCCAGACCGCTCCGCCGACTCCGGCGAACCGTTCCGGATGCATCGGCATGAGAAGGGCCTCGGCTTTCCCGTAGCCGACCTGCTGCCTGAAGTAAGCACGGTAGGTGAATCGGCGGTGATGCCAGACGAAGGCGGCCCCATGGAAACCGAGACCGTATCCGGCGGCGAGAACCCTCCAGCAGAAATCGACGTCATCCCCGGCGGAACGAAAGACGGTGTGGAAGCCGCCGACCTTGGCAAAGACCTCGCGCCGCACTGCGAGATTGCATCCGGGGAGGTGCTCGGCGCGCGTGTCGGAGAGCAGGACATGGCTCGGACCTCCCGGAGCCGCGGCGACCCGCGCCCGCGTCGCCGTCTCCGGCGGAGGAGGCAGGTTGGGGCCTCCGGCGCAGCCGAGGGATGGATCCTTGAGAAATTGTGAGACGATCCACTTCAACCAGTCGGTTTCGACGACGCAGTCATCGTCGGTGTAGGCATAGATCGATCCGATCGCCTCGCGCGCCCCCGTGTTGCGGGCCGCGCCGAGTCCCTCGTGCTCCGTGGGGAGGTGGCGGACCCGCGGATAAGAGGTGGCGATCTCGGCGACGCGCCGATCGTCTCCGTCGTTGACGACGAGCACCTCGAAATCGGGGTAGTCCAGCGCCATGATCGAATCGAGGCACGGCACCAGCGTGGCGCTGCCCTTGTGCGTGCAGACGATCACGGAGACTTTTGGTGAATCCGTCAGGACGATCGCATCGGAGGGACGGTTCAAACCGTTCCAGACGGAGCGGACCGTGCCGAGGGCGGGTTTGGCGGTCTGATCCGCGCGGGTCAGGCCGAAACTCCACTCCTCGACCGACCGGCCGCCACGCTGCCAGAGATCGCTCCAGGAGAACAGGGTCACCCCGGCGACTCCCGCCGTGGCCGCCTCGCGGACGGCCCACTCCAGCATCTCGGCCTGGCCCTGCTCGCCGTGGGCCTGCGAGTCGACGCCGAACTCCGAGAGCACGAGCGGCTTGTTGCCGGCGAGATTCTGGAGCCGGGCGAGATAAGCCGAATAGGCCTCGCGCGACTCGAGATAAAGGTTGAAGGCGACGAAGTCCTGGTTCTGGGGGAGCAGGTATTCGGTGCCGGGATAATTCGCGTAGGCGAAGAGCGCGCCTGGATCATTCGCATGGCCGAGGTCGATGAGCCGCTCGATCTGCTCCACGACCGGTCCGGCCCCCATCCAGCGGACGAGGGTCGACTCGATCTCGTTGCCGACGTAGTAGCCCGCGAGCGCGGGATGGCCGCGGAAGCGGTCGATCGTCTCGAGAAGGACGCGATCGGCCTCGGCGAGGGCGCTGCGCCGTTTCAGGAAATCGACGTGCTGGGTCCATGGCAGGGTGATGAAGACCCGCAATCCGTTTCCGGCACACGCGTGGAGGAAGTCGAGCGAGGGAATCTCGTAGAGCCGCAGGGTGTTCGCCCCGAGTTCCTCCCGGATGCGGCGCAGTTGCCCGACCCCCTCGTCGGGAAAGGTCCCCGGGGGGAAGGGACCGAAAGTGACCGCCTTCATCACGACCGGTTCATCCCCCTCGCGGAACCACTTCCCCCCGACCTGGAGAGGCGCGTTGATCGCGGAAACGTGGATGTCGGGAGAAGTCATCGGGGAGGAACGGGATGGAACGCGCCGGGGGAACGGGACGGGGCAACCTGACACTCTCCCATCCCCGACGCAACCCGGTAGAGACGCACGCGCCGCTCGGTTTGTTCAGCAACACTCACGCTCTTTCGGGCCATGCCGCGAGCCGTTGGAGACATTTTTCCCGCATCCGCCGGATCGATTCCTCGTCGGTGAGGCGATCGAGTTCGCCGAGCGCGACCCAGGCGAGCGCGTGGGATTCCTCCGAGACGATCCACGCTCCCGTCCCCGTGTCGCGCAGCAGAAAACGCACGTCGTAGTGAAAATGACCCGGGTCTTCCCCGCGGGCGGGAATGTCATGGATGTCGAGGTCGAAAATCTCTCCGTCGACGGCCACGAGCGTCTCCAGCCCGGTCTCCTCCAGCCCCTCGCGCAGGGCCACGGCGAGCACGTCGGGATCCCCGTCGGCATGCCCGCCGGGCTGCAGCCAGCGGTTCAGTTTCCGGTGATGGGTGAGGAGAACGCGATCGCCCGCGGCGTCGAGGATCCAGGCGGATCCGGTGACGTGTCCGATCGCCAGGGACCGCTCGAAGCAATCCGGATTCCCGGCCACGAAATCGCGGAAACGCCCCACCGTCTCCGCCTCTTCCGGGTGGCGGCGGGCGTAGCGGTCGATGAGATCGAGGAGCGGTCGGCGATGCATGGGAACCGCGGCGATACCCCGGATCCGGGTTCCTGTCCAGCGGCACCTTCCCGCTGGTGGGATCGTCCGGGGTGACGTAGGATAAAAGGGTCATGTCGTGCTGCTGCCAGAACGAACCCGAGCCCCCCGCACCCGTGCAGGACGAGGAAGCGGCGTGCTGTGGCGGCGACGGTCCGCAGCGGCGGGACTGGCTCCTCGTCGGTTCCGCCCTCGTCATCGCGATCGCGTCGGTCCTCCACCTGACCGGATTCGCCGCCCGATCCGGGTGGGACGCGTTTTCCCATTTTTGCCATGCGGTGACGCAGTTGGTCGGCCTCATGTGGTGGGGCACGGCCATGGGCATCGTCGCCATTTCCCTGCTCCAGTTCGTGCCCCGACGCCGCATCGAACAATGGCTCGGAAAGGAGGGCAATTTCGGCGGTCTCCTCCGCGCGGTCGGAGCAGGCATCTTTTTCGATGTCTGCAGCCACGGCATCCTCCTCGTTTCCATGCAGCTCTATCGAAAGGGGCTCGGACTCGGACAGACGATGGCGTTCCTCATCGCGAGCCCGTGGAATTCCTTTTCAACCACCTTCGTTCTCATCGCCCTGATCGGTTGGAAATGGACGGTGGTGTTCATGGTGGGTTCGGTCCTCATCGCCCTCGCCGCCGGCACCCTCTTCCACGCCCTCGAACGACGGGGCCTCGTTCCCCCGAATCCGCACCGTGCCCGCTTCGAGACCGACGGAGCCGGAGAAGCGGGTTTCCTCGAACAACTCATGCCACTCCTGAAGTGCCCGGGCGGCTTGTTCGCCATTCTCAAGGGCGGGATCCTCGAATCGCGGATGGTGGTCCGCTGGATGCTCTTCGGGGTCCTCCTCGCCGCCCTGCTCCGTGTCGCGGTGAGCCCGGAGGGGTTCTCCGGCTGGTTCGGCCCGAGCCTCGCCGGTCTCGGGCTCACCCTCGTGGCCGCGACGGTCATCGAGGTCTGCTCCGAGGGCTCGAGCCCGATCGCCGCAGACCTCCTCAACCGGGCCGCCGCTCCGGGGAACGGGTTCGCCTTTCTCATGGCCGGTGCGGCGACGGACTACACCGAGGTCCTCGCCCTGCGCGAGACGACGCGTTCGTGGAAGATCGCCCTCCTCCTCCCCGCCCTCACCGTTCCCCAGGTGGTTTTGTTAGGATGGCTGATGAACCGCTTCGCCGCCCTTCCCTGATCCGTGAGGAGACTCACTTGAAGTAGCGCTTCAGCACAGCCTGTTCGTCCGGCAGGAGCGTTTCGCGCGAAACCGCCTCGCCTCCGCGCCCGGTCGAGCCGACCGCACCGCCCGCGACGGGTCCGGCCGCGTTCTCGTCGAGTTCCCGTTCCGTTTCGCCGGTGCCGAGGACCTCGCCGACGGAGGCCTTGGAAAAATCGTCGTTCTCGACGCGTTCCAGTTTCGTGGTTCCGAGATTGTCCTCCTTGTCGCCGAAAAAGAGCGGAGCGTCCGCGCGTCCGCGGTTGACGCCACCCTTGCCGGGCTGCTCGCCCTCTCCTTCCCCAAAGCCCGATTTTTCGCCCATCCCCTCCCCCTCGCCCAATTCCGGCAACCCCTCCATCGAGCCGAGCGCACCCGAACCCTGGCGGAGTTGCTCCTGGAGGGCCTCGAGTTGCTCCCGGGTCATTCCCGAAAGCGTGTCCTTGCCGAGTTGCGCCGGATTGATCTCCTTGAGTTGCTTCCGGAGCGCTTCATCGAGCGGCAGACCGCCGCCCTCGAGGGCATCGAGCGCCTCCTGCATCTCTTTTTGGACCTGCTCGCGGGTCTCCTCACTCATCTGGGTGGAAAAGTTCTTCAAGGCCGAGAGATCCCGTTCGAGCGTGTTCATCTCGGCGGCGAAATCGCGGATCTGCATCCCAAGGGAATCCTGCAGGGTGTCGGTCGCCTCGAGGCTGGAGTGGCTGAACCACTCGTCCTCGGGCTGGTCGCGGAATTCCTCGATGCGGCCCTCGAGTTCCTCGATCGTTTCTTCCTCGACCACTCCGGACTCCTCCAGCGTGGCGAGCCAGTCCTCCATCTGTTCCCAGGCACCGGGCTCGACCACGGTGGGGGGCTTTGCGGTCCGTTGCGGAATGGGCACCCACGACGCGGCCAAAACGAGGACCAGTGCGGCGAGGCCGGGAAGGAGGGATCGGCCCAGGTTCCAGCGAAAATCGGCATGCCCCCGGCCCGCGGCATTGAACTCGGGCCAGTCTCCGACGCGGGCCGCCGCGGAGACGAGCCGATTGTTCAAGGAGAGGCGGTCATCGAGACGGATCAGGCCCGCCTCGGCACCGACATAGTGCTTCCTCCCGAGCCAATGGGCGGCGAGGGCGAGAACGGCGAGGAGTCCCGCCAGCACCGCTCCGATCGCGAGCGGGGCGATCCACTCCGGCCGCCAGGTGCGGACCGCGAGGAGGATCGAGGCGAAGAGAAGAAGTCCCCCGAGGGCGAGGGCATTGAACCGCTCGAGCCACCACGCGAAATTGAGCCTCCGCGAAAGGGAAGCGGCCCGTCGCTTCCAGAGGCGCTCGAGGACATCCTGACTCATCGTCTGCGAGGATACGGCGAACCAGCCGGCATGGCAAGCCCGCTCGGAAGCGGCTCACGGATTCCGGCGACGATGACGCCGCAGCCACTCCTCGCGCGAACGAAGACCGGCGGTGATGCGGTCGCGGAGCAGTCCCGCCGAAATGACCTCGGCTCCGGCTCCGGCGGAGAGATCCTGGACGGCGCGGTCGTCCGTGGCGACGACGAGTCGATAGGTTCCGGCATATTTCAGAACGAGCCGCTCGATCACCGCATCGGCGGTCTCGCCGGCATCGCCATGGAGGATCTGGACCCGGCCTTCGCGTTGTTCGACACGGGGCGAGCGGCCCCCGCCGTCGAAGACGAGGACGACCCGCTCTTCGGAATCGTCGCTCCAGTCGGTAAGTTGACGGATCAAAATGGTTCGGGCCTTGTCAGCCGAACGGGCCAGCAAAGGACGTAAATCCTCCCAGGCATGGAGGATGTTGTTGCCGTCGACGAGGAGGAAGGATGGACGGTTCGGGTCCATTCCACCTCCGGACACGGCTCACTCCTCCGCGGCGGGCGCGTCGGCCTTCTTCGAGGCGGCCTTCTTGGCGGGAGCCTTCTTCGCAGGGGCTTTCTTCGCGGCGGGAGCCTTCTTCGCGGGTGCTTTCTTCGGAGCTTCGGCGGCATCGCCGGCCGCTTCCGCGGCGGGAGCGGCCTTCGCCTTCGAAGGCTTCTTGCCGAGTGCGACCTGGGCCTTCGTGGCCTCGGCCTTGCGCTTGAGGTAACTCTTGCGACGAACGCGCTTCTGCACCTTGTTGTGTTGCTTGCCCATGGTAATGAATCGATCCGCTTTCTGCGAAGGGCGGCATTTAAGGGCAAAACCCCCGAGGTGGCAAGTGGAAATCCCGATCATGGCCCCGCATTGATGAACCCCGAAAATCCCTGGACGACCCATTCGACCCGCACGATTTACGAGAACCCCTGGATCCGGGTGACCGAAAGCGCCGTGACCAATCCCTCGGGCAACCCGGGCATCTACGGCGTCGTCCATTTCCGCAACCGGGCCATCGGAGTGCTTCCGGTCGATGACGAAGGGCATACCTGGCTCGTCGGCCAATACCGTTACACCCTCGATTCCTACGAGTGGGAGATCCCCGAAGGCGGTTGTCCGGACGGAGAGACGCCAATCGAGGCGGCGCGCCGGGAACTCCGGGAGGAGACCGGGTTGGTTGCCCGACACTACCAGGTCTTGTTGGACAATCTCGCCCTCTCGAACTCGGTCACGGATGAGCGGGCCACCATTTTCCTCGCCACCGGACTCTCGCAGGGGGAAGCGTCGCCGGAGGAAACCGAATCGCTCCGCGTCCGCCGCCTCCCCTTGGCCGAGGCAGTCGGGATGGTCCGGCGCGGCGAGATCACCGACTCCATTTCCGTGATCGCACTGCTCGCGGTGGACGCGCAAGGACGGTTCCCGTTTCCGGAAAAAGCGACCGAGCCCGCGTGATGCGGCGGACGGCCCAGCCGCCCCCTCACCCTTCGTTCAATTCCCTCAGCACCTCGGGATCGCGCACATCGGCCCAGTCACCGGCGAGTTCGACCGCCTCGATCTTCAGTCCGTCGCGCACCTGGGCGGCGATCGCGTCGGTGAGTTCGTATTCGCCGCGGGGCGAGAGCTCGAGCTTCGCGGTGTAGTCGAAGATCCGCGGAGTGAAGGTGTAGATCCCGGCGTTGTAATAGGGACTGGTCGGCTGTCCCTCGCCCGGCTTTTCGATGAGATCGGTGACAAACCCGTTTTCGATGAAGACGGCCCCGCCCTTGCGCACATCCTCGGCGATCTTTACGGTCAACTTTCCATCGACGCCGGTGCAATCGACGAGCGGCGCGTAGGACGAGGCGGGCACGAGGATGTCGCCGTAGCTGAGGACGAAGGGATCGGCGCCGGCGAAGTCCTTCGCCAGTTCGACGACACGGCCGGTTCCATCCTGCACGACCTGCTCGATGGATTCGATGGCACAACCGAAATCCGAGCCGTCTCCGAAATGGTCGAAGATGACCTCCTTCCGCCATCCCACGACGATGAGGATGCGGCGGATGCCGTTCGCGACGAGCCCGCGGACGATCGACTCGAGGATAGGGGTGCCCTTGACGCGCACCATCGGTTTCGGAAGCTCGTCGGTGAGCTCCTTCATGCGGGTGCCGCGTCCGGCGGCGAGAATGACGGCTTTGGTGACCTGGCTCATGGAAAACGGCCTGCGGCCGGGTAAAAGTTAAAAGGTAAAAGGTCCGGAACGATGAGACGCTGAAGCCGGGAGATCAGCCGAGGCGCTTCACGAAGGCGGCCATGCGTTCCATCGCGATTTCGATCTTGTCGTAGGCGGTGGCGTAGCAGGCACGCACCGAACCCTCGCCCGCCTCGCCGAAGGCACTGCCAGGGACGACCGCGACACTCTCCTCCTCGAGCAGGCGCAGGGCGAACTCCTTGCTCGTGAGCCCGTATTTGCGGATGTCGGGAAACATGTAGAAGGCACCGCCGGGGGCGAAGCAGGGCAGGCCCATCTCCGCGAACCGCTTCAGCATCAGGTTGCGCCGCTGCGCGTAGGACCGGCGCATCCGCTCGACCTCGGGAGCCCCGTTCTTGAGCGCCTCGATCGCCGCCTGCTGGCTCATCATCGGCGCGCAGAGCATCGAATACTGGTGGATCTTCATCATCGCCTCGGTCAGCACGGCCGGGGCGCAGGCGTAACCGAGGCGGAAGCCGGTCATGGCGAAAGCCTTCGAGAACCCGTGGAGGAGCACGGTTCGCTCCTTCATCCCGGGGAAGCTCGCGATCGAGACATGCTCGCCGTGCGACATTCCGTCCGATCCCCCGTAGAGGAGTTCACAATAGATCTCGTCGGTGATGACGATGAGGTCGTGCTTGATGGCGAGAGCGGCGATCTTTTCCAACTCGTCGACCGGCTCGACGGCGCCCGTCGGGTTCGTCGGGAAATTCAGGAGAATGGCGCGGGTCTTGTCGGTGATCGCGGCCTCGACGTCGGAAGCGCGGAGGACGAAGTTGTCCTCGACCTTCGTCCGGACCGTGACCGGTTTGCCGTAGGCGAGAACGATGCTGGGGTTGTAGCTGACGTAGCAGGGTTCGTGATAGATCACCTCTTCGCCCGGGTCGAGGAGGGCGCGGAAGACGAGATCGAGAGCCTCGGACACGCCGACGGTCACGAGAATCTCGCTCGCCGGATCGTAGGAGACCTTGAAAAGGCCCTCGACATACTTCGCGATCTCCTGGCGCAGGGAGAGGAGCCCGAGATTCGAGGTGTAGCTCGTCTGGCCCTTCTCGAGGGAGAAGATCGCGGCCTCGCGGATGTGCCAGGGCGAACAGAAATCGGGTTCACCGACGCCGAGGGAAATGACGTCATCCCGGCCGACGACGAGTTCGAAGAAGTCGCGGATACCGGAACGGGGGAGGCTGCGCACGTGCTGCGCGATGCGGTCTTGGAGGGGTTTCATGAAAAAAGGGAAGTGAGCCGGAGGGCTTGGTGGGGGCGGCAGGTCCCGGCCCCGACTCGTTCAAGCTGGGGGCCGCGCGGACCCGGGGAGGGAATCAGGGCGAGACGGCGAGACGCTCGTCGGGGCTGGCCTCGCCGGCGATGAAACCGCTCTGCTTGTAAACCTTGAGCTGAAAGTGGGTCGCGGTCGAAATGACTCCGTCGAGGGTGCTGAGTTTTTCACTGACGAAGCGGGCCACTTCGCGGAGATCCTCGCCCTCGACGAGCACGGCGAGGTCGTAGCCGCCGCTCATCAGATAACAGCTCGTGACCTGGTCGAAACGGGCGATGCGCTGGGCGAGGCGGTCGAATCCCCCGTCCCGCTCGGGGGTGAGTTTCACCTCGATGAGGGCCGAGACATGGCGCTGGCCGGCCCGCTCCGGATCGACCACGGCATGGTATCCGAGGATGGCGCCTTTTTCCTGGAGGGCGGTGATCATCGCGGCGACATCGGTCTCGGTCCGGCCGAGACGTTCCGCGATCTGCGCCGCCGAGAGCCGGGCGTTGCGCTGGAGAAGTTCGAGAAGGGCATCCATGATTCCGGTTGCAGATGAAGAGTGGTTTGGTTAGTCACCAAAGCAGATTCCGACCGATTTCGCCGCGGCGACGACCTCGCCTTCGGGATCGACGAGCTTCAGTTTGCGCACCGCATCCTCGATGAGGACGGAACCGACGTGATACTGCTGGTAGCTGACCATACGCCCGAAGCGCTTTTCTTCTATCAATTTCACCGCCTCGACCCCGAACCTCGTGCCGAGAACCCGGTCGAGGCAGGTCGGGCTGCCCCCGCGCTGGAGGTGGCCGAGCCGGGTGCAGCGCGTTTCCTTGCCGGTGAGTTCGGCGAGCTTTTCCGCGACGAGATCGCCGACGCCGCCGAGGCGGATCTCCCCACCTCCGACGGAGGACTCGACGACGAGTTTGCCACCGACCGGCTTCGCCCCCTCCGCCACGACCACGAGGGAACTGCGGAACCCGAGACGTTCCCGCTCGAGGAGAGCTTCGGCCACTTTCCCGTACGAAAACGGGATCTCCGGAATAAGGATGCTGCTGGCGCCCCCGGCGATCCCCCCGTAGAGGGCGATCCAGCCCGCGTGACGCCCCATCACTTCGAGAACCATGAGACGACTGTGGCTCTCCGCGGTGGTGTGGAGCCGGTCGAGGGAGTCGGTCACAACCTGGACCGCCGAATCGAATCCGAAGGTCGTGGCAGTCGCCTCGAGATCGTTGTCGATCGTCTTGGGCACGCCGACGACTGGAAATCCTTCCTGATAAAACTGGAGCGCGGTGGTGAGGCTGCCATCCCCTCCGACGCAGACCAGCGCGGAAACCCCGAGGCGGCGCAGGGTGCGGAAGGCGTCCTGCATCAGTTCCTCGGGGATCCTGCGGACGCCCCCTTCCCCGACCTTGCCGGCGAAGTGCCCGCGGTTGGAGGTTCCGAGGATGGTTCCGCCGAGCTTGAGAATTCCCTCGGTCTTTTCGACGCGGAGGATTTTGTAATCTCCGGGGGAGAGCAGGCCCTCGTAGCCGTCCCGGAAACCCAGCACTTCCCATCCGAGGCGGGCCGCCGTCCCCACGACACCGTGGGTGACCGCATTGAGCCCGGGGCAGTCGCCCCCTCCGTTGAGCAAGCCAATTCTCATGGTCGGGGACTGAGCCTTAGTTCCCCTCCTTCCGCAAGCATTGATTCCCCGGAACGCCGCCGGTCGCGACCCAGGCCTCGCAGGCCGGCCACCCCTGATTCAGGAGCAAGACCGCCTCCCGGAAACGATCCTCCGCATCCAGCAACACCACGACGAGACGCCGCGGGCGGACGACGCCGCCGACGGCCAGATCCCGGCTCGCGGAGACAACCAGACACGGGCCCGCCCGCCGCGTCGTGCCTGTCTTCAACCCGTCGATCCCGCGGGAACCCGCCAGCTCGTTGGTGTTCACCAGCCTCGCCGTCACGGTCTTCCCTTTCCGCAGGAACCCGACCTCGCGTTCCTTCCCGGAGGCAAAGCGGAGCAACTCCGGATGATCCAGCGCGGCGAGCGACAACCGGCCGACATCCGAGGCCGTCGAGACGCCCGCGTTCCCCTGCGAGTCCTCCAGTCCATGAGGGGTGACAAAGCGGGTAGCCGACATTCCGATACGGACGGCAAGTCGATTCATCCGTTCGACAAAGCGGTCCACCCCGGATCCCGGTGCCCCTTTTCGATCGAGCCTCGACCCGATCCATTCCGCAAAGGCATGCGTCGAGGTGTTGTCCGAAGCCATCATCGCGGCAAAAAACGCCGTCTCGAGCGAGACCTCGTCGCCGGCCTGCAAGCCGAGCGGATTGGCCCCGCCCGAGATCGCTCCGGGCGGAACCGGCAACAAGGTCGTGAGCGCCACCCCCTCCGCTCCGGACCATTCGAGGGCCACGAGAACCGCGGCGATCTTCGTGAGACTGGCAATGGCGCGCGGCTCATCCGCCGCTTTCGAAATCAGGACGTGCCCGCTTTCATGGTCGACGACAAGGTGACTGGACGCGGCATGGGTGGCACTTTCCATCATCGATATCACAATCGGAAACAATAGAACAAAACGGAATCGAAACGAACCCATGAAAAGCATAAAATGAGTTTTCCCGGCAATTGCTATAGCGGGGATTGACGCGAAAATGAAAAAGCCGCAACCGGTTGCCCCGTTGCGGCTTTCGAATGAACCCGGATGATCGGGGATCAGAGTTTCGCCTTGAGGGCGGCATACTCGGATTCGAGCGAAGCGAGCTCTTTCCGGATCGCGACCATGCGGGCGAGGATGCTATCGAAATCACCGGCCGAGGCCGCGGCGGACGCCGCTTTGCGACCAGGTTTGCGACCAGGTTTGCCTCCCGGTTTACGACCGGCCTTGCGTCCGCGCTTGCGACCGCGCTTGCGACCGGGTTTCGCGGCAACTTCGTCCACCTCGGCACCCTCGACGACCTTGGCGGCACGGGCCTTGCGGGCTCCGCGCTTCTTCTTGCCACCGCGTCCGGGAGTTTCGACCCCGGCTTTTTCGAGCCAGGATTTCACCGTCACCGCATTGAGATCCCACTTCTTGACGGCGGCGGACTGCCCCCCTCGCCCATTTTCCTGGTTGTATTGGCGGATGAACGCCACCACTTCCTCTTTTGTCTTATCGTCGTATTTGCTAGCCATTTTGTTTGTTTCAGAGACGTTCCTCAAATTCCCGTTCGGGCAATGTTAAAGCTAAGTCTCGCTTGCAAATTGTAAAGGGGATTCCTTTTTCACCCAAACGGCTCGTCCGTCATGATCCGAAGACTCGTTCCCACCCTGCTATTCACCCTCGCCGCGCTCGCCTCCTTTTCTGTCTGGGCGTTTGGAAGCAAACTATATCAAACCGAAACCGGATTGTATCTCGTTTGTGCCGCCGTCTTTCTCGGCTTCGGCGGACTCGCGCTCACGTCGGGCCGGGTGCCGGGCGGATGGAGGAATCGCCTTCTCTTTTGCGTCCGCTTCGCCGCCGGATTCTCCGTCTATGCCGTGATCTGGTCACTCGCCTGGTTCACCTTCCGGAATTCCTTCGCCGAAATCTCGGGTTCGTTTTTCGGGTATCTGGCGCTGATCACAATCCTGCGTCCCGCGGCGGTCCGCGACGGACGGGGCATCATCGGAGCCACCGCGATCGTTTTTCTCTGGGCCACGCTAGGCTATTACACCGGTGGATTTGCTCACGACTCGCTGCAGGAACGGGGACCTTTTCCCCTCGAACTGCCGTTGACGCCGGGCGTTCGATCGACCCTGGCGCGGCTCGCCTGGGGCCTCTTCTACGGACTGGGCCTCGGCTACGGACTTGCCTCGGTCACTCAACCGCGGCGCTGAAGAAGACCATCGAGGCAGATCTGCGACCAGGTCTCGAGTCGTTCCCGTTCCGCGGCCAGTTCTTCAAGGGTGAGGAATCGCAGTCCGGTGATGTTGTCTTCGGCGGAAGTGACTTCATCACTCTCGAGGGTGAAGAGGTGGACCACCCCGAGATGGACCCGGCCGACCTCGTTCGAATCGTCGTTGATCAACCCGAGAATCTCCTGCCGATGGGTTCCAGTGAGGTTCAGTTCCTCGTTGATCTCACGCTCCACTCCGGTGGTGTAGGTATCCTTGTCGAGCGAGGCCGCGGCATGGTCGGTGTCATTGATATGCCCCCCGATCCCGATCGATCCCTTCGCGGCGAGGCGTTTCTCGCCGCTTCCGCCCCCCCGCACATAGTGCAGGTAGCGGTCCCCGTGTCGGAAGATGGCGTAGGGGATGATCTGTTTGTGCCCGGGATCCTCCTCGGCCAGATCCCGGCTGAGAAAGAAATTGTTCGCGGGATCGAGGATCGCGGGGAGGAAACGATCCGTTTCAAAGGAGATCCCCTGAAAGGCTCCGAGCCGGTCGAACAGTTCCCTAGGCACCACCAGCACGTTTTCGTCGGCGTATTTTCCCATGATCCCCGGAATCGACACTACCGCGGCAGGATGTCAAACCGGTATCTCGATAGACCGGCGGTGCGGAAGACGTTCCGGTCCACGCGGGCGCCGAGGAGTCGTTCAAACATCTGCACCTCCATGCGCTCGAGGGTCGAATAACGCTCGAAGAGCGGCTGAAGCGGCTGATGGTATTCCTCGATGCGGAGACCTTCCTCCTCGGACCAACGGCAATAGGAGAAGTGCCCCGACGCCGTTCGGGCCGCGGCCAGCTTTTCGGCGCGCTCCTGGACGGTTTCCCCGGACACCATCGGGGCGAGGCGCTCGGTCAGCCCGCGGAAAAACGAGAGGAGGAGTTTTTCCGCCGCGTTCGCCTCGAGTTGGCCGGCCGCCTCGAGGATCGCGAGACAAACCTCGTTGCCGATCTGCGGAAACAGGGGAGCCGCCTTTTCCGTGAGGCGGTAGAGCTTTTCCGGGCGTCCGACGGTCTTCGGATTCCGCCACGTATCGAGCCAGCCGAGCTTTTGCATCGCCAGACAGTGTTTCTTCACGCCCATGTAGCTCATGCCGATCGCTTCGGCCAGTTCACCAACGGAGAGCCCCCCCGAGCATTTCACCAGCTCCAGAATCTCAAACCAGTGGGGCTTGGCGAGACGACGGAGGATCTTGAGAAAGGGAGTCACGGTGAGGATGGATTTTTTGGGGGGAAACCGTCGGACGGTAGCCCCCCGCCTCGGGGAGGGGGGGCGAACCGGATGCGGGGGCAAACCGGAAAACCGGAAAGTTTGTTAAACCCGCTTCGGCGAGTCTGCCGCAAAATAATCACGCCGTGAGTGAAAAAAGGCACCGATTTGACTTTGTTTTGTGAGACTTTATGATTTCCACCTTGGCGAATTAAGGAAAAAAGCCGGGCACCGACCCGGAGTCCCGACTGATGGCTTGTTTCCCCTCCCTGACGGCTTTCGCAGGCCCTCCCATGCATCACCCTCCCGAACTCGACCTGGAAAAGATCTTTCGTTCCCACGCACCGGGTTACTGGGCGAACCAGGGAGTTTCCTCGGCGGACTGGAACAGTCCTCTCTGGCAGCTCAAGAACCGCATCACCTCGCTTCCGCAACTCGAGGAACTTCTCGTCCTGACCCCGGAGGAACGCAGTGGCGTGATTCTCTCCGGGACAAAACTGGCGATGGCGGTGACGCCGCACTTCTTCAATCTCATCGACCGGGAAAATCCGGATTGTCCGATCCGCCGTCAGATCATTCCGCGGATGGAGGAGTCCCTCACCTCGCCTTACGAGATGGCCGACCCCTGCGGCGAAGACTCGCACATGCCGGTGCCCGGTCTCGTCCACCGCTATCCGGACCGCGTCCTCTTTCTCGTCACCGACCGCTGCGCTTCCTACTGCCGCTATTGCACGCGCAGCCGGGTCGTCAGCGGTGTCGGCGAGCAGGAACTCGAGACGGACTTCGAGGCGGCGTTCCGCTACCTCGAGCAGCATACCGAGATCCGCGACGTCCTTCTCTCCGGCGGCGATCCCCTCCTCTTCTCCGACGCGAAACTCGAGAAGATCCTCGAACGCCTCCGCCGCATCCCACACCTCGAATTCCTCCGCATCGGTTCGCGCGTGCCCGTCTTCCTTCCCCAGCGGATCACACCCGAGTTGTGCGCCATGCTGCGGAAGTTCCATCCCCTTTTCCTGAGCGTCCACGTGAACCACCCCAGGGAACTGACCCTTGAGGTGAAGGAGGCCCTCGAAAGCCTCGCCGACGCCGGCATCCCCCTCGGCAACCAGAGCGTGCTGCTCAAGGGCGTGAATGACGATCTCCCCGTGATGAAGACGCTCGTGCACAAGTTGCTCATGTGCCGGGTGCGCCCCTACTACCTCTACCAGCTCGACCTCATCCAGGGCTCCTCGCACCTCGAGGTTCCGGTCGCGGAGGGAATCCGCCTCATCGAGGGACTTCGCGGCCACACCACCGGCTACGCCGTTCCCCAGTACGTCATCGACGCTCCGGGCGGCGGCGGGAAGGTTCCGGTCAATCCCGACTACGTGCTCCAGCGCACCCCCGACCGCACCCTCGTCCGCAATTTCGAGGGACGGACCTTCGAGTATCCCGAACCGTCCACGGTGGAGTCCCCGATCCCCGGCTATTGAATCGGGTCGATTGATTCGCGCCGTACGAAATCGGGTCACTCGGCGGCCGCGAAATCAAAGATGATTTCCTCGTTCGCCGCCTTCAGCCCTTCGATTGCCGCGGGAAGCACGCCGGAACCGCCCAGCATGACGATGCGGAGGTTCGGGAGCGTCTCGACAAAGGGCACCGCGGTGACTCCGCGGCATTTCAGGAAGCTGACCTGCACGAGATTCGCCAGCTTCGCCGCCGCGGCGACATCGCCGAGGTTCACGCAACCGGTCACGTCGAGATGCTCGAGCGCACCGGCCGACTCGACCCCGTCGAGGGAAACGAGCTTCGGGCAATGGGTGAAGCCCGCGTATTGCGTGATGCCCGGCGGCATGCCGCGCAGCGAGCGGAGGTTCGGACAGGCCTCGAGGTGCAGCTCGGTGAGCGTCGCGAGGGCGGTGAACGGTTCGAGCGTCTCGACCGCATCCTGGCCGCCCATGCGCAGGACCCGGAGCTTTGGCAGGGAGGCGATCCCCGAGAAGTCCGCGAGATCCAGATTCCGGATATCGAGGACGATCAGCCCGGAGAGTGCGCCGACGCCGGGAAGCCCCGCGAGGCCGGTGGCATTGCTGACATCGAGGTCGGTGAGCGAGGTCAAGCGCTCCAGGCCGGCGATCGTGGAGAGGCCGGCGCATCCGTCGACATAAAGCTGCCTCAATCCCGGAAAGGCCGTGACGTCGAGCGATTTCAAACCGCGACAGCGGCTGAGATAGAGATTTTCCAGCGAAGGCAGGTCGTTGAAACGGGGCTCGTCGAGGGCCGCGCAACCGCTCAGGTCGAGGGACTTCAAGTTCGGCAGTTGCCGGATCGCGGTGGTATCGGACAGCCCGGCGCTGTCCGTGAAATGGAGCTGCGTCAATCCGGGCAATCCCGAAACTCCTTCGGCGCTCGCCAGGGCCGGACAATCGATCGCGACGATCGAAGTCAGGGAAGGAAGCCGCTCCGCCCCTTTCAACGATGTCAGCGCGGGCGCGCCGGTGAGGTCGAGGATCTGCGGTTTTCCGACCCGGAGGACCAGTTCGGCCAACTCGGTGAGGTCCTTGAGCTCGGGGCTGGAACAGCCGAGATAAAACTCGTCCGCCGTGATCGACAACTGCGCCCCGAACCGCTCCTCGAGCTCGGTGATGGCCTGGCTCCGGTCGCTTTTCTTCCAAAGAACCAGGACAACAAAGACCGCGAATATCGCGAAGACGATGACACTGAGACGGGCCGCCGGTTGCATGCGAGGAAGTTTCGCCCGGGTGGAACCCCCGGACAGCGGAGACTTTAGCCCAGACTCGCCTCCTACGCCAACCGGGTTTGTCGCGGGGATTGGTTCGACCTGCAAAGATCAACCGGGACCCCTCCCCAGGGCCGCTCCCACCCGGCGCGGTCCGTCCGAAGCTCAGGCAATCGGCAGCCCGGGTCCGGCGCGGCTGAGTTCATCGTGGATCCTGCGCACTTCCTCGGCCTCGGGATGCAACCCGCCGTCGCCGAGTTGTTCGAGAAACCGGCACGAGGCGAAGCCGCCGGCCAGCCGGTCGTAGCCTTCGACCCATTTCCGTCTCCGCGGCAGGTGCTCCGGCGGAAAGGGCCATTTCGATTTCGGCAGGGATTCGGCGGGGCGATAGCCCATGCGCCAATACTTCGGACTGACCCGCGCCCGGAAACAATTCTGGAGCAGACAGAGCGAGGCGAAGCGCCGGTCGCTGTTCATCGCCTCGAGCGCGGTCTTCGTCGTTTCGGCGCGGGGATCGAAGAGATCGTGCATCGCGAGGAGGCGGAATCCGGCGGGCGTTTCATAGAAGCGGAGACACCAGGCGGGATGCGCCGCGACAAAGGCCCGGATGCCGTCGTGTTTCTCCGCCCTCGCCTCCGCCTCGAGGCGCGGACGGCGGCGCGCCCGGATGCGCCGGTTCACCGCCGATCAGAGCCACGGAACCCCGATCCCGACGAGGGCTCCGATCCACACGGACTGCTGCCAGATCCCCAGTGCGACGCCGGCGAGGACGATGAGGAGACACCCGCCCCAATTCACCCGGAGGGGATCCCGGAACGTGGCATCGACATCGGCGAAAAGGACGTTCGGCGTGTTGAGACAGAGCGATCCGTAGCGGTTGCGCGTGATCACCGCATGGGGAAAACGCGACACCACCTCCTCGCGGATCGGCATGCCTTCGTCGTTCCCGTAGGTTTCGAGAGGCTCGCGGCGGCGGAGCGGCCCGCCCGACCAGATCCGCGCGATCGCCTCCTTCGCCCGCGCCTCCGCGACGGTCCGGGCCTCCGCCTCGCTCGTGTCCGACCATCCCCAGCGCCTCACCGTGACCTGGCGGCCGCTCCGTCTCTCCTGCAGGCGGTGGTCGGCCCAATAACGGGGAATGTTCATGAACCGGACTTTCCCAAGCCGGACCCGGAAAGTCAAACCCAGGGCCGGCCGCTACGCGAGAATCCCGTGGATGACATGGCCCTCCACGTTCGTCAGGCGCCGCGCGATCCCGTTGTGATCGAAGGTGAGCCTCTCATGATCCAGTCCCAAGAGGTGCAGGATCGTCGCATTGAAGTCATAGAGCGGACGCACGTCCTTCACCGCCTTCTGACCGAGCGGATCCGTCTCGCCATGGCTCGCGCCCGGCTTCACCCCCGCGCCGGTCATCCAGCCGGTGAAGCCGTCCGGATTGTGGTCGCGCCCCTTCGCCCCCTTCTGGAAAAAGGGCATGCGGCCGAATTCGGTGCACCAGACCACGAGGGTGTCCTCGAGCAGTCCGCGCTGCCGCAGGTCCTTGATCAGGGCCGCGGCCGGTTGATCGAGGATGGCGGCGTGGACATCATACTGGTCCTTCAGCTCGCTGTGCCCGTCCCAGTTCAGCTTGCCCCCGCTGGCATAGGCCCCGTTGAAGAGCTGCACGAAGCGCACGCCCTTCTCGACGAGGCGGCGCGCGAGGATGCAGTTCCGCGCGAAGGCGGCCTTGTCAGGATTCGCGGCGTCGTCGGCCCCATAGAGCTTCAGGATGTGGGCGGGCTCGGAGGAAAGGTCGGAGATCTCCGGCATGCTGAGCTGCATCCGCGCGGCAAGCTCGTAGCTGGCGATGCGGGCGGCGAGTTTGCCGTCGCCGGGATTGGCCTCGAGGTGGCGGGCGTTCATCCGCTGGAGCAGGTCGCGCGCGGCCCGGTCGGCGGACGACGAAACGCCGGGCGCGGCGAGGTGACGAACGGGGCTCTTCGAGCTCATCGTCGTGCCCTGGAAGGCCGCGGGGAGGAATCCGGGCCCCCAGTTATTCGCCCCGTTCTGCGGCACGCCGCGCGGATCGGGGATGGCGACGTAGGCGGGCAGGTCGCGGCTCTCGCTGCCGAGCGCATAGGTGGTCCAGGCCCCGAGACTGGGGAAACCATCGAGAACCGAGCCGGTCGAGAGGAAATTCTCGGCCGGGCCGTGAGTGTTCGACTTGCTCGTCAGCGAATGGACGAAGGCGATCTCGTCGGTCAGTTCGGCGAGGTGGGGAATCATCTCGCTGACCCATTTCCCCGTCCGGCCACGCTGGCGGAATTCATACTGCGGACGGGCCAGGTTCCCCGCCGGACCCTGGAAGGTCACCGCGGGACCTCCGGGAAGCGGTTGGTTGTCCCACCGGATCAACTCGGGCTTGTAGTCCCAGGTCTCGAGCTGGCTCACCGCGCCGGCACAGAAGATCACGACGACGTTTTTCGCCTTCGCGGGAAAGTGCGGACGCCGCGGGGCGTAGGGATTCGCCGGATCGATCACCGTCCCCGGCGCGGACGCCGCGAGGAGCCCGTCGTCCCCTAACAAACTCGCCAAGGCGACCGAGCCAAGGGCCGTCGCGCTGTCGGACAGAAACCGTCGGCGATCGAGGAGAACGCCACCGGCGCGGGAAAGTTGTTCGGAGGCGGGTGTCATGGCAGGAAGACGAACTCGTTGCTGTTGAAAAGAGCCCGGGCGAGCACGGCGATGCCGTGTTCAGCGACCGCGGGAACGATCTCGGCGAGTTCCGCGTCGGAGGCTTCGCGGGAGAGGGCGAGGCGATAGGCGTGGTGGATGCGCTCCTCGACGGTGGTTCCCGCCTCCCTCCCGACCCGCGCGGCGAAGGCAGCCGACTGATCGAGGATGAAGCGGCTGTTGAAGAGATTGAGCGCCTGGACCGGCGTGGTCGATTCACGGCGTTGCCCCACCGCCTGTCCCGCATCGGGACAATCGAAGGCCCCGAAGACGGCCTCCGGCTCGCGGCGAACCTTGTGCGCGTAGATCATGCGCCTGAGACCGTCCCCGGTGGGAGACTCGACCGGGTTGAATCCGCTCAATCCGCCGCGCTTGTCGAAGAGATCGAAGCCACGACCATGGCGTTTCAGGTTCAAGGTTCCGCTCACCGCGAGGATGGAGTCCCGCAGCACCTCGGCCTCGACCCGCCGCGAAGGAAACCGCCAGAGGAGGCGGTTGTCGGCGTCTTTCGCGGAGGCTTCGGGATTCGACACGGCCGCCTGCCGGTAGGTTTCCGAGGTCGCGATGAGCCGGTGCAAATGTTTCACCGACCAGCCCGACCGGACGAACTCGCCCGCGAGCCAATCGAGCAGTTCCGGATGCGACGGAGGCACGCCGTTGTTCCCGAAGTCATTCGGCGAGGCGACGAGACCGGTCCCGAAGTGCCCCTGCCAGATGCGGTTGACGATGACGCGGGCGGTGAGCGGATGGTCCGGTCGCGCGATCCAATCGGCGAGGGCGAGACGGCGCTGTTGCTCGGGGGTTGCGGGATCGAGGACGAGTTCGCCGAGGGACGCCGGCACGAGCGGCGGCACGAGGTCTCCGGGCTGCTCGGGATCGCCGCGACGGAGCAGGCGAATCTCATCCGGTTGCCGGAAGGCGCCGGCGAAGGCGAGGATTTCGACATCCTTGGCCTTCGCCTCCCGCTCGAGACGGTCCCGCCTCTCGCGCAAGGCCCTGGCCTCGGCGGCTTCGGCGGTGGAGAGGCCGTCGATGGAAAAGTCACTCTTCCCCTCGCTTCCTTCCTTGTATTCGCGACGGTCGGTGGAGTCGGCGACGGTTTTCCAGACCCCGTCGGAGGCCGCCACCTCGATCCGGTAGGAGGTGGCGAGCCGGTCCTCGAACTTCCCTTCGCGATCGCGCCCCCAGAGAACCCGGTCGATGGTGGTGATGTCAGGGAGTTCGATCTCGACCCAGCTCCCGGCGGCGGCGTTGCCCATCCAGCTCCGCGAGTTGCCGTAGCGGCCGTCGTTGAGGTATTTCAGGTCGTGACGGTCGGCGACGATGATGTCGCCCGAGGATCGCAGTGCGACCCCGCGCGAGGCGAGGGCGAGGTTTTCGCCGGATTCGCCGAAGATCTCGAACTCGTCGATGCAGGGCTCGAGACGATTCGTTGAAAGCACGGTGAACCGGACCCGCTTCACCCGCACCGGTTCGAAGCGCTCGAGGTTCATCCGCGCCGAGACCATCGCCCGCGTCGCGCCCGATCCTGCCAAAGGCACCAATCCCAGCAACTTCCGATCGATCTCGGCGACCTCGCGTCTCATCGCCTCCGCCTCCTTTTTCGCCCGCGCCGCCGCCGGCGTCCGGAGCTCCCGGTCGGCGTATTCGACACCGGCGACGAAGGCCTGCATGCCGTAATAGTCGCGGGCGCTGATGGGGTCGAACTTGTGGTCGTGGCAGCGCGCGCACCCCACGCTGAGTCCGAGGAAGGTCTGGCCGATGTTGGTGACGATCTCGTCGAGGGAGTCCTGCCGCGCCAGCCTCATCGACGGGGCATCCTTTCCGATCTGCCCGGGCAGCAGGACCGAGGCGGTCACGAGGAACCCGGTCGCCGCATCGACCCCGAGCGCGTCGCCCGCGATCTGCTCGCGGATGAAGCGATCGTAGGGCAAGTCGGCGTTGAAGGCGTCGATGACATAGTCGCGATAGGGAAAGGCATGGGGGCGCTCCGTGTTCACCTCGAAACCGTGGGTGTCGGCGTAGCGTACCACGTCGAGCCAGTGCTGCGCCCAGCGTTCCCCGTAGTGCGGGGAGGCGAGGAGCGCTTCAATTGCGGATTGGGGATTTCGGATTGCGGATTCAATCTCTTCCCTTGTAGGAGGAAGCCCGGTGAGAACCAGGGAAAGCCGCCGCAACAGGGTCGCGGCATCGGCGGGCGGGGAACGGCGGAGTCCGTGCTCGGCGAGTTTGGCGTCGATGAAGAAGTCGATCGAGGCATTCGCGGGCCCGGGCCGGAGCGGCTTGAAACTCCAGTGATCGGCCGGATCCTCCACCGCGACCTTGTCGACACCGTCCGGCCATACCGCACCCTCGGCGACCCAGCGGGTGATCAGGGCGATCTCCTCCGCGGAAAGCGGTCCGCCTTTCGGGGGCATGATCTCATCCCCATCGTCGGTGGTGATGAAATGGACGAGCGGGCTCTCCCCCGGAACTCCTGGCACAATGTCAGGGCCGTGGTTGTCGCCTCCTCTCATCGCCGCGGCCTTCAGGTCGAGACGCAGGCCCGACTTCCGCTTGTCGCCGCTGTGGCAGTCGTAGCAATGCTCCTCGAAGATCGGACGGATCTCGCGGACGAAATCGATCGGGGCGGCGTGGGAGGGGGCCATCCAGACCATGGCCACCGAAAACATGGCAAGCAGACGCGAAGTAGATCGAATGCCCGAATCGATCCGCGGGCATCTGCGGAAATCCGCGAAAATCTGCGTGAAAGAAAAATTCGGCAACGCAGATACACGCGGATGAGACGCGGATGAACACAGATCACCGGAAGAAGCGGAATGGTTCGTGAATGTGATTCTTTTCTTCCCCTTCATCATCGATACGGCGTCCCCGCCTCATACAGTTCCTTGATCTCCGCATCCTCCATGGCCCGCCCCAGCAGGAGCAGTTCGTCGATTCGGCCACTCAGCTTGCGGTCCTGCCGGTCCCAGTTTCCGATGCGGGCCGGTCCGAGCCGGGCGGGATGGGCGGTGGATTGGCGGGTCTCCTTGTCGAAACGACCGTTCAGGTAAAAGCGCACCGTGCCCTTTGCGGAATCGTAAACGACGGCAAGGTGGACCCAGCATCCGCGCCCTGGCAGCACCGGCGTGCGCGAGTCGGGAAACCCGTGCCGTTCGTCGGATCCCGGAGCGAGTTTGTTGCCGCGCAGGGCGAGTCGCATCGTGGCGTCGCCGCTGATCATCCAGTGCACCTGCCCCGGATTGTCCTCGCTCCATCCGTCGGTGTGAAGGAGCGATTGATAGGGCGCCCCGAGCCGGTCGAGACGCACCCACGCGGCGAGGGTCAACTGAGGCCACTCGCGCCCGCCGCCCGCGTCGAGGACGAGATGGTCGCCCGCCTCGGCGAACTCCGTCGCTCGCGATCCCGGCCAGCGGCCCTGCACCTCGCGGAACACGCCCGAAGCCGCCTCCGGGTCTTCGAAGGTCAGCAGCGCGATCAGGGCCGGATCCCGGCGAAGAGCCGCGTTGGCGGCGGCGGCGCGGGATTCCTGCCCGGCCTCGAGCGCGGCGCGGAGGGCGCTCATTTCCTCGCCCCCGATGAAGGCGGCGTCGCGGAGTTCGCGACCGTCCCCCTCGCGCCCGCGCATCGAAAAGGCCTCGCCGCCGCGCAGGCTGAGGGGGGCGGACGCTCCCGCGAGTCGCGCGACGACCTCGCCCTCGAAGACGTGGATCTCGGAGCGGCCCTGCCCGGTCACATCGATGCCGAAACGCGTCCCGAGGTCCACCGCGTCGCCGTCCGGAGTGATCACGGTGAAACCCGTCGCGGGAGGCGGCACCTCGGCGGAAAGGCGGCCCGTCTCCAGATGCAAACGCTGTGGCGATTCAAAGCGGAAGGCGGCCGGCGCCTCGATGACCAGCTCGGCCCCGCGGCGGGTCCGCAGCTTCACGGTGCCGGCGGCGATGCGGCGCGCTTCTCCCCGCAACCGCAGACCGGGCGGGAGCCCGGCGCTGCCGGTCTCTTCCTCGACCACCGCAAACGCCGGGGCGTTACCCTGCCAAAACCACCATCCCACCGCGGCGAGAATGATCGAGGCGGCAAGGGCCGCCGGTTTCATCAAGGAGGATCCCAAGGAGCGGGGCCGACCCCGCTTCCCAATCGACGACGACCGCCGCATTTCGGGGCCGGGGGCGGCCCCGATCCCTGAGGCGAGCCCCTTTGCGAGGGTTCCGAGCGAGGCATCGAGGTTCAGCCAGTCGGCGAACTCACGGCGCAGCGAGGCATCCGACTCGAGCGCGGCATTCAGCGCCGCCATCTCTCCGGCCGCGATGCTGCCGTCGAGGTAACGCTGCACCAGCGTTTCAAAACCCGCGTTCACGACCACTCCTCCTTGGCGAGGTTCCGGCGGATGCAATCGAGGAGGAGCTTGCGCATGCGGTAGAGCCATTGGTAAAAACCCGTCTCGCTCCGTCCGCTCTCTCGGGCGAGGCTCACGATGCGGGCGTCCGGCTCGTAGGCGCGCAGGAGCAGGTCGCGCTGCGCGGGAGCGACCGCGTCGATGCAGCGCTCCAGCGCCTCGCGCTGCCGCTCGAGACGGTGCTCGGAGAATTCGGCCTCCTCGCCGAACCTCTCGACGGCCTTTTCGCTCAGCACGAGACGGTCGCGCCCCTTGTCGCGCAGCCAGGCGAGCACCTCGAAACGGGCCACCCCGAAGGACCAGGCGCGGAAATCGCCGTCGCCGCGGAAGGTGTCGAATTTCTCCCAGAGCACCACCGAGACCTCCTGCATGATGTCATCGGCATCGGCCCTGGCCGGGACGAGACGACGCACGAAGGCCCGGATCGCCGCCTCGTTGGCGGTGAACTGGCGCAGGAACGCGCGGTGACGGCTGGCTTGGTCGGGAGACATGGACGGGAAGCGCTATTTATCTCCGATTTCGCGGGGAATTTAACGCAAAAAGTTTTCGGAAGTGGCATGGGCATCCTGCCCATGCATCGTGAAGAGACTTCCGAGCGGGAAATCTAGTCCATCCGCACCCGGAGTCGGATGGCCGCGGATCCCGTCGCGATATACCGACTTTTGGCGAACGACGTCTTCCAGAAGTGCATGGGCAGGATGCCCATGCCACTCACGATTTCCGGCGTCAGCGATGCCTAAAATCACGAGAAGTCAGATCAATGCGGAAAACTTTCCCTTCCCGCGCGGAGACGATCATTTCGAACCCTTCGAAAGCCTCGGAACCAAGCGTGAAATGGAAGGAATGCATGCCGTTCCCGTAGCTGGAATTCTTCACGGAATCGACGCTCCAGGTGGCCACCTTCAAGCACCCCGAGACGCGAGATACCTCCATCCTCCGAATCCACCTCGATTCGGATCGCGGATGCTTCCCCTTGCTTTCCATCTGGCGAAACCGCGACCCTGAGGAAATCGGGGCAATCGGCTTTGGATTTCACCGGAATCGTTTCGGGGGACCCTTTGACAACCGAATCCACCCTCAACTCCCGCAATGCCACCGCTTCTTCGATCACCACTTTCCCCTTGAGATCGCGGACGCGGAGCTGGACCACCGTGTCCTCCCCCTTCCAGTCGATCGCGACTTCCCCGAAGTTCTCGCGATGCCAGGTATCGGGCAAAGCGCGCTTCGAATTCTCCGTCGGGGTTCCTCGCTCATGGAGCTGGTTGAAGCTGCTCGAGGTGAGATCCCAGATCGGATACGGCGCGCCCTCGCGCTCGACCGACAACTCGGCCCAGTGGCGGTCGCCGCTGAGCACGATGACGCCGTTCGCCTTCGTCTTCGCGATCAGGTCGTAGAACCGCTTCTGTTCGAGCGGCAAATTCGCCCAGGTCTCCTGCCCCGCCGCCGAGGCGACGAGCTGGATGCTGGAAACGACGAGACGGACCTCGGCCGGCTTTTTCAACTCCTCATCGAGCCAGGCCCACTGCGCCTCGCCCAGCATCGTGATCGAAGGATCGTCGCTCGGGTACCACGATCCCCCGAGCCGCTTCTCGCCTTTCTTCAAGGCGCCGCGAAAGTAGCGCGTGTCGAGCATCAGGACTTGGACACGCTTTCCGGCCTCGCCGTAGATCGCGCTCTCGTAAACGCCCGGACGCGACCGTCTCGGCGAATCGGAGGGATCCTTCCAAAAGTCGACGAAGATCCGCCGTGCCTCGTCGCGCGGAGTGTATTCGGCTCCGCCGTCGTTCACGCCGTAGTCGTGGTCGTCCCAGGTCGCGTGGACGGGAGCGGCGGCGCGAAGTTTCTGAAAATCCGGCTTTGCTCCGAGCACCGCGTATTTCGCCTCCATCTCCCCCATGTCGAACGTATCGGCGTAGATGTTGTCGCCGAGAAAGAGGAGCAGCTCAGGGCGATGTTGTAGCATCGTCTCGAAGATGGGCGAAGGATCGTTTTGCTTGAGGCAGGATCCGAAGAGGATGCGCGAGACGGGACGGGATTCGTCGGCGGGGGCGGCGTGAAACAAAAGCAGGACAAACAACACGCGGATCAACGATTTCATTCAATCAAGATTGCACCCGGTCAGGTCGTCGGGTCAACCCTCTTGGCTTCCCTCATTCCGTCATGGAGCAGCCAGACCTCAAGGCCGCAACCCGCGCACACCACCGCCTCACCTTTGCGGATGCCACGTCGCCCCCAGAACCGTCCCGCGCACTTTGCCCGCCAGCGTTTCCCCGAGGAAGGGCGAGACGGGACTCTTCGTTTTCATCGTCTCGCGGGTTACGGGAGTTTCCCCTTCCGGATCGAAGACGAAAAACTCGGCCTTGGCTCCCTCGATGATCGCCACCGGGGCCAACCCGACGAGGCGGCGCGGCGCGGCGGAATAACGCTCGATGAGGAGATCCCATCCGAAAACGCCCTTGCGGATGAATCGGTCGAACATGACCGGCACGGTCGTCTCCAGTCCCGCGGCACCGAACGGCGCGCTGCCGAAATCGCTCGATTTTTCGAACTCGGTGTGGGGGGCGTGATCGCAGGCGAGCACGTCGATGCTGCCGTCGATGAATCCTGCCACGAGCGCCTCAACGTCGGCGGCGGATCGCAGGGGCGGATTGAATTTGAAATGGGTGTTGTAGTCGCGGATGTCCTGCTCGGTCAGGACGAGATGATGCGGCGAAACCTCGCAGGTGACGAGGGTGCCGGACTCCTTGGCGCATTGCACGGACTTGAATCCGCGGGCCGTCGAGATCTGCTGGAGATGCAGCTTCGCGCCGGTGTGCTGGGCGACGCGGATGTCGCGGTCGATCGCGATTTCCTGGCTGATCGCGGGGATGCCGGGCAGGCCGAATCGATAGGAAACGCGACCTTCGTTGATGGCGCCGGCTTTCGTCAGGGCGGGCGTGTCGCAATGCGAGGTGACGAGCAGGTCGAAGTCGCGGGCATACTCCATGCAGCGCCGCAACAGGTCGGGACAGGGCACGGCGCGATCCGCGTCCGTGAGCATGGGCACGCCGCGCGAGGCCATTCCGGAAAAGCCAGCCATCTCCTTGCCTTCGCGCCCCTTCGTGAGGCAGCCCGATTGGAGCATGGGGATGGAGCTGAGTTCGGCGATGAGGTCGCGCGCGCTCTTCACGAGATTGCCCGTATCAACCGGAGGCGAGGTGTCGGGCATCAGGACGACCCCGGTGACCCCTCCGCGCAAGGCGGCCGCCGAGCAGGTCGCGAGGGTCTCCTTGTGCTCCTGCCCGGGCTCGCGGGCGTGGACGTGGACGTCGAACATGCCGGGGACGAGAAGCGAGCCACCGCAATCGATCACTTCGGCACCCGCGGGAGCGGTGAGGCCCGGACCCACCGCGACGATGGCGCCGGTCTCGTCGACGAGGACATCCGCGGCGACGAGCTCCTTCGAATCCGCCGAGGCGATCCGTCCGTTCTGAAAAAGTCTGGGGGTGGCGGAAGGCATCGTTTCAATCGGGGTCCGTTTCCGGCTTCAGCCAGTGCAGCACGGCCATGCGCACGGCGATGCCGTTCTCGACCTGGGTGCTGATGAGGCTGCGCTCGTAGCGCATCGCCTCGTCGGTGATCTCGACCCCGCGGTTCACGGGACCGGGGTGCATGAGCCAGGCTCCGATCTGCCGCATCCGCGCGAGGCGCTCGGTGTTCATGCCATACATCCTGTGATACTCGGCGATACTGGGGAAGAACATCCCTTCCTGGCGTTCGAGCTGGACCCGGAGGAGATAGACGGCGTCGGGCTTCCACTCGAAGACCTCGTCCCACGAGCGGAAGCGGCGGATGAACTCGTGCCGTCCCGGGGGAATGAGCGTGCCGGGCCCGAGCACCCCGACCTCGATGCCGAGCTTGTGGAAAAGGGTGCTCGTGGAGCGCGCCACGCGCGAGTGGAGGACGTCGCCGACGATGACCATCTTCCGCCCCTGGTAGTCGGGACAGACCTCGCGGAAGGTCATCGCGTCGAGGAGCGCCTGGGTGGGGTGGGCGTGGTAGCCGTCGCCCGCGTTGATGACGGAGGCGCCGGTGTGTTTGGCGACAATGTTAGGAACCCCGGCGGCCTGGTGGCGGATCACGATGTAGTCCGACCGCATCGCCTGGAGGGTCTCGATCGTGTCGAGGAGCGACTCGCCCTTCACCACCGAGGAGCTCGAGACGGTGAAGTTCGTCACGTCCGCGGACATGCGGTTGGCGGCGACCTCGAAGGAGCTGCTCGTGCGGGTCGAGGGCTCGTAGAAGAGGTTCAGGACCGTTTTCCCGCGCAGGGTCGGCACTTTCTTGACCGAGCGTTGGAAGAGTTGCTTGAAGGGGACCGCGTTGGAAAGGACGTATTCGATCTCGGGCAGTTCGAGGCCCTCGATGTCGAGCAGGTCCTTGCGGGGCTTCAGTTCACTCATACGGCGGGGACTTTGCGCGGGGTTTCGAGGAAGACGCCTTCCTCGCCCCCGTCGTCTTCGCGGAAGCGGACTTTCACATACTGGTCGCGGGTCGTGCCGATGCGCTTGGCGACGTAGTCGGGCTGGATCGGGATCTCGCGGTGGCCGCGGTCGACGAGCACGGCCAGCTCGATCTTGGCGGGCCGTCCGTAATCCATGAGCCCGTCGAGGGCGGCCCGGATCGTGCGACCGGTGAAGATGACCTCATCGAAGAGGATCACGCGGATGCCATCGAGGCCGAATGCGATATCGGAGCTCTCGAGGGTCGGCAGGTCGGAACCGCGGTTGTCGAAATCGTCGCGGTAGAGGGAGATGTCTAGGGTGCCGACCGGGTAGTCTAGCCCGCGGGCCTTGAGCGCCCCGGCGACGCGACGCGCCAGGGTCACGCCCCGGGTGTAAATTCCCACGAAGGCGACCTCGTCGCCGGCACAGCGGTAGGCGATCTGTCGGGCCAACTCCCCGACGCCCTCGGAAATCTCCTCGGGGCTCAGGATCGCTTCGCGAAAGTTGTCACCGGATTCGCTCAAGGGTCGTGGGACGTGCTGACTCGCTCACTCTTAGGCGCGAAACGCGGGTATGCATCAAAAATTTCTCGTCCCGATATCCGAACGCCGCTGCCGCCCCGGAAAATCGATCTTGTCGCTCTCGGCGTAGACCTTGGCGACCGCCTCGGCCCGGGTCGCACCGGACGCGGTGACGACGAGGACCCGGCCTCCGGCGGTTTCGAACTGTCCGGCCGCGTTCCGGCGGGTCCCGGCATGGAAGACACGGGCGCCACTCACCTGGTCGAGCCCGGAGATGACATCGCCGCTCCGCGACGAGGCCGGATAACCCGCCGAGGCGGAGACGAGGCAGATGCTCCAGCCCTCAGAGAAGGAGATCAAATCCGGACGCAGGTTCCCCTTCGCCGCCTCGAAGAGGTAGGTCGCGAAATCCCCGCGGACCATGGGCAGGACGGCCTCGGCCTCGGGATCGCCGAACCGGCAATTGTATTCGATCACCTTCGGTCCGTCCTTGGTCAGCATCAGCCCGAAGTAAAGGAAGCCGCGATACGGCAGGCCGTCGGCGGCCAGTCCCTCGACGGTGGGTCGCACGATCCGGTTTTCAATCCGGGCTCGCAGCTCGTCGTCGAGCATTTCGATCGAACTGACCGCGCCCATGCCCCCGGTGTTGGGGCCCTCGTCGCCATCGAAGATGCGTTTGTAGTCACGCGCCGGGGCGAGAATCTGGTAATCGCGGTCGACGACGGACGCGAAGATCGAGATCTCGGGTCCCTCGAGGAATTCCTCCACCAGCAAACGACCCTCCCCGAACTTCCGCTCGACGAGGACTTCATTGAGGAATTCCTCGGCCGAAGCCTCATCGGGACACACCGCGACGCCTTTGCCGGCGGCGAGTCCGTCAAACTTGAGCACGGTCGGGTATTTCCCCCCGATGGCGGCGCGGGCTTCCCCGATCGAGTTCACCCCGGCGTATCCGCCCGTGGGGATGCCGTGGCGCACGAGAAACCGCTTCGCGAATTCCTTGCTCGCCTCGAGTTGGGCGGACTCCTTCGGCGGCCCCCAGCAGGGAATCCCGGCGGCGGCGCAGGCGTTGGCGAGTCCTTCCTCGCGCACGAGATAGCTTTCCTCTCCCGCGACGCAAAGGTCGATGCCGATGCGTTGCATCGCCGCGATGAGCGAGGCCACGCTTTCGACAGGGTGTCCCGCCATCGCGAGGGGCTTGGCCAGTGCGAAGATCGCGTCCGACCCGGGAAAGGAATACAGTTCGTTCCCGCCGGGAGATTCGGAAATGGCGGTGAGGATCGCGTGCTCGCGGCCTCCTTTTCCAACAACGAGAATCTTCATGGATGAGATGACGCCTCCAAGGCGGGAGCCTACCTTGGCACAAGTTTCCACTTCGCCAACCCGGGAAGTCGAGGGACCCTCATGAAGACGAGGGCCGAAGCGGCGGACAGGGAATACACCGGAACCTCCGGACTCGACTCGTCAACGGGTGTTGACGCGAATGGACACACCGTCCTTGACCATGGGATTGAACTGGGAAGTTCCATCCACGGAGAGGACCTGGCTGCGCCGCTGCAGGACGGCGCGCCGCGACGGGGTAATCACCGCCCGGATCCATCCCACCGAAGTCGAGGGCGCGGCTAGCGCCGTCAGATAGGAGCCCGCCGTCACCCCCGCGGTGACATTCGCTCCCGACTCATTGTAGTAGACCACGGTGAAATCGACGTTTCCGGGGGTTCCCCGGATTCCGAACCGGTCCGCAGTGTTCCCGCGATTGGTCGTGGTGATGTAACCGGTGACGGCCCGGCCATCGGGAGAAACAAGCGTCAGTTGCTGGAGTGTCGGGAGATAGACATTGCTCCCGGTCTGGGAGGTCAGAGAGGTTCCCACGGAAGCGTCAGGCTTTGCAAACACCGAAGTCGAGGCGTCCACCGACAGCGTGTAGGGCATCGCCCCACCGGGAGCCGGCGCCCGCGATAGATCGAGCGTGTATTGACCCGACTGAACCTGGAGATTGGCGAACGTGACGGTTCCCTCGGTGGCCTGTTCGGCGATCAACTGACCCGAGGAATTGTAGAGACGGGCGATGACGGGGACGCCTCCGGTGGTGAGATTCAGGTAACGAGGACCGTCGATCGTGAAACGGAAACGATGCCGATCGCCGGGTAGAAGGCTGCGGGCGACGGAGGCGAGACCTCCGGAGAGAACGAGATTCGTGTCCGTGGTGAACGCGGCCGCCGCCGAATAACCGGTGCCCCCTTGATTCGTGGCAAAGGCACGGAAGGCGTAGGTGGTGCCCCCGGTCAGACCGGAAACCGGTGTCGTGAAAGCACCGGAACCCGACCCGGCCGAAACGAGCGAGACTCCCGGTCCGCCGATCAAGGGATCCGGATTCGACGAAGCCACCGCGTAGACCACCCCGCGCTGCGAGACGGCCCCTCCCTGTTCGGAGAGGACGCTCCCACCAAGCGTCGCCGCGGTTTCGGTGATCGCCCCCGAGGTCGGGGAACCGACGAGAGGTTGCTCCACATAGCTGTAGGAAGATTGGTCGGAGCGCAGGTCGGTGGCACCGCTCGGAATCAGCACCCCTCCGAAACTCCCCGACGACGAAGGGGCCACATACGCCAGGAGATCGTTGCCGCCGTCGGCCGGCGTCAACCCGATCGACCTCGCCCCGTAGGCCTCGCCCGCGGCAAGGGAACCGCTCGCGATCGTGAGGTTCGGAAACCAAACCAGATAGATCGGATCCCCCTCGGACCATTGTCCGATGCCGCTTCCGTCCAGAGCGAGCCCCCCGGTCGAGACCCCCAGCGCTCCATTGAGCCCCATACCGGAAAGGTCGGAACGATAGACGATGAGATCGTCTCCACCGGGACCATCCAACGCCGCCCGCAAGGCCAAGCTCCCGGCGGCGGCCTGAGCCAGACCATCTCCGTTCGTGTCCGCCACGAGGATCGCGAGGGTGCCGGGAGCCACGGGGGCTCCGCCCGCGGTTTCGAGTCGGTCCACCGCCAGATCGAAGGAGACCGTCGCCCGCGCGGAAACCGCCGAGGCGAGACAAGCGAGGAGGAGGAGGACCGGGAGCGGGCGCATCGGAATCGAGGGGGTGAAAACGGGCTTCACGGAAGATCAAGATAAGCCGGGCGAACCGTCCAACGGCTCGGGGTCGGAACGGGAGTGGCGGCCTTGCGGATCACGAACCCGCGGGCCGGCTGGAACACCTGGGCCAGATTCTGAAGGGTGTTGGGGTCCCCCTTGCGCCGCCATCCCGGCCCCCCGTTCTGGGTGCCAGTGTAGTAGTAGAAGATGCCGGCGGGTGCCCGGTTCTTCGCTGGTGCCGATTGATCGAAGATGAGCAGCTCATCCACCGGAACATCGGGGACGGCGGATCCGGCGAAGGCACCGGACTCGAACAACCGCGATTCGGAGAGGGAGAAGGCGACGGGAACCCCCAACCCCATCGCATGATCCTGGGCGGTGTCCGGTAACAGCGTCGCGAACCGGGCCGAGAAAGCCGCAGCGGGAACCGAACCGAGGTTTTCAAAAAGAGTCCCGCTTCCGGACTCGTGCCGGACGGCAAAGGACGAACCCGGAAGAAGGATCTGCTCGTCGAATTTCACCGTGGGCGAAGTGCCGAATCTCCTCCATCCCTCGCCCCCGTGCTCGGTGCCGGAGTAGTAGAAGAAGGAAGCGGCCGGGGCGAGCCGCACGCCGGCCCGCGAGGTATCCGGCAGGAGGATGCGGGAGGCCGGGAGGAGGGAGCCGGAGGCGTTGACGCCACGACCGTCGGGGAAAACAGTGTCGAGCGTCCAGAACGGGATGATGCGCACCGCCGTGCCCGGATTGAAGAACGTGGGAGAGGCATCGCCATCCAGGTCGAGGGTCAAGGTCGCCCCGGAAGTGTCAGCAATAGGAAACCATCGTCCCTCGCCGGCTCCCGACTCGACCAGCAGATAGAAGCGGTGGTTGAAGGCATCCTCGGCGAAAGAGGCTTGCTCGAGGGTCAGCTGGGCACCAGAGGCCGAGGCAACCGCTCCACGGAAGGAATGGGCCCGATGCAGCGGCAAGGACACGATGGTATCGGACTGCGCCGCGGCGGAGAAGGAAATCGCACCCACGCTTCCGGTGGTGGCGGTGCCTTGGGCGAGCAGTCCCCCGCCCGGAGCGGCCCAGGAGATCATGGCAACCCATGTGAACAACTTCGAAAAACCCTTGGAGTCTGGACTAGCTTTCACGGGAACCGGGGGTTGTTTGGACCGTGGCGCGAGTTTGTCAGATCGGAGGCACCCGGGTCAAGAAAAATCGCCTTAAAAAACACCACAGCTACGAACTCGCGCTTTTTCAATTGTTTTTTCAGGAATGCACGGCCATGAAGCGAAGCGGGAAGGTCAGGGTTCGTCCCTCGCAGCGCAGCTGCAGATACAATCTCCACCACCCGGGAGCGGGAGCGTGCAACTTGAAGGAGAGGTCTGGTCCCCCCCGAAGCGTATCCCGCTGGATTTCCCCGCCCACCGGATGCACCTGGATGGCCGACTCCAGATCCCAGGAAACCAAGGTCAGATGGGCGAAGGCGTTCCAGAAGGGCTCCAGTTGATCGAAGGGACGGCCATCGGTCCGGGCAACATGGACCCGGATCGTCTCGGTCCGGGCGGACCGGATCTGCAAAGGCCCGGTTCCGGTGGAGGTCACGCGGACGATAAACCCTTCCCGTTCCGCGGAAAAACAATCGCCGCTCGCGGCATCCGACGGCATCGGCGCAAGTCCCGGCTTCGTGCCCCCGAGACGGAGCGGAAGGACCTCGGGGAGCCGCGTCACCGCAGGCACCGCCAGGACCCATCCCCGATAAGCGGCGGACCGTCCGGGGCGAAACGGCACGGCGAAGCTGCCCAGCTCGTTCCCCGGTTCGGGAGCGAGGTGCTGGAAGTCTTCACCGCTCTCATCCACGAGGAGGAGATGGATCCTCCTCGCATGGGACAAAACGAGTCCATCCCCGCCCACGGGTTCCCCGGAGGCGTCGGTGAGCCGGATTCCCAACGGGACCGTTTCGCCCGTTTCAATCACGGAAGGTCCTTTCGTTTCGAGGTGCAGGACCGGATCGTCGTTGCGGGCATACACGAAACTGTAGGGAAAACGTCGCGGATAGAGTCGCTTTCCGCATTCGGGACAATTCAATCCGGCGGCACGTTCCGCGACCTCGGGATGATCGACGCAGGAATGGATCTCGGTCGGGGGCAGTTCCGGGGCGAAAGGACCCGCCAGCGCTTTCACGTCCCCCTGCAGGCGGGTGAAAAGGGCCCGGGCCCCTTCGAGGTTGCCCGCCATGCTGTCGCGGACGAGCAGGTTCACCCTCGCGAAGGCCTCTGTCGCAAGCGGCTCCGCCTCCCCCTGCCTCCCCGGAACCGCTCCTTCGCGCCCGAGCACCTTCAGTGCGGGACCGAGCAGGACGACCGGCTCCTTGATTTCCTCGACGCGGTTTTCGGAGAAGAGCCGCTCCGCGTTGTTCATCGCGAGCCGGATCACGTTCCATGCCTCGGCCGCATCGGCCGGCTGCATCAACCGCGCCGGCAGGGGCACGTCGGCCTCCGCTCCGGAAGGAGGCAGCGATCCGATCAGGAGACAGAGTGGAACGAGGGATTTCCGGAGCACCGGGAAACGTGCGAACGGAGGTCTCGGTCTGCAAGCGGTTTCGCGGTCGACGAGCGGGAAGGCCACCGTCCCGTGATGGCCGCCCCGAACCTCGAAAATGAGATGTCGGAACGCCATCGTCGGCGTATCTTGACCACGTGAAGGCGTTCCCACGTTTTCCCCTTGCCGCCTCCCTCGCCGCCGCTTTCGCCGCGAGTCTTGGCTACATTTCTCCTTCGGACGGGGCGCCGTTGGAGGTTTCGGTCATTCCCACCGTGAACGGAAGGCCCCTTTCGCAGGGCGAGGAACTTCCGGTCACGGCTTCTGGAGAACGATGGTCGGTCACGAGGTTGAGCTATCTCCTCAGCCAACCTTCATTCCTCGGAGACGACGGCATCTGGCGTGACCTCGACGGGGAGACGGCTTGGATGAGTCTCTCCGACCGACGCACTCGCTGGCAGATCCGCTCCGCTCCCGCGGGCCGCTGGCGTGCCCTGCGTTTTTCCGTGGGCCTGCCACCGGAACTGAACGATCGCGATCCGGCCCTATGGCCGGCCGGTCACCCATTGAATCCCTCGGTGAACGGACTGCACTGGAGCTGGCAGGGGGGATATATTTTCCTCGCCCTCGAGGGACGTTTCTGGCGCGAAGGGGAAACCGCCGCCACCGCGCCCGGATTTGCCTTTCACCTCGCCCGCGAACCCTTCCGGGCCACCGTGGAACTGCCCGTGGAGTTTGAAATCCGCGGCGAATCGGGTCACTCCCTGGAACTCGAATTCGATATCGGCCGACTCATCGACGGAACCCGGAACGTGTCATTTGCGAAGGACGGCGCGAGCACGCATTCAAAGGATGGTGATCCCCTCGCCGCCAAACTGCACCAAAATCTATTCTCGGCCTTCCGGCCTGCTCCGGCAGCCCCTCTCCCGCTCGCGGCCCCCTCGGCGGAACCGGCGACGGTGGCGTCGAAGCCGGGCGCGCTGAAGGTCCCGGCCACGTTTCCACGACCGGATTTACCGCGGGATCTGATCCTCTCCCCCGAGCGCATCGATCTGGGACGACGCCTCTTTCATGAGACGAGGTTTTCCCGCAGCGGCACGCTTTCGTGCGCCTCCTGCCATTCCGCCGGAAATGCCCTGAGCGATCCCCGCCGTTTCAGTGTCGGCGAGGAGGGACGGACCGGAAACCGGAATGCGATGCCGCTCTTCAACCTCGCATGGAAGCCCGCCTTTTTCTGGGACGGGAGGGCTCCCACCCTGCGCGCCCAGATCCGGATCCCGATCGAGGATCATCGCGAACTCGACGAGCAACTCGACCGCGTCCTCGCGAAATTGTCCGGGGATCCGTCCTACCCGGCCTCCTTTGAAAAGGCCTTCGGCGACGCAACGATCTCCGCGGAACGTCTCGCCATCGCCCTCGAGACCTTCCTCCTCACCCTCATTTCACATGATTCCCGTTTCGACCGTTACCAGAAGGGGACGGCGGAGTTGACCGAACTGGAGCGACGCGGATTCGAACTCTTCATGACCGAACGGGAACCGCGGTCGGGCCAGTTCGGGGGGGATTGTTTCCATTGCCACGGGGGACCCCTCTTCACCGATCACCAGTTCCGGAACAACGGGCTCGGCGTCGACCCCGCCGATCCGGGACGCGCCACGGTTACAGGCTCCACGCTCGACCGGGGTGCCTTCATGACTCCGAGTCTCCGCAATGTCGCCCTCACCGCGCCCTACATGCACGACGGCCGCTTCGCGACGCTCGAGGAGGTGCTCGACCATTACGGCGAAGGCGTCGCGCGCACCCCGACCCTCGATCCCAATCTCGCGAAACATCCCGATGGAGGACTCGGCTTGTCGAAGGAGGAGAAGGAGGCGCTCGCGGCCTTTCTGCGGACCCTGACCGACGACCAATTCGCGCGCGAGGCCTATGCGGATGAAGGAAGCGGAGAGTAGCCACGCTCTGCGTGATCCTTCGTCACGGAATCGGTGAAAGGATCGCGGGCACTACCGGGCGACCACGTCATCCGTTGTCCACATCACGCGGTCGGCTCCCGCCGAGCGGATCTCCATGCGTTCGGCCGATTCCTGGTGGAAGAAATAAGGGGTGCCCCATTCGTCGATCAATTCCCCCCGATCGTTGAGGCGTTGCAAATCGGGCGGCAGGTAGATTGCGCCCTTTGCGTTGCCGCCGGTCAGCTCCCGGACGATTTCGGCATTGGTGCCCACCGGATTACCCCCGAAACGCAGCTGGTATTGCCGGAGATTGAGTGCCAGCGATTCCACCACGGCCCGGGCCGGTTCCGGCGGACTCGCCGGCGGACGTTGTGATGCCGGCAAGGGAGGCGCGGCCGGTGACTGTCGCCGGGGCGAAGGCGGGTTGGGAGCCGGTAGCGGCGCGGCCACGGGCGGTTTCGGCGTCGGTGCCTTTGGCGTCACGTCCGCCGTTGGCACCGGAACGGGGGCCGCCGTCTGTGGCCCGGGCTGCTTATCCGCCGGCCGAACCGGGGCCTTCGCGGGTTCGACCGGACGCATCAGGACATACAACCCCAGCCCGACAAAAACACCCGCGAGGATCCAATGGCTCCGGGGCATCACCTCAACGCATGAAGCCCAGATTCGACGAGGAGAACCGGCTCAGGTTCGGCAGCAAGGTGCTCATCATCGACGAATCCACCCCGAACCAGCGGGCGAGCGTGGCGGCGTGCTGATCGACCGCGAGCGTCGGAATCCAGCGTCCCGTGCCCGTGTCATCGGGCCCGTTGATCGCCAGGCTCGGGAGTTTCCCGAAGAATTTGCCACCATCGACGGCCCCTCCGACCACGAAATGATGGGCACCCCAGCCGTGGTCACTGCCCTGGCTGTTGTTCGGGAAAGTGCGCGAGAAATCACTCGCGGTGAAGGTGGTGACGTCGTTCGATCGACCGATCTGCTCCATCGCGCGCTGGAAGGCGAGGATGGCGTCGTTCACCTGCTGGAGGAGGATGTAGTGGGATCCGGTGTTGGAGAGGACGTTGTCCGTGCCCGTGCTGGACCGCACCTGGGCGGTGTGGGTGTCGAAACCGCCGATCTGGCAGAAGAAGATCTGGCGGTTCATGTTGAAACCGGTTGGACCGGCGGCAGCGATGAGCCGGGCGATCATCTTCATCTGCGTCCCGATCGCCGTGTTCGGGAATCCCCCGAGACCGTTGGGCTGAACCGCGGCCGTGTAGATTCCAGACAGGCCGGTGTTCCAGCGCCAGGGGGCCGCCGCGTCCTGGGCCGTGTAACTGGACGGAGAATCCGTGGGATCACGGTAGGCGGCGATGGTGGTGTTGAGCAGGTCGCCGGTGGCAATGGCGCGGTCGAGCACCTCGGCGTAGGCCTGCCGCTGCAGGTTGGAATTCGGAAGTCCGAGGAGATTCCGCATCGCCTTGACCCGGACGTTGTTCCCGGACATGAGGGATCCCGTCAGCGTCTCGGCCCCGCTGGTCGCCACCTGGTATTGGGCGACCATGTTTCCGACCTGGAGGGTGTTGGCTCCGGCCAGGGAAACGGACATCGAGATATTGCCCGCGGGATTGGCCACTCCGTTGATGATGTCGGCGACCCGTCCGCACCATCCCGTGACCGGCGGCTGGTCGGGGATCGAGGTTTGCCACTGGGTCACCTGGTCGCTGTGCGAGAAGAGTTGCGGAGGCCGGTAGAAGGCGGCGTTGCTGTTATATTGAGTTTTCGTGGTCGGCCGCACGAGGGAACCGATGTTGAGGACAGCGGCCGCCTTGCCCTCGGCGAAGAGCGTCTGGAGACCGGTGCCACTCGGGTGGAGGCCGTAGGTATGACCGTCGGCATCGGTCACGGGGGCACCCCCCACGTTCAGTGGGAGCAGCGCGCTCGAAGGGATCTGGAGCAGTCCGCCCCGGGCGGTCGCATAGGCGTTGTAGGTCTCCGTGTCCGTGGGAACGATCCAGTTGTTTGAATCGTTCCCGCCGGCCAGGAAGAGGCAAACGATCGCCTTGTAGCCGCTCACCGGTCCCTGCGCCGACATCGCCGACTGGATCAGGCTGAAATCCCGGATGATGTTCCCCGCGGCGGAGAGCCCAAGTCCGGAAAAGGCCGCCCTCGAGAGGAAATTCCGCCGGGTCGTGAATGAGTTCAGTTGGAATGAGTTCATGGGCCGGTCGATCAGCGCTGGATGGTGAAGTCGGGACTGGTGAGAATCAGGTGGAGGATCGAGCGGATGCGGTCGCGGCGCTCGGTCGCGCTGGGCGTCGACGAACCCTGGTTGTAGATGACCTGGGAGGCGTGCGCGTCGGCAACCTGGGCGGCGTTCGGAGCGGCCGTGCAACTCACTCCGCTCACCGTGAAGGTATCTTCATCCACCACCGTGATCGTCCGAGCCGTGGAGCTGCTTCCGAACACCCCGGCGGTGGAGAAGGTTCCCCCGGTGACCCCGCTGATGCAGACGGTCTGACCCGTCGCATAGCCGTGCGGGCGCACCGTGTTCACGACGCAGGGGTTCCCGGTCCCGATCGAGGCGATCGGCAGGCTCACGAAGTCCCGGATGATGGCCTTCGCACTTGGATTTAGCTGGTTTGCGGTGAGGAGGAGGGCCATCTGATCCACGAGCACACCGATGTTCTGGTTGTGGGTCCAGGGGAAGCCGGTGTTCGCCGGCGCACCCAGGCCGAGCGCGACCGCGTTCCCCGTCATCCAGGTGGAATAGTCCATCACCAGCGAGTTGTTGCCCGAGGCGAAGCTGCTGAACCCATTCGTCGTTCCCGGGTTGAAGACCCCGTTGAAGAGGAAGTTGGCCTGACGCACTGTGGTCGTCTCGGAGGTGAGCTGGAATTCCGGGGTGGTCAGTCCGGCCCCGGCCAGTTCACCGGGGAACTTGAAGTCGGGCAGGAAGAAATTGAAAACCGTGTCCGCGTTGAGCGGCGACTGATCGATGTTCGTGTCGGTGTTGTTGAGCTGGTAGGTGCTCGACCGGGAATTGATCGTGCCGGCGCGGGTGACCGGCTGCGACACGAGCGGGAACTGGTAGACGCTGTTGTTGCCCTGGCTCGCGCTGTAACCGCTCACGGAACTGGAGACGAGAAAGGTCCAGGCTTTTTCATCGACGATGCTTTCCACGGTCGCAACGAGGTCGGCCGGCTGGGGATTGCCGCCGTAGATGTTGAGCTGCACCTGATCGCCCACGGCGAGGTGGTGCGCCTCGTTGGTGCGCATCGTGACGCGGCGGTCGTTCGGCGAAGGCAGGCCGGAGGCCCCCACGGTGTAGCTGCCGGGACTGAAACGCGGGATCATGCAGTTCCCGCTGCGCACCGAGGTCGAGGTGTCAGGCACGGTGAAGGTGAAGGTGATGTTCGTCCCCGTCTCGGCCGAAGCGGACGTGAGCGTATAGGGACGGCGGTCGATCGCGGCGGAGCCGTCGGCCGCCCCGCTCGTGAAGTCCATGAAGACCTGATGGCCGTTCTGGAGCCAGTGGTTGCTCATCGTGACCGTGCAGACATTCGAGTTGGCCGGAATGCTGTAGGTTCCCGTCGCCCAATTCATCGCATTGATCGTGAACTGGTTCGCGGTGGTGACGGTGACCGAGTAAACCCCGGTGAAGGGGGGCTGGGCCGCGTCCGTGGCGGTGAACTCCAGGAAGATGTTGTTCCCCGTCGCGAGCAGGTGCGGGGTCGTCGTGTTGACCGTGATCGTGCGGGTTCCCGTCTGCGAGTAGGTGCCGTCAAAGGTCGCAGGGCGGAAAGCGCGGCCGGCCGCGGTGAGGCGGAGGAGCGGCTCGCGCTGCTTGCCGTATCCGGGCTGCGAAACGAACGAGGAGCTTCTGGCCTCGTGGTCGAGCAGGATCGCCTTGATCACCGCCTGCATGTCGCCGCGCACCCCGGCTCCGTTGTCATTGAACTTCCGGGTCACGCGATAGACGTAGCCGCGGGACGGGTGGCTCGTGACAAGCCGCTGGATGAGCTGGCGGCAGAGGAAGGGACCGGTGTTCGGATTTTCGAAGAGCTGGTTGTGGGCGGCGTCCAGCTCCCGCGAAGGCAGCGACTGGAAATCCGCGTTGCCGAATTCGGCCGATCCGTGGGTGGCGTAGGCATCGAGCGGCTGGGTCCCGATCTTCTCGAGACCGGGCAGCACCTCGTTGTTGAGGATCCGCTTCGGCCCGGTGTAGTGCCGGGCCGGCACCTCCCGCATCTGGCGCATCCAGTCGGTGGCGGCGCCGATGCTGGTCCGGTAGGCCCCGTCATAGCCGTAATCCCAACCGGTGAAAACGTGCGCGAAACCAACGATCTCCCGCTGGCTGTAGGTGTCGATCGGTTCGAAGCGAGAGTTGAGGATGAGGGTTCCGTCGGGCCACATGCGGAACAATCCGATCGAGAAGAGCTGCTTGATTTCACGAGCGTAGTTCTCGTTCGGAATGCGCCCGATCGAGAGGTCCGGCTTGTCATTCCGCAGCATGTCGAGATACCGGCCCATCGCCGGGGTCAGGGTGGTCGTCTCGAGGATATCCCGGAAGTTCCCGAAGGCTCCCGCATTGAGCTGGTCGTAGAAGTAGGCGAGCGCCTCCCCGCGGTTGTCGAGCGGGCCCTGGGCCGACACGACGTGGATCTGGCTCAGGGCGAAGGCGACGCGCTGGCGCAACTGGTCCGCGCCCGAGACCGAGTTCCGCCACCAGGAATTGAAGAGGAGCGTTTCGTCGAACTGCGAACCTCCCTGGACATCGGCGCGCCGGGTCCTCAAGACCTCCGGCAGCGTCTGCGAGGCGGGCTTCGCGAACTGATCCTCGATCCAGAGTTCATAGCGGCCCTTCCCGCCACTCGGGGTGATCGACTTCAAGGCCTGGACGTCGGCCACGCTCGCTCCGAAGGTCGCCTGGGCGAGGAAACGGGCGGCACCCGTGTCGGTGTCGGAATCATCGGTCCAAGCCGGGGGATCTGCCGGCGGAACAAACGAGGGTGAACCCTCAAGGCGGCTGAAATATCCCTTGATCTCTCCGCTCGGGAAATTCACCGAGTGAACGTTGAAATAGACCTTTCCGTCCTTGAGGTGCTGAACCAAGTCAGCCACACTGTATCCCGCGGTCGGCTTGATCACCCAGCGGAAGGTGCCGTCGGGCAGCAACTGGACGTCCCCGGGCTCCTCGAGGTCGGCGATGATGTTGGCGGTCCCGCCACCCGGAATCATGTCATTGTGGACGTGCATCCCGAAGAAGGCGGAGGAAAGGCCGGAATAATTCGCGGTGATGATCGCCTCGGTCTCGGCGGCATTGAGCCTGAGGAAGCTGCTGCCCGAGGCATTGGTGATGGCTCCGCCTTGCGGGCGGAGGGTGGCGGACCAGATCGTCCCGGCGGCATCGGAGGAGACGGGTTCGGACCAAGGCGAGAGGACATGGCCGGGCACCACCTCGCTCGGCGCAGCGGTCGACTGACCCGGGCGCGACCAGCCGATCGCGAGGTTGTCACCCGGACCTCCGGCGGCCTTGTGACGCACCTCGATGTAGTAGCGCTTGCCTTGCTCGAGCGCCATCCAGGGACTCTTCTGACCGGCCTCGATCGTCCAGTTCCTCGGGGTGGCGCTCCCGGCGACCACCCGCGCCCGACGGAAGGCGTTGACCGGTTCGGCATCGTTGGAAATCCACAATTCCGCGGCGTTGTTGCCGGCGATCCAGAAGTAATAGTTGCCGGTCTCGGGCGCGGTGAGGAAGCCGCGGAGCCGTTGGGCGTAATCATCGCCGGAATCGGCGGGGCCCTCCAGGGACGGCAGGGTCGAGGAAGCGGTGGGCGCGGACCCCAGGGGAACGTCCCCGATCGTGTCTCCGGTCACTCCGGTCCACAGTTCCCGGGTGATCGCCCCGCCAGTGTCCCTCACCTCGAGGTTGATCACGGACTGGCTCGAACCTGCGGCATTTGTCAGGGTGACGACGATCTGGTAAAGTCCGGCGGCACCGGATGGCGGCGTTCCGGTCAGGACGCCATTGGCAAAGGACAACCACGGCGGCAGCCCGGAGAAGGTAACGGTGGCTCCGTTGCTTCCCGCCACCGGAAGCTGCAACGGGCCGCCCACCAGCGCCGTGGCATTGGTCTGGGTAAGGTGGGTGGACGGTGCCAGCGGATCACTGGACGGGTAAAGGCGGTTCGCCGGGATGATCTGCTTCGGCTGGCTCGGACTGAACCAGAACAGACGACAACGCGCAAAGCCCGAAGATTCGTGGTAATCCAGGCGGATGTCGTAACGAACCCCTCCGATGAGGGGAATGCGGCAGAGTCGCTCGTTGCCGTTGGAAACCCACGGCTTGATGACCCGGTTCATCGCATCGAGGTTCGCGTTCGCCGCAGACGTTTGATCGCCAGACCCGGTCGGGAACACGACCGTGAAGGTCGTCGGCGTCGCCGCGGTCACCACGAGATCGGTGGTGGGGAGACTGCTCAGGGTCCCGGCGGTGGGATCGATCCGGGCGATGTCGCCGACCCCGTAGGATCCCTCGAGAATATTGGAGCCCGCATAATTCACGACGGTCTCGCCGGTGGCGCTGTTGTAGGTGTAGGTGGATCCGCCGAGATTGGAGGAGGCCATCTGCCGCATCGCCATCTCCTGGCCATTGATCCAGAGGCGGAAGCCGTCGTCGGCGAGCACGGTGAAGGCATATTCCTCGGTGAACTGCGGTTGCACCTGACCGCGCCAACTCACCGAGAAACTGTCCGGATTGATCAGACCGGCGTCCGGCGTACCCGTCCCATACAGCCCGTTGTTGTTGTCATTGGTGCCGTTGTTGTTCGTTCCCACCCGACCCGGAGCACCCGAAAAATCCGTGCTCTGATAAACGAGATTGTACCAGGCCTGGGTCGTGCTGGCCGACCAATCGAGCACAAACCCGGCCCCCGTGCCCGACGCCGGGAGCGACGCCCCCGTAATCGGCACGGTATAAGTATTGGCCGAATTGACCTGGGAGATCGTGTAGGTGCCGTGGAAGTTTCCGTTAGCCGGAGTGAAGAGGTTGCCGGAGGAGAAGGAAAGGCGGACCGGACTGCCCACGGAAAGCCCGTGACCGTTGTGCGTGACAAGAATCGTCCCCGCCATCGCGCCGGCCGTCGAGACGGTGCGGGTATAGCTGTAGCTCGCGTCCATCGCCCGCGTGTGCGAGAAGACCGCGCTCTGGGGAATGTTTCCGAAAGCCGCCCCGTTGATGCTCCACTGCAGGCGGCAGCGCGCCTCGCCGGTGGTTTCGACCTGCTCGACCCGGATGCGGTAGCGACCCGTCGCGCCGGTGGGGCCCGCGGGAATCTCGAGAAGATGGGAGGCGCTCACGTTGAAAGTTCCCAAGGTCGCGGGGCCATCCCAACCGTGTTCGACGACCTGTTCCTCGGGCAGATCGAACGTGCCGTTGCGGTTCAGGTCAATGAGAACGCGGGCCTTGTCGTCGGCGTCGAGTTGGAACCGGTAACCCGAAGTCGAGGCGGTGGTGGGATGGAGGAACGCCTCCCAGACCGACGACCAGTTGTCCGGGAGGTTGAGGGGGGTGATGAAATTGGTGTTCGGGGTTCCGCCCATCCACTCGTTGTCGACCGTGGCATCGACCCGCTGGATCACCGCCGGGTGAACGGGATCGATGCTGAAAAAGAGATTGCTGCTGCTGCTCGCCGGCAGCGCCGTGGCCGAGGAGATGGCACACGTGAATGTGGAGGTGGTTTTCGCCGTGACGAGATAGAGCTGGTGGTTATAGGCGGCGGCGTTCAGGTTGCCACCGTTGAAGGAGAGCCGCACCCGCGTCGTCCCGGGCGTGATCGCGGCGAGCAGGTTGGCGAGGTTTCCCGAAGTCGGCGTGACGAGGATTGATCCACTGGTGTTCGGGGAACCCAGGGTGTAGGCGTAGTTGCCGGTGTCGCCGAAATTCGCGGCGTGATCGAGGGTGGTGCTCGAGTGGTCGTAGTAGCGGGCAAGCAGACCTGTTCCCACGGCTGCGGTGGAATCCGCGATGATGACCGTGGCCGAGGACCGCTCGCCGATCATCGGTGCCGCGCCGGCCTTGGTGCTCTGGGGATTGCCGAGGGTGACCGTGACCGATTCGCTCCCCTCGAGCACGGTGGGTTGTGCCGCGTTGGGGTTGATGAAAACGAGCTTCTCCGTTTCGCCGGGCGCGAAGTTCACGAGAGTGGCCGAGGGGCTCGCCGAATAATCGGTCCCCGCGCTGGCCGTGCCGGAGTAGGACAGGCTGACGCTGGCATCGAAGAGGCTGAGATTGCGGCGAACCTTGAAGGACCCGCTGGCGGGGCCGTCCTCCGAGGCGAACGGGGTCATCGCGATGACCTCGATCTGGTTGGAGGAGGAAAACTCCGCGAGCAGCTGCTCCTTCAGGTCGCTGACCCCGTCGCCATCGAGATCGACCGAGGGAGCCGCCGGGTCATAGCCCAGTCTCCGTGCCACCCAGTCGGAAACCCCGTCCGCATTGCTGTCGGTGTCGGTGGCTTCGATCTGGAAGAAGACCGCGGGGTCCGCCGGCTTGGCGATCACCAGGGTCGCACCGGTGGCATCCGCCACCGCGACAGACGCCTGCGAGGGCGGTACCGTCTCCAAGGTGACGGGCGTGGTGAAGGGACCGGCGGGCGAGGCGGCGGAGAGAACCCGATATCGCTTCCCGGCACGGGGGTCGAACGAAAAGGCGAGTTGGGTGGAGGTCGAGGTGATGCCCTTCACCCGGATCACATCCGCCGCGTTTCGCGGATCCGTGCCCGCGACCGATTCCTGACCGTTGGTGGCCCCATCCCGGTCTTCATCCGCGGCGGGGTCGAGTTCCCACGCCTGGAAAAGCACCTGCCAAAGATCATTGAGGCCGTCCGGACCGTTCGGGCTGCCCGAATTCCCGGGCCGCGTGGGTTGAGAACCCGCCGGCCAGGCGTTCAGGTCAAGGTCCAACCCGGTTTGCGCGGATGCCGGTCCAGTTGAGACAAGGAGACAGGCAAGCAGGGTGGGAATCGACCACTTTCTAGCAGGCCAGAACATGCTTTCGAGATCGGGGAGATTTCCGAAGGACATCGAGGGAACAGGCTGGGGGTTTTCCCGGGGAGCCGGAACGAGCTGCCGATCAACTCCTCCGGAATTCACGGATCGTCCCTTGAATACCAGAAATGATGAAATGAAGTCAACAAAATCCGGTTGCATTCCAAAAGAATTTGTTTTTCCGCCTGAGTCTTCCTCCCCGGCGCGTGCCAAAAGCGCCAATCCGTCCCTGTTTTTCGAACGGCCGCGGTCGAGTTTCCGTGATGAACCGAGTCCATCTCCTCGTCGCACCGTTCCTTTTCCCGGCCACCCTCGCGATTCCCGGAACCGGATCAAGCAACCCTGCGGTCCCACTCCCTGGTCCGGCGCGGCTCCTCCTCCCCCCGGTCATTCACGCGCTCGAGGGGCTCGAGACCAACCTTTACCTCGGAAACGCCTTTCTCCTGGCCGATCCCCGCCGGGTCCTTCCGGACGTCTCGTGTGGGCGCGGATCGCACCAGAGCGAACGCTGGACCTGGACCCCGAAAGCGGAAGACGCGGGCGAGCATCCCCTGCAGCTTGACTTGAGAGACGAAGAGAACCGCGTGGTCTCGCGCGCATCGACCGTGATCCGCGTCGGTTCGAGGAAGGTGGCCTCGCCCCCACCGGTGGAACGCTCCATTCTCCTGATCGGAGACAGCCTCACCGCCGCCTCGGTCTATCCGGACCAGATCCTCGCGCTCGCCAAGGCGGACGGATACCCGCTCCGCCTCATTGGAACCCGGGGACCGGGCGTGGAGGAGGGAAAACCACTTGGGCCTGTCCGCCATGAGGGCTATGGCGGCTGGACCGCGGAACGGTTCGCGACCCACTACACGGGAAAGGCGCGGGGCGGTCCGCGCGCCGAATGCGGCAGTCCCTTCCTCTACCGGGACCGTCCCGAAGACCCGGACGAGAAAGAATTCCTCGATTTCGCGCGCTACTGCGCCGAATTCAACGGAGGGAGCGGGCCTGACTTCGTCACCATCCTGCTCGGCTGCAATGACACCTTCGGCGCCACCGATGAGACGATCGAAGAATCGATCGGGCGCTTCCTGAAACACACCGAAACCCTCGTCGCGATGATCCACGGGTTTCGCCCGGAGACGAAGATCGGCTTGCTCCTGCCCATGCCTCCGGCGGCGAGCCAGGATGCGTTCGGGGCGAACTACGGCAGCGGCCAGACCCGTTGGCAATACCTCCGCAACCGCCACCGCGTCGTCGAAAGCATGACCGAAACCTTCCGGGCGCGGGAAACCAAACACGTGTTTCTGGTCGGCGCGCACCTCAACCTCGATCCCGTGCACGGATTCCCCTCGGTCAAGGTTCCGGCCCATTCGAGAACCGCCTCAACGATCGAACGCCAAAGCAACGGGGTCCATCCGTCGGAGTCCGGCTACCGGCAGATCGGCGACGCCGTCTACGCGTGGCTGAGATCCTTCGATCCGTGATCCCGGGTCCCGGGATGGGGCCGCTCCGCAGGTCCGCCGCGTTCGGCGGATTCCGGGCCGTTTGTCGAGAATATTCCTTGGAAATGCGGAATTCGAGGTTGCCATCGGGCAGCTTTGAACCACTATACCCGCTCGCAAAATCCCGGTTCAATCCCAACCTCCAGTCAAATGGCCACAGACCTCTCCAAATACCGCAACATCGGCATTTTTGCCCACGTCGATGCCGGCAAGACCACGACCACCGAGCGCATCCTGAAGCTCACCGGCAAGATCCACAAGCTCGGTGAAGTGCACGACGGCGCGGCGACGACCGACTTCATGGTGCAGGAGCAGGAGCGCGGTATCACCATCCAATCCGCCGCCACGACCTGTTTCTGGGACGGCCACCGCTTCAACATCATTGACACCCCCGGCCACGTCGACTTCACCATCGAAGTTTACCGTTCGCTGAAGGTTCTCGACGGCGGCATCGGCGTCTTCTGCGGATCCGGCGGCGTCGAGCCCCAGTCCGAGACCAACTGGCGCTACGCCAACGATTCCAAGGTCGCCCGCGTCATCTGGGTGAACAAACTCGACCGCATCGGCGCCGACTACTACCGCGTCATCGAGCAGATCAAGAACATCCTCGGTGCCAAGCCCCTCGTGATGGTGCTACCCATCGGCATCGAAGACCAGTTCAAGGGTGTCGTCGATCTCCTCTCCCGCAAGGCCTGGGTCTGGGACGACTCCGGCCAGCCCGAGAACTACAAGATCGAGGAAGTCCCCGCCGACATGAAGGACAAGGTCGAGGAATACCGCGCCATGCTCATCGACACCGCCATGGAGCAGGAGGAGGACGACGCCATCCTCGAGTCCTACCTCGAAGGCAATGAGCCCGACATCGCCACGATCAAGAAGAACATCCGCAAGGGCACCATCGGCCTCGACTTCTTCCCCACCTACTGCGGATCCGCCTTCAAGAACAAGGGCGTCCAGAACGTCCTCAACGCCGTCGTCGACTTCCTCCCCTGCCCCACCGACGTCTCCCCCCAGCCCGAGGTCGACCTTGAGGGCAACGAGACCGGCAAATTCGCCATCGTCACCGAGGACGCCCCCCTCCGCGCCCTCGCCTTCAAGATCATGGATGATCAATACGGCGCCCTCACCTTCACCCGAATCTACTCCGGCAAGCTGACCAAGGGCGACACCATCCTCAACACCTTCACCGGCAAGACCGAGCGCGTCGGCCGCCTCGTCGAGATGCACGCCGACTCCCGCATCGAGCTCGACGGTGCCGTCGCCGGCGACATCGTCGCCCTCGTCGGCCTCAAGAACGTCCAGACCGGCCACACCCTCTGCGACCCGAAGGACCCCGCCACCCTCGAGCCGATGGTCTTCCCCGACCCGGTCATCTCCATCGCGATTTCTCCGAAGGACAAGTCCGGGTCCGAGAAACTCGGCGACGCCATCGCCAAGATGGTTCGCGAAGATCCCTCCTTCCACGTCGAGACCGACCAGGAAACCGGTGAAACCATCCTCAAGGGCATGGGCGAACTCCACCTCGACATCAAGGTGGACATCCTCAAGCGCACCCACAAGGTCGAGGTCGAGGTCGGCGCACCCCAGGTCGCCTACCGCGAAACCATCACCAAGACCGTCACCGACTCCTACACCCACAAGAAGCAGTCCGGTGGTTCCGGCCAATACGGCAAGATCGAATACGTCATCGAGCCCGGCGAACCCGGCACCGGCTTCGTCTTCGAATCGAAGGTCGTCGGTGGCAACGTGCCGAAGGAATTCTGGCCTGCCATTGAAAAAGGCTTCAAGCTGTCCAAGGAAAAGGGCACCCTCGCCGGGTATCCCCTCCTCGACTTCAAGGTCACCCTCCTCGACGGGGGCTTCCACGCGGTCGACTCTTCCGCCATCGCCTTCGAAGTGGCGGCCAAGGCCGGCTACCGCCAAACCATTCCCAAGTGCGCTCCGCAGATCCTCGAGCCCATCATGAAGATCGACGTCTTCTCCCCCGACGCCAACGTCGGCGACGTCATCGGCGACCTCAACCGCCGCCGCGGCATGATCAAGTCGCAGGACAGCGGCCCGACCGGAGTCCGCGTCAAGGCCGACGCCCCGCTCAGCGAAATGTTCGGCTACATCGGCGACCTCCGCACCATGACCTCCGGCCGCGGCCAGTTCTCGATGGAGTTCTCGCACTACGCGCCCACCCCGCGGAACATCTCCGAGGAAATCATCGCCAAGGCCGCCGCCGCCAAGATCGCTGCCGACAAGGCGCGCTGATTCCGCGTCGCGGATCCCGCGAGCAACGTAATCCATTCCAACGAAGAAGGCCGGGCAGCGATGCCCGGCCTTTTTTCCATCATGTCCACCTATCCCGTCACCTGCCCGACCTGCTTCGAGGAGTTCGAGGTGCCGGTGCCTTCGCCGGACGAGACGCCCTGCGAGGTGGACTACGACTGCGAGGTCTGTTGCCGACCGATGATCGTGGCTTTCGAGGCGGACGAGGACGGAGAGGTCTCGGCATGGGCGCGGGGTTTGCAGGATTGACAGCCCGCGATTTCCCGGAGTAGCCTGCCTGCGTGAAAACGGTCCCTCTTCTCCTGTTCGCCGTCACGGTAGTCCTCCTTTCCGGCTGCGATCGCCTGGGCGGAAACTGGCTCGTGGGCAAGTGGACCCTGGACAAGGAGACGACGATTGCGAACCTCAGCGCGGGCGATCCGGAGGCACCGGACTCGCCGGGGGAGGGATTCCTCAAGGAACTCGCCACCGGCCTGCAGAAAGGGGTCTCGCGCCTGCTCCTGATGCCCTTCGAGGGAATGGTTTTGGAATTCACCCCGACCGAACGGCGGCGTACCCGCGATGGATCCGGAGAGGTGGCGGCTTACGAAATCATCGAGCGTCCCACCGCGGATCGCTCCGTCGTCAAGTTTGCCGACGGCGAGATCTCCACCTGGAGCCGGCATCCCGGCGGCATCCGCATGCTTCTGCCCGGCGAGCAGGAGCGCTGGGTCTACTTCAAGCCGGTGGAATAGAGTCCACCGCCGACCGACCGGAAATTCCTCAGCCGGCAACCGATCCGGATCCCTCTCAAGTTGCCCGGAACCTTTCCAAGATCATCCGCATGAGGTGCCTTTGCCCGCCGGGAGGGCGATCGCAGCGTTAGGCCATCGGTAAGCGACCTGCCCCTGCCATGTTCCAGAACACGGGAGCACGCGGGGAAAGGTTGCACGACCCGACAGGGTGGAGACGGACCAGCCGCCCGTCCGCGTCAGGCGTGCTCAAGTCCTTCGGCGGACGGTTCCGCGAACCGTCCCCACCGGATTTCCACCAAGATCGAATGCCCCGCCCGTAACCCTCAGGTCGCCCGGAATCTCGAGAGCGCAAACGCTTTCGATTTCCGCTGATTCCCCGCCCATTCGGTAACGGCAATCGGACGGAATCCGGCCCGGACGCACCGCCCCCCTCATCGCTCACAGGCGAAACTGTCGTCGCGGCGATGGCCGAGGGGCGATTCCCCCTTCTTCGCCGAATCCATGACCTACCCATTTCCTCGATGCGGGATTCACAGGCACGGAATGGCCCGATTCGCGCACCTGCAACCACTGGGTGACGATCGGGTTCACGGAGGGGACGGGGCTCTCGAAGGAAAGCCCCCCAGGGACCACGGGCTTCCTCCCCATCCTCATTTCCTGCTGTGCAGTGGCCGGTTTTTCGTTAAGATCGCCACGGTCATGAAACTCGCCGCCCTCGCCCTGCTCACGATGTCCGCCTCGCTCTACGCCGCTCCGCTCGACCCGATTCCGCTCTGGCCGAACGGGGTTCCCGGTGAGGCCGACCTGAAACTGCCCGCCGAATCGATCGAGCTGAAGGGCGATTACCAGATCCAGATTCTGTCCAACGTCAGCCTGCCCACGCTCACGGTTTATCCCGCGGACAAACCGAATGGAGCCGCCGTGATCGTCTGCCCGGGCGGCGGTTACAACATCCTCGCCTATTCCCACGAGGGCACCGAGGTCTGCGAATGGCTCAATTCCCTCGGCATCACCGCGGGCCTCCTGAAATACCGTGTGCCGCGCCGCGAGGGACTCGAAAAGCACGACGCCCCGCTCGAGGACGCCCAGCGTGCCATCGGCCTGATGCGCAGCCGAGCCGACGAGTGGAAGGTCGATCCGAAACGGGTCGGCATCCTCGGCTTTTCCGCGGGAGGCCACCTCGCCGCAATGGCCCTGACCTCCGACGGGGCGCGCACCTATGAGACCGATCCCGAGGTCGATGGCGTCAGCGCGGTTCCGGATTTCGGCGTGCTCGTCTACGCCGCCTACCTTCTCGACGAGAAGAATCCCGAGGCGCTCTCGCCCGAGGTCAAGGTCACGGAACAAACCCCGCCGGCCTTCCTCGTGATCGCCCACGACGACCGGAAATTCGTCGAGGGCAACGCCCGCTTCTACATCGAGATGCTCCGGAAAAACCGCCCCTGCGAGTTGCACATCTTCGCGAAGGGCGGTCACGGCTTCGGATACAAGAACACGAAGGAAGAGATCTTGCAGTGGCCGGCCTTCGCCGGAAAGTGGATGGAGACCGAAGGCCTGCTCCGGGCAAAGTGACCATCCGGAAACGGACGGATCGAATCCGCTTCCCGGAGATTGACAGGGACGCTCCCGATTCACTAGGCTGGCAACTCCGATGACTTCCAAGCCCCTGCACTGTCTCGTGATCGAGTTACCCGGCACCCCGCCGCGGCATTTTCTGCTCGATGCCGCAACGATCCGACTGGGACGGATCGCGGGCAATGCCATCGTCGTAGAGGAGGACGCCGTCTCGGCCCGTCATTGCGAGCTCCGCCGGACCGCGTCCAGTTACCAGGTCGTCGACCTCGATTCGACCAATGGAACCCGCCTCAACGGCGAGGCCCTCGGCGCGGAACCCCGCGACCTGCACGAAGGGGATGTCCTCCTCCTCGGGATCGCCGCGAAGGCCCGTTTCGTTCGCGTCCACGAGGTCCGTGACAAGGCCGAGGCTACGCCCGCCGCGGGATCCTCGACCCGGCGTCTCGAGCCGCCGGAGATGCCCCCGCGTCCCGCGATCAATCCGGTCGCCGCCGCCGTGGCGAAGGCCTCGCGCGCCATCCCCCGGCCGTGAAGTGACCGAGCCCTGCAACCAAACCGACTCAATCCCTGCTCAATCCGATATTGACCCAAACGCGACCGACCACGACAATTCGCGCTCATCATCAACCCACCGCAAAATCACCATGGCAGACCTCGACGGAACCAAGCAGGAAAAGAAAGACAAGGAATACTTCACCGATGTGAAGCAGGATGCCCCCGGCTTCTTCCTCAAGGGCTCGCACCAGTATGACTGGGGCCTCAAGAACCGTCTTTCCAAGGTCTTCAATCCCAAGAACGGCCGCACCATCATGCTGGCCTTCGACCACGGGTATTTCCAAGGCCCCACCACCGGCCTCGAGCGCGTCGACCAGACCATCCTCCCCCTCGAGCCCTTCTGCGACTGCCTCATGCTGACCCGCGGGATCCAGCGCGCCGTGATCCCCGCGAGCACGCAGAAGGCGATCGCCCTTCGCGCCTCCGGCGGCACCTCGATGGCCCGCCCCGACCATCTCAGCGACGAAGTCCTCGCCTGCTCCATCGAGGAGGCGATCCGCCTCAACGCGAGCGTCCTCGCGGTGCAGGTCTTCATCGGCTCGGAGCACGAGCGCAACACGATCCAGAACATGGTCCGCCTCATCGACCAAGCGAACCGCTATGGCATCGCCGTGATGGGCGTCGTCGCCGTCGGCACGAACATGGAGCGCACGCCGAAGTATTTCCGCCTCGCCACCCGCATCATGGCCGAACTCGGCTGCCACCTCGTGAAATGCTACCACACCGACGAGGAGTTCGAGACGATCACGAGCTGCTGCCCGGTCCCGATCGTGATCGCGGGCGGCAAGAAGCGTCCCGAGCTCGACGCCCTCCGCATGGCCTACGAGGCCTGCGAATCCGGCGCCGCCGGCGTGGACATGGGCCGCAACATCTTCCAGTCCGATGCCCCCGTGCCGATGATGAAGGCCGTCCGTGGCGTCGTCCACGAGGGTCTCAAGCCCGAGGAAGCCTTCGAGCTCTACAACACCCTCAAGGCCGAAGACGGGAAGTGAACCGCCCGCATCCCCGTCTCTCCAGAACCCTCTCTGGTCCGGAACCGGAGAGGGTTTTTTGTGGACCAAGGAGCGGGGCCGCCCCCGGCTCCGGGGCAAATGCTTCCATGCCAACGTCGGAGCCGGGGGCGGCTGCTCCGCATTGGCCCCGCTCCTTGAAATCAGTCGCAGGGGTATCCGAACCGCTCCAGAGCGGCTCGTTCCAGTTTCAGGGCCCTCTCGCGCACGGCGGGCTCCCAGACCGGCTTGGTTTTCTCGTCGCGACTGTGGTTGATCCGTTTCGTCCCACGGATGAGCGAGGGATCGAAATCGCAACCGAGCCGGTCGAGGACCGTGAAGAGATCCTCGCGCAGGTTCTCCTGCTTTCCGATGAAGTCGACGGGGCGGAACGTGTAGTGGTTGTAGAGCGCGGTCACGTAGCCGGGATAACGATTCATCACGGTGCTGACGAAGGTGTTGAAATCCCGCCCCTCCCCCAGGCCGTTGAGGACGGCGTTCGGGTGCCAGCGGTGGAGGTTGTCGAACTCGCCGTCCCATTCCCAGTTGAGCGAGGGCTGGCTTTTGTAAAGATAGAAGGACTCGTACCAGTCAAGCGGGTGGCGCACGAAGCAGAAAGTGAAGGGCCGCGGATGGAGTCGCAGCCGGGGGCGTTTGACCAGATACTCGATCCGACGGCCTAACCCCTGCCAACCCGGGGCGAGGAGGTGCTCCAGGTTGGCGTGACGGTGCCCGATGGAACAACGCACCAGCCCCGTCTCGCGGAGGACCTTGGTCACCCAGGTGCCTCCGGTCTTGGGAATGTGCAGGAAGAGAGCTCCGTTCTTGAGGATCACGGCCATCGGGCTAAGCCGTGCCCTCCGTCCAGCAGCTTGTCAACGGATACCGTGAGGCGCGTCACGAGGACAGCACCACCCCCGCCCCGGAGCGAAGGTCGCGCTGGCTGAAATCGGCGAGGCGCCAGAGCTGCCGCGGTGAGGGATCAACCCCCTCCTCCTCTTCCGGAACCTTGGCAATCGGCAGGGTGAAGATGATGGCATTCCGTCCGTCAGCGGTCCGTTCGGCGCGGATCGCGCCTCTGTGGTGGAAGACGGTGAAGTAGCAGGCCATCAGATTGGTCCCGAGTTCCTCGGGGTTGTTGGCGCGGACATAGAATGGATCGAAGAGTCGCGAGAGGTCCGCATCGGGCACGGGATCACCATTGTCGATGAAGGACGTCTCGATGGATCGGGCGTCGTTACAAATCCCGAACCGAACCTCGATCTCGCCCCGACGCTTCAATGTCGCACGGGATTCCTCGAAAAAGAAACGCGCCATCTGTGCGAGCTTGCGTGGATCCCCCGAGAGTGTGGGAAGGTCCTGAGGCGAGTGAATGACGAAGTGGAGATCCTCGCATCCCTGGAGGACCAGTTCCCCGGCCTCGCGGAAAACGGAGGGAAGGTCGATTCCCTCGACGGACTTCACCCCGCTCATCCGAACGCCATCGGAAAGATTGGAGAGGATGGAGGTCATGCGGTTGATCTGCGCGCCGACCTCGCCATAAAATTCCCTCCAGAAGGCGGTGTCGCACGGCTCTCCCGCGAGTTCTTCCTCGAGCTGGTAGGGCAGTAGATCGTAGAAGGTCCGGAGCACGGTGAGGGCGTTGCGGAGGTGGTGATTGAGTCCGGCCGATAAAATCCCGATGCTCGCGGCCTTGTCCGCCATGAGAACGTGCTGGAAGGCCTTCACCTTCTCCCGGATGAGCCGTTCCCGCTCCCGCTCGAGCGAGAAATATCCGAGAGCCCGCGAGAGCCGGTGCGCGAGATCATCCGGATCCCACGGCTTCGGCAGGTAGGAATAGAGGAGACCATCGTTCAAGGCATCCACCGCCACGTCGAGGTCGGAGAACGCAGTGACGAGAAACCGCAACGGCTTCGGGTCGAGCTGCCGGATCCGCCCTAGCAGGTCGAGCCCGGATTCGCCGGGCATCTTCTTGTCACTGATGACCACGCCGATACGGTCGTTGTGCCTGCTGAATAGGTCATACCCCTCCTGCGGGCTACCTGCTGTCAGGATTGGCGCGAGATTTCCGAAAATTGCTTCGAAATATTTCAACGATTTGACCTCATCGTCGATGTAGAGGATCGCATGATCCGGGGGCGTTATCTTCATGAAGGAGTCAGGTGTGGAACGGAGCTTCCGGAACCGGCCGGGGGGGAATGATGGAACGAGGGCGTGACCGTCTCAGGCCCGGGCTTCGCGACCAAGGGAAGCTTGATCCGGAACTCGGTGAAGGAGGCGCCGTCCGAGGCGACCTCCATCATCCCGCGATGGGATTCGATGATACGGAAGCAGATGCTAAGCCCGAGCCCGGTGCCTTCTCCCGCCTCCTTGGTGGTGAAGAAGGGGTCGAAAATCCGGTCGCGGATTTCCTCCGGTATGCCGGGGCCATTGTCCCGGACCGCGATGACGAGAAAACCCTCGCCTCCCCGGGCGTGGATGGAAATCCGGTGATCCCGCCCCGTCGCGGCCTTCACCATTGCCTGGATGGCATTGTGGATCAGGTTGATGAAGACCTGGGCGAGCTGGTTCTTGACCCCCGCCACGAGGACGTCCTGACCCAGGTCGGCCTCCACGGCGACCCTGTGGTCATCGATTTCCTTCGTCAGCATCCGCACCGCCACCTCGATGGACTCGATCACGGGAAACTCGATGAGAACCTCGCTGCGCTTGTGGGAGAACTCGCGGAGTTCGCGCAAGATCTCCTTCATGCGGTCGATGCTGTCTTGGATATCCTCGACCGCCTCGCGGATCGTGTCATCCTCGGGATAAAGACGAAGACGGCGCCGCAGCAGGAAGAGCGCTTGGTTCGAGTGATTGAGTGGATTCCCGATCTCATGGCTGACCCCGGCACTGAGCTGGCCGAGCGAGGCCATTTTCCCCGATTGGATAAGCTGCGCCTCGGTTTCCTTCAACTCTTCGAGCGCGGTCTTCAGCTCGATCGCCTTTAGCCGATAGGCCATTTTCTTCTGCCGCAAGCGGTCACGCCCCCGGAAGTCCTCGATCCTCATGTGATGGTGGGCGAGGCTTCCCGAAACCACCACGAGACCGGTCGCGACCAGGAACACAAGATTACTAAAAAGCCCAGCCCCCGACCTGGCGTCGAGCCCGGACATGATCGCCGGAGCGCAGGCAATGAGGTAGAAGAGAAGAATGAATCCTGAAATGAGGAAGGCTTCCTTGTAGGTCCAGTGAAAAAGAAATCCAACCCCGACGACGCAGAGCGAGAGCCCGGCGTAGTAGACCGATGCGGGATCCTGGGAGACGAAAATCGTCATCGCGACGATGAAGGCCGGCACGAGCGGGAGCGCCACCGTGAAAAACCTGAAGTAGCGCTTCCCGATCCTCGAACGCAGGAGGATCAGGAGGATCATGATGATGCCGACGCAGGTCCAACGAAAGGCGGTGAAAAGCCCGACGAACTCGGGATAGGCGAAATAATCGAGAATCGCGAAAAAGGTCACCATCCCGGCGGCAAGCGCCGCGATGAGATTCAAGTTCCTCAGGGTGAAGCGCCGGTCTTCGGCTTGGAGAAGCTTCCAGGCAAAATCCGACAACTCCGCCGGCTTGGACGAAGAAATGGTTCGGGGCGATATGGATGAGCCGAAGGCGGTCATTCAAAGACCAAAATTATCACAATTCACTCAATTTGCCATAAATTATTGTTTCTATGTTAATTCCCACCCTTTTCCAAGGGGCTTGAATCGGGAACACCCCCCATTCGGATTGAACTCGCAACCCACACACTCACCTTTGCGAGATTTTTTATGATTGAGTCGACATTTCAGACTTGCTGACCAAGGGTGAAACGTGATATTCACAGTCCGAAGGGATGGTGTTCCCGAAACCCGAGCGTTTTAACGATCGTCCTGCCCCTTCAGGTCCCTGTTTTTGTTTCCCGCACCCCTCCCGGCCTTGCCGGGAGGGGTGCTCCCGTTTTGGCGCAACGGTCCCCGGAAGCATTCCCCTCGACGGAGCTCCACCTCACCGGGTTTCAGCGAGCCGCTTCGCCTGGGAAGCGCTTTCCGCGTCCAACGAGCCCAGTGGGACAACATAGGTCTTTCCGTTGCGCAGGAGGAGTTTCACCGAATCCCCCTCGAGCCCTAACATTCTTGCCTCAATGGCGCGTCCTTCGCGATTTTTCCAGGCATGGAAAACCGGGCCGCCGGAATCCCCCGCGGACGCCGCCGAGGGAACCGGTTTCATCGTGGCGAGTCTTTTGCTTTCCTCCTCGGTCGGCTTTTCAGCATCGACGATCGCGCCCTGCCGGATCCAGTTCTCGATGGCCTCGATCTCGCGCTTGGGGAGCGGCTTTCCCTTCCGCGGCATGAAGTCGGCGTGGGTTTCGTCGAGCTTGAGCTTCTCGACCAGTCCGCTCTCCTCCGGGTTGCCAGGGCGGATGACATTGTAGGGCCCGATCTGGTCGGCGAGGGTTTCGGGATCGAGGGCGAGATTTCCCTTCACCGATTTCTCGTTGCTATGGCATTCCCAGCAATGCTCTTTCATGATCGGGAGCACCGTCTTCTGGTAATCGATCCCCTCGGCCGCGGCCGGGGCGGCTGCGAAGGCGGTCGAAACGAAGACGAGCGTGGAAAAGAGGCGGGGGGACATCGCAGGGAATAACCGATCAGACCGCTTCCGTTACGAGCGAATCGACCTCCTCGTCGAGGAAGAGCCCGTCGAGCGCCTCGCGCGCCCAGTGTTGGGAGGCCGCCTGACGGCGCAGGAGCCGCACCGCCATGACCTGCACCATGAGGTTCCCGCTCCAGGCCTGCCCGGCGAGGAACCGCCAATGGTCCCCCGCCTCGAAGCGCCCAGGCTTCTCCGCCGCCGCAAGACAATCGCCGCAAAGCAGCAGGCAACGGCCCGGGTCGGGATCGCGCGGTGCCGGCGGAACCTCGAAGATCGACAACTTCTCCCCTCCCCGCTCGCACAGCTCGCACTTCGATTTGGCGCGGCGGGCCAATTCCTTCCCGAACGAATTCAGGACGGCGGAACGGGCTTCGTGTTCCTGTTTTCCACGGGCCATTTTTAAAAGGATGCGACGGATGAAACCGAGTAATCGGAGGTGGCGTGCGCTTGCTCCCACGGCTCAGCGAGTCGTCGTGATCTTGAAGGTGGTCCGGTCGTAGAATGCGGCGGAGGATTCGGCGCTGGCCCTGAGAATCCCGGAGAAAGACTTGCGGAGGTGTTGGGTGGTGACGCGGTTGCCGTCACGGAGTTCCCTTCTGACAAGCCTCCGGTTCGGCACCATGGAAACGGCGATCTGGACCGGCTCGTCCCCCGCGACCAGTTCGGCGGTGGTGAAGGTGCCCGCAATCACCTGCGAGGTGATGTTGGACCAACCGAAAACGTATTTGACCGAAAAGGTGGAGTTGCCGGCCGATCCCCGGACCTTCATTGCTTCAGGAAGATCGCTGTCGTTCTCGATGAGGGAAAGCAACATCAGGGGAGCCCCCCTGCGCGAAAAGACCGACGCGACCTGCGGCGACGGCGCGTAGACGTTGCGGCCATTCGCGGCGAAGGCGGATCTCCCGATCGACACGTCGGGGCGCGGCACGGCGTCGGAAGACGCATCGACCTCGAGCGAGTAGGTCCCTGCGGTGCTGCCGGGATTCGTGACGTTGAGGAGGTAGCTCCCCGGAGCGAGCACGCCCGCGAAGGCGACGTTTCCGTTGCCCGAGGCGACCCGCGCGTTGTTCGCGTCGCGAAGCTCCCAATCGCCGCCCGCGAGACCGGTCGAGTTGAGGCGGGCCTGTTTCGTCGAGTCGATCGCGAAGGCGAAACGATGCGTGTCGCCACCTTGGATCTCGCGATCGGTCACCGAGGCGTCGCCGCCCGTGAGGTCGAGGCCGGTCTCACGGGTGCCGAGCTGCAGGTTGCCCCGCGCCGCGAGCCTCGCGAGGTCCGCCCCACCGATCGCGAGGCCGCGGAGGACGATCGACTGATCCACCTCCGCGCCCGCCCCATCGTGGTTCAGTTCGAGGATGGAGTCCGTGCGCGGAACGTTTCCGGCACCCCGCGTGACCACCGTCCTGACCCTGACATACCGGGAGAGCAACCCGCCCTTGCCCGCGAAGATCCCGGTCAGGTCGATGACGTCGTTCTCGTCCTCGGAGAAGTCGGTGACCGTGTCCGTGTCCCCGCCGGGCTGGAAGAAGAAGCGGTCGGGTCCCGGACCGCCGGTGTGGAGATCCTCGCCCGGACCGCCCTTGAGGAGGTCGCCCAGCGATCCGCCGACGAGTTCGTCGTCGCTTTCGCCTCCGTTGAGCGAGTTGCGGACGGTGTCGTCGCCACGGAGCTTGCGGGGCACGGTCGATCCGCGGTAGTTCCACAGCCGCATCCGTTCCCAGCGCGAACGCTGGTAGTCCTGCACGAGCGAGCGCTCCTCCGCGCCGAGGGAGCGGTCGTAGAAGAGAACCTCGCGGATGCTGCCTGCAAAGAATTCCCCGGCCGTCGCGGCTGCGAGGGGGCGGGTGGCACCGATCGTGGTGAAGGAGGAGCCCGGCGTGCGGCGGCTGGCCCCGGCCGGAAACCAACCGCGGTCGGAAAATTCCAGGCTCGCGGAACCCGGCTCGCTCGCGAGAATGAACTGCGCCGGCTGCCCCGTGGTGAGTCGCGGTCCGAAAATCGCCTCGCCGTTCCGGATCACCTGCAGGTCCATTCCCCCGCCGGTCCCGGCGAATGGCACCTGCGAGATCTTCAGCTGCGAGGAGGAAAAGAGGGCCTGTTCCGCGGTGGTGGCCGCCCCCGGGTCGAAGGCGACGAACGCGGTGTAGGTCCCCTCGAGGGGCAGTTCCTTTTCGTCGACGAAGAAATACTGCCCGCCGAAGAACCGCATCCGTCCCAGACCGTCGCCGACAGGGCGGAAGGTGGTCTCGGGCTGGTAGCCGTCACGCCGGGCCGCGGAGCCGTCGGTCCACTCCTCCACCGGCGCGGCCGTCGCGACGCGCCCGGCGTCGAGCCAGACGGCGGGCGCACCGGGCCAGCGCAGGTTCGGGGAAAACGCCTCCACCGCCAGTGCGACTTCCTGCGCCGCCACGCCGGCCGTGGTGAGATCCTCGAGGCGGAAACGGGCGAGGTCCTTCTGGAAGGACATCGCCACCTCCACGCTGACGGTTCCGGCGAGCAGGTCGGCCTGGGTGAAGGAATCGCCCACCGCCATCGCGACGGCACCTCGTCTCCACGACAGTCCGGTGCCGGCGGAGAGCAGGGTCAGTTTCAGGTTGGCGGGAGTCGTGTCCGCGTCCGCGATCGGGAGGTGGATTCCGGCGGTGCCTCCCGCGGTGACGACGAGGAGCGTGTCCTGGAGCACCGGGGCACGGTTCGCGGTCCGGGGATCGGTGCCCGCCTTGAACTCGTGCAGGTTGTTCCATCCGTCGCCGTCGGGATCGGCGAGGGCATCGGCCTTGGCGGCCGCGTTCAAGCCGTAGAGTTGTTCCCACCAATCGGGCATGCCGTCGTCGTCGGAATCCGGGGTTGGGACGCTGGTCTTGAGGTCGATGCGGACCTCCTTGCCCCGGTCGGCGAAGGAGGTCCGGAATTCCGCCGCCTGCGTGATGTCGAGCAGGCTGGCGGGAACCCCGTCGATCGTGATCGAGACGATCCGGTAGGAGACCGGGAGGGCTCCGACCTCCAGCGTCGTGTCGCGCCGCTCCGGGGTGGGCGCGGTCTCCTGGTCGATCTCGAGTCGGTAGGAAAATTCGCCGTTGTTCCCGACGGGGCGGAGCGGAATTTCGAATTCGAGGACATGGGTGGGATCCTTCCGGCTCGCGAGCTTGAGCCGCAAGGTGCCCCGGAAAAGTTGGTGCCGCCCGCCCTCGCCCAGATTGAACACCTTACCGTAGACGACGCGGGGGGGTTCGGAGAAGCCTTGACCCCGGCCGACGGAGAGACCGAGGGCGCAGAGGGCGGTGAGGAGCGCAGGGAGGAGAAATCGGCGCAGGGTTCCGGTGCTCATCATATCAGGGTTCGGTGGGGAAAAGGGGAAGGTCGCCCGCCGCTTCGGGCGGGACCGGATCGGTGCCGGCGCGGGGAGGAAGCTCGGCCAAGGCGTCGAGGGCTCCGGGAAAACGCTGCGGCATGGAGGCGGCGAGGAGACGGCGGGTGAAGTCCTCGCGCAACTGCTCGCGGCGCTGCGCGAGAAGGCTCTCGCGGATCTGGGCGCGGACGGACTCGAGGGGCTTCTCTGCCGCGGCCCGGCGCCCGATGAGGCGAACGAGGAAGAGCCCATCCCCCCCGGCTTCGATCCCGCTGAGGTCGCCCGGATTCTGGAGCGGGGCGGCGAGCCGGAGCACCGCGTTGCGCCAGGCGTCGGAACCCGCTGCCACCTCGAGCCAGCCGAGATCGCCGCCAAGGAGGCGGGACTCCCGGTGCTCGGTGTTGCCAACGGCGATGGGCCCGAATCCCTCGGTGACCGGAAACTTGGCCGGGTCGGCGCTGACCTCGGCGCGGATCTGCTCGAGCCGCGGGCGGTAGCGGTCCACCAGCGGCTGCTGGCCGCGGGTGTTGAACCAGAGCACCGCCACCCGCACGGCCTCGGGCTGGGTGTAGGCGCTCTCCCGCCGCGCATCATAGACGGCGCGGACCTCCTCGTCGGAGACCGTCACCGCCTCGAGCTGAGGAGCCAGTTGCACCTCCTGAAGGCGCGTGATGAGGATGGCCTCGATCCGGGCGGCAGTCTCGGGATCGCTTTCGAGACCGGCCTTGCGGGCGGCCGCGGCGAGCGCGGCCCGCTCGACGAGCCGGTCGAGCGCCTCGGTGCGGGCCTGCGGGCTGTCGACCGGCCCGGGGCGGGTGCTCCACCAGTGGCGGAAGTCATCGGCGCGGACGGACCAACGATCGCCCTTGGCCAGCACGCCTGCTTCAGGCTGGGATTCCTTCTTCCCGCAGCCCGCCAGCAGTAGAACGGCGAACACGCCGCCCCACAGGGGGCGGTGCCGACGGACCCCAATGGGGCGATGGGAGGCAGGAGCAGACATGATCACATCCCGGAGGAGGAGAAGGTGGTGAGCTGGAGCTGGACATCATCCACCGTGTCCATGAAGCGCTGCATCGCGGCCTTCGGTTCACTGCCCAGCGAGGCAGCGGGGATGAAGAGAATCCACTTCGTGTTCCAGACCGAACGGCTGAAGAGCTGGGTGTCGGTGTAGGCGGGGTCGCTGCCGGAGAGCGCGCCGCCTGCGGTCGGATAGGCTCTGAAATCGCCCTGTCGGACCAGTTCCGCAAAGCTCCCGTTGAGACTCTCTACCGCCGGGTTGAAGGCGTAATCCCGCAGGTGGGTGGTGTTGATCGGGAAGGGCACGGGGATGCGCTGCCTGACCACGTTCCAACCGCGGGTTTTGGGCACCAGCCCGTCGGAGTAGCGCATGATGTCCGTGCCAGCCGGCACGAGATAAACCCGCGGGGTGGCGGCGAGCTGCTGCTTGCCGTCGGCCGCCACATCGTAGCCGGAGAAGCCGACACCGACGGAGCGGAGTTTGGTGGCGAAGTTAGCGCTGCTGTAGGCGTGGTCCGCCGCGCTGAGCGCGTTGCCGAAGAAGTTGCGCCCGGAGTTGATCTCGGTGGAAAACTCGATCTTGAAGCCGGGCTGAGCCGGGCCGAGCGGACTGGCGAAGGGGCGGCAGTGGCGGGTGAAGTCGGGATCCCGGTTGAAGTCGGCAACCTGAGTGCTGGCCAGGTAGCTCTGCCATTTCTGGTTCGAGGAGCTGCTGCCGTCAGCCAGGATGCGCTTGCCCTCGGTGCGCAGCGAGAGGGTGGAGGCCTCCCCCTGTGGATTGTTGAGCCCGATGCTGCCTTTCAAGCCATCATAATTGGCTTTCAGCTTGGCGAGGATCTCCGCGAGGCCGCCGTTGCCCACCTTGGGCGTGTCACCGTCCCACTGGCCGAGCTGGCGCACTTTCATCAGGTCCTCAAGCACGGTCACGGCGTTGGCCGGGTGGCCGGGGGAGAGGCTGGTCTCGTAGTCGTAGGCCTTGGCCGCAAGCCAAGCGAAGCGCACCGCGGTGTCCATGGCGCTCTCGTATTTGCGGGCCGCGTCGTCCCGGCTGATGCGGGCGATCATGTCGCCGTAGCGATTGCCTTGGGCGCGGCCAGCGATCATCTTGTTCATCGCCGCGCGTTCAGCCAGCAGGCGGTTGGCCTCGGCCTCCAGCGAGCGGACCTTGGCCCCCGCCATGTTGAGGTCCTGAACGGCGGCCGCCATGTTGAGCCGCTTGGAGGGATCCTCCTGCAGCTCGTTGGAAAGCTCCTTCAGCAGCTCTAGCAACTCGTTGAACTCGCCGTAGACCTCGGCGTCGTTGTCTTTGAGTAGTTCCAGCTCGGCTTTGAGGCCTTCCGCGAGGATTGCGCTTACTTCCTGGAATGATTTAATGCCCTCCACTGGAGTCAACGCGACTTCTTTAGATGCGGTAAGCGCTCCATAGAGTGGCCGGAACGGGAGATTGCCACCCGCTAAGTTGACATTATCGGGAATCAGGTCTTGTCCTAAGTCGAAACTGTTGGATATTGTGCCCTTTATTTTTTCCGTGGTTTTTGCCGTTGTTTCAAAGAACGTCTTCGCCGCATTCGCAGCCGAGATCACCCCTAAATAACTCTGCCGACTGATCTGCGCACCGTTGAGGGAAACAAGCCGCCGGTTGGCGTATTCGGCCAAGTTGCTGAGCTTGTTGACGTAGACCTGATAGTCGTCGATCGCGGTCTCTAGGGCGACTTCGGTGCGGAGCATGTCTCCGAGCGCGTTCTGGATCTCCCCGGTGGCGGCCCGGCGACCCCAGCCCTCCGGGGCCTTGAAGGCATACTGCGAGGTTTTGGAAATCGGGATTTCTACGGAGAGCGTATTCCCGGGGCTCGCTTCGCCTTCACTGAAGCCATTGATGATGATTTTGGGATACGTATCTTGCTTATTGTTGGTAAGGTAGAATTCGTCGAAGAGTTTCATCAGCTCGCCGTCGAGAAGCAGATCATTCATTCCCGTGGGCAGGAACTCGAGCTTGCTGCCCGTCTCCGCGAGAGACTTTTGAATCTTCACTCGCGCGCTCAGGAACGCTTCGGGTAGGCCATCCTCTGTTTTATGAGCCTCGGGCAGCAACTGCTCGACAGTGGTGGCGTCGAGATACGTGTAGGTGATGAGATCGGGACCGGTGTAGCCTTCCTGGAAGATCTGGCCCGCGCCGATGGCACCGTTGTAAGGGGTGCCGAGCAGGGCGATGAGGCGGTTGCGGTAGTCGATGTCCTGCTCGATGGCTTTCTGTTTGAGCTCACCGGCATCGCCCCCGATCTGGCGCATGGTCTGCGAGGTGGCGCTAACGAAGTCGAGGGCGGCCTTGGCATTGGAGGCGGCGGCGACGGCGGACTCGTAGGTCTGTTCGAAGTGCGTTTTGCGCTCCCACGTCAGGTCATAGAAGGAGTCCAGCCCGAAGCTGACGGTGTCGGGATTGACCCCGATGGGGGTGTGGCCCTGGTTGACGCCGTCCAGCGTCTGCTGGATTTCCCGGAGGCTGCCGGCGAGGGCCTGCAGGTCGGTCTTGGCGGTCTCGCGGTTGATCAGATTGAGCCCCTCGAGCGGCTTGCCAGTGGCGGGATCGGTGGAACCAGCGGGGAGGATGGCGTTGCCGACCATCCAGTCGAAGACAGCGCCCTGGCCGGCGCGGCTGGCCCACTCGGAGACGCCCCAGGCACGGGCGGGATCGGCGGAATCGGTGTAGCCCTGCCATTGGGCGGAGGGATCGGCCACGTAGGCGTCGCGGTAGGTGGCCTTGACGATGGAGAGGCCGCAGCGTGCCCTGGCGGCGGCGGTGCGGGCGAAGGATTGCTCGTCCAAGTAGTCGGTGGGGATGACGTTGCCGATGAGGGAGTAGAGCTCCGCGCGGGCCTGCCAGTCGTAGTTGTCACGCTGGAGGAGGCCGTAGTGCATCTTGCTGGCGGAAAGGAAGTGCCCCCAGGCATCACCGTGGCCCATGGGGAAGATCAGCCCGGCGTCGGTCTCGTCGATGAGGCCGTCGCGATTGGCGTCCCAGATCCCGTAGTTGGCGTTGTAGGCTGCCTCGCCGATGCCCTTGAAATAGTTCCAGAACAGGCGGTTTTGGCACGGATAGGACTTGAGGTAGTCCGTGCCACGCAGGAGGGCCAGCTCCTCCTGAAGGAGGTTTGGAACCTGATTGGTGAAGGCGAAGACGTAGGGGTTGGCAGCAGAGAGCTGGGCAAAGTTCAGGGCCGTGTTGTCGGTGTCGGCCGTGGTCAGGGAGATCGATGGGTTCAAGGCATCGGTGTAGGCCTCCCCGGCGACGAGCTCGTAAAGCATGGCGAGGCGGGTCGATGCCAGAAGCAGGGCCTGATTGGTTCCGGAATCGGAGTAGGTGCCCGTAAGGTCCTTGGCGCGCTGCAGGACGGTCTCGTAGAGCTCGATGAGTCCGACGTTCTCGATCGCGTCTTTCGAACCGTTGAGGGCCACGGGGCCGTTGTAGGGACGGCCAGCCTGGCCCAGCATGCTGGAGCCGGTGGCCGGAGCGTCGCCGGTGAAATCAGCAGAGAACCGGGCCTCGTAGGGGTTAACGGCATCGAGGACGCGCTTGACCCAGCCCATGAGGAGCTGGGGCACGAAGCGCCGGGCGCCGGAAGCCTGCAGCTGCGGGGAATTGGCCGCGCCGGCCCACTGGTAGGGCACGCGATCCGCTGCCGAAGCGGCCGGAGCCCAGTCCGGCGAGGTGGCGTCGGGGTCGACGAGGCGCCAGGCACTGTCCAGGACACCGCCGTTTTCCACGTTCTCCGCGGAATCCGCGGCCGCCAATTCATCGGCGTGGCCGTAGCGGACGTAGAACAGCTTGTCCGCGAGGATCAGGTCGGGTCGGCCGGTGAAGCCGATGGAATTGAGGCCCTTGCCCTGCTGGTAGATCGACCAGCCGGAGGTGGACTGGTCTGGAGTCTGCAGGCCGTCGAGCGGTGCAACGTCGCGCACCCACCACTGGTAATAGACCTCGTCCGCGGTTCCGCCAAAGTCCCCGGAATGGGCCATTTCCACCTTCTCGTCGAAGGCGTCCTTCGGGGTTATGACCGAGATGGCTCCGCGGTAGCGCTCATCGCCCAGTCGGATCACGTGGAGGGTCACCGCGCCGTTGACCTTCTCGTCGTTGTTCTCCACCACGGTAACATAGCGTTCCTCTCCGGCGGCTTCGGTGAGCGACTCGGGGTTGGGGACCAGCATGGCACCGGTGCCGAGGCTTTTGAAGGAACGAAACTTGGTGGGCACCTCCTCCTCGGTCCCGTCTTCTTTGAGGAACTTGACCGTGCCCTCTCCCGGGCCCGCGAGCCTGAGACCGTGGGGAGGGCCGACCAACGGGGTGTTCATGCTTTCGGCGTGGCCAGCGGGGTTGGAGGCCTTGAAAAGTTCCTCGATCGCCGTCTTCCATGCGGAGTCGCTGGAGGCGAGTTGTTCCAGCGCTGTCTTATCCTTTTCGCTGATGACATTGGGCAGGATCTGGGCGATGGCGAGCGGAGGGCGCGTGAGGGAGGGGTCGCCGCTCTCGAGGCCGTTGACCGTGCCGCGGAACACGAGTTTGGCCTGCAGCGTGTCATAGTAAAAGCGCCGACTGAGGGGACCACTGAGTTCCTTGAAATACCAGCGGGAGCCGCTCACCGAGACCTTGGCCGTGTTGGCGGGGTTGAGATCTACGGGCATCTCCTCCTTGGCATAGTCCACCGAGACGACGTCCAGCAGCCGCATGAAACGGGCATTGAAGTCAGTCAGGTCGTCGTCGTTGATCACCCCATCCGGCGTTTCAGAGTCGAAGACCACCTCGCCCGAGGCCCAGTTGATGACGGCGGGCAGCCCGGGAGCGGTGGGGTGGTCGGCCTTGTATTCGCCCCCGGCGTAGGCCAGGGTCTCGCCCCGCTTGAGCACGGGATAGTTTTCCTTCCAGTAGGAGGAGTAGAGGATGGATTGGGGCGTTGAGTTGTTGCTGGTGAAGACGGACAGGGATGGGTTCGCGACCGGGCTCCTTGGCAGCCAGCAGACCGGCGTGCCATTGCCTTTGGCCGCAGTGCCTTCACCCAGCCAGAAGCCCTGGGCCAGCGGATACCAGAAGCGGTATTCAAAGCCCCCCGGGAAGGTGCCTTCGTCAGGAATCTCGATCTCGCCCGCAACCGCCCAAGGCACCTTGTTTTTATCGGTCCAGAGCGTCTGCTGCCTCACCGTCGAAGTGTAACGGTTGGTGCCTGCGTTTTGAGAAAGGACGCGCCCCCCCATGACGAGGTTAAGCGGGTAGAACGGTGCCACGATGTCGCCGGCGAAGATCACCGTTGAAAAGTCGTAGCGCGGATTTGCGGGCTGCGAAACGGGATTGCCCTCCTCGTCCACCGGGAGGTGGGTCTTGGGATCCCGATTGGGAAACTCCTCCGTGCCCGACAGCGGTGTTCCGTTCGTATTGAAACCACGTGTCGTCAGCACCCGGTAGGCGGTCATCCCGGGCTGGCCGGTGGTTGCGTCCACGTATTGACCGAGCACGAAGGCTTCTGAGGTGTAATGATCGAGACCGGTTTTTATGCTCATGTCGTACCGGTTGATCCGGTTCTGCAGAGCGAAGAAGGCGCTCTGACCGATGTTCTTCGACTGGTCACCGGTCATGTTGGCGAGGTTCGAAGGGGCGACGAGGGCATGCTCCTCGTTGGGATTGAAACCCGGCAGGTCCCGATTGGGCTGGTTGTAAACGGCTAGGTTCGTGTATTGGACGGGGTCAAAGACCCGTTGGGGCTGGGGATTGGTGTAGGACTGGTTGACGCCCTCGCTGCCGAGCTGGCTGGCGATGTAGATCACGGAGACGGATTCGTCATTCTCCGAGGGGAATTTGACGTCATCGTAGTGGGTCACGATGTAGGGCCAGCCCACCGGCGGGTTGACCAGACTGGCGGGATCGGACCCCGGATTCTCGTAGTAGCCGATGCTGAGCTTCTTATCATCGGTGAAGAGACCACCCCAGTTCACCGGATAGACCGGCCCCCACTTCCCGACCGCGGCGCTGCGGTCGTAGAGGGTGGCGTTGTAGTTGGAGACCTCGTTGACGATGTAGCCCGAGCCGTAGCCGGCGGTGTCGTCGGCACTGCCGATGCGCGAGGCCACGGTTTGCGACGGAGCATCCGACTCCCGGGTGGCCGTGGCGAGGGAACCGATGACCCGCACGGCGATCTGTTCGCGGGTCAGGTCCCCGGTGGCGGCTCCGGTCGTCGGGCGATAGCTGAAGACGAGCACCGTTTTGTAATTCGCCTCGGTCTCGGTGAACCGGGGACCCGAGGCGTTGTTCTTGTCCACCTTGGCCGTGCTCCCGGTCGAGAAGGCCTGCCGGAGGAATCTCCATCGGTCGGCGGCCGAGGAATCGAGATCGACCGGGAAGGGGTCTTTGGGAGACTTGATATAGCGGTAGTGCGCGGTGGGGCTGGCGGGGAACGAGGCGTCGGTGGAGTCGAAGGCGACATCCGTCTCGTAGTCGGGCGCGGTCCCGAGGTAGTTGCCCTGATCGTCCTCCCGGAAGGCAAGGGTCGAGGTGGTCGCCGGGAATCCGGCCGTCACCTCCATGTGATAGATTTCACCGGTGTTCCGGTCCTTCCAGTCGAGGGTGTAGGTGCCGGGCTTCAGCGGATACCATTTCTGACCGACGATGTCCCACTGCCAGGGATTGCCGTCGCCGTTGGTCCAGCCGGTTTCATCATTGGTCACCTCGGGCGCGGTGACGGCGGGCTGGCTGTTGGTCGTGACGGAGACGAGCACGGCGTCGTCCGGGAGATCGGGGGTCAGCTGGGTGTCGATGGCATTGCGGCTCGAGAAATCGAGTCCCTCGCCGATGGCCAGCTCGGTGCGGTAGGTGGTCCGATCCACCTCCACGGTCATGCTGCCGGGGGCCGAGACCGCCGGGATGAGGTAGGACTTGGCCACCCGGCCGCTGTAGGTTGCGTTGAGGAGAGACTCCTTGGCGATCGGGCTGAAGTTGTTGATGGCATTCGAGATCTTCTTGAACGTGTAGCGCCGGTCCGTGGTGCGGTAGAGCGTGCCGACCTCGAGCCGCTCGCCCTCGGCGAGCCACAGGTCGAGCACCCTGCGGATGCCGGCGGCGGTCTGGGTCTGCTTGGCGCTGCCATCGAGGACCCCGTCGACCTTTTTGAAAAACGGATGGTTCTGGAAGGCGGTGAGGGCGGCCTCGGGCAGGCCGACGGCCATGACATCGACGGTGAAGCGGAACTTCTTGTCCCACAGCCAGAAAACGCGGCGGTAGTCGGCCATCACGCCCTTTTCACCGGGATCGATGTTGTGGGTGGTGCCGGTGGTGGTGTCGAGGGGATTGAAACGGAAGCCGGGCAGCACGGCCGCCGCGACCTGGGCACCGGTCGCGACCTCGGGGAACACGGAGCCGAAACCGGCGGTGGCGAAGGAGACATTGCCCCCCTCGGCGGAGGTCGTGGTGAAGGCGCCATAGGCGAGCTGTTCGCGGGCGAGCGCAAACAGCTTCGCAGGCGGCAGCGGCTGCAGGGTCGTCCCCGCCGGGGCGAAGGTGAGGGCGGGACGTTGCCCGCCGACCTCGTAGGCATCGAGCACGATGATGTGGTCGCCGGCACCGAGGTGGAGGGACTGCTCGAAGTTGCTCGAGTCGTCCTGTTTTCCGTTGGGGTTCCAGATCCGGTTGCCGTCGATGAACAATCTTCCGCCATCGCCGCCGCTCATCCGGAAGGTGTAGGTGCCGGCGACATCGATGCGGAGCCGGGAGCGCAGGGTCCACCCATGGTAACCCGAAGGACTCGCCGCGGGCACGGTCGCGAGGTCCGGAAGGACGAAGCCGGACTGGATCGAGCTGGCCTGCACCGGGAAGGACTCCGTGTCCGAGACGCTGGTGGGCCGGGTCGTGCCCTCGCGTTGCTCGATGTAAACGCCGGCCATGTCGGAGGTGGGCAGGGTGTCAAAGGGGAGCTCGAGGCCAAGGGAGGCATTCCCGGTGCCCACGAGGAGGGTGGTGCGGCCGCTGCGGATCTGGTCGATGGCGAGGGCGGTTTTCCAGACGCGCACGTTGTTGATGCCGCCCGGGAAGAAGCCGTCCGCGGTGCCGGCACCGGTGGCGCGGGCGCCGATGGTGACCGTCTGGGTGCTGCCGGAAAAGTTCAGCGCCGCATTGCCGGAGGCCACCACCTTGCCGTCGCGGTAGAGGGTGACGGTGTTGGCGGTCTTGTCATTGACCGCCGCCCAGTGGTGCCAGCTGTTGTCGGTCAACGCGGCCGGGGCCGCGACCGCCGCGACATTGTTGCCAACGAAGAAGGCGTTCGCCGGGGTGAAGCCCACGCGCAGCTGTTCGCCGGGCGAATCCGTGGAACCGAGCGAGACCACATTCTGGTCCGCGGTCGCCGCGACCGGATCGCGCCGGGCCCAGAACTCGATGGTGAAGGATCCGTCTCCGCCGATCAGCCCCGTGCCCGCGTTATCGGAGCGCAGGTGATCGCCGCTGCCGGACAGCTGGAGGAAGCGCTCCGGGGAATTGGGGGCGTTTTCGATGACATAGCCCTTCGGCTGGAACTGGATGTCCAGCCCGGTGCCGGTGCCCATGATCTGCGAATAGACCACCGAGTCGAAGTTGTAGTTGAGCGGGCGGAAGTTGCGGCCGAGCGTGGGCTGGTTCGTCGCATCGGTCACGGAGGAGGCGGAAAGCCCCTGGATGGTCTCGGTGCCGGTGTTGACCTCAGCAAGGTAATCGAGTTCCCACTGCCAGTTCACCACGGCGGACTCGGTGAGCTTGACGGTGGACCCACCCGAAAGGGGCTGACCGCCGATGGAGCCCCCCACGAGCTTCGCGCGGTAGTTCGCCCGGATCCGCATGTCATCCTCGGTGCCGCTGAGCGTTTTCCGGTAACGGTCGAGATAGACGAATGGCGGGACACTGAAAGTGACGGACTCGCCGGTGTGGTAGGTCCGGCGTCCGGCGGGCGGGGAAACCAGGCTCGAGCCGAACTGGCTGATGACGTCGAGCGTCACATAGGTGTCGGCCGCGAGGGAGAGGTTCCGGACCCGCTGGGCCTGGTTGTTGGCGCTGCCGGTCTGGGCTCCGAACGCGATGCGCCATCCCTCGGACTGGGAAGGGAGATACGGAACGGGGATGTCCTTGAGGATCCGATATCCGTTCCAGGTGACGTTGACCAAGCCGCCGCCTTTTTCGAGATCTCCGACAAGGTCCACCTGCACCGGGACCCACGTGTCCCCCGTCGTGAGCGACTGGGAATTGCCGGAGGCATCCTCGACCACGGCGTAAGGGGGCAAACGCCCAGCCTGGCGGCTGCCGAGGAAGGAAATCCCGCCCTTCACAAGCGAATCGTAGACCACCTCCACCGCCGGCGCGCTGTCGGGGTCGCCGCCGTCGTAGGTGTCAAAGGTCACGGCGAGCCCGCTCGCGATCCCGTCCACCCCGATGGGTTGGTTGGCGGCCAGGTCGGGGCCGAAGTTGAAGCTGAAACCCTCCGCGGGCACGGTCGTGCCGCCCGTGGTCTGGACCTGGAACTTGACCACCATGCGGCTCACTTTCTGCCGCGCGGGGATGGACTTGATGACCATGGTGCCGGACTGGCTGTTGGTCGCAGGGGTGAGTTCCGCATAAGAAGTCCCCGCGGGCACTGTCACGCCGGGCCCCAAGTCCACGTCGCCCCCGGTGATGTCGTCGGGGAACTTCAGATCCTTCGTGAAATAAGCACCCGGCAGACTGAGCGGGGCCGAGGTGTCGGGCTGGAAGCTAAGGCGCTGCAGGGTGATGGACACGGCCCCATTTCCGCTTTGCGCCCCGGTGGTGCGGACGACCCCCGAAGCCGCAGGACGGTTGGCGGTGCTGCTGAACACAAAGGAGCCGCCGCCGCCGCCGCCATCGCCGGGGTTCTTCCCGCCACCGCCGCCGCTGTAGCCGCCACCGCCGCCACCGCCGCCGTCCGTGCCCGATTTCGCCGGGCCACCCTGGCCGCCTCCGCCCCAGCCACCGGCCCCGCCGATGGATCCGGTCACGTAACCGCCAAAGTTTCCGGCGACATACCTTTGTCCCCCATAGGAGACCAGCGTCCCGCCATCGGAATGCGTTCCGCCGTCTCCCAAATAGCCCGCGCCGCCCGCACCGCCCTGCGTGTTGGTGCCAATGCCGCCACCGTTGCCATTGGACCCGCCGAAGTCGCCGCTCGTGTTGGTGGCGTTGCCTGAGTTGCCGCCGTAATTCGAGGCCGCGCCGCCGCCGCCGGCGACGATCAGAAGGAGCTCATCGTTGATCGAAGGGACAAGCGGAGCCGCGGTGTCTTTCACCCTCACGATGGAGGAACTGCCGCCACCACCGCCGCCGCTGGGGTTGTTGCCGTTGCCGGTCCCCTTCCCTCCCTGGCCACCGACGGCGATGCGCAGGACTTCCCCTTTCGTCAACCGGACCGAGGCCTGGATCTGAGCCCCCTTGCCTCCCGTGTAGCTGCCATTGCTGGCATCGCCCCCCTGGCCGCCGCTGACATCGAGCAGATACCAGCCGGTTTCCGGCACCGTCCAGGTCTGGAAGGTATTGCCTTGGAAACTGAAACCGGCCGGGGTCTGGGCATGGGCGTGGGCTCCGAGGAGCAGGCCCGCGAACAGGAGAACCCGCGGCAGGCTCATCCAGCGCGCAATGCCGGAAACAGCGGATTCGGCCCGGGTGTTGGCTGAGAAAAAGAGGTGCATGGCTCGGAAAGGGAGTTCGGTCTTACTGGAGGGTCTCGGCGGTGCTCACGCGGCGAAGGAAGAGGGTGCCGCTCGACACGATGTCCTGCCTCGCAAGGCCGCGGGTGGTCTCGCGGTAGGTTCCGTTGAAAATGGTCGGCGCGGGCGATGCCTCGAAGGTGAGGGTGAAACTGCGGGTGACCGGGTAACCGGCGCCGTGTTGCGGGTGGAAACCATGCCGGAACGGATTGCTGCGGTGGAAGGCGTCGAGAGTCAGGGGCGAGGAACTGGCGGTGGACAGGGTCTTGCCGACACCGATCTGGCCGTCGAGCGGCCACGATAGGAAATAGGTCTCGGGCAGGTCCGGAGGGCGGGACGTTTGGGTGCCGAGGGAAAAGTAAGCCGCCACATCCGCATCGGTGACGTTGGCGGGGTTGGCGATCCCGCGGGCCGTGGCCACGGCATTCCGAAGCGAGGCGGAGAGACTGGCCGCGCTGAGGTTGCGGGGCAGGTCGTAGGAGACCGTCTCGAAGCGGAGGCCGACCCGGAGCCCGTCGGCCCGTTGCTGAACTCCCTCCAGAAAGGGAAGACGTGACTCGTTGACGACGAGGACGGGAGCCGGTGCGACCTCCGTGGAGGCAGTCTTCGTCTGCATCAGTATCGACCGGGGAACCAGGCGCGCCTGGCCGGATGCGTCCACATGGATGAACAACTGCATCGCGAGCGGGCTCGGTGCCTTTTGCACGGGGGCGCCCGTGGTGGCGAGACTGGAGACGGAATCGAGGACGACCTCGCCATACCAGAGTCCCGTAAACTGGTTTGCAGGGGGAGTGCCGCTGGAATCGGCCGGAAGATCCGCCTGGGTCGCCCTCACGGGGAGGTAGCGGTAAACGGAGCCACCGTCGAGGGCCACACTGATGCGGAAGAGTTGTTCCCGGAGATTCAGGCCGCTCGACCAATTGCGCCGCACGCCCACCGTGACGGAGCGGCTCGACGCGGGAGCGAGGGTGGCGGCGGACCATCCCGCCGCAAAGTCGGTCTGCTGGTATTGCCAGGCAAGCTCCCCTGGCACCGGAGTCAAGGCCAGGAACTGAAGGTCCCCGGCCGGCCCGATACGGGTGATGGTGACCTGCCGGGTCGATCCGCCCGTCGTGACGAGATTGGAAAAGGTCATCTCGGCGGGAGAAACCAGCACCGGATCCGCTCCGGGGTTGGCCGCGTCGGTTACCGCGAGGGATTCGGGACCGGACCCGAAACTGAAAACGCCGGAGACCGCCCCGGGAAAATCCACCTCGACGGGCCCGGCCCAGCCATCGCCCGGGAGATCATAGGGAACATCGATCCAATAAGCCCGGCCCGGCTCGACCGGGTCGGATTCCCGCACGAGCTCCCACGATCCGTCGGAGATCATCTTCCGGACCCCCGCGGACGCCGTCGACGCGCCATCGAGGGCGATCCCCGAAGCGGCCAGAAGGGAGGCGAAGGTCGGGGCCCCCGCGACACTGAATCCGACGAGGTTCGGGCTGCCCTTCGTCCAGTTGGGACGGTGGAACTCGACCTCTCCCGTCACCTCGATCATGCCCGCGGGCGAACCATCCGGCGCGGCTCCCGAAAGGGGCGACACATGCACCAGATACGCGTGATGGGCGCGGACGGCGATCGCGGCCGTCTCGCCGGAAGCCGGCACGAGGGACCAGACATCCCACCCGCCCTGGTTGAAGAGACTCTCGGGATCGGAGGTGAATTCCCCGGTCTCGAGAACACCGACCGGGCTCGCGACCTGGTCGATGCGGAAGTCATCGGAGCGGAAGACCTCGTCGCAGGTGCGTGGCCCGCCCTCCGCCGCCTCGGGCGAGACCTCCAGCCAGACGGCGTTCCAGCCATAGGACAAATTGAGCGTTTGCAATTGCTCGGCGGCCGGAGCCATCGACGCCAAGGCCATCGTGAAAAGTAGCAGGAGGGCGTGTTTCATGATGCAGAGAGAGAATTGCGGCAGAATGAAAACCGCACGGACGGGAAAACAGCAGGAAGGTCGGGGCGGTTCAGGAACGGAGAGAGACAAGCAAGGTTCTGAAAGCGTCCAAGATCAAAGAATCCGTTCAAAAACCATCTAAATTCACGGGAAAGGCCGATTCGTCAAGGAAACTTCGTAATTTTAATAAAAATTAGAAATTTAAGCACTTTCTGAATCGGGGTCCGGATTGCGGTGCCTTCCCGAACGAACGAGGGACCGGACGCTTCGCCGGATCGAGATCACACCGGTTGCGTGGATCAAGCCATCTTTCCGAAACGAATCCCCCCGGCGCGTCCGGTCACCATTCCCGCGGCGGCAGGAAGTTCCTCGGAATTCAACAGGGCGGAGCAACGCGCTGATTGACAGCGTTCTCGATTCGTGATGCATTTCCGCAGAAATGATCCACCTGCAACGACTTCTTCTGGCCACCGCGATATTCTCCGCGGGTCTCGCCGCCGCCGAATCCCCGGCGGAACCCCTCCAGCTCGTCGATCTGGCGGCCTGGGTTGAGACCGGGGCATGGGCCATGGCCGACGACATCCAAGGGAGCTCCCAGGAGAAGAAATGGAAATCGGTCAAGCCCGGCAAGGCCATCCTCTTCAACGGCAGTGAGGGAAAGTCGCTCAATCTCAAGAGCAAGGGCGTCCACGGGGACGCGGAGGTCGAGGTGGAGTTCCTCATCCCGAAGTACTCCAACTCGGGCCTCTACCTGATGGGGCGCTACGAGGTGCAGATCCTCGACAGCTACGGAAAGGCGGACAACGCCATCACCGTGCACGACTGCGGCGCAATCTATGAACGCTGGGACGAGAGCAAGCCGAAGGGATCGCAGGGCTACGAAGGTACGCCGCCCTCGACCAACGCCTGCAGCGCCCCGGGGACCTGGCAGACCTACAAGATCCTCTTCCGTGCGCCGCGGTTTGACGCACAGGGGAAAAAAACCGCGAATGCCCGCTTCCTCCGCGTCGAGCTCAACGGGGTCGTCATCCACGAGGACGTCGAGGTGACCGGTCCCACCCGCGGAGCCGCCGAGCCGGGCGAGGCCGCCTCCGGTCCGCTCATCGTGCAAGGGGACCACGGCCCGGTGGCCTTCCGCAAGCTCGTCGTCAAGCCGACCCGATTCGATTGATACCGAATCCACGAAAGGTTTGGACGATTGCGAAGCAGTGCCAGTGTGCCGACGAGGCCGCGGTGGGGCCGGCAGCCCCCGCACTTCAGCGGCACGGCGGTCGCAGACCGAGAAGATTTCCAAGGTCAAGACATCCCATCGTCCAAGGATTTCTTGGATCGGCATGAGGCATTGCCGTCACCCCGCCCGCCTTGACAAGCCCCGGCCTCCGGAGCAGTGTCCGACCGCCGGGTGGCAATGAGCGTTTCGTCGCTTCCGCAAACCGGTTCGTCCCTTCATGGAAGACCGTGACCGCATCCTCCATCTCGTTCTGAGCCGCGCGTTTCTTCCCGGCAACCAGATCCTCGACGATGCCACCTTCGACGACCTCCTCTCGAAGGCGCGACGGGTCGCGCTGAGGGGCAAGGAGGTCTTCTTCCACCGGGGCGACCCGAGTGACTGCCTCGCCGTGATCGTTCGCGGCCGACTCCGCGCCGTCGGGCCCGACCAGTCCGGGTCCGAAATGACCCGGGACCTTCCGTCCGGTGAACTGCTCGGCGAGATGGGCGTGCTCTCCGGAGAAGCCCGCAGCATGACGGTTTATGCGGTGCGCGACAGCGAACTCCTGACCCTGTCGAAGGACGACATGGAGAGTCTCATGTCCCGTCATCCGCAGCTGATGATGGGGATCCTCAACACGCTCATCGGCCGCCTCCGCGGCCGCACTCCCGGCAGCCACGGGACGCCCTCCTGCGTCGCCCTAGCCGTCGTCCCCCTCGGACCGGATCCTCTCCTCGACGGTTTCGCGGAGGCGCTCGCCACCTCCCTCGCCGCTTCCGGACCGACCCTCGTTCTCGATCGCTCCACCGCTCTCGCCCGAAGCGGAGAGACCCTCGTCGACTGGATCGAGGAACAGGAGGCGGAGCACCGTTTTCTCGTCTACGTCGGCGACCTCGGCGACTCCGACTGGACCCGGCGCTGCATCCGCCAGGCGGACCACGTTCTCCTCGTCGCCGCGGCCACCGCCGATCCCAGCCCTGGCCCGAATGAGGAGGAACTCGTCTGGAGAGACCATGGCCCGACTTCGGCGCGCCGCAGCCTCGTCCTCGTGCATCCGGAGGGAACGGTCCGCCCCTCGGGCACCGCCCGCTGGCTCGATTCCCGTGAACTTCACCGTCATTTCCACCTTCGTCCCCACCGCGCCGAGGATTTCGGACGCATCGCCCGGACGCTCACGGAGCGCGGCGTCGGTCTCGTCCTCGGGGGCGGCGGCGCGCGCGGCTTCTCCCAGATCGGAGTAATCCGGGCGCTCCAGGAGAACGGGATCCCCATCGATCTGATCGGCGGGACCAGCATGGGAGCGATCGTCGCCGCTGCATACGCGATGGGCTGGGATGCTCCGACGATGACGGCGCTGGGCCGCGAGGCCTTCGTCGACTCCAAGGCCTTCACCGAATACACCTTGCCCCTCGTCTCCCTCCTCCGCGGCCACCGGCTCGACCGGGTCACCCGCAAGATCTTCGGCGAGACGCTCGTCGAGGACCTCTGGATCCCGCAGTTCAGCGTCTCCTGCAATCTCACCGCAAACGAAGCCGTCGTCCATCGCCGCGGCCCCCTCTGGAAGGCGGTCCGGGCGAGCGGATCGCTCCCTGGCGTGCTCGCCCCGATCGTGGAAAATGGGGACCTCCTCGTCGATGGCGGAGTCCTCGACAATCTCCCCGGAGACGTGATGCGTTCGATCTCGGGCGGACCCATCATCGTGGTCGATGTCACCCCCGGCCAGGACCTCAAAGCCACCTGCGAGAGCGCGCCTTCGCCTTGGCGGATCCTCCGGGACCGCTTCCTTTCGCGTCCCGGACCGGGCATGCCCGGAATCGTCGACATCCTCATGCGCGCGACCACGCTCAACAGTGTCCGGGTCGCCGAGGAGGTGAAGCGCGACGCGGACCTCTATCTCCACCCTCCCGTCGAGGGGTTCGGCATGCTCGAGTTCGACGCGGTCGAGCGCATCGTCGCGATCGGTTATGAATACACCATCGCCCGGATCGAGGAAGCGGGCGGGCCCGCGGAACTGCTCGCGCGACTCGATGCCCAGGCTCCGGCGGGCGGAGCCTGACCCGGAAACGGTCGGATAGAGCGGTGCCTCACTTCGCAAAGGCCGGGTGCCCGGCCTCGCCACCCGCCACGAGGTAGGCGAGAAGATCGAGCACGTCCTCCTCCTCGAATCCGTCGAGGTATCCGCCCTCCCCCAACTCGCCCGCAAACCGGCGCGAGGTCTCCTCGCGGTCCGCCGGGTGGTCCGGCGAGAGCACGATGGCGAGAAGACTGCGCGGATCGTGGCGCTCCCCCGATTTTTCCAGCGGGAACCCGTTCTCCGGTCCTTCCCCGGCGAGGCGGTGACAACCCGCGCACCGCCCCCGGGCAAAGCCGCGCTGTCCGTTTTCGTGGTCGCGATAACCTTCGAGACCCACGGAAAGCAGGCCCTCAAAGTCGGCAACGGTCCAAGACCTCACGAAACCCGCCTTCACCCCGTCGGGAGCCGGGAGCATCCGTGGACCCGACACCAGCGCCATGGCGATGCAGAAATGACGAAAATGACAAAGGTCGAACATCCACCAACCCTTCCCACGGAATCAGACGCGATGCAACAGGGCAGACCGAGACAACCGCAGGGACGCGGGGACGGGTCAGTATTTCTAAAATTCGCCCTTGCCATAGACTGTTCATATGTTCACATTTAAGGCACCATGAGACAAGCACGCATCCGGGGCGAAGGCCTCAGCTACTACCATTGTCTGTCGCGCGTCGTCGACCGGCGCTTCATCTTCGGTGACGAGGAACGGGAGTTCGCCGTCGCCCTCATGCGCAAGCTCGAAGCCTTCCTCGGGCTCCGCGTCGTTACCTACGCGGTGATGTCCAACCACTTCCATCTCCTCGTCGAGGAACCCGACCGGGACCGGATCCCGCCCCTGGACCGCGACACTCTCCTTCGCCGCCTCGGCTTCCTCTACGACCACTTTACCGTGGAGAGTATCCGCGAAGAACTCGACCGCGCCGCCGGCACCGGCAGCGGCAATACGGAAATGGCTTGGCGGTTTAGTGAATTCGGGTAACCTGTCCCCATGAATTTGCCATGAATTCATGAATTCGTGAATTGCCCGTGAATTCCGGCGAGCCGTCCCTTTCGGATTGCCACGAAGATCGCACGCCTGACATGGTTTTCGAAGTCCCGTGACGGACCGGGTGGGCGGGATCCGGCTTTTTCCCCGGGCAGCGGCTCCAACTTCTCACCAATTCTGAACGGAATCCTAGGCGAGGTGTCTGTTGAGCGTTCCCATCCGCCGGAATCAATCGCCGGGTGGGTCTTGGATACCGACCGCATGGCCTGAACGCTTTCCCAACGCCCCGAAATCCCATCCGATCGGCCTCACCCGGGCATCCGTAGCTTGCCAGCCAACGAAACGTGTTTACCTTCCCACCCCGCCAACGTCCCCCCTCACAATGCCACCTTCCGCAGCGTCCGGCTCCGCCCTCTCGGCCGAGATTCTCGCCCAGCTCGCCGACCTCTCCGGAATTGCCTTTGACCACGAAAGTGCGGCGCGGGCGGTCCGCAGGGCCAACGACGAGCAGGAAGAGCCCCTCGCCCGCCTCATTTCCGCGGGAGCCGGAGTCCACCTTGAGGTCACCCCGGCGAGGAAGCCGCTCGTGGAGGCCCTATGGCTCGCGCATCACGGCACCCCGGTGATTTTCTGGTCCGAGTTGGCAAGCCGCTGGATCACCGTGACGACTCCGGGCTGGTTCCGGGTGCGGATCGTCGATGAGGAATGCATCGGAAAACGGCGAACCATCACCCGCGCCGAACTGATGCGTCGTCTCGGCCTCGGGAGCACCCGGGATCTTGTGGAATTCGCGGTCGTCCATTGCCAGCGTCCCCTCGAGTCGGCGAGTTCCGCGCAGGCCGCGCCGAAAGAACTGGAGCCCGGGGGCCATGGACACGGACACCACCATACCAGGGTCCGTCCGGAAATCCGATTCCTACGACTCCTCCACGGGGAGCGCCGCGACATCCTCACCCTCTTTCTGTTCGCCATCTTCTCGGGCTTCCTCTACCTCGCCGCGCCGCTCGCGATCGACGCGATGGTGAGCAATCTCGCCTTCGGTGCCCAGACCGCGCCCTATCTGGAGGCCCTCGTCATCCTGGCGATCGCGCTGGTCGCCGCCCTCGCGATCCAGGCCATCATCACCGTCTACCAGTATGTCATCTCCGACGTCATCCAGCGACGCATCTTCGTCCGCACCGCGACCGACCTCGCCCACCGCCTGCCCCGGGTCAAGGCCACCAGCCTCGACGACGTTCATGCGCCGGAACTTGTGAACCGCTTCCTGGACGTGGTGACGGTCCAGAAAAGCACCGCCCTGCTCCTCCTCGAGGGAATCAACCTCGTCATCAGCAGCCTCATCGGGATGGTGCTCTTTTCGCTCTTCAATCCCCTCCTCTTCATCTTCACGGTCCTCTTCCTCATTTCCGTGATCGTTGCGACGCTGTTGCTTGGACGCGGCGCCGTCACCAGCAGCATCGCCGAATCGCGCGTCAAATACGACATGGTGAACTGGTTCGAGGAAATCGCCGCGTTTCCCTTCGCCTTCAAGGGGCCCGGTGGCTATGCGATGGCACGGGAGACGACCAACCGGATCGCGACGGAATATGTGGCATGCCGCTCGCGGCATTTCCGCATCTTCATGCGTCAGGTCGTCGGTCTGCTTGGCATCTCGGTCCTCTCGAACGCCATCCTCCTCGTGCTGGGGGGCTGGCTCGTCATCAGCCAACAACTGACCCTGGGGCAGTTCGTCGCCAGCGAACTGATTTTTGGCGGCATCATCGTCACCCTGGGCAAATTCGGGAAAAAGCTCGAGGCCTGGTATGACGCGATGGCCGCGATGGACAAGCTCGGCCACATCGTCGATCTCGAGGTCGAGCGCGAGGACGGGGAATCCCCCGCGCCCCGCGAGGGGGGCATCGAGGTGAAAGGCGTCGATCTCGGCTTCGGATACGAGGAGTCGGGTCCCCTCTTCGAGCACCTCAGCTTCACGATCCCTCCGTCGACCCGGGCCGCCATTATCGGTCCCCATGGATCGGGGGCAACCTCGCTCCTGGATCTCCTCTTCGGTCTGCGCGAACCCGCCCTCGGACACGTCGCGATCGACGGTCTCGACCTCCGGAACTGGTCGCTCGAGTCCCTCCGCAACCATGTGCAACTCCTCCGTCGTGACGAAATCGTCGGGGACAACATCGTCGAGAATCTGCGGCTCGGACGTCCTGAAATCGGGATGGACGAGATCCAGAGCGCCCTCGCCAAGGTCGGCCTCCTCGACACCCTGCTGAGCCGCCCCCATGGTCTGAACCTCCATCTCAAAATCGGCGGAGCCCCCCTCTCCGCGAACCAGCGAACCCGCCTGCTCTTCGCCCGGGCTCTCGCGCAGCAACCCCGGCTACTCCTCATCGACGAAATCTTCGATGGTCTCGACGAGGACACCTTCCATCTCCTGACCCGGGCGATTCTCGACAAGAACCTGCCCTGGACCGTGATCATCGCCACGCGCGATCTCGAGGTCGCCTCCCGCTGCGAACACATCATCAATCTCGGCCCCGGGCACCGCCAGAGTTAACGCATGATCTCCTCCGCCAAGATCCCCCCCCTGCCGGCGCTGAGCATGGTCGGCTCCACCAAGGTTCCGAGACTCTTCTGTGTGGTCCTCTTCGTCGTCTTCGTGCTCTCCCTCATCGGCCTGATTTTCCTGCCCTGGCGCCAGTTCGTGACCGGTACGGGCCGCGTCATCGCCTTCGACCCGCTCGACCGGCGCATCAATGTCGAGGCCCAGGTCTCCGGACGCGTCAAACAACTCGCGGTGGTGGAGGGCCAGAAGGTCAAGGAAGGCGATCTCATCGCCGAGATCCAGGACAACGATCCCAACCTCCTCCGCAACCTACGCGCGAAGCGCGAGGCGATCGAGGCGCGCCAATCCTTCGCCGAGGGGCGGGTCGCCTCGCTCGACAACCAGATCGCGCAGCAGAAACTCGCCAAAACGCAGGCCATCGACGCCGCCGAGCAGCGCGTCGTCGCCGCCCGCATCGCCGCGGAGACCGCCGCGCTCAACTACAACCGCACCAAGGAGCTCTTCGCCCGGCGCCTCGAATCCGAGAGGAATCTGGAGCTCGCCACCCTTTCGCGGGATTCGACCGCCGCCGACTTGATTTCGGCCGACGCCAACCTGAAACGAACCTCGAGCGACTTCGACGCCTCGATCGCCTCGACCGAAGCCTCACGTGGCTCCGCGCAGAGCGAAGTCGCGGCGGCCCGCCGCGATCTCAACGACATCGACATTGAGATCAACCAGAACCTCCGGCAGATCGTCAACGCCCCGCGCGACGGGATCGTCCTCTCCGTCGCGGTCACGGACGGAACCTACCTCAGCCCCGGATCACCGATCTGCGTGATCATTCCCGAGACCGAAACCCGCTTCGTCGAGGCCTGGGTCGACGGGAATGACATGCCCCTGATCCGCGCTCGCCGGGAGAAGGACGGCGAGGTCGTCCCGGGAAGTCCCGTGCGGCTCACCTTCGAGGGATGGCCCGCGATCCAGACCGCCGGTTGGCCCCAACTGGCGATCAACACCTTCGGAGGCGAAGTCCTATTCATCGATCCCACCGATGGCGGTGACGGACGCTTTCGCATCGTCATCGGCGCGGTGGATGACGTCGTCGACCGGAACGACGGCAAGGGCTCCGTCGAGGTCGCCTGGCCTGATGCCGAAAAATGGCTCCGCCAGGGCACCCGCGCGAATGCCTGGGTCATGCTCGAGCAGGTTCCGCTCTGGTTCGAGGTCTGGCGGCAGATCAACGGGTTCCCCCCCCTCGTCACCCACGCCGATGGCAAACTCGATCCGACGAAAGCGCCGAAAACGGAGAAGGTGCCCAAATCGAAGAAAAAATAGCCGTTACGATCAAGGTGCGATAGGGGTAAGGAATCCGTTCACCGCCAAAGGATGATTTTCCGATTGCCACATTCCGCCCCCCCTTTCCCCCGCGGCACCCCGCGAAGGCTGGTCGCGGTGGCGTTCTCCTGGCTGCTTGGCCTTTTCGCGACCTCTCCGGCCGGTGCCCGGGACCAGCTTTTCCTCCCCCAGGTTCTCGAGTCGGTTCGGACCCTGTATCCGCCTTATCTAGCCGTCCTCATCGAACAGGATATCGCCAACGGCCGCACCCGCCAGGCCATGGGCGCCTTCGACCTCACCCTCGCCAACGACGCCTACCTCAATCCCGCGGGCTACTACAACGGCGGCACCAACGAGACCCTCTTCAGCCAGCCCCTGCCCTTCGCCGGCGGCAGCGTCTACGGCGGCTACCGCCTCAGCAGCGGATTCCTCCCCGACTACAACAAGGACCGCACCGGCGAGCACGGCCAGGCCATCCTCGGCTTCCGCATCCCCCTCCTGAAAGACCTCCGCATCGACGAGCGCCGCGCCGACCTCTGGAAGGCGAAGATCGACCAGGAGCTCGCCGATCCCGTCATCCTCCGGCAGTATCTCGACTTCGTCCGCGCTTCGCAGGTCGCCTACTACAATTGGTTCGCCGCCGGACTGCAACTCGCCCTCGCCGAGGAAGTCCTCCAGGTCGCCAAAGACCGAGACGCCGCCCTGGCGACGCAGATCGAGAAGGGCGCCTCGGCCCCCATCGTGCGCGTCGACAACCGGCGCCTCGTCGTCACCCGCGAGATCGCCGTGATCCAGGCCCTCCGGCGCTTTCAGGCCACGGCGATCGAGCTGTCGCTTTTCTACCGGAATCCCGGGACCGCCGAGCCCATTGTCGCGACCCGCTTCCAGATCCCCGGTGCCTTTCCCAAGCTCACGGCACCGGATGAATCGGTCGTGGACGGCGATCTGGCCAAGGCGATGACGATGCGCCCGGAGGTCCGCCGCCTCGACCTGCTCATCGAGAAAAACGAAATCGATCTCCAGCTTGCCCGCAACGGCCTCCTTCCGAAGCTCGACGTCGGGGCCGAGGCCTACCAGTCGCTCGACTCCCAGCGGCCCAAGGACATTGACCAGACGGAGGTCGATGCCGTGATCCGCTTTTCCGTGCCACTCCAGCGGCGCGAGGCCAAAGGCAAGGTGGAAGCCGTGCAGGGACGCGCCGGCCAGCTGGCCCGCGAGCGCCAGTTCGCCTGCGACCGCATCGCCGCCGACGTCCGCGACAGCTTCAGCGCCCTCGTCGCCGCCTACGACGGTGTCCAGCAATCCGTCGTCAACGTCGATCTGGCGCGACAACTCGAGCAGGCCGAACTGGAGCGACTCGAGCAGGGCGTCACCGACCTCCTCGCCCTCCAGATCCGCGAAAAGGCGTCCTACGACGCCCGTCTCCTCGAGGTCGAGGCCAGGGCCGCCTACTTTCGCGCCCGGGCGAACTACGAGGCCGCCACCGCCGCCAAGGCCCCGGATTCCTTTCCGGCCAGCGAGTAAGGCGCCCTGCTTCGTTTCCGCGAGAAGCCATGTCCGCCGAAGGTGACCCCACAACCACCGGCAAAGGCCTCGCCACGATGCACGACCTCGCCCGCGCCGCCGGAGTCTCGGTCATGACCGTGTCGCGGGCCCTCCGCGGAGAACCCCGTGTCGCCGCCGCGACCCGTTCCCGCATTCTCGACCTTGCCGACACCATCGGTTACCGAGCGGATCCGGACCTCGCCCGCCTCATGCACCGGATCCGCTCGCGAAAGACGGTCCGTTTCCGGGCGGTCATCGCCGTGATCCGCGAATGGGTGCCGGACGACGGGCTGCTCGGTCCTTCCTACCAGTATGTGCCGGTCGAGTCGATCCGGGAACGGGCGCGGGGACACGGTTACGAGGTCGAGGAATTCCACCTCGGGAAGGACGGCCTGACGCCGAAAAAGCTGGGCCGGATCCTCCACGCGCGCGGAATCGAGGCCGTCATCGTCTCGCCCCAGAGTTCACGCCTGCTGTGCGCCGAAGTCGATTATGCGCCGTTTGCGGCCGTCACCTTCGGTTATGCGATGCGGGAACCGGCCCTCCACATGTGCGCGGGGAACATGACCCTCGGGATCCAGACCGCGGCCGAGGAACTGCGGGCGCGGGGCTACCGCCGGATCGGCGTGGCGGTGACGAAATGGATCGTCGACCGCTCGCAGTTCGGCTACAGCGGCGGTCTCTTCCACTTCCAGCAAAGCCTGCCCCGGGATGACCGGATTCCCCTGCTCCTCCTTCCCCACAATCGCATCGAGCGGGGTTTCGGTGACTTCGCTTCGTGGATGGAGCAAAACCGGCCCGACGTCCTCATCTCGTTCGACACCCATGTGCCCGGATGGCTCGCGAGGCTTGGATTCCGGATCCCCGATGACATCGGCTTCGTCGTCCACGACTGGACCCCCGTCATGGAAGGGTATGCCGGCATCTACCAGCGCCGGGACCACCTCGCTGCCGCCGCGGTCGATCTCATCGTCACCCAGCTCTCGCAGCACGAACGCGGCATCCCCGCGGTTCCGCGGCAGATCATGATTCCACCCCAGTGGGTGCCGGGACCGAGTGTCCGGGACCGATCCCAACCCGCCCCGTAGGCCATTCCGAGTTCCTCGCGAAGGCCTCCGCACTTCGAATCGGACTCAGTTCGCGTGCGGCATGGAGTAAACCGGAGGCTTCCAACCGGGCGGCAGTTTTCCCTGGGGCTTCACTCCGTAGGCATCGGCCGGGATGGGATGATCCTCCGGCTTCCGCAAGGGCAAGTTATCAGGCAAATGCTTGATCCTGAGATTTTTGTATTGGATTTTCATCGCAGGACCAACATGAACCTGCACTGCCAGAACTCCCTCGAGAGACCGGCCTTTCTCGTCGAAGTCGAGTAGGTCGGCGGTGGGGTGGTCGTCGATCCAGTGCCGGTGGTGGTTGGACTCGACGAGGACACGGTATTCGTGCCATTCGCCCGGGACGAAGGCCTTCCTGCCGAGCTGTCCCACCACCCAGGGCTGCCCATCCGGATCGACGATCACCTGTTCGCCGGTGTGGGAGAGGATGCGCCTCCCACGCTCCTCGTAGAGCATGCCATTGTAATCCGGATTGTCCGCGACGACGTCGCACTGGTATCCCGAGACGATGTCGAGACCGACCTCGGGACGCATCTGCCCGCGGTATTGCAGACCGCTGTTGCCGCCCGGCGTCACCTTCACCATGACGCGGAGTTCGAAATTCCGGATCGTCGATCCAGTCCACGTGAGGAAGCGGTTCATCTTCAGGGTGCCGTCGGTTTTCCCGGTGATGGCCCCGTCCTCGACCGACCAGAATTGCGGATCCCCATCCCACCCGCGCAGGGACTTCCCGTCGAAAAGCCTCACAAACCCCTCCTTGTCCGGCCTCGTTCCGACCGCGGCGGAGGCGATCGGGTGCGCCTCGGTCGAGGGCTTGAATCCGCCCTTCAGGGGAGGCAGTTCCCCGCCGTATTTCGCCACGAGTTCGCCAGTGCGCTTCCGCAGCGAGGCAAGGGTCGCGGCATGGGCCGGGTCGGCGGCGAGATTGACGAGTTCGTCGGGATCCTTCTTCAGGTCGTGGAGAAACTCGTAGTCGTGGTCGAAGCAGCGGACATATTTGTATTGCTCCGTCCGCACGCCCTCCCACGCCGGAATGCGGTCACGAACCGCGAAGTGCTCGTGGAAGGTCTCGGTGCGCCAGTCCGCCGGGGCCGCCCCCTCGACGAGGGGACGCAGGCTTTGCCCCTGGTAACTCGCCGGGATCTCCACTCCGGCCCAGTCGAGGAAGGTGGAGGGCAGGTCGAGGTTCATCGCCGGCGCTTCGCTGACCTTGCCGCGTTCGGACGGCGGCACGCGGGGATCAGAAACGATCAGCGGGACCCGGATCGACTCCTCGAAATGCGACCATTTCCCGGATAGGCCGCGGTTCCCGAAATGGTAGCCGTTGTCGGCTGAGTAAACGACGATGGTATTGTCCGCCAGTCCCGCCTTGTCGAGCGCCTCGAGGAAGCGTGCGATCCCGCGGTCGATCCCCGTGACCAACCGGGCATAGGCGCGGGCGTTGATCTGATACTTTTCGGGCGTGTTCAGCGCCCAGAAGTAGCGCTCGCGCGACAGCGAGGTTTTGTAGAAGTCCGGCATGGCGTCGAAGATGGCCGGATCGTCGAGTTTCGGACGATACATCTCGACGTCCTCGTAGAGCCCGTCGAGGGACCGCGGCCACGGATAGAATCCGATCCCGGGGCGCCGGTCGCCGTCCTCGCCGTGGCAGGCGTTGAACCAGAGATTGAGGGCGAAGGGCCGGTCCTTCGGCCGGTGGGTGAGAAAGTCGATGCCATGATCGATGATCACGTCGGTCTCGTGGCGCAGGGAACCATCGGGCATTTTCTTGTAGTAAGGGCTGCGGTGGATGTCCTCGAAGGCATCGAAGTGATCCGCCGGATCAAAGCCCTTCGGCATCTTGGCATGCCATTTCCCGAAGAAGCCGGTCCGGTATCCCGCGGCGCGGAGCAGGTCGGGATAGAGCGTCTCCGCGGCATCGGGCCGGGTCTGCTCGGGGTTCTCCGGAGTGCCGTAGCTCCGTCCCACCAGGCCGGTGAGGATCGTGGTGCGGCTCACCCAGCAGATCGAATGGCTGACGAAGGCGTTTTGAAACCGAACCCCGCGCGAGGCAAGCCCGTCGAGGGTGGGGGTCTGGACCACGGGGTTCCCATAACAGCCGAGGGAACTGGAAGTCTGATCGTCGGCAAAGAAAAAGACGATATTCGGGCGGTCCTGGGCGGAAAGGAGGGAGCCGCCAAGCGCGAGCGCCGCGAGGAGAAGGGAGGGTTTCATCAGGGGCCCAGTAAAACGCCGGCACGCGGGAGCGGTCAATGCGTTTCGCGATCGGCTTTGCGCGAGGGGGGGCTGAGACTGCGGATGGACGTCCAATCGCCGCCAGGGATCGCGGCGGTCCCAGGGCAAGCCGCACGGGACCTCAGGGAAGGAGGCTATCCCTAGCCTCCGTTGGGCGTCCACTCGCCGCCAGGGATCGCGGCGGTCCCCGGGGCTTGCAGAGAGCGCGCATCGTCACTCCCTCACTCCGATTACCCGCCAACCGCCCTCACTCCCCTCCCCCCTCCGCCCGTCCCAATCGCCGCAACTCGTTCACCATCTCGTCGAGCATCGCGAGACCGATGGAGATCTTTTTGAAAAAGCTTTCGTTGTGATGCACCACGACGAAACGAGGATGCCGCGACCAGAAGGAACGCAGGGCCGTGTCGAGGACCGCCGCCTCCGCTATGGACTCTCGCCGGACGGGATTGCCCCCCTCGATGCCCAACCCACCCACCGCAGCACTCTCGAAGAAAATGACCCCGTCGTAGCGCGCCAGTTCGTTCTCGAGACTCGTGTTGAGGGTGCGGAAAAAATCCCCATCACCGTCCGGCCAGTAGGCGGCCCCGTCGATCGTGCCCCGGTCGCAGAGGAGGATCCGCTCGGGATAACGGGTCGCCTGGATGTCCTCGAGGTTGCGCTGCACATGGTAGATCGCCTGCTGGGAGGAACGGATCGCCTCCACCTCGGGATAGCGAGGGAAACCACCGCTGAACATCATCGTGGCCGCCTCCGGCACGATCACGACACTCTCCCCCATCTCGCGGCGGAAAAGATCCACCGCCGTCGTCTTCCCTCCGCCAGGGCCTCCCGTTACGGCGATACGGCAACGGTGATTGCGGGGGGAGGAGGGATTCATCGTGGTTGAACCGGACATTGGCGCAAAATCAGCCAAAAATCGGTTTACTTTCCGATAAATTCCACCATATTCCGCACTCTGGACGTCTTTCAACCTGCCGTCGGTCCTTGGCATTTCCCCCCATCGGGTGGCGAAAAGTCCCGTCCTGCCTCTGGGTAACCCGGCAATCTGATTCCATCATGGCCAAAGCACTCGCTCCGTTCGAAATCCCTGACCGCCTCGTCAAAGACGAAGCCTCCGCCACCGAAACCTATGCCAAGTTCGTTGCCGAGCCCTTCGAGGCCGGTTTCGGTCACACCATTGGCAACAGTCTCCGCCGCGTTCTCCTCTCCTCACTCGAGGGCGCCTCGATCACCTCGGTCCGCATCTCCGGAGCCCAGCACGAATTCACCTCGCTTCCCGGCGTCGTCGAGGATGTCACCGAGATCATCCTCAACCTCAAGCAGATCCGCTTCAAGCACTTCGAGGACCGCGCCCCCGCGACCCTTTCCCTGACGGTGGACAAGGCCGGTCCCGTCACCGCCGGTGACATTCAGGAGATCTCCCAGTATGAGATCGTCAACAAGGACCAGCACATCTGCACCCTCGACCGCGCCACGAAGTTCAGCATCGAGATGGAAGTCCGGGTCGGCCGCGGCTTCAACACCTCGGAGGACAACAAGCACACCGACATGCCCATCGGCGTGATCCCGATCGATTCGATCTTCTCACCGGTCCGGCGCGTGAAATACGCGGTCGAAAACACCCGCGTCGGCCAGCGCACCGACTACGACAAGCTCATCCTCGAGATCTGGACCGACGGCCGCATCGAGCCGCACGACGCTCTTCTCCAAGCCTCCGCGATTCTCCGCCACCACCTCGACGTCTTCGTGAACTACGACGACAACGCGATCCTCATCGAGGACCGCCCCGAAACGCAGAGCGAGGAGAACGCCGAACTCAAGAAGCTGCTCAACATGAGCGTCAACGAGATCGAGCTCTCCGTCCGCGCCGCGAACTGCCTCAACAACGCGAACATCACCACGGTGGGCCAGCTCGCGATGAAGAGCGAGGCCGAGATGCTCAAATACCGCAACTTCGGCAAGAAGTCGCTCAACGAGATCAAGGACAAGCTCCACGAACTCGGCCTCTCCCTCGGCATGCAGATCGATCCGAGCCTGCTCGAGCAATCTTTCACCTCCTCCCTCCTCGGAGGAGACCGCTCCCACGAGGGTCCCGGCCTTGCCGCCCTCATCGCCCAGAACCTCCACGACTGATCCGGCGATCCGCCTTCTCCTTCCGGGAGGAGACGGGACCGGTCCCAACCCTCCATCTTCCGATGAGACACAATCGAAAAACCGCCAAACTCCAGCGCGACAAGTCGCACCGCGAGGCGCTTCTGCGCAATCTCGCGGCGAGTCTGATCGAGCACCGCCGCATCACCACGACCCTCGCGAAGGCCAAGGCCCTGCGTCCCTTCGCGGAGTCGCTCGTGACTCTCGGCAAGAAGAACGATCTCCACGCCCGTCGCCGTGCCATCACCCTGCTCGGCAGCAACCAACTCGCCCAGCGCAGCGCGAAGACCCTCTTCGAAGTGATCGCTCCGGCCAGCGCTGACCGCCAGGGAGGCTACTGCCGCATCATCAAGCTCGGCCAGCGAGCCTCCGATTCCGCCGCCATGGCGATGATCGAGTGGGTCGATGCCCTCGTCACCCCCGGTGCCGAAGGTGCCAAGGCGGAGGCCTGATCCGCGAAGGGGGCGACACCCCGTGATTTCGAAAGCCGCGTCCGTGGAAACGGGCGCGGCTTTTTTCGTGAGGCCGTTGCAGAGGAAGCGGTAACGGGTCAAGCCGCTTCGCCGGGCCGGGATTCCGTTGCATCAACGGTGATCCGGGCAATCAGCAGGGAGGACACGATTTCGTATTCCCCATCATCCCGGAACACCCAGATCCGGCTGCCGGCCGGTGGAACCGCGATATGATCGACACTCGGAACCCGCAATTTCGATCCATCCGCCGAGTGGATGGTGAAAGGAACAAAAGGCACCGCGTGCACGAGACGTCGAAGATCGTTGTTCATCTGAACCAATTTCTATTCTTTTTGCGCTTCGACGCAAGAGGAATGGCACGGAATCAAGGCGCTTGATCGACGATGGCACCGGGGCCGGAACGTTGGCATGTTCCGCTACGCCTGCTCCGATGAACGCGACAGCGGTAGCGGAAGCAGCCATGCTTCCGATGGGCGCGGGGACCGCCGGTCCACCCGGAACGTTGGCTCGTTCCGCTCCCACCTCCCCGATGTAGCGGAAGAGGCGACTCTTCCGGTGGTTGGGCCTTGCGCTCCCTAACGAAGGGGCGGATTTGCCGCGCTCACTCCGGCAGCGACTCGCGGAACTGCTCGAGCCGGGAGTAATCCAACCCTGGCGGACGGTGTTCGAGGAGCCAATCGAGATCCTCCTTCGCTCCCTCGAGCTTTTCGGCTTGGACGCGGAGGATGGCGCGCTGGAAACGCTCATAGGCGGCGTCGGGCTCGATCGCGAGGAGCAATTCCAGAAAACGCTCGGCCTGCTCCGGGGTCTGGCGGCGGTTGATCTCGATGTCGACAAGATTGCGCAGCATCCGCACGGCGACGTCCCGCGGCTCGGCGGCGGCGAAATGGGTGTCCTCTGGCGCGGAGCCGGTCAGATCGAAGGTCTCGCGTCCGGCCTCCTCGCGGCTGTGGCTCTTCCCGCCCTCGAACACGTCGAAGAGAACGGGCTCGTCGGTGTCGCCTTCGGCCGGGTTCCAACCGACCATGAACTTTCCGGGCAGGGCCGCTCCGTAGACCCCGCGAATCTGGAGCCGCCGCGCCAGTTCCACAAAAATCACGCTCAGGGTGATGGGCAGTCCCTCGCGGTCGTCGAGAACACGGTTCACATAACTATTGGCGTGATGGTAGTATTCGCCGCGGCTGCCGTGGAATCCGTTCTCCTTGAAGAGGAAATCCCGCAGGGCCTCGGACCGTTCCCGCGGTCCGCCCTCCGGCGCCGCCTTCGCGAGGTAGCCACCGGCCTCCTTCACCAGCTGCGAAAAGACGCTGCGATAGTGCTCGAGATCGAGCTCCACCTCGTCGATCCTCGCGATCTGGAGCCCTACTTCGAAGAGATCGACCTCCTCCGCGGGGCGGTCGAGCGCCATGATCAGCTCGCGCTCCACCGAGGTGAGGTGCACCTGCCCCTCGAGGGCGCGGAGGTCGGCGATGCGCCGCTCGAGCGATTCCACGGTGTCGAGAATGTGGCGACGGCTTTGCTCGCTGGTCCGCCCCAGCTCATCGAGAACAGCCTTGCTCGCGCCCTCGGACTGATGTTTTGTCAGGGTGCCGTTGAGCCGGTCGCGCTCCTCGGAGCTGAGATCCTTGACCGAGAGATCCTTGCCAACGCGGAACTCGCGGAATTCGGCCACGGTCTGGCGGAACTTGCAGAGCCCGGCCTTGCCCCCGCGCAGCTCCGCGTCGGCGAGATCGAGCACCTGGACCTCGTTGACCCAGGCAACGATGCGATCCTTGTCGACACGGACGCGGAGGCGGTTCCAATCGCCGGGAACGTAGGAGGGCGCCTCGACCTGCTCAAGGATGGACCAGCTGTAGACGTCGGCCCCCTCGAACCGCGTCAGGCGCATCTTCCCGTCGCTCGGGTAAAAACCGTAGTGAACCTGATCGCCGTCGGAGGCGAAGGTCAGACCCGCCGCGCCGGACTCGTCGTCGAGTTTCACCTTCACCGCGACCTCGTAGGGCTCCGAGGGTAACTCGAGGGAGGAAAGACAGAGGGCGCGTCCGCCGAACCCGTCGCCGGGATGCCGCCCCGTGATCACTCCCCCGCGTTGGGTCCAGTCGGCCCCCATCACCGCGCTCCACTGCCGGGGATCGAGGGTCCCGATCGTGCTCCACCGCGTCATCGGCACGGGATTCGGCTTCGCGAGGAGCGCCTTCAGGTCATTCGACGGCACCGCGAATCCGAGATTCTCGGTGACGCGGTGGCGCAGGGTCACGATCCCGAGGACCTCGCCCCCGAGATTAACGACGGGGCCGCCGCTGTTGCCCTGCTCGATCGGCATGGCGAGTTGCAGCATCGGAAACTCGGGCGTCTCCCCTTCCCCGGCGAACCCGGGTTCGAGCTTGCGGATCGCGGAGATCGCTCCGGGCACGACACTGAAGGCCAGTCCCTGGGGCGCACCGAATCCCAGCACGAGGTCGCCTTGGCGGATCGCACCGGAGTCGCCGAGCGAGAGCGCGGTCAATTCCTTCCCCGGCTCCAGTTTCAGCACGGCGAGATCATAATGCCGGTCCGAAGCCATCACCTCGACGACCTTGCGTTTCGTTCCGTCGGCGAACTCGACCTCGATCGGCTGGCCCTCGCCGATGACATGGAGGTTCGTGACGACGAGTCCCTCCTTCGCCACGACAAATCCGGAGCCCGTGCCCCGTTGTCCGCCGTCGCGGCCCATCTGCCGCACCGTCACGAGCGCGGGCTTGACCTGCTTCGTCAAGGCGGTGACCTTTTCGGGATCGAGAAATTCGCGGGCCTCGTCGCCGGCTTTTCCAGCGAGCTTCTCCAGCGCCTCCTGCGCGTCCTCGGCGAAGGGATCCAAGCCCTTCTCCGGTGCCGTCTCTTTTTGAGCCCCGGCCGTGATGGGGAACACGATCGCGGCAATCAAGACCGGCGGAAAAAGAAAACGTCTCATGCGGAAAGGACGGGAGATCGACAGACGCTTCATGGTAAGCATTACGATCCGGAATGGAAAGCCGACACTTCCGGAAAGCTTCCCGCGTTCGCGTGGCCAACCTTTTTCCGCCACCGCGGTCGGTTTTTCCACCACCATCGGCCGATGCGGAGCGCGCGGGCACGCGATCCCCCTTCGCTGTCGTTAATCATGTGGCAACGCGGGCCCATCAATCGCGCCAAAATTTGCGTTTTCATTTTCGGATCGGCTTGCTAGGCTCCACCCTCCAAAAAACGCCCATGAGCCAGAACATCGAATCGCTCCAGAAGGAAAACCGGATCTTCGCCCCATCCGCCGCCTTCTCCGACAAGTCCCACGTCAAATCGATGGAGGATTACGAGGCCATTCACCGCCGCTCCCTCGAGGATCCCGAAGGCTGGTGGGGCGAGCGCGCCGCGACCCTTTCCTGGCAGAAGCCCTGGGATCAGGTCCTCGACTGGTCGGAAGCTCCCTTCGCGAAATGGTTTGTCGGTGGCAAACTGAATGCCTCGGAAAACTGCCTCGACCGCCACGTCGCCGCCGGAAAGGGCGACCAGGTCGCGATCCACTGGGTCGGGGAGCCGGGCGACACCCGCGACCTCACCTATGCCGACCTTCTCGCCGAGACCTGCCGCTTCGCCAACGCGCTGAAGGCCAACGGAATCAAGTCCGGCGACCGCGTCCTCATCTACATGCCGATGGTCCCCGAAGCGGCCGTGGCCATGCTTGCCTGCGCCCGCATCGGGGCGGTGCATTCGGTCGTCTTCGGCGGGTTCTCCGCGATGTCGATCGTCGACCGGCTCGAAGACTCCGAGGCGACCGCCGTCATCACCGCCGACGGCGGCTGGCGCCGCGGCACCATGGTGCCGCTGAAGGAGAACGTGGATTCGGCCCTCGCCACCTACGGCAAGGTCGAGACCGTTTTTGTCCTGAAGCGCTGCGGCAACGAAGTCGCGATGAAGGAGGGACGCGACATCTGGTGGCACGACGCCGTCGCCCGGACCGGGACCGACTGCCCGGCCGAGGGTTTTGACGCCGAACATCCCCTCTTCATTCTCTACACCTCCGGATCGACGGGCAAGCCGAAGGGCATCCTCCACACCACGGGCGGCTACCTCACCGGAACCTCGACGACCTTCCACTACATTTTCGACCACCAGCCCGGCGACGTCTACTGGTGCACCGCCGACGTGGGCTGGATCACGGGCCACAGCTACATCGTCTACGGCCCGATGGCCTGCGGGGCCACCCAGGTCATGTACGAGGGCGCGCCCAACTCGCCCGACTGGAGCCGCTTCTGGCAGATCATCGAGCAATACAAGGTCACCATCTTCTACACCGCCCCCACCGCGATCCGCGCCTTCATCCAGGCCGGCGACCTCTTTGTCGAGAAACACGACCTCTCCTCGCTGCGCCTGCTCGGTTCCGTCGGCGAACCGATCAATCCGGAGGCCTGGATGTGGTATCATGAGAAGATCGGCGGCGGACGCTGTCCCATCGTCGACACGTGGTGGCAGACCGAGACCGGCGCGATCATGATTTCCCCCCTCCCCGGAGCCACGCCGACCGTGCCCGGCACCGCGACGCGCCCGTTCTTCGGCGTCGATGCCGCCATTCTCGACGAGTCCGGCAACGAATGCGGTCCGAACGAGGGAGGCAAGCTCGTCATCCGCAAACCCTGGCCCAGCATGTTGCGCACGATCTACAAGGATCCGCAGCGCTACGTCGACACCTACTGGAGCGAATACGAGGGCATCTACCTCGCCGGCGACGGGGCGCGTGTCGACGAACACGGTTATTTCTGGATCGTCGGCCGTCTCGATGACGTCCTCAACGTCTCCGGCCACCGCCTTGGCACCGCCGAGGTCGAAAGCGCCCTCGTCTCGCACCCCGCCGTGGCCGAGGCCGCGGTCGTGGGCCGCCCCCACGAGATCAAGGGCCAGGCCGTTGTCGCCTTTGTCACCCTCAAGGAAGGCGTCGCCCATGGGCCCGAACTCGCGAAGCAACTGAAAAACCACGTCGGCCACGAAATCGGTGCGATCGCGAAACCCGACGACATCCGCTTCACCCAGAAACTCCCGAAGACGCGCAGCGGCAAGATCATGCGCCGCCTCCTCAAGGAAATCGTCTCCGGCGGCGAGGTGAAGGGCGACACCTCGACCCTCGAGGATTTCAACGTCGTCGCGAGCCTGCAGAAGGAGGATTGAGCCGGACTCAAATCCATTCCGCCACCTTGGCGATCCCCCACGCCCCCGGCACGAGGATGACCTGCGAGAAGAGGCATCCCAGAAAGCGGCTCGCGGTCATGCCGATGACCACGGCCCGGAAATAGCTGTGGGAGACTTCGCCCGAGACGACCTTGTCCGAGGTGTAGGAGAAATGCGGATCAACGAGCGCGAACATCAGGATCGTGCCGATGAAGTTCACCAGCGCGGATAGGTTCCCCGCGGTGAGGCGCAGTTCCGGCACGAGGTAGCCCGCATAGAGCGAGGAAAACACCCCGCAGGTGATCAGCGCGATTCCCCCGACGTTCATCGCGAAGACGAGCCAGGGAAGTCGCTTCGTTTTTCCAAAAAGGGCGACGTTCCCCGGGGCGGGAGGAGTCAGTTCCCGGGCCGCCAGCCACCAGTTGCGCGGATTCGCCGCCGTCAGGATCAGCGCCCCCATCGAGGGGCGTTTGTCGAACCGCTCCACCGCGCGGGTCACGAGGCGTTGGAAGGTGGGGATGAGCAGCCCGCCGATCACGGTGCCGACGGCCGCGGCGAGCAGAAGGATGCGGAAATCGGTCGGGTCCGGATCGCCGGCCTGGGAGATCGCCTCTTCGGTCCGCTTCGACAGGAGCGGCGCGAGGATGGCATTCGAACTGCGCGAGAACAACACGAGGAGGTTGAAGAGCGAGAGCGCGAAGGCGATGCGGCCCGTCCTCACCCCGGCGATGCGGACGGCGTAGGACAAGGTCGAAACCACGTTGATCGCGGCAACGAGGCCGCAGAGGAAGATGAGTTCGGAATCCATGAGTTATCGGAGCTCGGGAATGTCCGGCCTCGGGGCACAAAGTTCCACCTCGAATCTCAAATCTTGTCACCTCCGGCCTGCGGGGGGCTCTCTTTGCTTTACACCTCGGAGCGGGCCCCTACCCTTCACGAATCCGCCGCGGGAAAGCGGCGGATCATCACCGCCCGGATTTTCGATGACTTTACCGACGCCCTCCCACGACGCCCCCTCCCCCGGTTCCGCCACCATCCAGCGCTGGATCATCCGCTTCTGCGCCCTCGTCCTGTTCACCGGCTTGCCCGCCGTGATCCTCCCCGGGGTCGCGCTGGAGAAATTCGCCTGGATGATGAAGATGCCGCGGCCCACGCTCGATCCCCTCACGGTGTATCTGTCAGGGAACACGGGATTCATCTACGTCGCCTTCGGAGTCGTTTTCTGGATGGTTTCGAACGACGTCGTCCGGCATCAGACCTTCGTGAAAGCCTTCGGCTGGATTCTCCTCCTCGGCGGACCGATCTATTTCTCCGTTGATCTTCAAGCCAAACTCCCGCTCTGGTGGGTGATGCTCGACGCGATCAGTTGTTTCGTGATGGGACTTACCCTCTTGATCACTTCACGGAAGATCCGATGAACCGGCACCGCCTCCTCATTCTCTCCGTGTCCCTCGGTGCCCTCTGTGGTGCCCCCCTCCACGCCGCCGAGCCGGTGAAAATCCTCTTCGACACCGACATGACCACCGACTGCGATGACGCCGGAGCCATGGCCGTGCTCCACGCCCTCGCGGACCGCGGCGAATGCGAGATCCTCGCCACGGTCACGAGTGTTCCTGATCCGAACGCCCTCGCCACCGTCGATGCCATCAATTGTTACCGCGGGCGCCCCGATCTGCCGGTCGGCCGGATCAAGGACGGCGGCGTGAAAATGCCGTCGAAGTTCACCGGCCGGATCGCCCGCGAGTTTCCCCATCGGGTCGCGTCGGGCGCGGACTTCCCCGACGCCGTCGGGGTCTATCGGGACATCCTCACCCAACAGCCGGATCACTCCGTCGTCCTCGTCACGGTCGGCTACCTCACCAACGTGAGCCACTTTCTCCGGTCACCCGGCGGCATCGAACTCGCCCGCGCCAAAGTCGCCAGGTGGGTCTGCATGGGCGGCAATTTCATCGGTGCTCCGCCGCAGGACGATCTCTCGCTCGGCAACGTCAACTTCCAGCGCGACGCCGCGTCCGCCCATCACGCGATCCACCACTGGCCCGGGGAGATCGTCTTCGCCGGACGCGAGGTCTGCTCGGTGCCGAGCGGGCTCGCCATCGGGTCCGCCCTCGCCGAGACCCCGTCTGACAATCCCGTGCGCCGCTCCTACGAGCACTACTTCGACGGCACCGCCCGCGACCGTCATGTCGCCGACCTCGCCGCGGTGCTGGTGGCCGTGCGTGGCCTCACCGACTGCTGGGATCTATCCGCGAACGGACGAATGGACCTGCGCGAGGACATGACCTTCGCGTGGATTCCAGATCCGGCGGGGAAGCAACGCCATCTTTTGAAAAAGCCTGGCAACGACCGGCATGTCGAGCGCGTGCTGGAGGTGCTGTTGGTGGCACCCCGGAAGGAATGACGTGAGTTGATTCCCCACGGGCAGGGCTCGACACTACCCGGTCTCCGAACTGATCCCCATGAAACCCTTCTTCGCCCTCCTCGCTTTTTTTCTCCTCCTGACCCCATCCGCGAAATCGGCCCACATCGTCTGCCTCACGATCGGGGAACCGAACAACTACGACTCGGTCAACGCCTGCCGCGGCTTTGCCGAAAAGGAGTGGAAGTCGCTCGGCCACCGCGTCACGATCATCGAGGGCAATCACGAGTTGCCCACCCACTTCGAGGGCTTCATCGAGGCGATGAAGTCGGCGGATCTCCTCGTCGTCTTCGTCCGTCGCGCCACCCCGCCGCGCGAGCAGCTCGACGCGATCCGCGCTCACCTCGCCGCCGGCAAGCCGCTCCTCGGCATCCGCACGGCGAACCACGCCTTCATTCCTCCGGCCAACAAACCCGTGACCGATCCGACCCTCGCGGCCTGGCCGGAATTCGTGCCCGAGGTGTTGGGCTGTGACAACACCGGCTACGAGACCAAGGGCCTGCCCTACGCGGTGACCCGCCACCCGAAAGCCCCGGCGGACAGCCCCTTGCTCGAGGGCGTCGATCCCGAAACGATTCTCGGTCATGTCTCGATGTACCGCGTGCTGCCCCTCGCCGCGGATGCCGCGCCGCTGTTGTCGGGCAAAGCCAAAGACATCGAGCCGGCCCAGCCGCTCGCGTGGACCCGTCTTTATGGTCCGAAGAAAGCCCGCGTTTTCTACACCAGCCTCGGCGCGCCGGAAGACGTCACCCAACCGTCCGTTCGACGCCTGATCACGAACGCGGTGCGGTGGACCTTGGAGAAATCGGAGTGAAGACCGGTCGAGCGGTCGAAAGACGCGCTCACGTCCTTGCCGCCGGAGGCAAAACCTGATTGCCTCGGGGGATGATTCCCCGCCTCCCGCTTGCGCTCCTGGCCCTCTTCGCCGCGTTTTCCCCGGATCTCCCGGCCGAGGAGATCCGCTGGCTGCTCCGCTATGACGGCAAAAGCCTGCCCCCCGCGCCCTGGACCAAGACGGGCGAACCGAAAGCATCAGTCGAGGCCGAGGGTATGCGCCTGACCGACGACTCGGCGGAGTTCGCCCATTTCCAGGCCCCGTGGACCGCGGAACCCGGCACCGAGGTCATCGTCGAGGCCGTCGTGAAAGTCTCGGCCACGACCGGTTCGCAGAAGAACAAGAGCTCGCTCTCCCTCTGGCCGTGGCGCGACGGCGCTCCGGTCTCCATCCTCGTCAGCGACGGGATCCATCAGGAAGGACTCGTCCTCTTCGCCAATCAGGCGACGAGCCACACCGACCGTTTTGTCCCGATGGACACGACAAACCGATTCCACACCTACCAACTCCTCATCCGCGGACGCGACATGGAAATCAGGGTCGATGGCGAACGCAAGGTCACCGGCCAGGGTGCCTTTTGGAAAGCGGCGGACTCGAGCAAGCCCTTCATCCGCTTCGGCTCGACCGCCAAAACCGCAACGGGTGAAGCCGTTTGGCAATCCGTGAAGCTCGGGGTGAGGAAGATGAGTGATCCACCTGCCCCTGATCCGGTCAACATCACGATCGCTGATCAATGGGAAATCCCCCGCGAGGACGTGCGCCAGACGCGGCCCTACCTCTACGACCTCGGCGAGGGCCTCCTCCTCATGAGCGTCGCCCAGGGACCCGATGCCTTTTACGAGCCCTATGGCCTGCTAAAATCGACTGATCAGGGCAAAACCTGGATACCCATCCCCGGTCTCGACCAGGTCGATACCACGCCCCTGCCCGTCGTGCGTCGACCGGACGGCAGCATTCTCGCGATGTCGCGCTGGACGCGCACCCAGCCCGACGGCAGCGTCGTCGGAAAGACCACGTATCTCGACAAGGAAGCCAAGACCTACACCCAGGTCGACAACCGCATCGTCCTGCCCCAGGAATACACCAACGAATCCGAGGGTGACCAGATCATCTGCGAGCGCCACCTCTGGAACGATCCCGACGGCGGCCTGACCATGGTGGTGTGGAGCCGCAAGGCCGTGCCCCTGCCCGACGGCCGCCGGAACACCGTGCGCATGTCCCATCTCGTCCGCAGCACCGACGGGGGAAAGACTTGGAATCACCTCTCCACGATCGGACCCGGCGGCGAGCCGGCCGTGGTGCGTTTGTCAGAGACCGAGCAGACCGCCGTGATCCGCGGCGACCGCAATTCGCGGATGAAGCAGATGTTTTCCCACGACGGTGGCAAGACCTGGTCGAAGCCGATCGAACTGGAGGTCGGGAAGGTCCTGCCCGATCTCGTCCTCATGAGCAACGGCGTCCTCGCCTGCAGCTACGGCCGTCCCGCGAGCTGCCTCATGTTCAGCAACGACCTCGGCAAGACCTGGAGCTCTCACCATGTCATCTCCGAGAAGGTCGGCTTCAACTACACCGCGATCCGCGAGATCTCGCCCGGCCGGCTTCTTTACATCCACGACGCGCCCAAGATGAACGGGCTGCTCATCGATGTGGAACCCTCGAAGCAACCCTCTTTAGTCTCCAACCCAACCCTATGAAGCCATTCCTCATCGCCGCATTCCTCGCTTTCGCCGCACTCCCGGCATTTTCCCAACTCTCTCCAAAAACCGTTCCCTACGTCGAAAACGGCCACGCCCGCCACGTTCTCGACATTTACGCGCCGGCCGGTGCGAAGGACCTGCCCGTCGTCTTCTGGATTCACGGCGGCGGCTGGCAGACGGGCGACAAGGCGAATGTGCAGGAGAAGCCGCGATACTTCATGGAGAAAAGTTTTGTCTTCGTCTCGATCAATCACCGCCTCCTCCCCGAGGTCGTGATGGAGGACCTCGTCGGCGATGTTGCGAAGGCCTTTGCGTGGGTGCGGCACCACATCGCCGAATACGGAGGCGATCCCTCGCGGGTGCTGGTCGGCGGCCATTCCTCGGGAGCCCAGCTCGCGGCGCTCCTCTGCACGGACGATCGCTGGCTGAAGAAGGAAGGCGTATCCTTCGACGTCCTCATCGGTTGTGTCCCGGTAGATGGCGACACCTACGACATTCCCGCCATCATCGAGGTCGCGGAGACGCGCCGCCGCGTCCACCACGAGCCGCAGGCCTCCTTCGGCCATCGGCAGAAGTTCGGCAACGATCCTGCCAAACACGTCGATTTCTCCGCCGTCACCCACGTGGCGAAGGACAAGGGCATCCCGCCCTTCCTCATCCTCCACGTCGCCGATCACCCTGACAATGCCGCTCAAGCGCGGCGTTTCGGTGCGGTCCTGAAGGAGGCCGGCATCCCGGTGACGGTGCACGGCCAGAAGGAGACGAATCACACCCGCATCAACGCCGAGATCGGCACCGAAGGCGATCCGGTGACGCCGGTGCTGTCCGACTTTGTGGCCAAGTGCCTCAAGCCCTGATTTCATGAAACCCGCCGGCCTTATCCTGCTCGCGCTGGCAGCTTCCGCCTCGGCCGCCGAACCCATCCGGATCGGCAAGGAGCGCCAGTTGTTCCTCGACGACCATCTCATCGAGCACACCGAGCATCTCGTCCGCCGGGTCCAGCCCGCGAAGAAACACGAGGCCAATCCGCTGATCGTGCCGAAGGAGGAGTGGGAGCCCGAAGGCTACGTGGTGCCGAGCGTGCTCTACGACGAGGAGGAAAAGCTCTTCAAACTGTGGGCCGACGGCTACGGCATCGGCGTCTTCTATTTCACGAGCAAGGACGGCATCCATTGGGATCGCCCCGCGCTGCGGCTCTTTCCCGAGTTCGATTCGGGACCGACCAACCGCGTCATCCTCAGCGGCAGCGAGATCGATGTCGAGGACGCCCCGCCGGACAAGCTCGACTACATGCGCTCGCGCGAGGCGGGCTGGCGCTACTTCGGTCATGCCAGCGGGGTCATCAAGGACCCGCGCGAAACCGATCCGGCGAAACGCTACAAGATGGCCTTCCTCTGGATCAACCGGCAGCACCAGCCGCCCGGAGCGACCCGCGCGGGCAAGTTCATCGCCATGGGCGTGGCCTTCAGTCCCGACGGCATCCACTGGACCCCGGTGAACGAACCCGTCTGCCGGGCCACCGTCGATCTTCCCTTCCATATCAATTACGATGAGAAACGCCGCCGCTGGGTGCTCTACGGTCGTGTCACCGGCGTGGTCTCGGAGGAAAAGAAGGCCGCCCATGCCGCGGACCCGAACCTGCAGTACAACATGGGCCGCGCCGTGATCCGTTGCGAGAGCGAGGACTTCCTTCACTGGACGCCGGAGAAGGGCGATCTCGTTTTGGCCAGCGACGCCCGCGACAGCACCCTGACCGAGATCTACGACCTGCGCAGCGTGCCCTACGCGGGACTTCACCTCGGCTTCGTCCACGCCTTCATCAACGAGCCGGACCATGTCGCCCTGCCCATCCAGCTCGCCGTGAGCCGGGACAACCGCACCTGGCAGCGGCTCGACGACCGCTCGCCCTTTCTCGGCAACGGCGGCCTCGGCGAATGGGACCGCGGCGTCATCTCGCCCCCGACGGCCGATCCGGTCATGGTCGGCGACGAACTGCGCTTTTATTACACCGGCAGGAACACGCTGCACAGCACGCGGTGGAAATTCGACGACAATCCCAAGCTCGTCGGCCACATCGCCCCCTTCCGCGGTTCCCTCGGTCTCGCGACGATCCGGCGCGACCGCTTCGTCGCGATGGAGGGCAACTACCGGCCCGGCATCCTGCGAACGAAGCCCTTTGTCCACGAGGGATCCGTCCTCCACGTCAACGCCGCGGTGCCTTTCGGCATCCTCACCGTGAGCCTGCTCGACGAGTCGGGCCAGTCCCTGCAAAAGGTGACGGTCCAGGGACACGACGACACCGCCATCGCCCTCCCGGAACTGACCAAGATTGCCGGTCGCAAAGGGCAGCCGATGCGGCTGGAATTCGCAGTGCAAAACGGCCGGTTCTTTTCATTCTGGATCGAGTGAGGATTCCCCCCCTCGGCGATGAAACGGTTCCTCCTCCTCATTCCCTGTCTCCTCGCCTCGATCGAGGCGGCCGAAGTCGTGGTCGTGGACGACCGCCGCTCCGACCACGTCATTCACCACGCCCCCGGAGACGACGCCATCACCGTCCTGGCGGCCCGCGAATTGCAGCGGGGCATCCAGAACGCCACCGGCGTGATGCTGCCCATCGTCACCGAATCACCGGCCGGACCGGCTCTGCGGCTCCTTTCCGAGCCGACCCTGCCGCAGGATGGCTTCGAGATCCGGAGCGAAGGACGCGATCTCATCTTCGCGGGCAACGACACCCAGACCGGCGTCGGGGGCGATCCGTGGTTTGTGCCGAGCCAGGGAGTTTACTTCGGCGTGGTGGAGTTCCTCGAGCGTTTCCTCGACGCCCGCTGGCTTTTGCCCGGTGAATGGGGCGAGGAAATCCCGCCCCGCAAGGAATTGCGCGTCGCGATCGGCGAGCCTCTCCGCGGTTCGCCCGGCTTCGCCGTGCGCCAGCTCGCCTACGTCGGCGAGAGCGATCCGAACTGGCCGGGACGGCCGAAATCCGAGACGACCAACTGGATGCGCCGGCATCGCCTGACCAACGCTTTCCACCCGCATGTCGCCGGATACGGCCATTCCTGGGACGATTACCTGAAGCCCGCCGACATGGAGGCGCATCCCGGATGGAAATCGACCCGGGGCGACGCGGTGCGCAACGGCAAGGTCGCCTTTTTCTGCACCACGGCACCGGGCCTCGTCGATCTCTTCGCCGCCCGCGTCATCGAGTCGATGGACCGGAATCCGAACCGTCCCATGTCCTCGATCTCGCCGACCGACGGCGGCGGATTCTGCGACTGCGACCGCTGCAAAAAACTCATCGGCACCGATCCCCACGGAAAACCGAACCACGCCCTCGCGATCCTGACCTTCTACCAACAGGTCGCCGCGATCATCGCCCGCGAGCGGCCCGGCCGCCGCCTCGGTGGTTTCGTCTACTACAACTACCAGTATCCGCCGGAGCATCCGCCCGCCCTGCCCGAAAATCTCTCCCTCTGCTGGGCGCCGCTGAACTACTACGGCTACGGCCTCCTCAAGCCAGTCTACCGCGACGAGTTGAACGGCGTCATGAAACGCTGGGCGGAGATCGCGCCGAGCTTCACCTACCACAACTACTCGACCTGGATGCGATGCTACCACGGCGCGCCCTTGCCGGTCTCGCTCGACATCCTGGGACGCGAACTGCCCGCCGCCTCCGCGAACCGGGCCTGGGGCGCCCGCATGGTCGGCACGACGGCGTGGGGAGTGAACGCTCCGGTCAATTACCTCGTCGCGAAGCAACTCTGGAAACCCGGACTCGATCTCTCCGCGGCACTCAGCGAATGGCTTTCGCTCGCTTACGGCCCCGGCTGGCCCGAGATGCGCGGACTTTACGACGCCCTCGACGAGCGGATGCGTCTCCACAAGGAAGCCGAGTCGCCCGTCTACAAAGGAAGCCAATATGAGATCAACGCCGCCGTAATGCGTGCGATCTATGCGCCATTCTTTCCCGAAATGGAGCGTCGTTACCTCGCCACCCACGCCCGGTGCGAGACCGAGCCCCAGCGGCGGCGCCTCACGATGTTCGGCGACAACCTTATCCAGCTCCATCACGCCCTGAGGAAATCCGGATTCCTTGATCGGCCCGAAACCTCCACCTTCCACCGTGACGACGCGTCCTTTGCCGCCTTTCTCAAGAGCATGGAGTCGGGCTTCAGCCTTTACCGCGACGATAGCGGCATCGACCACGGTCCCATCTGGGAGGGCGAATACCGGGCCCCTTGACCGGAGGACGCTTCGCCCTTGCAATCCGGGTCAAAACCGCTCTCTTGCGCGGGTCGGATGAAGACTCTCCTCCTCACCAACGAATTCCCTCCCCACGTCTACGGGGGCGCGGGCATTCACGTCCAATACCTCGCGCGCGAACTCGCCAGGCTCTGCGAGGTGGAGGTGCGCTGTTTCGGCGCCCAGTCCGCCCCTTGCGGGAACCCCTCCGTCACCGGCTTCGAGGTCGACTCCGGAGCCTACTCCGCGCCGAAGCCCCTCCATTCCGTGTTCGGTGCCCTGCAACGGTGCCTCGATTTCAACACCCGCGCGATCGACGCGGACGTGGTGCACCTGCACACCTGGTATTCGCACTTCGGCGGGATCCTCGCAAAACTCAACTACGGCCGCCCCCTCGTCCTCACCGTGCATTCGCTCGAGCCGCTCCGCCCGTGGAAACGCGAACAGCTCGGCGGAGGCTACGATTTCACCGTCTGGCTCGAGAAGACGGCCATCGAGATGGCCGATGCGGTGATCGCCGTGTCGCACGAGACCCGTTCGGACATCCTCCGTCTCTTCAATGTCGACGGGGACAAGGTCCACGTCATCTACAACGGCATCGATCCTGACGAATACACCCCGACCTTCGACGAAACCGTTTTGCAAAAGCACGGAATCGATCCCGCCGTGCCCTTCGTCCTCTTCGTCGGCCGCATCACCCGCCAGAAGGGCATCGTCCACCTCGTCAATGCGATCCGCCACCTCGACCCGGGCACCCAGGTCGTCCTCTGTGCGGGGGCGCCCGACACACCCGAGATCAAGGTCGAGATGGAGAACGCCGTCGCCGCGGCCCGCGCCGGTCACGATGGACCCGTTGTCTGGATCCAGGAGATGATCCCGGCCTACCAGAAAATCGTGCTCTACAGTCACGCCCGCGTCTTCTGCACTCCCTCGATCTACGAGCCCTTCGGCATCATCAACCTCGAGGCGATGGCCTGCGAGACCCCCGTGGTCGGATCCGCCGTCGGAGGCATGAAGGAAATCATCCTGCCCGGTGAGACGGGGCTGCTCATTCCCCTCGCGCAGCAGCCCGATTCGCCCTTCGAGGCGATCCATCCGGAGGTCTATGCGCACGACCTCGCCACCGGAATCAACACCCTCATGCGCGACCCCGCACGCTGTGCCGAAATGGGCAAGGCGGGCCGGGCACGGGTCCTCGAGCGTTTCAGCTGGGCCGAGATCGCCCGGGAAACCCTCGATCTTTACGGGAAAATCGTTGGGTGACCGGTTCGCGGGACTTGCCGTCTCCCCATGGGAAACGCTACCTTCGCGAGCGATGAAGCCCATTCTTCTCACCCTCTCCCTTTCCCTCCTTCTCCCCTTCTCATCCGCCCTCGCGGAAACGTGGTCCGCGCCGATCGAGCAGATTCGCGAGGTCGGGCGTGAAGGAGCCGGCAATAACGAGGCCGCGGCCGCTTGGAATGCCCTCACCGCCCTTGGCTCCGAAATGCTCGTTCCGGTCCTCGCGGCGATGGACGGCTCGAGTCCCCTTGCCCGCAACTGGATGCGGACCGCCGTCGAAACGGTTTTTGACCGGGAACTAAGGGCCGGCAAAAGCCTCCCCGGTGACGCGATCAAGGCATTCGTCCTCGACCGGAACAACGAACCGAACGCACGCCGCCTCGCCTTCGACCTCTACCTGAAACTCGACCCAGACGACGCCGCGGCGCTCATTCCGGGATTCGCCGACGACCCGAGCCCCGCGCTGCGCCGTGACGCGGTCGCCAAGCTCCTCGCCGAGGGCAAGACGCAACTCGAGGCGGGAGCCCGCGACCAAAGCCTCGCCACCCTCCGGAAGGCACTCGATGCGGCCCGCGACGCCGACCAGATCGATGCGGTGACGAAGCTGCTCCGCGAGAAACTGGAGGAGAAGGTCGACCTCCCGAAGCACTTCGGGTTCCTGTCCTACTGGCACCTCATCGCTCCCTTCGACAACACCGGTCGGGCCGGATTCGACAAACCCTTTCCGCCGGAATCCTCGATCGATCTCACCGCCCGATACGAGGGCAAGGATGGCAAGCCGGTAACGTGGCAAGAGTATGCGACACCGGACGATTACGGAAAGGTCGACTTCAACCAGCCCTTCGGCCCGCTCAAGGAGGTCACCGGCTACGCCTACACCGAGTTCAACGCGGCGGAGGCGCGTGATGCCGAACTCCGGCTCGGTTGCAAGAACGCCTGGAAGATCTGGTTCAACGGCGAACTGCTCTTCGGACGCGACGAGTATCATCGCGGACAGCGGATCGACCAGTATTCGCTCCCGGTGAAGCTCAATAAGGGAAAGAACACCCTCCTCGTCAAGGCCTGCCAGAACGAGCAAACCCAGGACTGGACGGTGCAGTGGGAATTCCAGCTCCGCGTCTGCGACGCCACCGGCACCGCCATCCTCGCGACCGACCGGAAACCGACGCCCGAGAAGTCCGCCCCGGTCCGCCGCCGCCCGAACCGGGAGAACTGAAACCCCACGCCACCACTCCGGATGTCTTTTCCTTCGTCCATGAAACCACTTCTGCTCCTCTCCCTTTCGCTGGCCCTCCCCCTCTCCTCCCTCCGGGCCGACTGGCTCAATTTCCGCGGGCCCGCGGGATCAGGCTTCGATCCTGGCATTGCCACCACGGTGGGCGAGCTTGCGGAAAAGACTCTCGCCTGGAAGGCGGCCCTGCCCGGACGGGGACTCGGCAGCCCGATCGTCGTGGGGGACAAGGTGTTTCTCACGGCCGCGAGCGGCCCCGAGCAACAGCAGCTCCACGTCCTTTGTTTCTCGGCCAAGGACGGCACGCCGCTCTGGGAACGGCGCTTCTGGGCGACGGGACGGACGATGTCGCACAGCAAGACCAATGTCGCGGCCCCCACGCCCACGAGCGACGGCGAACGGATCTACGCGCTCTACTCTTCGAACGACCTCGTGTGCGTCGACCTCGACGGCGACCTCGTCTGGATGCGGGGGCTCACCCTCGATTATCCGAACGCATCGAACAGCCTCGGGATGGCGTCCTCCCCCATCGTCGTCGGCGACACCCTCGTCGCGCAGATCGAGAATGATTCCGAATCCTTCGCGGCCGGGTTCGACCTGCTCACCGGGATGAACAAATGGAAGCTCGACCGGCCGAAATCGGCGAACTGGACCTCCCCGACCGTGTTGAACAAGGAAGGCGAGTCCATCGTGGCGCTCCAATCGGGCGAGGGTGTCGTCGGTCTCGTCCCCTCCACCGGATCGAGGGTGTTTTCCATTCCCGAAAAGGCCTCGACGATCCCCTCTGCAGCCGCCTCGGGTGACGAACTCTTCATTCCCGCAAACGGCCTCACCGTGATGAAGCTCGGTGCCGCAGGCGAGGAGCCGAAGAAGGTCTGGAATCAAACGAACCAGCGCCCCGGCACGCCGAGCGTCCTTGTCGGGCCGGAAAAGCTCTTTCTCATCAACAACGCCGGGGTCTTGACCTGTGCCAGCCGCCGCGACGGCACCGTGGCATGGGAGATCCGCCTGAAAGGACCGTTCAGCGGCAGCCCGGTTGCCGGGGGGGACGGGAAACTCTACATCTTCAACGAGCAGGGAGTCGGGCAGGTCGTCGATACCAACGGTGAAAAGGGAGTCGTCACCAGCGAAATCGAGCTCGGTGAGACCATCCTGAGCACTCCGGCCCTCGACGGCAAGGCCCTCTACATCCGAAGCGACGGTTACCTGTGGAAGTTCGCCGCGCCCTGACAAAACCTCAATCCGCGGAGCGGTCCGCCGAAGCATCCTGTTCCGGTCCGATCACCTGGACCTGTAGGTCGCGCAGGACGCGCAGTTTCCCCCAGTCCGCGCCGCGGAGACGGCGCGCACCGGTTTCACGGCGTGGACCGATCCGCCCCCTCGATCGGAGGATCTCGAAGGCCTGCTCCACGAATGACGCAGAGCCCAGCACCGCCCCGTCGCTGAAGTAGCGCACCTTTCGTCGCAACACCTCCGGAAGGCTGAGACGACCCCCGCCTTCCACCACCACCTCGACCTCCGCCGCGGCAATGCCTTTCCGCCCGCGCGATCCGCCCGACTCGTCGGCCGGACGTTCCCTTCCATCCAGATAGAGCAGGCGCCGATAACGGTCCCGCACCGTGCTCCAAGGAAGTCCGGAGGCATCTCGCTCCGGATCCGCGAGGGCCTCGCGCTGGAGTGAATCGAGTCCCTCCCGGGCGCGTTTGGAGCCCTTTCCTGCCCCCATCGCCTCGCCGTATCCGCTCCATCGGTAATCCTCGGGTCGTGCCACCAGACCCGCGCGGACCGGATTGAGGTCGATGTAGGCGGCCACGGTGTGAAGGGCGGTTTCCCCGCCCTCGATGAGGACACTCTTGAAGCGCCCCTCCCAGAGCGTTCCGGAACGTCCGAGACGGCGGTTGAGGAAGATGGAAACACGTTGTTTGAGTTCCTTGAGGAAGACCGAAAGGTCGCCGCGACGTCGCTCGAAGCGTTGGAGAATCTCGCGTTCCCAGGTCGTGTTCCAGGATTTGCGGGCGGATTCGAGCTGGGCTGTGACGGATTGGACGGTGACCTTGTCGTAAAGGAGATGCAGCAGCGAGACGAGCGACTCCGCGGTCAGCGGAGGAATCGAATCGCGCGGGGGGACCTCGACGAGGAGATGAAAATGATTGCCCATGAGGCAATAGGTGGAAACGCGGACCGCGCAGAACGTCTCGAGTTTGCGAAGGATCGAGCGGAAGACCTCCTTTTCGCCGGCATGGAAGACGATGCGTTTATCGACAACACGGGAGACACAATGGTAAAAGGCTCGATCCGGGAATATGATTCGTGGAGAACTCATGACATCCAGAAGAATCAATTTCCTCCAAAGAATCAAGTATAATTAGCCTGCCTGTTTATTTTTTTCCCCGGCTTCCGAGCCGCTTTTCTGGTCGTTTTTGGACGATGACTGGACACCTCGAGGAAAGAGGCTTAGGACTTTTTCCCCGAACAATTCCGATGATGACTATCCGAAACCCCTTGCTTCGCCGACTCGGCCTCTTTGTTTGGTTGGCGTTCACTTTGAACGTCCCCCTGATGGCCTTTGAGGCACCTCAACTGTTCCGGGCCTCACAGATCCTTCCCCCCCCTCTTCTTGCGGGCCCCCACCACCGCGTCCGCGAACATGCCTCTGCGGACGGTTATCTGATTCATTTCACGGTGGATTCGGACTACGGGATTTACGAATGCGCCGGTGTCGCGGAGCTGCGCCGCCGCATCGGTGAAATCCAGGCGATCTCAGAACTGGTGACCGTGAGCAGGGGCGACCTCTTCGCGGAAGGTCTTCGAAAATCGGTCGAATCCCCCATCGCTGCCGTCAAGAACATCGCCGCGGATCCTGGAAATGCGATCAAGCAGGTTCCGAAGTCCGTCGGCCACTTTTTCGGAAAAGTCGGATCAGGGATCGGCAATGCGGCCCGCAAGGCGGGCGAAAAGAAGGCCGGTGAGCCGGTCACGGATCCGGAACAGGTGGGGCGAGGGGTGGGGCGCATCCTCAAGAGCGCCGCCGGCTTCGACAAGGCCAAGCTCGAATGCGCGCGACAACTGGGAGTCGACCCATATACGGACAATTCCCGGCTCCAGGAGGAAATGGAAAAGGTCACCTGGGCCTTCTTCGCCGGAGGTCTCCCCCTGAGGATCGGGGCCTCGCTCGCAAGCGGCGGTGTCTCGCAAGCGATCAACGCCACCGAATTCATCGGTCTCCCCGACACGCTCTACCAACTGACACCCGGGGAGCTCGATTTCCAGAATCGCAACGTGCTCAAGGAAATGGGAATTCCCCCGACGAATATCGATGCACTCTTCGCGAATCCGGCGGTGATCCGGTCGGTGCGACACCAGATGGTCACGGCCTTGAAGGAGCTGAATCTCGTGGGCCGGGCAGAGATCATCGACCAGTTGGCCCAGTGCGATTCGGTCTGGCGGGCACACTTTTTACACGACGCGCTCCAGCTCCTGCGCTGGCGCCATCGCACCTCTCCCTACCGCGGGCTGGGCATGAACGGCAGGCTCGCGGTGGGCATGACCGCGGACGGTGCCGTGGAGATTCCGGCACCAATCGACTACGTGCTGTGGACCCCCGAGGTGGCCGAGTTCGCGAACCGCGAGGACATCGCGCGGTTCCAACGCAGGCTCATCCTCCAAGGCACTCTCAGCGAGGAAACGGCGAGGGAACTGGCGGCATCGGGTTGGCAGGTGGTGCAGGTTCCTCGTTCCTGAACGAAACACCGGACATGCTTGCCAAGGGTGCCGGGGAATTCTAGGGCGCATTCGAAAACCGGGGTGAGGCGCGGCGCGAGCTGCTTTTCCGTCTGGCGAGACGCGACGAGCGAGCGGGGCTGTCCTCGTGAGCAGGAAGCACCCCGGCGAGGCGGGAAAACGGCCGCGCTCTTCCAACGCCAGCCCCGTTTGCGGGGCCCGACTTTCCAACCAGCCTTTCAAAATCCGCGTGCATCCCGGTTTTCGAACACACCCTAATTCTACTTAGTTAAAGTTCTTGAAAAGTGAATAAGGCGGTGGTATGGGAGCGCTGGCGCTGAAGATCACATACACAGTCAAGCAACTGCAGCAGCCGAAGCGCCGCGGCTCTGCAAATAAAAAAAGA
>JBILDO010000121.1:0-5300 GCA_044352585.1 Verrucomicrobiales bacterium
TCCTCAGGGGGACCTTCGAGTTCGGCACCGAATACGAGGTCACGCTGCGGGACGGTCTCATCGCGAACGACACGACCCGGCTCGATCAGGTGGTGACGCGGAAACTGACATTCGAGGCGAACCCCGGGTTCGTGACCTACCCCGCCTTCGCCACCGCCCAGAACGCCTCGGGTCACCGCAGGTTCGATGTCCAGACCGGGAACCTGACCGGTCTTCGCACCCGCGTGAAGCGGCTGGCGGGCAAAGATCTCATTCTCGCCCTGCGCGAATACCGCGACAAATACGAGGGTTGGTCGGAGAAGCGGAACCTCGCCTTCGAAGCGGTTCCGGGGGAAACGATCCACGACTGTTTCAGCGAGGCCAAGGCGGGAATCGACCGGAGTGAAACCGTCTCGCTCGATTGGAACGAAATGACCAAGGGCGCGACCACCGGCGCCTTTTACCTCTGCAGCGAGGGAGCCTCCGCCACCCGCGAGAAGCTTTCGGTCGGTGCCCAGTCGCTCATCCAGCTCACCGACATCGGCCTCGCCTGGAAGCAGGGCGAGGATGGCACGACCGTCTACGCCTTTTCCCTCAAAAGCGGCAAGCCCCTCGCCGGACTGGGAGTGACCCTGTGGGACGACTCCATCACTTCCCTCGCCGAGACGGAGACCGACAAGGACGGGATCGCCCGCATCGCCCGCGGCCTCTACCGCGACCCGGAGAAACGGTTTTATCTCGACGCCGTCCTCGGGGAGGATCGTCATGTCATCCAGTTCCACGAGGATCTCAACAGCGTCGGTCTCTGGAGCTTCGGAGTCGAGCAGCGCTGGGACGACGTGCTCCCCGGCGAGCGCCGCACCCTGATCTTCACCGACCGCGACGTCTACCGTCCCGGCGACGAGGTGAAGCTGAAGGCGATCGCGCGCTTCATCGACGCCGACAAGCTCACCGGTCCCGGCGAGGGAGCCGCCCGCTTCCGCGTCTTCGACGCCCTGCATCGCCAGCTCTTCGAGCGCGAGATCACCTTCGGCAAGAACGGCAGTTTCGACACCGCCTTCACCCTCCCGGCCGAAGGCATGGGCTGGTATGCCGTCGAGATCGATTACAATCCCGCTCCCGCGCCGAACACGCCCGAAGATCAGGTCGTCGAGCCCGACTGGCGCCTCATCGCGACGCACGCCTTCCAGGTCGAGGATTATCGCGTCAACACCTTCGAGGTCACGGTCGCGGCCGCGGAGGAATATGCACAGCGCGCGGAAATCAACATTCCCGTGAGCGCCCGCTATTTCATGGGCAAGCCCCTTTCCAAGGCCGATGTCAGCTGGATCGTCTACGCGGAGAACGACTTCCCGCGTCCCCGCGGCTTCGATGAATTCCAGTTCGGAAACGTCGCCGCGGATGAGAAAACCTTCAGCTCCGAGGGCACCGCGGCCCTCGGTGCGAAGGGCGAGGCCACCGTCACCTTCTCCCTGCCGGAGCAGACCACCCATCCCGGTCCGCGCCGCGTCAGCCTGACCGCGTCCGTGACCGACGCGAACCAGCAGACCCTCTCGGGTTCGAAGCGTTTCACCGTCCACAGCTCCGACTTCTACCTGGGTCTCCGCGAACCCGATGGAGTCCATCGTGCCGGCGACAAGGCCACTTTCGCCGTTGCCGCGGTCACGACCGGCGGGAAGGCCCATACCGACCCCTTCGAAACCTCGTTCCTCGTCGAGAAGGAAGAGTGGACCACGGTCAAGGTCATGGGGGCCAACGGCAAGATGACCCACCGCAACGATCTCATGCTCCGGACGGTCTCGGACGAGAGGATCACCGTGAAGACCGAGATCGATGCCGCCACCGGCCTGACCCGCGCCATGCCGCACACCCTGACCTTTGCCGAGGCGGGGGACTACCGGATCACCCTCACGGCCAAGGACAAGGCCGGGCGCGACATCGTCACGAAGGTGAAGTTCAACGTGATCGGAGCCGAGGAACCCTCGTGGTCGTGGCATGATGTCATCCGCATCGACCTCACGCCCGACAAGGAGAGCTACCGCGTCGGCGACACCGCGAAACTGCTCGCCCGCACCCCCGTCTTCGGAAACGCCCTCTTCTCGATCGAACGGGGCGGAGTCCGCGAGACGCGGTCCCTCGTCATCGACCAGTACGAAACCGTCCTGGAAGTTCCAATCGTCGAAGGGGCGGCCCCGAATCTCTTCGCCTCGCTCCTCATCATCCGCGGTTCCGGGGACAGTCCGCACGTCCACAAGGCCGCCGATTACCGGCTCGGCTACTGCCAGCTCGTCGTCGATGATCCCGCGGTGAAACTGACCACGAAAGTCTCGGCGGGCGACGCCAGGTATTACCAGCCCGGCGAGGAGATCGAGTTCACCGCCACCGTGCTCGACAGCGGCAGCAAGCCCGTCGCCGGGGCCGAGGTCACCTTCTACGCCGTCGACGAGGGCATCCTCTCGTTGACGGGATACCGGACCCCGGATCCTGGAGCGACCTTCCACGCGCCCTTCCCGCTCTCGGTCTGGACCGGGCAGAGCCTCGGCGACCTCCTCCCCGAGAACCCGCTCGAACAGGACTTCGCGAACAAGGGGTATGTCATCGGCGGCGGCGGCGGTGGGTTCGGGCTCGATCCCGACCGCATCCGCAAGGATTTCAAGGCGCTCGCCTTCTGGGAGGCGGCCCTCGTGACCGATGCGAACGGCGTCGTCCGCGCCAAGGCGGTCGCCCCTGACAATCTCACCACCTTCCGCGTCATCGCCGTCGTCGCCGAGGGCAACCGCTTCGGCAGCGGGGAGACTCCCGTGGTCATCAACAAGCCGCTCATCATCGAGCCCGCCCTTCCCGGATTCACGAACGTCACCGACCAGATCGACATCGCCGCGGTCCTCCACAACAACAGCGGCGCGCCGCAGGAAGTGGAGATCGCCGTGACCCTCGACGAGCACGCCATGTTCGTCGGCCGCATCGGCGAAACGATCAACACGAGCCTCACCCCCGCCGCCGGTGCCGGCGAGAAGCTGGTGAAACTCAGCCTTCCCTCCGGCGCCACCGAGACCGTGTCGTTCCCCGTCGCCATGACCGCCACGGGCGAGGCGAAATGGACCTGGAAGGTGCGGTCCCTCACCGACGGGAAGCTCCGCGACTCGGTCGAGTCGAAGTTCGCGGTGGGTTATCCGCTGCCGTTGCTGCGCGAGACCCACACCGTCGCCCTGCGCGACGGATCCGATCTCGGCGACGCCCTCGCCAAGATCGACCGCCGGCTCCTCGAGGGCGACGGCAGCGTGAAGGTCACCCTTTCGAACTCCCGCCTCATCGAGGCCGTCGAAGGACTCGATTACCTGCTCAAGTATCCCTACGGTTGCGTCGAACAGACGACCTCTTCGACGATTCCGTGGCTGAGCACCCAGCAACTCCGCAAGGTCTTGCCGGAACTCGGAAAATCGGAGGAGGAAGTCGCCGCGATCATCGGCAAGGGAGTGACCCGCCTCTTCTCCATGCAGACGGGTGACGGGGGGCTCGCCTATTGGCCCGGAGGCACCGAGTCCGTTCTCTGGGGTAGCGCCTATGCCGGCGTCGCCGTCGCGATGGCCGCGAAACAGGGAGTTCCCGTGCCGAAGGAGCAATCCCAGGCGCTGTGGGATTATTTGTCCCTCCAACTCCGCGGAGCCGCCGAGGTGAACGATCCCTACGAACTCTCCCAGCGCTGCCTCGCGGCCTACGCACTCGCCCTGGCCGGAATCAACGAGAACGCCTACCACGAGGTGCTCTTTGAAAAGCAGAAGGTCCTCACCTCCGAGGCCCGTTCCCTTCTCGCCCTTGCCATGGTCGAGAGCGGCGCGGCCCAGGTGGATCGCGTCCAGACCCTCCTCAAGCCCGCGACGAAGGTGCCGGTGGCCGAGGTCTCGTGGTATCGCCAGCCCTACATCGCCGCGACGCGCCTCCTTGCCCAGGTCCGCCACAATCCGGCGAGCCCGGAAAGCGACCAGCTCGTCGATGAGCTGATGAAGCTGCGCGAGGCCCGCAACGGCTGGGGCAGCACCTACTCGAACGCCTGGCCGCTCATCGCCCTGGGCGCCTACGGAGAGGTGGCGGCGAAGAACCTGGGTCCGAACGAGGTCGAGATCGCCTTCGATGGCGACACGCGGACGGTCAAGCTTCCCGCCGAACCCGGCACCGGCGGGGCGACCTTTGCGTTCAAAGGCAAGGGGGACGGTCGCAAGTTGTCCCTGAAGACCAGCGGCAACGGGGCCGTCTTCGCGAACCTTTCCATCGCTACCCGTCCGGCCCTCATGCCGCTCGAGCCGGAGAACAAGGGCTTCGCGATCAAGCGGACCTACGAGAAGGTCGAGATCGACGGTTCCATCCAGCCGGCCGAAAACCTCAAGGTGGGCGACCTCATCCTCGTCACCCTCGACGTCAACCTCCCGAACGAGCGCGAGACCTACCTCGCGATCGACGATGCCCTGCCCGCGATCTTCGAGGCGGTGAACCCCGACTTCAAGACGAGCGAGACGCAGCGTGTCAACGCCCGACGCCAGGCCCGCAGCCTCTACGCGACCCACAGCGAGATCCGCAAGGACCGCGTCCTCTTTTTCGCCGACGACGTCTTCGGGGCGGGGGACTACAGCCTGCAGTATCTCGCCCGTGTCGTCGCTCCCGGCGAAGTCACCGCCCCACCCGCGAAGATCGAGGCGATGTACGAGCCGCAGCGTTTCGGTCTCAGTGGCACGGGACGGATCACCGCGGCAGCGCGTCCGCTCGACAAGGGCGAGGTCGCGGTCGCGGCTGCGCCGAAGTAAAAGGTGGGAAGGTGAAAGGCAAACGGTCTTCCCGGGGATGAAGCGGCGATGGGGAAAGCTCCGGAGATGGATCCTCGGCCTCGCCCTCGCGGGCGGGGCGGGATACCTCGTCGCGGTTTATCTGCTCCCCTGGTGTTTTGCGCTGCCGGAGGAACTCCGGGGCCGTGCGCCCGCGGGGCTCCTCTTCGTGGACCGCGAAGACCGGCCCGTGCGCCGTCTCCTCGACGGAGATCTCCGCGCCGACGAACCGGCGGCCTACCGCGAGTTTCCCGAGAAGCTCGTCCTTGCGACGCTGGCGGCGGAGGACTCGCGCTATTTTTCGCACAACGGGATCGACTTCCTCGGGGTCGGGAGGGCGGTGCTTGACGCCCTCCTCCATCGCGAATTCGTCTCCGGTGCCTCGACCATCACCCAGCAGACCGTGAAGCTCTATTCGCCGGCGCGGCGGCGCGATTTCCGGGCCAAGGTCATCGAGGCCTTCGGCGCGCGGAGGCTCGAGATGACTCTCGACAAGGAGGCCAT
>JBILDO010000122.1:0-5276 GCA_044352585.1 Verrucomicrobiales bacterium
ATGTGTTCGGCCGCGGGTTGCTTGGGAAGGCCGGGCATGGTCATGAGATCGCCGGTGATGGCGACGACGAATCCCGCGCCCGCCGAGACGCGGATCTCGCGCACCGGCAGGGTGAACCCGGTCGCCGCGCCGCGCTTGTCCGGATCGGCGCTGAAGCTGTAGGGCGTCTTCGCAATGCACACGGGGAACCGTCCCGCCGGCGTCTGGTCGAGGGCGGCGAGTTCCTTCACGAGCGGAGCGTCGATGTCGAGGTCGTCGGCCCGGTAGATTTCGCGCGCGATCGTCCGCAGCTTTTCGAGCAGCGGCATCTCGAGCGGATACAATGGGGAGAAACGGCTGGTGGTTTCCGCGTCGATGACCCGGAGCACCTCGGCGGCGAGACCGGTCGCGCCCTTGGCGCCCTCGGCCCAATGGGTCGCGAGGACGCAGGGGACGCCGGAATCCTGACAAAGGGCGAAAAGACGATCGCGCTCCGAAGGGAAGTCGGAGACGAAGGCGTTCACCGCCACGATCGCGGGCACGCCGAACTTGGCGAGGTTCTCGAGATGTCTCCGCAGGTTCGCGTAGCCGCGCTCGACCGCGTCGGGGTTTTCCTCCGGGAGCTTTTTGAGCGAGACGCCACCGTGATATTTCAGCGCCCGAACCGTGGCCACGACCACCGCCGCCGACGGGGTGAGCCCTGCGGAGCGGCATTTGATGTCGAAGAATTTCTCCGCCCCGAGGTCGGCGCCGAAGCCCGCTTCGGTCACGACGTAGTCGGCGAGGCGCAGGGCGGTCCGAGTCGCGATCACCGAATTGCAGCCGTGCGCGATGTTCGCGAAGGGGCCGCCGTGGACGAAGGCCGGGGTGTGCTCGAGGGTCTGGACGAGATTCGGGGCGAGCGCGTCCTTGAGAAGGGCGGTCATGGCCCCATGCGCCTTGAGATCGGCGGCGGTGACATTGCCTCCGGCGCGGTTCTTCCCGACGACGATGCGCCCGAGGCGGTCCCGGAGGTCGGTGAGATCCTTCGCGAGGCAGAAGATCGCCATCACTTCCGAAGCCACCGTGATGTTGAATCCGGTCTCACGGGGGAAATCGCGTTCGTCCTGCAGACCGGTCACGATGCGGCGCAGGGAGCGGTCGTTCAGATCGATCGCGCGCCGCCACGTGATGCGGCGCGGATCGAGGTCGAGCTCGTTGCCCCAGTGGAGATGGTTTTCGATCATCGCCGCGAGCAGGTTGTTCGCCGCCCCGATCGCGTGGAAGTCGCCGGTGAAGTGGAGATTGATCTCGTCCATCGGCACGACCTGGGCATATCCGCCCCCGGTCGCACCGCCCTTCATTCCGAAGGAGGGACCGAGGCTCGGCTCGCGGAGGCAGATCATCGTTTTTTTGCCAAGCCGGCAGAGTCCGTCGCCGAGCCCCACCGTGGTTGTCGTCTTGCCCTCGCCGGGAGGGCTCGGGGAAATGGCGGTGACGAGGATGAGCCTGCCGTCGGGGCGTTCCGGGAGATCGCGCAGGGCCGCGAGGTCGAATTTCGCCTTCCAACGTCCGTGGGGGATGAGGTGTTCCGGGGAGATGCCCAATGGGGCCGCGACCTCCGGGATGGGAAGCAGCGTGGCGGCTCGGGCGATGTCGATGTCCTTCATGCGGGACAGGAAATAGCAGGAAGGGGCGCGCTTGTCGCGGGAAAAGCTTCCGGATATTTGCGTGCAGACAGGGTGCTCGACGGGGACGCATTCCCGATGGTCTTTTTGCGCGGTTAACCGGTCGCGGCGAGATCGAGTTGCCGCACCTCGGTTTCAGGGATCGCTCGCATGTGAGCGTCCCGGTGGACGAGAACCGCCTCCCTCGATGCGGCGCATGCCGCGATGAGCGCATCAGCCAAGGGCAGGCGCGTGGCCGCCCGACGCGTGATCAAATCGGACCGGCGGGCAACTCCGGTGTCCACGGCGACGATTTCGGAAGCCAAGCCCTCATATTCCGAGATGAGCTGCCACAGTTCTTTTTCGGGCATGGCCAGTTCGCGCAGACGCCTGGCCATCTCCGCGACGCTCACGCTGCTCAGCAGAATAATCGCGTCTTCCTGGTCGAACAATTCTTGCACACGTGGAGCTTCCGATTCCCGCCGGGCATGGGCGAGCAGGGCGGAGGTATCCAGAAGATAGGTCATCGCAGAATCTGCTCGTCTTCCTCACGCACCCGTTCCGCGATCAGCTCCGCGACCGCATCCCGCTCCGGTGACCATTTCCGGGCTGCTCCCATCAGCCGCCGCGCTCGCTCGCCACGGGTCGGGATCACCCGCACCGTGACCTCGTCGCTGCCCTCCCGCGGCTCCTGCCACTCGAGGCGGCAGCCTGGCGTGATCCCCATCTTGCGGGAAAGCGCCGCTGGTATGGTCACCATGTTCTTCGTGGTAACGGTCGTTTGCATGGAGCAAGCTTATTGCATGGGACTGGTGAGATCAAGTCCAAGCTCTTCGTGGTGCTGGGACGCGAGGCTTTTTCGCCCCATGACTCGCATCAACATAGCCAGGAAGCAGGCGCAAACTTAGCGCCCCCGCCCGACCCGTGCTACCTTCCCCGATGCCGGAATCCTCCACCGAACTGCTCGCCCCGGCGGGCAACTGGGACTGCGCGCGCGCCGCCGTGGCGAACGGGGCGGACGCCATCTATTTCGGCATGCCCCGCTTCAACGCGCGGATCCGGGCGGACAATTTCACGCCGGAGGACCTGCCGAAGCTGATGGACTTCCTCCACGCCCACGGGGTGCGGGGTTTCGTGGCCTTCAACACCCTCATTTTTCCCAAGGAACTCGAGGATGCCGCGGAGCAGTTGCGGCTCCTCAGCGAGGCGGGCGTCGACGCCATCATCGTGCAGGATCTCGGGCTCGCCGCGATGGCCCGGGCGATGGTGTCCGACCTGCACCTCCATGCCTCGACGCAGATGACGATCACCTCGCCCGAGGCGCTCGACTTCGCCCATGGCCTTCTCAATCTCGACCGCGCCGTGATCGCCCGCGAAAACTCGATGCGCGAGATCCGGCTCTTTCACCCCGACTCGCCCGGAGCGGTGGAGCTCGAGACCTTCGTCCACGGCGCCCTTTGCGTCGCCTACTCGGGACAATGCCTCACGAGCGAATCGCTCGGACAGCGCAGCGCGAACCGCGGCGAATGCGCCCAGGCCTGCCGCATGCCCTACGAACTGGTCGTGGACGGCGAAACGCGCGATCTCGGCGATCAGCGTTACCTGCTATCGCCCCAGGACCTCGCCGGGATCGACCAGATTCCCGAGCTGATCCGCATCGGAGTGACCAGCTTCAAGATCGAGGGCCGGCTGAAGACCCCGGAATACGTCGCCGCGGTGACGCGGGCCTATCGGAAAGCGATCGACGCGGCCAAGTCGGGTGTGGAGGAGGTGGCCACGGAAGAAGATCGCTACGAGCTTGAGATGGCCTTTTCCCGCGGTCTTTCGACGGGCTGGCTCGAGGGCATCGACAATCAGAAACTGGTCCACGCACGCTTCGGGAAAAAACGCGGGGCTTTCGTGGGGCGCATCGACAAGGTGGGGCACGATTGGGTCGAGGTGAGCGGCGGCACGTCGGTGAAAGCGGGTGATGGGATCGTCTTCGACACCGGCGGCAATACCGATCGCGAGCAGGGCGGGCGGGTCTACGAGGTGAAGGGACCGAGGCTCCTGTTCCAGCGGGGCAAGATCGATTTTGCGAAGCTGAAGACGGGGGACCGCGTCTGGAAGACGGACGATCCGGCGTTGAACGCGGCGCTCCAGAGCAGCTACCAGCGCGAGCAGCTGCCAACGAGGAAAATGCCGGTGAGCTGGACAGTGCGGGGGGGCGTGGGCGAGCCGCTCGTGCTCGCCGATTCCTCGCATGGTGTCGAGGTGACCTCGGCGATCCCGCTCGAGGTCGCGACGAACCGTCCTCTCACGGAGCAGGGACTGCGTGACCAACTCGGCCGCCTCGGGGGGACGGTCTATGAACTCGCCGGACTTGAGGTGGTTTTGTCAGGCCCGGTGATCCTGCCCGTGAGCGAACTGAACCGCCTCCGCCGCGCCCTCGTCGAGCGCCTCGAACAGGAGAGGCTCGGTGTCTACGGACGTCGCCGCACCACTGTCGTCACCGTTTCCGATCTGCTTCCCCCATCGCCGTGCCGCTCCGAGACCCCGGTGGTAATGCCAGAGCTCCGCGTCCTCTGCCGCACCGAAGCCCAGGTCGATGCCGCGATCGCCTGCGGGGTCGGAACCCTTTACGCCGACTTCGAGGACGTGCGCCGTTACCGGGATCTCGTTGCCCGTGTCCGCGATTCCTCTCCGGAGGCGCGGCTTTATCTCGCCACCCCGCGCATCCAGAAGGCGGGGGAAAAGGGCCTCTTCCGCGTCGTCGAGAACGCGAAGCCGCATGGCGTGTTGGTCCGGAATCTTGGCGGCATCGGTCATTTCAAGGAGCGGGGTGATCTCGCGATGGCGGGGGATTTTTCGCTGAACGTCGCCAATCCGATCACGGCGCGGCTGCTCCTCGAACAGGGACTCGAAAGCCTCACGATTTCCTACGACCTGAACATCTCGCAGGTGCTCGATCTCCTCGCGATGGCTCCGCCGGAGTGGTTCGAGCTGACCCTGCACCAGCACATGCCGATGTTTCACATGGAGCATTGCGTCTTCTGCACCTTCCTTTCGAAGGGCAAGGACTTCACCGACTGCGGTCGTCCCTGCGACACCCACGTCGTCCATCTCCGCGACCGGGTCGGACAATTGCACCGGCTCACCGCCGATGTGGGCTGCCGGAACACGCTCTTCAACGGTCGCGCCCAGAGCGGAGCGCGCTTTTTTGGGGCGCTTCGCGAGGCGGGGCTGCGCCGATTCCGGGTCGAATTGCTCGACGAGGGCCGGGACGAGGCGATGGAGACGATCCGCACCTATCAGGGGCTGCTCCGCGGGGATCACGAGGGCACGGCGTTGTTCTCGAAGCTGAAGGCCGATTCACGGCTCGGCGTGGTCGAGGGGACGCTCGAGGTCTCCTCGTGACCGGCTCATGGATCGCGATCCGGCCCGGTTCCCTATCCGCCGAGGTGTCTCACTTGCCCTGGGTAGGGCGCTGTGTCCCACAGCGCCGCGAACGGTAGTAGGACGTTGCCCGGCCTGGAGAAGGCGCTTTGAGGACAAAGCGCCCCACCCATCGAACCTCTGATCTGGCCCGGTTCCCGACCCGCCGAGGTGTGTCACTTGCCCTGGGTAGGGCGCTGTGTCCCACAGCGCCGCGAACGGTAGTAGGACGTTGCC
>JBILDO010000123.1:0-5235 GCA_044352585.1 Verrucomicrobiales bacterium
GCCTCTCGAGGGGAGTTCGATCCGTTCCGTCGCGTAGAGTCGCCCCGGGGTCCGGCCATGATCCGAGAGATGCGCCGCGCACTCCGCACCGATGCGGGCGATGTCGGCCAGATAGGCGTCACGCCCATTCCGCGGCGGCTCTTCCCGCATGGCCTGCCGGCGCTTCCAATCCTGCGAAACGTAACCGAAGGCGAAAACGACCCCGATTTTTTCCGTCCCGATGCGGGCAAGATCCGTTTCGATCGACTCGCGGGCGCACAATGCCTCGAGCACCCTTGCCGACCGCTCCGTCAACGACTTCCCGTCCGGAAAGGGCAGCAGGGTCGCCTCCCCGAGCCAGCGGCGCCCGGTGATGCGGGGAAGCCATTCCTCCCGTTCCCTGACAAACCACACGCCGTGACGCGAGCCGAGATCGCGCGACCAAGCCTGATCGAAGGACGCATCCCCCGCGTCATGGCCGAGCTTTCCGAGGTAGTGCCGGTCGGCGACACGATGGGGAAAGGCAAACTGTGCCCGGAAATCCGGAGGCGGTATCTGCCAGGACCGCTGGATCACGCCCCGCTTTTCCTCGACGAGACGGAACCATTCCGCGGGGCGGTTCCGCGGATCGAGCGGATCGTCCTTCGGCCCCGGTGGCCGCAAGACCCATTCGCTTCCGGCGAGAATCTGCTCCTGCCAAAGGTGGCGGAGGACGAGTTGCCGCGCCGGGCGCCCCTCGGACGTCCCCTTCAGCAGCGTCTCGAGCGCGAACAGGCCCTGCGGGCTCTGCTGTCCTTTCAGACCAGTGATCCACAAAACCGTGTCGCACTCGTCATAGAGCGCCTTCATCGCGTAGAGCACGTTCCGCCTCGCTCCCACCGAGGTCGAGGCCTCGCGGTCGAGATCCGATCCGACGATCTCGCGCATCACCACCGGCCCCCGGCCAGCCGCGGAGAGTTGTTCGTTGAGAATCGCCAGTTCCTTCCGCGCCTGCGGCACGAGAAACCCCATCTCCGCCGACGTGTCGAGAAGGATGCCGAGCCGGGCCGGAACGATCTCCTGCGCCCCCGCGCGCCGCCATTCGATCCCACCCCAGCCGAGGGTGGCCCACACGAGAAGATGGCGGCGGGAAACTGGCACCCCGCCACTGAACCACTCCCCACGGCCACTCGCAAGCCCGGGCTCCGGAGCGCGCAAGACCCTGAAGCGGGTGGGCAATCACGGCGCAGGCGCCCCTCCGGTCTTCGCGACCGCGCCCCGCGCCGAGACCTTCAGACGATGGCGGTGTCGCCGGACTTCGGATCCTTGGCCCCGGGGAAACGCCGCTTGATTTCGTCATCGGCGCCGGTGAAACCGTGGAGGCGACCGACCGGCTGGTTCTGAACCTGCGGCACGGTGTGAAATTGCTTCAGGCCGAACGTCAGCCGTTCCATCGCGGTTTCCTCGACATGACCCGCGGCGATCCTGGAATTGTTGCAGATCCTTGAGCCGCCCGATGTAGGCATTCCGGAACCCCTGCGTCCCGGCGACGAGATTCGGTTCGGGTGTCCGGAAGACGGCGTGGTAGTGGTTGTCCATGAGAACCCGGGCGGGGCCACCATGGCGAACGCCTCCCACCCGGTCCGACCGCCGGCTTCGGCGAAGGTCTCAAGGAAGAGATCCCGGTCCCCGTCGTCCAAGACGATCACTTCCCGCCGATTGCCGCGCGCCATGACATGGGAGACGGCATTCTCATACTCGACGCGCGGGGTCCTTGGCATTGGGGACGATTCGACGCGTGGGAGCATATGTCAGGAAATGTTGCCTGCCCCCAAAATGCACCTCTCGGCGACGGTGTCGTCGCGAATGTCGTCCTCGCCCGCACGAAGGGCCATGGATCCGGCTGGATTGTGATCACGGCGGGTTGGGCCATGGCCGTGACCGTCGCGGTCTACGCCGTTGGCACGGTCTCGGGCGGCCATCTCAATCCGGCGGTGACCCTCGCGATGCTCTCGCTCGGGAAAATCGAGGCGGCGACGGCCGGCAGCTACGTGCTCGCCCAGATGCTCGGCGCGATCCTCGGAGCAGTGTTGGTTTACCTGGCCTATCTCCCGCATTGGAAGGCGACCGATGATGCCGCGGGAAAACTCGCCGTCTTCTCCACCGGCCCCGCGATCCGCCACACTCCCGCGAACCTCATCACCGAGATCATCGGCACGATGGTGCTGGTCTTGGGAGCCCTCGCCCTGCCGCGGCCGGAGAACCTCGACGCCGCGACCGGATTCAGCACCGGCCTCGGGCCGCTCCTCGTCGGGCTCCTCGTCTTCGCCATCGGATTGTCCCTCGGTGGTCCGACCGGCTACGCCATCAATCCCGCCCGCGACCTCGGGCCGAGGATCGCGCACTTCCTCCTCCCGATCCCGGGCAAGGGATCGTCCGACTGGGGTTATGCGTGGATCCCGGTGATGGGTCCGGTCATCGGGGGGCTGCTCGGGGCGTTTCTGTTTCGGGTGCTATGGTGAGGGAAGGAGGCGCGTGTTGGTGCGTTCATTGAGTAGTGGGTTTGTGAGAGTCAACGGATGTGCCTGACCCCTGTGGGGGGGGCGATGCGACCACGAAATTCCCGCGAATTTCCAGAAATCGTCCCGCCGGATCGCATGGGGCGGGACTTCGGATCTCGACGCCGGAACCCGCCTCTCGCTTTTTGACAGCGCGCCTGAGAAAAGCGTGCTAACCTCTTCCCATGCCCGCCGTCTCCTACCGCCCGCGATACCAGGTCGAGGACTACCTCGGATGGGAGGGGGATTGGGAACTGTGGGACGGAGTTCCCGTCTCCATGGCCCCGTCGCCCGACTTCTTCCACCAGTCCATCGGTGGCAATCTCTACTCGCAGTTGCGAAACCTGCTCGCGCGCGAGGAATGTCCCGCCGGTTGTTCGGCCCTCTATGAGATCGACTGGCACATCGACCGTGGCACCGTGGTGCGTCCCGACCTCGTCGTGGTGTGCGAGCGTCCCGAGGGCCGCTGGATCGAGAAACGGCCGGAACTCGTCGCCGAGATCCTCTCCCCCTCCACCCGGCAGAAGGACCTTGTCGCCAAGCGCGAACTCTACGCCGCCAACGGAGTGCCCTTCTATCTCATCGTCGATCCCGATGAGCGAGGAGCCGCCCTGCTGCGCCTCGAGGGTGGCTCCTACGCCGAAGAGTCCGCCGACTCGCCCTTCGAGCTCCATCCCGGCTGTCTTCTCCGACTGGACCTTCCGGCGCTTTTCGTGTGAATTGAAGGGTTTGCTGGAGGCGGTTCCGGGCGTTGATGCGGCGGGTGATCGTGTTCTGGAACCACGTCATGCCTTCAACGAGATTGGTCTTCGGGGTTTCGAGGACCCAGTGATAGTGGTTGTCCATGAGGACCCACGCCCAGGTCTTGAACTTCGCGAGATCAGCGGCCTCGGCGAGGGTTTAGGCGAAGACTTGCCGGTCGGCATCGGAGTAGACGATGGGCTGCCTTCGGTTGCGGCGGGCCATGACGTGGTAGGCGGCGTCCTCGTATTCGATGCGCGGGGCTCGGGGCATGAGTCGAGGGTAGCGCCTCGGAAGGGGGGGGCTAATTCTAAATTCTAGGACTGACCCGAATGGCTGACCCGAATGGCACACTCATCGGGATCGAGCACGACGGCAGGACCGGCCAGTGGAAGTACCTGCGCTGGCACCTCGTCGATCTCTCGCGCTTCAAGGTCCGCCTCAAGGCCGAGTTCCAGGCGAGCAACCAGGACCTCTACCTGCCGGAATTGATCATCCGGGAGGGTGAGGCTCCCTGAACGAGGGCGGCTGGCATTGCCTTCCAGTTCGTTGGGGTAATCAAACGGCTCGCCCGCTGCGAATCCGTCAAACGGAACGGATCGCCGTGATCTCCTTTTTCTTCCCATCGGCTCCCTTCCCGCCGGAAGCCCGGGGTCGGTGGGGGTTGATGTCGGCACTTCGCCCTGGAGGACACCGAGCGAGGAGAGGATCAATGGAAAAAATTTCTTGTGGACTCAGATGGGCTGTAGCGGTTTCACTTCGGCGTGACATGGCCTGATTTCTTCAGACCACCACGGACGATTTTCACCCCTTCACTGGTTTCGCTGACGCCGGGACTGATCGCCGTTTCAAAGGTTGCGGCGTCAAGTTTGCGCAACAACCAGTCCGCGACGTAAGCGGGATCGTCTGAAAAGGCAGCCTCGATCATCTCCCTCGACGCGGGGTCGTCCACATTGCGCAAGGTCAAGTTTAACCCGGATTTTTTTCCGTTGATGGCGACGAAAGTATCCTGGGCATCTTGAATGCGCTGGTTGTCGTGCGGCGAAAAACTATTCATCAACCTCTGCCAGTTTTCATTAAAGATTGCAATCTCGGGGCTTTGCAGTAGGGCGTCCTGGCTAAGGCCGCGATGGTTGCGGATGAAAGCTTCCGCTTTGATGCGTGCTGTTTGGCTAAGTTCGGGTTTCGTATCTTGGCTGATGGAAGGAGTGGACGAGTCGGCCAGGCGCGACGTATTCACCGGCGAATTCACCGGCGAATCCTGCGGTGCAGGTTTCGCTGCCATCACTGATGCGGGCTTGTGCCGCTGCTTATAAAGAAGTGCGCTGAGGGCACCGATAGCGAGGAGAGCGCCAGTGAGGATGAGTTTGCTTGTCATGGATGACTGCTAGATGGCATGGGGTTGAGGTGAGCTAGCTTTTTGGACCATCCAAGACCAAAATCAAGATGATGGCCACTAAGACCCGAAAACGATACACCGAGGAGTTCAAGGCTCAAGTCGTGGAGCTCCTGAGAACCGGCAAACCCGTCGCCGAACTCGCCGAGGAACTGTGCGTGAGCACGGACCTGCTCTATCGGTGGAGGCGCGGCACGGGTGTCTACGGGGTCATGCAACATTTCTTGACTGTTTCTAGGCTTTCACTTCCCTTGGCAACCCGCGTGCGGGCTCAAAATGAAAGCGGCAGATCTGCTGGCTCGCGTTCGCGGCCGACTTGAGGTTCAGTTTCTCCGCGATCCACGCATGGGGCACGCTGGTTTCCTTTGCCAGCGCCCACGCCACCGAACGGCGCCGCCAGTCCCCGCGGCGGTCCTGCCGCAGTTCGTCGCCGGTCATCCCGTAGTGCGCCATGGCCTCCGCCAAGATCCCGCGGGCCCGCTTCTCGCCGTGGTCCTTGGACGGGCCCTCGCTCCGGCTCCGGTAATTGCGGCTTTTGCGCGGGGCCATCGAGCCGCTCGACGAACCGCCGGCGACCCGCGG
>JBILDO010000032.1:0-55889 GCA_044352585.1 Verrucomicrobiales bacterium
TCGGCGTCGTTGTCGCGGATGGTCAGGTCCAGCGCCCCGCTTTGATAGCCCGCCGCGCTGGCGGTGACGGTGGCGGGCTGCGAGCCATCGCGCAGGGCATTGTTCACGATGGTGGCGCTGAAGGTGGCACTTTGCTGGCCCGCCGGGATGACCACGCTCGATGCCACGGTGACCTTGCCGGTGTTGCTGCTGGCGAGATTCACGGTGAGGTCCGTGCCGAGTGAGGCATTGATGGCCACGGTGAGCGTGCGCGGCGTGTCGCCCTCCGCCGCGGTGGCGGGCCCGGTGAGGCTGAGGCGCGGGCTCTCATCATCCGCCACGGTCACGCTGGCACTCGCGGAGGCCCAGCCACCGATGGCGGCGCTGAGTTGCACGCTCTTTGAACCTTCGAAAAGGGCATTGTCCGGCGCATTCAGCAACACCGTCACGGGCGCGGTGGAGTTCGCCGGGATCAGAACGCTTGCGGTCACGGTGAGCGCGGCGTTGTCGCTCTGCAGCGTCACGACCTGATCGCGGGCCGACGCCGTGGTGAGGTGAACGCTGGCCTCCACGGTGCCGCTGCCCTCGGTCACGACCGTCGGCGCGGTGAGCAGCAGCGTGGACGATTCATCATCCAGCACCGCGAGATCCCGCACTGCCGGGGAGATGCCGGAAGCGGTGGCGGTGATCGTGGCGGTCTGATGCCCATCGGCAGCCGTGTCATTCACCGGCGTGATGGCGAAGCTCACGCTGGTCTGGTTGGCCGGGATCGTCACGGTCGCTGGCACGGTGGAGGCGGAGGGATCGGCCGAAGCGAGCGAAACCGTGAGCGGCGAGGCCTGCGCCGCGCTGATGCCGAGCGTCGCCGTCAGCGTCCCGGCGTTTTCATTCACCGAGTCCGCGAAGGTCAGCGACAAGGCCGTGCCGACCGGCTCGCCGAGGATCTCGATGTCGTCGAGGTTCCAGCCGGAGTAGGCGGTGGGCGAGGCGAGCGTCTGATGGCCCCAGCGGACGTAAACCGTGGCCTGCTGATCTGCTACCGTGCCGATTTCATACTCCATGCGCCGCCAGGCATCGTCCGCCGCGCCGCTGTAGCCGGTGGCAAAGAGCGAGCGCCAGGTGCTGCCATCTGTCGAGACCTCGATGGTGGCGTTGGCAAAGGTCATCGGCTGCATGTTCAGCCACTGGCGGAAGCGCAGCCGCGTGTTGCGCACCGCGGAGAGATTCACCGGGCCGAGCGTGACGTAATCCGGCCCCGTCACGGCCACCGAGTGATTGCCGGAAAGGTTCACGCCCAGCACCTTCGCGCCTGTGGCGGCCACCGTCGGGTCGGGATAACCCGCGCCGCCGGCCGCCGCACCACCGCCACCTTGCGGGGTGCCGTAGGCCCACTCCCCGCTGCGGGCCCAGCCGGGATCGGTTTCCAAATTGAAGCGCACCACCGCCGGCGGCGCGAGATTGAGCCGTGCCCCCACGGGTTGGTTGAAGGCGGTGCCTTCATTGCGCAGCACCAGCATCGTGCTGCGGCGTCCCGGAGCGAGGCCCGCCGCGCTCGCCTGCACCGTCAGCGTCACGCTGGCTCCTGCCGCGAGCGAGCCGCTGGCGGGACTGGCCTGCAGCCAGGCCGCGCCGGGCGTGGCGCTCCAATTGATCGAACTCGTGCCCGTGTTGCGCAGCGTCAGCGTCGTGGAGGTCGTGGCAGCCGGATCGAGGTTGAAATTCCAGCCATCGAGGTTGGAGACTTCGAGCGCGTCCGGCACGGTGCCGGATTCGACCGCGCCGATGGTGTAAAGATTCCCGCCTGGAGGCGCCACCGCGCCGCTGCCCATCTTGCGCTTCGCAAAGGCCGTCCAGATCTCGCCGCGATGCAACCCGCCGCTGTTCACGAGGTCGGCCTGCAGGATCGCGTCCCGCGCCTGCACGAAGGTCGGATTCGCCGGCGAAAGTTTGAGCGCATCCGTCACCAACCGCAGGGCCAGGTCATTGCCCGCCACTGCGCCGTAGCGGGCGATAAGATTGGCCCGCATGTCCCAGAGCATGCCGCACCACACCTCGCCCTCGCGGTGAACGCTCGGGGTGTTGATGTTGGTGGTGTTCGGGTTCAGCGGCACGTCGGCATAGGCGCGGTCGATGGAGAGATCGATGTCGCCAAAGCGCAGCGGATTCATCGTCGTATCGACCGAGTAGGGATAGCGGCGGATGCCGAAGTAAAAGTTCGCCTCGCCCAGCCGGCTGAGCTGATAGGTCGAGTAGCCGGCCTTTGCGTAAGCGGCCTGCGGATCCGCCGAGGCGGGTGTCAGCAGCGCCAGACCGTAGAAGTCCGACCAGCCCTCGCCCATGCCGCGCGAGTGCCAGTCCGTGATACCACCGCCGCCGCCCACGAGCCGGTTGGTCAGGCCGTGGGCATATTCGTGGACGACGATGAGCCCGTCGAAATCCCCGTCGCGGTCCGGGTTCGGCGAGGTCCACAGATACATCTGCATGCGGCCCGGCGAGCCGTCGTCGGGCGTCTGGAAGTTCGCGTTGTTGCGCGATCCGTTCTGGGCGTTGTCCTGGGCATCGGCGATGACCGGGTCATTGCCGAGACCGCCACGCCCGAAGTTGTTGGTTTGGAAATTACCCGCCGACTCCGTGAATCCCAGCTCATAGAAGCGGTCGTGGATCATGTTCGAATAATAGAAGAGCTGCACCACCGCCGCGTCCTTGTAGTTCGAGGGATCCTGCGAGAGGTTCAACGGAGGATCGAAGACCCGCGCCGGAGAGCCCTGCGGCCTCGGCAGATCGGGCGTGTTGTCGCCATCACGGTCGGTGTGCGCCTCCACGTTGTTGCCGCGCGTCTCGTTGACGCCGTCGTCGATCCAGCCGTTGGGCGAGGCGGTGGTGTTGAAGGCCGGTGTCACGATCAGGGACCGACTGCCCGCCGCCGGTTGGAGCAGGGAGATGCTGCTGGGCGTCGGCAGCATCGGTGTGGGGCTCTCCTCGGTGAAGACGCGGTAACTCGCCTCGCTGATCGATTCCGTGAGCGACTGCCGCAGCAGCGGCTCGCCCGTGCCCGCATCCACCAGGACCCGGTGCATCTCGCCGCGGGTCTTGCTCACGAGCACGACCTCCCACACCGGGCGCATCGCGTCCGCGCTCATCGGCAGCCATTGCAGGCGCGCGGTGGCCTCGTTGAGGAGGGCTGCCTTGAAGGCCTGCTTCCGTTCCGGGCCCGGCTCCGCCGCCGCCACCGGCCGCACCGTTCCTTCGGGCACCACCTCCCCGAGATCCTGCCCGGCTACTGCCACCGCCTTGGCCGCGGCGATCGTCGGAGTTTGCAGCAGTGCCTCGTAATCCGGCGTGCCCTTGGCCGCCGCCTCCGCCAGGTCGGGAACGAGCTGGCTGCCCACGTTGACGAGTTCGCCCGACCGGGTCACGGTGGCCTTGAAACGGGCCCCGAACACCCGCAAGCCCGCGAAACGCTGTTGCCAAACGAGGGTGCGCATGCCGTTGTGTTTCGTCACGTCATCCCGGGTGACCTCGACCTCCGTCATTGCCTCCGGACCGTGGCCGAGGAGGTTCCGCCGACGGGTCACGTAGTCGCGGACGATCTCCACGGCATCGCGTCCCGGAGTGCCGGGGTCGAGAAACATCCCGGGCGCGGCGATCCACTTTGCGGTGCCGGTGACCCGGTCGAAGTCCGCCGTCACGCCGGGCACCTCGTTGCGCAGCGCTGCCAGCGCGGCTCGTTGGGTTTCGCTGGCGACCGCATTCGAGGCGCGCCGATCGAGGTTCGGTAGACCAGCCTCCTGCGTTTCTTTGGAAACCGATCCGGCGACCGGGGTATTCGCCCTCGGAGCCCCGGGCGCAAGCCCCCCGGCCACCTCCGAACCTCCCGTGCCCTCCTTGCGGCTTTCCGGGCGATTCTCCCCTTTTCTGCCGCTGAAAAACCACACGCATGCGACGGCCATGATCAGCAGCAGAAGCGGAACGATCAGGGGCTTGACGTTGGACTTCATCGCGAGTGCTCACAGGGAAGTCACCGGACCCGGAGGCTCCGATCGTCGGGATTTGCCGCCCGGCACCAGCGGCCGAGCCGGGTTGAAAAAACGGGCAACCCGTTGATCCTTAATTCACGGCCTGCGCGGCTCGCCGGGACCGAGCGTTCCCGAAAACGTTCCGCAAGCTGCCGGGTCGTCTTGGGGCAGTCGAAAAGGTTCATCGAAGGAAACGGTGAAACTGGCTTGATCGAGATTTACAATGTATTTATTCAAAAATACAAAGGCAATACAAGATTTTTTTCGCCGAATCACGATTTTCCTCACAGAGCGGATCCCGCCTCGACAACCACGGCGCGGCCCGCCACGGATCTTCTCATTCCTCCTCGCCCGCCTCGCGCAGTTCCACGAGGGTCTCGATGTAGGGACCATAGACCTCTTCCGCGTGCTCAAGGGCATCCCCGGGCTTTGAAAAGTAGCCGATATCATCGAACTCGGGCGCGCTGATCCAGAAAAAGGGCCCGAAGGAACGGATCTCGATCTCGAAATCGTAACCTTCCCCGCCGGAGGCCTCGATGATCTCCTCGAGACTGGAACGGTTTCGGACGAAGTCCTCGAAGTCATCCGACCCGATGAGGGCATCGACCTCTCCGCGCGACCATTGGGAAAGATGCTCGCGGAAGGAGGGTTCGGAACGGACGGAGGCAAGGACGGTTTCGAAGGGCTGGGGATGGCTCATGGGTTCGATGATGGGTTTCTCAAGGGATTCGTTCGGGTTCGGGGAGCCGGGGCATGGCATCGCATGCCGCAGCCGGGGAGCGGGTTTTCGCAAGGAAGATCTGACCGAGTTCGGGGTTCAGGGATTCTCCGGTCCGGGATCCGGGCCGGGCTGGAAATGGAGGAATGGATCATCCGGATCGGCGGAGGTGTTCTTTGAGAAGAACGGAGCCGGTTCATCGAGGGTCCAGAGGCTGAGGCTCTTCATCTTGCGAAGGTGGCTGGAGCGGTAGCGCGCACTCTTGCTGGTGTTGACGCTGAGGTGAACCTCCTCGCGGATGCAGCGGAGGAGGTCGAGGATCACGGCAATGCCATCAGCGGCCTTCGCCTCGCTCCCCAGGTTCCTGAGCCGATCAAGGGCGCGGAGAAGGATCGCCTCGGCCTCCCCGCTCTCGCCGCGCTTGGCGGCATCGACGGCCGCGTCGCTCGCGAAACCGGCGCGCTGGGCGGCGATCGCGGGGATGACGTCCTCGTTGACGATCACATCGGCAGGATCCTGGGTGGGAAGGATCCGCACGGTCTGGAGGTGGGTCAGCGACCTCACCTCGGGCCCCGCGAGGTCGTCCCAGAGGATCTCGAGACCAAGGAGAGCCTCGCCCTCCAGCGTGGTCACCGGTTCGCCGCCCGGAAGCAGCGGCAGGGGCAGAACCTCGAGTTCGAGGACCACGGTGGCGGACTCCTCGCTGACAAGGTCGCCGAGCGAAATCTCGATCCGGCCGTCCGGCAGCTTCACCGCCGGGTAAGAGGCGAGCAGCGACCACGATTCGCAAAAGGCGAGAGGCTCAACCCTGAAACGGAGATTCTGGACCGCGATCCGCTGCAGTCCGTCCAGCTCGGCTTTGAAGATCGCGGGAAGTTTCTCGGGCGAATTCGCATCGTAGAAGATGCCGCCCGAGGAAGTTGCGAGCTGCCCGAGGAGATCCTCGTTGTAATCCTGGCCAAAGCCGAGCGTGCTCGTCCGGACCCGCGAACGCTCCTGTCCGTCGGCGACGATGCGGGTGATCTCCGCGGGATCGACGATGCCCCGGTTCAGCTCGCCGTCGGAGAGGAGGAGGAGCCGGCGCGTGACGTCATCGGGAGACTTGTTCAACTCGTCGCGGCCCAGCATCCAGCCGCCGGTGAGGTTCGTGCTGCCGCGCGCCCGGATCCGGTCGATCGCGCCGAGGGCCGCCGGGCGGTCGTCGATGCGCTGGAGCGGTATGATGACCTCGGCGCTCTCGTCGAAGGTGACGAGCGCGAAGAGATCGCCGGGCCGGAGGTTGGTGATAACGCCGCGGCAGGCCTCGCGGGCATGATGCAAAGGCGCACCACCCATCGAGCCGCTGCGGTCGAGAACGGCGCAGAACGCCATGGGTCGCCGCGGGGTGGAATCGGCCTCGCTGGATGCGGGCGCCTCGAACCGGAGGGCGAGATGCACGGGCCGGGCCTGGTTGCCGAGGATGGTGGAGTAGTCGAGTCGGGCTTCGATCTTCATGGTGATCCGGTGGGTCTTTATCGGGTCGTTTTTCAGGTTTCAGTGGTTTTGTCAGGGGAATCCTCCGGGGCGCGCGCCGGGTTGGCTTCGGTCCGGCGGAAAAGCAATCCCGGACGGGGAGATTTTTCCGAAAATCAAGCTACCACAGGGGGTGGGACAACAGTGGGGTTACAGGATCTGGATTTCCTCGGGTGGCGCGTTTTTCAGAATCTTTCCGGACCGGGACGGGATCCGGCCTTCACCCGGCCACGGAGGTTTCCGCGGCGGCCAGCCTTCCGAAGATCTTGTCGCGTTTCGCGCGGGCGTCTTCGCGGTCGCGGGTCTTCAGCGAGAGGCGGACCCGTTCGGAGGTTCCGTCGGGTCGGTGGACGGTGAGGTGGCACCACCAGGTGCCGTGGTTGTTCCAGAGATGGTGCAGGGGATTGGCGTCATCGACGCGGACGCCGAGGCGCACCGGGATCGGATTTGGATTGTTCTTCATGATGCGTTCGGAACTCGGGGTTGGGGTTCGGACACACCAGGGTTGGCATGCGTTCCGGTGGAGCCGGAATCCGCAGGCCCGGGAAATGGAAACGGCCCGACCAATGACGTCGTTCATCGGGCCGGGCCGTTGGAATTCCCGCTGGAGACTTCGTTCGGCCCGGAGGGTGGCTCCGTTCCGCACATCGTGTCCGCGGCGCGCCTTGTCGCGCCCCGCGTCCATCTTGGCACCTTGGCTCCTCCAGCGGCCAGGTTGCCGGTCCCTTTCTTTCGATCGGGACGCTCCTGATGATGGCTGTATCCTGCCGCAGCATGGCCCTTCGGTCAACGCGCCGTCGTGTCATAACGCTTCCGCGAGCATCACCGTGAAATGCCACCCCCTTGACTCGAGTCCACTTTCCCCCCCTCGCCGAAAGAGCTCCCATCGAAAGGGATGCCCGGCGCCAGGGGAGGGGCAGGCCGCGACCGGGGAAGAAATTCCCGCGGACGGCGAAACCAATCCCGAAGGGGAACCCCGCCGCAAGGGTTGTCGGGCGGGATCCGCGGTTCGTGTTCTTGCCCCGTCCGTTCCGGGATCCGCGGGTCCGCAAGTTTCAATAGAGCTCGACCGGCGAGCGTTTCCCGTCCTCGACGCTGAGAATCCGGGCGCGTTCCTCGCCGAGGGTCTCGACGCGGAGGTCCCAGATCTGCGAGTCGATCTCCCGGAAGCGTTCGATCGACCAGGGATAGGGCTGGGCCATTTTCGCCTTGGTTTTCTCGATGCGGACGAGCGCGTCGTGCAGGAGCGGATCGGGCAGGGTGGCGATGACCTCGGCGGCCTTCTCGACGAGTTCGACCCGGTGGCAGATCATGGCGAGGTCGTTCCCGGCCTCGATGCAGGCACGGATCGTGTCCTCGAAGGTGACTTCGTTCAGGACCGCGCCCATGTCGAGATCGTCGGTCATGACGAGCCCGTCGTAGGCGAGCTGGTTGCGGAGGAACTGGCCGATGATGTTCTTCGAGAGCGACGCGGGCCAGCGGGGACGGTCGGCGTCCCAGCACGGGTAGTGCGAATGACAGGTCATGATGCTGTCGAGGTCGGGAAGGAGGGCGCGGAAAGGCTTCAGTTCCTGAGCCTCCATCTCCGCGAGGGTCTTGTTGATCACGGGGAGCTCGTGGTGGGGATCGCACTCGGCCGAGGCGTATCCGGGAAAGTGTTTGCCCGAGCTGAGGACACCTTCCTTGCGCATCGCGAGATTGAAGATCGAGGCGTTGCGGATCACCTCATCCGGCGTGCGGCCCCAGCAGCGGCCCTTCAGCGAGTTGTCGGCCTCGTCGTCGAAGGAGAGGTCGAGCACGGGGCAGAGGTCGAGGTTGAATCCGAACATGCGGAGGATCTGACCGGTGAGACGGCCGTGTTTCTCGATGAGCTTCAGGTCGGCTTGGTCGCGGAACTGCTGGGCGTTCGGCGGTTCGCTGCCGATGAGGCGGAGACGCGAGACGCGCCCGCCCTCTTGGTCGATCGTGATGAAGGGCTCGATCTCGCTGAGGTCGCGGAGGTCGTCGATGAGTTTCCGGAGTTGTTCCGGCGACTGGATGTTCCGCCCGAAGAGGATGAAGCCGCCTGGCTGCAGTTTCTTGAAGCGGCGGGCGGTGTCGGAATCGAGTTCGGGGCCGGGGACACCGGTAAGGAGAAGTTGTCCGAGGGGGGCGGAAGCATGCATTTCTGGCGAAAAGGGGATTGAAAACGACGAAAAATCAAAGGGGGCATTGGTGCCGGACTCTTGCCCGGACGGACCGTCGCGAGCAGATCCCGAGGCGTGCGCCGAGGGAACTAGAACGCCGCCAAGAACGGACAAACCCGATGGTTTGTCCACTGCAAGCTTGGAACCGGGGCGAGCGGCCGGAGTTGCCGATAGACCGGCTGATTTGAGGTCCCGTGGTTTGGTGTTTCAGGAATTCAGGTGACGCGAATCCGCAACGTGAAACCCGTTTGAGAAGCTCGCGGCGCCGGCGAGAGAAACATCGGGGTTTGAAAATTGGAGATCACTCCACGCTCCCGGTGCCCTTGACATCCCTCCGCTCCGTTCCAACCCCAGTCCTACGTCCCGATCACGTCCTTCTGCAAATCGCGCAGCACCCGCAGCTCTCCCCATTCTGCTCCGCGCATCCGCCGGGCTCCCGTGGTGCGTTTCTCGCCGAAGCGCTTCCGCACCGACTGCTCGCGCTCGAAGACCGCGTTCACGAACGTCGCCGTTCCCAGCACCGCGCCATCGCAGAAGTAACGGACCCGGTGGCGCAGCACCTCCCGCAGCGGCATCGCCCCGCCCTGTCCGACCACGGCATCGACGACCTCCGCCTTCATCCCGCGGCGACCGATCCGGCCGGGTTCGGCCGTCCCCGCGATTTCCTGCCCGTCGAGATAGAGGAAGACCCGGTAGCGCACCGCGGTGCGCTTCCAGTCGCCCGTCAAATCCGGGTCCCGAAGCACTTCCCCGAGGATCCGTCCCAGGCCCTCGCGCGCCCGCTGCGCACGGCGCCCTCCCCCGACCGCCTCGGCATAACCGCACCATCGGTAGTCTTCAGGTTTCTCGACAAGGCCCGCCCGGATTGGATTGAGGTCAATGTAAGCCGCGATCGTGAGCAGGGCCTGCTCGTTGTCCTCGACCAGGACGCTCTTGTAGCGCCCTTCCCAGAGCGTCCCGGTGCGCTCGAGGCGTTTGTTCATGTGGAAAGTGAGTCGGAGCTTCACCTCTTTGAGAAAGAGGCCGAGATCCCCGCGGCGGCGTTCGTAGCGGGAGAGGATCTGGTGATGCCATCTTTCATCCCCGGCGGCCCGTGCCCGTTCCAGTTCCTGTTTCACCCCCTCGACGACATCTCCCGGGTAAAGCAAGGGGAGCACCGCGAGGAGCCCCTCTTCATCGAGCGGCGCGAGCGCCTCCCGGTCCGGCACTTCGAGGAGGAGGTGGAAGTGATTGGACATGAGGCAATAGGTGACGACGCGTACCCCGGTGAAGGCCTCCTGGTTTCTGAGGATTTTGCGGAAGATCTCCTTGTCCTTCGGCTCGAAGACCTTGCGCCGATCCACGACGCGGGACATGACATGGTAAAAAGATCGTCCAGTTCCGAGAAGGCGAGCAGTGCGCATGAATAGCAGGTCAATTTGACGGGAGCGAATGCCAAGCGGTCTTGGTTTCGTCGGAATGATAGGTCCATTCCCCGCGAAAGCAACCATTTTGAACAATTTTGTGTCTGTCCCTTTAAAAGCAACACGGCCTCACAGATTCGCGCAAAGGGCCTTCAGACCCATTTTTTCAGGGCGAGTTTTCGACACCGTTGATTTTCTAAATTGTCGCTTTTGAATTACGACCGTCCGTTTCCGCGATAGTCGCGAGCGACGGACCGCCCCGGAAACCAGGCTGCTTCAGGCCGATGCGCCCAGTTGCGTGAGAGCGAGGGCGTTCATGACCGCCTTCGGCACCATCGAGCCGACGTCGAGATACTCGGGGATCTTGGATCCATCGGCGCTCCGCTCGGAACAGTGGGCGTTCCCACCGGAGGGTCCGAGACCGTCGAGGGTGGGGCCGAGGTGCCAGAGATGGTTCGCGTCGCTAAGTCCTCCGCGTGCCACGGACACGGCGGGAAGCCCCGCCGAAGCGGCAGCGGCCCTCCAAACCGCGAAGAGGCCTGCGGTGTCCTCGCCTCCCGGCCACGGCGGGGTGTGGCCGGTGCGCGTCGCCCGCAAGAACGCCGCGGTTTCCGTGGGTCCCGTCAGAGCGGCGAACGCGGCATCGGCCTCTTCGAGGACATCGGGATGGGTCGCGCGGCACTCCCATTCGGCAAAGGCTTCATGCGGAACCCGGTTCACGACGGTGCCGCCATCAACACGACCGATATTTACGGTGCGATGAGACCGGGCAAGGGTCAGGGCGGCGACGGAGGGAAGGACTGAGACGAGCGCGTCAATCGCATTGATCCCCTCGTGATGTTTGCTGCCAGCATGCGCCGCGCGCCCCTCGGCCTCGAGACGCCACGTACTGCGACCCTTTAGCGACGTGACCAGATGCCAGCCCCGGTCATCCACCGGTCCACCCTCGTAAACGAGGACCGCCTTGGCACGCCCCCGGCATCTCACCGCGGCAGCCTTGGCAAAATCATCTCCGGTCACTTCCTCCGCGGCGTTCGCTCCGATCATCCAGGAGGTGCGCGCGAACCGTTCCGGAGCCTCGTCCGCCAACATCTGCAGGATCATCCAGATGAGGGCGGTACCGCCCTTGATGTCGATCGTTCCGGGACCGTAAATCCGGCCCTCCGAGGGACGGTCGTCCCAGCGGAAATCATTTCGTTCTTCCTCCTCCTCGGGAAAGACGGTGTCGGAGTGAGTCACCAGGAGGATCGGATCCGAAGGATCTTCTCCCGTCCGGTTCAGAAACAAATGCGGACCCGATCCGGGCACCTCGCCGGGCACGAACTCCGCCTCGAAACCCAGCGGAGCGAACGCATCCGCGGTGAGCCTGGCGACCTTTTCCACGCCCGCGCCATTGGTGGTGAAGCTGTTCACCGCGACAAGCTCCCGGAGCAGATCGAGGGCGGCGGGGAGGTGGCGTTCGGCGGAGGCAAACATGGAGGGAACGGATCAGCGGAGCACCGCACCAATGCCGGGACGGCGGGGCATCACGAGGCGACCTTCCCCATCATACGCGATGCCTTCATAGTCGTCATTCGTGACGTAAAAGTGACCGTCGAGGTCGATCCGGTCGGCCCACGGGGCGAGATGCGCCGCCGCGGTCGTGCCCAAGCTGGTTTCGATCATGCTGCCGAGGAGGACACCGAGGCCATGCTCGCGCGCCGCGGCGATCATTTCCACGGCGCCATCGAAACCGCCGCATTTCAGCAGCTTCACGTTCACCCCCCCGATGGAGGAGGCGAAGCGGGCCACGTCGGCGGCGTTCTGGACGCTTTCATCAGCGTAGAGTGGCGGAGCCGATTCGGGCAATTCCGCGCGCAGTTCTTCCCAGACTTCCGGACCGTGGCGGTGGTGGATGGGCTGCTCGACGAGCGCGGGACGGTCGTCCATCAGTTTCCAGATCATCATCGGCGCCTCGGTCGGATCCCAGCCGCCGTTCACATCCAGGATCAATTCCACCCCGGGCGCGGCCCGGCGGGCCACCGAAACCGTGGCGAGATCGAGACCAAGGTCACCGGATCCGAGTTTCAACTTGAGGACGCGGAACTGTTTTGCGAGCGCAGCGACCTTTTTCCCATACGAATCCAGATCACCGGGGATCCCGAGGGAGCGACACCCTGGCGGCAGATAATCGGTGGGATCGCCCAACTTTCGCGCCGCCCAGGCCGAAAGCGGATGTCCGGCCGAGCAAGCCGCAATTTCATGATCCAGGAGATTGAAGGCCAGTTGCGCGGTCCGCGGCAGCTCCCAGAGAGGCCGTCCGGACTCGATCGCCGCCAGCGTTTCCGCGGGATTGTCCTCGTAATAGGGAACAAATGGCGCCTCGGCCGTGAAGCCCCTGTGTTCGACCCTCAGGACCGTCCGGGTCGAGGAGTTGCCGTGGGCAATGTGGAAGGGCTCGACGAGCGTCAAAGTTCGGAGCGAAGCAGGCATGGAGGAGGTTCCCCGGAGACCGACTCCCACGGGCTTGGCAACCTCGCCGCGAAAGGCGCTCTTTTCAAACGGGGATACCAACACAGGGGGACCCGCTCAGTCCTCGGCCGGGCTGGCGTTCATGGCCCGAAGCTTGGCGCTGAGCAGCCGCAGCAGGCCCAACGTGAAGAACGGATTCTGGGTCGCCACGACGAGGAAGCGGCGCTCATCGAGGGTCACGAATTCCCCCACCGAAAGCGCGATGACGTCACCGCTGGCCGGCTCCTTGTCGATCATGGAAAGTTCTCCAAAGACGTTTCCCTCGCCCAGCCTCGCGATCGGCCTGCCCCCCACGCTAACCTCGAGCTCACCGCCAAGAATCACGAACATCTTGTCGTTGGCAGCGCCCTCGCGAATGAGCACGTCACCCGGGACGAAACTCTGGCGGGTCGGTTCGTTCCGGAAAATCGAGGCAAAATTCATGGGAGCGCGTGGGGACACCGCGGGTTGCTGGTGCCCAAGCATCATCGTAGGGATTCCTCCACGTCAATCAAGGAGCGAGAAGCATCCGGCCGGATTTCAATTGTGCCAATTCCGTCACAAAGGCACGCCGGACCCCATCGGTTGATCCCCGGGCGAGGTGTGCGGTGGATCGGAGCGATCCCTCGGGAGGGCATTGCGACGGAATCGGGGGCCGTATAGGAAAATCCCGGCCCTCGGATCCCGATCCCGCCGTTCCGCCCCGTCTCGGGCGCGGTAGCTGAGTTCGGCGGGAGGCCCGACCGCTCTCGGGGGCTGTCACCGGAAGTGGCGGCCGGGAGCGGCTCCGCACGATTTCCGGACAATCCCCTTGCCCGGCTCCGCGGTCTGTTTACTCTGTTCCCCTCCCCCGTTTCCCCGATGCCGACCGACCCGTTCATCCACCTCCACCTGCACACCGAATATTCCCTCCTCGACGGGGCGGTTCGCATCCCGGAGCTGATGAAGAAGGCGGAGCGCTGCAAGATGCCCGCTGTGGCGATGACCGACCACGGCAACATCTTCGGGGCGATCGAGTTCTACCAGGCCGCGAAGAAGGCGGGGATCAAGCCGATCATCGGCTGCGAGGCCTACCTTACCCCGCCCGGCGTGGCCCTCACCGACAAGCGGGCCGATCCCGTCACCGTCGGCGGCAAGCAGAAGAAAAAGCGCAACTCGCACCTCACCCTGCTCGCCTCGACGAACGAGGGTTACGCGAACCTGATGAAGCTGGTCAGTCTCGGCCACCTCGAGGGGATGTATTACAAGCCGCGGATCGACAAGGAGGCCCTCGCCGCCCACTCCGAGGGCATTATCTGCCTGAGCGGCTGCATCAACGGCGAGATCAACCAGTTCATCCAGAACGAGGACCTCGACTCGGCGCGCCGGAGCCTCGGCGAATTCACCGATATCTTCGGGAAGGACCGCTTTTTCCTCGAGGTGCACGACCACGGTTTCCCCGAGCAGGCCACCTGCACGCGGCAGATGGTGGAGTTCGGAAAAGAGTTCGGCCTCGGCCTCGTCGCCGCGAATGACGTCCACTTCCTCAACCAGAGCGATCACGACGCGCACGATGTCATGATCTGCATCGGGACCGGCTCGCTCCTGATGGACGAGAACCGGATGAAGTATTCGCCCGAGGTCTGCTTCAAGACGACGAACGAGATGCGGCGTCTTTTCAAGGACCTGCCCGAGGCCTGCGACAACACCCTCCGCATCGCCGAGATGTGCAACGTCGCGATCCACCTCGACTCGACCAGTTCGGAAAAGTACCCGCAGTTCGAGGCACCCGACGGCAGTCCGCGCGAGGAATATTTCAAGAAAGTCTGCTACGACGGTCTCGTCTGGCGCTACGGAGAGCGCGCGGCGACGGATGAGGACCTGCGCCGTCGCCTCGACTACGAGATCGGCGTCATGGCGAAGATGGGCTTCGTCTCCTACTTCCTCATCACCTGGGATTTCGTGAAGTGGGCGAAGGACAACGGCGTCCCCGTCGGCCCGGGCCGGGGCTCGGCGGCGGGATCGCTCGTCGCCTACGTCCTCGGGATCACCGACCTGTGTCCGTTGCGCTTCGGCCTGATCTTCGAACGCTTCCTCAATCCCGAGCGGGTCTCGCCGCCTGATATCGACATCGACTTCTGCCAGACCCGCCGTCCCGAGGTGATCGACTACGTGCGGCGGAAGTATGGCGAGCGCGCCGTCTCGCACATCGTCACCTTCGGCACCCTCGGGGCGAAGAGCGTCGTTCGCGACGTCGGGCGCGTCATGGGCCTCAGCTTCTCCGAGGGGGACCGCATCGCGAAGATGATTCCGACGGAGCTGAACATCACCCTCGTCGACGCGAAGAAGAAGAATCCCGAGCTCGCCGCCGAGATCGAGAACAATCCCACCATCGCCGAGCTGTGGAAGTACTCGACCTTCCTCGAAGGCCTCACCCGCGGCACCGGCATCCACGCCGCCGGCATCGTCATCGGCGACCGCGAACTGACGAACTACGTCCCCCTCATCCGGGGCAAGGAAGGCGAAGTCGTGACCCAGTACGCGATGAGCCCGCTCACCGACCTGGGCATGCTGAAGATGGACTTCCTCGGCCTGAAGACCCTCACGGTGATGCAGGACGCCATCGACCTGATCCGGCGCCACACGCCGGACTTCGTCCTCGACAACGAGGGCTTCGACGACAAGGCCACCTTCGAGCTCCTCAACCGCGGCGAGACGACCGCCGTGTTCCAGCTCGAATCCGGCGGAATGATGAGCCTCTGCCGCCAGTTCGACGTGAACCGGATCGAGGACATCATCGCCCTCATCGCGCTCTACCGCCCCGGTCCGATGGACCTCATCCCCGACTTCATCGACCGGAAGAAAGGGAAGAAGAAGGTCGAATACCTCCACCCCCTCCTCCAGGAGGCGAGCGAGGAGACCTTCGGCATCCTCATCTACCAGGAGCAGGTGCAGCGCGCCGCGAACCTCCTTGCCGGCTACTCTCTCGGCGAGGCCGACTTGCTCCGCCGCGCCATGGGCAAGAAGAAGCTCGAGGAGATGGTGAAGCAGCGCGCCAAGTTCGTGAAGGGCTGCGCCGAGGTGAACCAGATCCCCGAGAAGAAGGCCAGCGAGATCTTCGACCTGCTCGAGAAGTTCGCCGGCTACGGCTTCAACAAGTCTCACTCCGCCGCCTACGGCCTCATCAGCTACCACACCGCCTACCTCAAGGCGAACTACCCGGTCGAGTTCATGGCCGCGGTCTTGTCGAACGAAGTCAACAACACCGACAAGATCTCCACCTTCGTCGCCGAATGCCAGCGCATGGGCATCGAGATCCTCGCGCCGGACGTGAACCGCTCCATGCTCAAGTTCGTCCCCGAGGGCCGCGAGGAGGGACGCCGCGCGATCCGCTTCGGACTGGCCGCGGTCAAGAACGTCGGCGAGGGCGCGATGGAGACCGTCATCCGCGAGCGCGAGGCCAACGGCGGGTTCAAGTCGCTCGAGGACTTCGCCGGCCGCCTCGACAGCCGCTCGGTGAACCGCAAGATCCTCGAGAACCTGATCAAGGCCGGCGCCTTCGATTTCACGATGGAGCGCCGCGACGAGATGTTCTCGCGCGTCGGCCAGGTCATCGCCGGATCGAGTGCGGCCCAGCGCGACCGCGCCACCGGACAGGCCTCGCTCTTCGACATGAACGAGATCATGACCGCCGCCGCCGCCCCCGAGGTCGTCGAGGAGGAGCGCGTCGTCTGGAGCCAGCGCGAATACCTCGCCAACGAGAAGGAACTCCTCGGCTTCTACGTCACCGGCCACCCGCTCGACGAATACCGCGGCGTCATCGGGAAGGGGAAATACTCCTCCCTCGCCGACCTGCCCCAGATGAAGCCGGGCAAGAAGCCCGAGCGTTTCGCCGGCATGATCGGGGAGGTCGCGATCAAATACACCAAGCGGGAGGGCAAGCCCTTCGCCGTGCTTCTCTTCGAGGATTTCACCGGCTCCACCGAGGTCATGGTCTGGAACGAGACCTACCAGAAGTGCAACCCGCTCCTCGTGAAGGGCGCGGTGATCGAACTCAAGGCCAAGGTCGAGCAGGACACCCGCACCGAGACAAACCGCCTCACCGCCGACGAGATCAAGGCCATCATCCAGGATCCGGACTACGTCGCCCCCGCGATGCACGGCCACGGATCGAACGGCAACAACGGCCGCACCGGAAACAACGGTCACCACGCCACCCCGGTCGGTGCCAGACCCGTCCTCGTCGAACTCGACGCCCGCCGCGACACCCTTTCCGCGATCCAGCAACTCCGCCTCGCCGCGACCGATCACCCCGGCGAACGGCCCCTGCACCTGCGCGTGAGGACGGAGGACGGCCGCATCGTCACGATGGAGGCCGGGGGGAGTTACCGCGTCTCGGATGACTTCTTGTCGGCCTCGGGGATCGAATTGTGGGTGGTTTGACAGACCGGGATCTCTCCGCCCATCGCGCGAAGGGACCGGGTCGTGCAAGGCCCCTGCCCGCGGGGTGGCTTCGATCCATCGGACCGGGGAGATGCTTCGCCGAACTTGAAGGCGGGGATGGAGCTCAGGAGTCGGGCGCCGTGGTCGGATCGTCCGATTTCGGTTCCCCGGCGAGGTCGGACGGCCTCTCTTCCATGCCTTTGAAGATTCCGTCGAAGGGCCGGCCATGCTCAAGACACTCCAAATCGGTATCGATGCGGCTCTTCAAATGCCGGCAGGCGGGTCCGAAGGAAGTTTGGATCGAATCAATGGCGCAGAGCCATTCGCGAAGTTCGTGAAGGAAACGATGAAGGTCGGATTGCATCGGGTTTGTAATGGTGTGGTGGTCGGAGAAGTTAAATATAACATTTCGTCAAACAAAAAATCGCCTTTCCCCCGGTGATTTTGAGGGCTTCTCCCGGCGGAATCGGCTCCGTCGCCGCCCGCCGCGCCCCCTGAAACGGGCTCTTCCCTGAGGTCCATGCGGCCCTTTTCCGCCCAATCCCAAAAGGAAAACGAGCGGGCCACCGCGGACAGACCCGGTCTTGAGTAGTCGGCGGGTTTCGTGGCAACCCGTCGTTTCGCTCGGGTCCGATGGCAAAGCCATGATCGCCCGAATCGACAGCCGATCCTTGCGCAATATCCCAAGTCTGTTAGCGTTGGCGCGGGATGAAGACCGACCGAGTGGCAAATCTCCTGAACGATTGGCTTTCCAACAACCGCTACCAGCAAACCGCGCTGGCGCGGAAGTCTGGATTGACCCAATTGAGCTTTCTGCGAAACGGGCTCCGCGGCATGACCCGCGAGGCGCTCGATGGGCTCCTGCCGGCACTTCGGGAGGAGGACAGGCCCGTTCTCCTGAGGCAATGGATCCTCGACGTGCTCCCCGATTCCTACCGGGACCGGGTCTCGCTTGGAATCGACGGCGGCAAGGTGAAGTCCAACGAATCCCTCACCGGCTTCCCCAGTCTTGAAGAGGCCTTTTCCACTCTTCGCCGCCATGCTCCCCAAAACCGTGAACTCACCCGGGTTCTCGTGAACCTCGCCAACCTCATCCGGGACAATCGGCCGAATTAGCCGCCAAGCCGCACGGCGGGCGTTGCCGAAACACGGCAAATCGGCACCGGACCGCGGCCCTGCGGTGGATCGCAGAGAAGCGATCCTGCCGGCCGAGGTTTCCGGGCGGTCTCGGTGAGTCATGCGCCCATTCTATCAGACGGAGTCGGACAACCGTGGGGTTACCCCCGGCGTTTTTTGAAACTTTCCGGCATCCCCTTCCGAATCCGCCGATGGCCGGAGTTTCCCGCTTGATGCGACCGGGCTTGAAGGTTTTTTCCGAACGCCGATCGGCCCAGTCCGCCGGGTTCGGTTCCTTTTGAAAAAGGCGTGAACGGGAAAAGAACAACAGCATCTTTCCTCCGTCCGGAATCGCCGGGAAAGCAGCGGAATTTGACACCGCTTGCGCTTTCCAAATGGTTGGCGGCCGAAAGGTTCCAGGAGGGGCACGCCGCGGGGGCGTCCCTGCCATGGTTTTTGAAGTCATCGCCTGACTCCGCCGCCCCCCGGTTTCCGTGACATTTTCATCGGTCCCCCGCCGGCGAATGGCCGCCCGGTTCGACACCCGAACCGCCGGGGTGATCCCTTCCCGAGTTTTTTTGTTGACTTCGTGTTCATTCTACACTTTTATGGTGTATGATTTACACTTACCAATATCCCCGGGCCGCCCTCACCGTGGATTGCGTGGTTTTCGGATTCGACGGACTCGGGCTCGAGGTGCTGCTGATCCGCCGGGGACTCCCGCCCTTCCGGGGCCGCTGGGCGCTGCCGGGCGGTTTCGTTCGTCTCGACGAGACGCTCGAGGAGGCCGCCCGCCGCGAGCTGGAGGAGGAGACCGGCCTTCGCGGGGTCTTCCTCGAGCAGCTCCAAACCTTCGGCGGCGTGAAGCGCGATCCCCGCGAGCGCGTCGTCAGCGTCGCTTACTTCGCGCTGGTGAAACCCGCTGCCGTCACCGCCGCCACTGATGCCGCCGAGGCAAAGTGGTTCCCCGTCTGCGATCTCCCATCGCTCGCCTTCGACCATGCCGACATCCTCGCCGCCGCGCTCACCCGCCTGCGCGGCAAGCTCACCTACCAGCCCATCGGCTTCGAGCTCCTCCCGCCGAAATTCACCCTCACCCAGCTCCAGCGGCTCTACGAGGCCGTCCTCGGCGAACCGCTCGACAAGCGCAACTTCCGCAAAAAAGCCCTCTCCTACGATCTCCTCATCCCCCTCGAGGAAAAGCACCAGGAAGGCGCCCACCGTCCCGCGCAGCTCTTCCGCTTCGATCCCGCGAAATACGAACGCCTCAAGAAGAAGGGGTTCCTTTTTGAGATCTGACACTAACCGAACCGCTCACGACACGTGAATCCCTCATCGCCGAAATTCAATCCGGTTTCGTCCCGGATTGGACCTTCTTCTGGGGCCACACCCCGGCCGGAGAGGGTTCCGTCGCCAAAGCGTGTTTCAGCCAGTGGTGGGAGGGGCATCCCTTTGAAGTCGAAGGGGTTCGCTACGCCACGGCCGAACACTTCATGATGGCGGAAAAAGCCCGTCTTTTTGGCGATGAACCAACTCGCTCCGACATCTTGGCGGCGAAGGGTCCGGCCGAAGCGAAGAAACTCGGCCGCAAGGTCTCCGATTTCGATGACCGGATCTGGCATCGTAATCGCCGGGATATCGTCGTCCGCGGAAACCTCGCCAAATTCGGGCAGCACGAAACCTTGCGGACCTTTCTGCTGGATACGGGCGGGAGCATCCTCGTCGAGGCAAGTCCGTATGACAACGTTTGGGGCATCGGCCTGGACGCCGCCGATCCGGACGCGGGCAGGCCTGAAAACTGGAAAGGACTCAATCTCCTCGGTTTTGCCCTGATGCAGGTCCGTCAGCGGCTGCGCCAGGACGCTTCATAAACACCCCCCCCAAACCACCCCGAAAAAACATCGATCCCAAACCATGAGAACCGATCCTCCCACCCTACTTCCCTTCACCCGCAGTTACTGGGCATCCCCGGCGCGCCTTCTCGGCGGCTTTTACCCCGGGGACCGCGACCCGGCGGTCACCGAGGCAAAGCTGACCGGCCTGCTCGACTGCGGCGTGAGCCACATCATCAACCTGATGGAGGCGGAGGAGGGCGACCACGCCGGACGCGCCTTCATCAGTTACAAGGAAAGCTTCCTCAGGCTCGCCAGCCAGCGTGGCCGCAGGGTGATCTGGATGCGGCACCCCATCCGCGATCTCGGCGTGCCCACGCCAGCGCAGATGACCGGGACACTGGATGCGATCGACCAAGCCATCGCCATGGGTGGATGCGTCTACGTTCACTGCTGGGGCGGCCGCGGACGCACTGGCACGGTCATCGGGTGCTGGTTGGCCCGTCACGGTGCGCCCAATGCGCTCAGCCAGCTCCGCGATCTCACCGCCCACGAGCGCCGGTGGTTTCCAAAGATCCCGGAAACCGCCGCGCAACAAACCTTTGTCCGTGAATGGAGGGCCGGTCGATGAAGGTCACCTCGTTTGAATCGCGGCTGCTGGGCGGTCTCCATGGTTCCCTCGTCGGTGATGCTCTCGGTGTGCCGGTGGAGTTTCAATCACGGCAGGCAAGAAGATCCGATCCCGTCACCTCGATGCGCGCCTTTGGCACATGGAACCAGCCTGCGGGCACCTGGAGCGATGATGGTTCCCTGCTGCTCTGCTCGGTCGAAAGCCTCGCCGAGACGGGTTTTGATCCGGAAGACATGGGAGAGCGTTTCGTGCGCTGGCTTCAGACGGGTCACTGGGCCGCTCATGGGCGTGTGTTTGACATCGGCAATGCCACGCGCCAGTCGCTTGACCGCATCCGCTCCGGCACACCCGCCATCGAGGCCGGCGGACGACGAGAGACCGACAACGGAAACGGCTCCCTGATGCGCATACTGCCGGTCAGTCTCAACGCGCACCTGCACGATACCGCCGTGGCTCGCGATCAGCTGCATCAGGCTTCCGCCATCACACACGGTCATGCACGCTCGCTGATGGCGTGCGAGTTTCACGGCTTGATCGTGCGTGAGCTCCTCGCGGGCAGCGCCCCCATGGCAGCCATGAAGGCCGCACAGGCCGCTTTCGCCGCATCGAACGCTCACTCCCCGGAGCTGCCCGCTTTTGCCGCGCTGCTGCAGCCCGACTTCGCGGCCACTCCGGAACAAAAGATCAAATCAGGCGGCTACGTCATGCACACACTGGAGGCCGCCTTGTGGTGTCTGCTCAACACAGGCAGCTTTGCGGAATGCGTGCTCAGCGCCGTAAATCTGGGCGAGGACACGGACACCACGGGCTGCGTTGCCGGGGGGCTCGCCGGTGTCCTCCATGGCATCGAATCCATTCCGCAGGACTGGCTGGATGCCCTGCCCCGTCAGGACGATCTGCGGGAGCTTTTTGACCGCTTCATCAAAACCGCCGCGAACCAACCCCGCTCTTCCACACGACTCTGAACATGAACGCCGCACAGATCACCAGCGCCAGCAAGTTCCTCAGCCTCGTCCTGCGGCATCAACCTTCCACGGCGCATGTCACGCTCGACTCCGCCGGCTGGGTCGGGGTCGATGCCCTCCTGGCCGGTTGCGCGCGGGCCGGTCGGCCGATCTCGCGGGACGATCTGGAGGAAATCGTCGCCACGAACTCAAAGAAGCGCTTCGAGTTCAGCGCGGATGGCACGCGCATCCGGGCCAGCCAAGATCATTCCGTCGAGGTTGAGCTGGAATACGCCCAGCAGGAGCCGCCGGAGACCCTCTACCACGGCACCGCGACCCGTTTCCTTGATTCCATCCGCGCCCAGGGCCTCCTCAAGATGGCGCGCCACCATGTCCACCTCTCTGCCGAGACGGGCGTCACGATGGAAGTCGGCGCCCGGCATGGAAAGCCTGTGCTGCTCGCCATTCTCGCCGGCCAGATGCACCGCGAAGGTCATGTCTTCCACCGCAGCACCAACGGGGTCTGGCTCGTCGAGCATGTGCCGCCGCAACACATCCGGTTCCCCGAACCCCCGAAACACCCGCCGCAGGAGGCCCTGCCCGATCCCCGCGACACCTGACTCTGATCCGCAATCCCAAAATTCAAACTCAAACCACGACTCGTCATGCTCGGCATCCAATTCATCAAAATACCACCCACCACCCACGTCATCCAGTATCGCGGCGGCAAGGTCGTCCGCGAAGGTGCGGGGATTTCGTTCTTCTACCACTCGCCCACCACCTCGCTCGTGGCGGTGCCGGTGGGAAGCACGGACGTCCCGTTTATCTTCGAGGAGCAGACGGCGGACTATCAAAACCTGAGCCTGCAGGGGCAGATCACCTATCGCATCGCCGAGCCGAAGCGGCTGGCGGCGCTGATGGACTTCACCCTCGAGGCGAAAGGACGCGACTACGGGTCGGATGATCCGGAGAAGCTCCCCCAGCGTGTCATCAACCTCGTCCACGTGCTGGCGCGTGCCGAGATCGAAAAACTGCCGCTGCGCCAGGCCTTGCGGGCCTCGGAAACGCTCGTCACCGCGATCCGCGGCCAGCTCGGGAGTTCGGCGGAGCTGGCGGCCCTGGGACTGGAGGTCCTCGGTCTCTCGCTGCTCGCCATCAAGCCGACGCCGGAAACGGCACGGGCGCTGGAGGCGGAAACCCGCGAGCAACTGCTCAAGGGAGCCGACGAGGCCATTTTCATGCGCCGCAACGCGGCGGTCGAACAGGAGCGCGCCATCAGGGAGAACGAACTGAACACCGAGATCGCGGTGGAGAACAAAAGGCGGCAGATCCGCGAGACGCAGATGGAGGCGGAGAAGGCCGTTCAAGAAAAAGAGGCCCAGCTCGAGCGTGCGAAACTGGAAACGAACATCGGACTGGAAGAGGAACGCAAGAAGCTCGTCGCCCTCGCCGCGGAAAACGCGAAGGCGGAATCGGACACCCGCGCCTACGGCATCTCGACCACGATGCAGGCGCTCGCGAGCGCCGATGCAGGAGTGCTGCAGGCTCTCGCGACCACCGGCATGAAGCCGCAGCAGCTCATCGCCTTCGCCTTCCAGGAACTCGCCGCCAAAGCGGACAAGATCGGCAATCTCAACATCTCGCCGGAACTCCTCAGCCAACTGCTCGCCAATCCGGGAGGGAAAAAGTGAACCCCGGCGCCATGCCATGAACCGTCTCACCGAAACCAAGATCCTCCTCGTGGTGCGGGCGACGCGCCTCGCGGAGCTGAAAGCGCGGTTCGCGACCAAAGCGCAGGCGAGGTTTTATGTGGAACGGCTGGGCGGCGACTTCGGTGATTGCGAGCGCGAGGATGCGACGTATCAGGAGGCGATCCGGCGGGCGCGGCAAACGCTCGGCGAACTCGGCCGGGTGCAGCTCGTGCAACGGTCCTTTCTGCCCAACTTTGTCTTCGGCGCCCGCGACGTCGTGGTGGCGCTGGGGCAGGACGGCCTCGTGGCGAACACCCTGAAGTATCTCGACGGCCAGCCGCTTGTCGGGGTGAATCCGGATCCGCAGCGCTACGACGGCCAGCTTTTGCCCTTCCACGTGGCGAATCTCGACACCGTCATGCGCGAGGTGCTGCGCGGCGGCCGCCGCAAGCGCGAGGTCACCATGGCGGAGGCCAGCCTGAACACGGGGCTGGGCCTGTGCGCAGTGAACGATCTCTTCATCGGCATGAAATCGCATGGATCCGCCCGCTACCGCATCACCCTCGGGACGGCGGCGGAGAATCATTCATCGAGCGGGGTGATCGTCTCGACCGGCCTGGGCTCGACCGGCTGGTTCAAGAGTCTCATGGCGGGCGCATCGGCCGTCGCCGTGGCGGCCGGACGCGCCAGCGCCATCGCGGCGGAGGAATCCAGCTTTCCCTGGGAGTCGCCGCACCTCTTTTTCACCGTGCGCGAACCCTTCCCCAGCGGCACCACCGGAGCGGCGCTCGTCTTCGGCAAGGTGACCGCGCGGCAACCCCTCGTCATCGAATCCCAGATGGGCGGGAACGGCGTCATCTTCAGCGACGGCATCGAAGAGGACTTCATCGAATTCAATTCCGGCAGCAAGGCCACCATCACGCTTGCCAATCGCCGGGGTATGCTGGTCGTTTGACGAAGTCCGCGATCTCCTTTCCCCATGAACCCCAACACGCCCCTTCTCACCGATCTCTACCAGCTCACGATGGCCGCCGGTTACTGGAAGTGCGGCAAGGCGGAGCAGGAGGCGGTGTTCCATCTTTTCTTCCGCAAACTGCCGTTTGCGGGCGGCTATGCCCTCGCGGCGGGACTGGCGGATGGGGTGGAGTGGCTCAAGGGCTTCCGTTTCGGAACGGAGGAGCTCGATTATCTCGCGACGCTCTCCGGGCGGGACGACCGGCCCCTCTTTGAACGCGGCTTTCTCGATTACCTCGGCGGAATGTCCTGGCAGTGTGATGTGGACGCGATCCCCGAGGGCACGGTGGTCTTTCCGCACGAGCCGCTCATCCGCGTGCGCGGGCCGCTGGTGCAGGCACAGCTCGCCGAGACGGCGCTGCTCAACATCGTGAACTTCCAGACGCTCATCGCGACGAAGGCGGCGCGCGTGTGCGAGGCCGCGCGGGGCGAGCCGGTGCTGGAGTTCGGCCTGCGGCGGGCGCAGGGGCCGGACGGAGCCGTCATGGCGAGCCGAGCGGCCTTCATCGGCGGAGCGGCTGCGACCTCAAACGTGCTCGCGGGCATGACGCATGGCATCCCCGTGCGCGGCACGCACGCGCATTCGTGGGTGATGTCGTTCGATTCGGAGCTGGAAGCTTTTGCGGCCTATGCGGAGGCTTTGCCGAACAACTGCGTTTTTCTCGTGGACACCTACGACACGCTCGAAGGGGTGAGGCACGCCGTCGAGATCGGAAAACGGCTGCGGGACCGCGGGCACGAGCTGGCGGGCGTGCGGCTCGATTCGGGAGACCTCGCGTGGCTAAGCATCGAGGCGCGGCGCATCCTGGATGAGGGCGGTTTTCCAAACGCCTCCATCGTGGCGAGCAACGACCTCGACGAGCATCTCATCGAGAGCCTGAAGCACCAGGGCGCGAAGATCAGCGTCTGGGGCGTGGGCACCCAGATGGTCACCGGCGGCTCTCAGCCGGCGCTGGGCGGCGTCTACAAGCTCGGCGCGATTCGCAATGCCGCCGGCGCGTGGGAGCCGCGCATCAAACTGAGCGAGCAGGCCGCGAAGGTCAGCAATCCCGGCATCCAGCAGGTGCGGCGCTTCACTCTGAATGGCGAATTTTGCGGCGATGCCATCTTTGACGAGGCAAGCGGCCTCGCCCAGCCCGTGACGATCGTGCATCCGTCCGACCCGGCGCGCACCAAAACGATGGCGGAGGAGGCCACGGGCGAGGATCTCCTCCAGCCCGTTTTCCGCGGTGGCGAACTCGTCGCGGCGCTGCCCTCGCTTTCGGCCATCCGGCAGCGCGCCCGCGGGCAGCTCGACCGACTGCACGCCACCGTGAAGCGCCTCCAGCATCCCCACGAATATCCCGCCGGGGTCGAGCGGCGGCTGCACGAGCGGAAGCAGGAGCTCATCCGGCATTCCAGGAATCATCCCCAGCCGCCCTCCCCGTGAAGACGCTCCTCCTCATCGACCTTCAGAATGACTTCATGCCCGGCGGCACCCTCGCGGTGCCCGGCGGCGATGCGATCATTCCCCTCGTGAACGAGCTCATGCCCGGTTTCGATTTGGTCGTGGCCACGCAGGACTGGCACCCGGCGGATCACGGCAGCTTCGCGGTGAATCATCCCGGTCGCTCGGTCTTTCAACAGATCGAACTCGACGGCCTGCCGCAGACGCTCTGGCCGGTGCATTGCGTGCAAAACACGGGCGGAGCGCTTTTTGCACCGGGTCTGGACACGCGCCGAGTCGAACGGGTCTTCACCAAGGGCATGAACCCGCGCATCGACAGCTACAGCGGCTTCTTCGACAACGGCCACCGTGCCAGCACGGGCATGGGCGAATGGCTCAAGGCGCGCGGCGTCGGCAAGATCAGCGTTGCTGGCGTGGCCACCGATTACTGTGTGAAGTTCACCGTGCTCGACGCGCTGGCGGAGGGGTTCGAGGTCGAGCTCATCGCTGCGGCCTGTCGGGGCGTGGACCTGAACCCCGGGGACGTGGAGCATGCCGTCGGGGAGATGCATGCCGCCGGAGCGGTGATCGCCTGAAGGTGCGGCCTGGGGGCGGACGTCGGCTCAGGCTTCCCCAATCGCATCAAGGGTTCATCACGAACCCACCGCCCAGGGTCTGGTCCGATGGCGGCGTCGATCCCGGTTTCGGAAACCGGGACCGGCCCCGCGTCATCGGAACGATTCCAGCGATGCCAATGATTTCAATGGCACGCGCCGAACCCGGCTCGCGGAGAGGTGTTGGCCGGGCTCCTGCGTCCCCGCCACGTAGGCGAGGAAAAGGTCGTCGCCGTTGAACTCCATCGCCGTGTAGCAAAACCATCCTTTCGGATCCGGCTCGAGGACGAGGGACTTCGACCAAGTGTCCCCATCGTCCCGCGACACGGCGAGGCTCAGGGGAGTCCGCGCCTTTCGTTCGCCGACGGGCAGGGCGGAATGGTCGTTCCACACCATGACGAGGGTATCGCTGCCGGGGATTCGCTCGATCGAGGCGGGCGACTGGGGCGAGGCGACGCCCATGGGCTCGGGCGCGGACCAGGTCTCTCCGCGATCGGTGGAGAGGCTGCGATATTGCTCGCCGGCCCCGGAGCGGATGAACATGAGAACCCGGCCGTCGGAGAGTTCGACGACCCCGGGCTCCTGCGAGGAGACACGCTTGCCCGCTGGATCGTGGGCCTGCCGCCAGCCCCGCGAACGGCTCCAGGTCGCGCCCGAGTCGTCGGAGTAATAAACGCCGACCTCGCCGTTCCAGTCGGGGTTTTCCCAGCCGGGCCGGTGGTGGAGGGCGAGCGGGGCGAGGAGGCGCCCGCCGGAGAGCTCGATGACCCGGTCGTTGTTGAGCACATAATAGCCGGTCTCGGGATCCGGGATGATCTTGACCGGTTCGCTCCAGGTCACCGCCTCGTCGCCGGAGAAACGCACCACTGGCCGGCAATCGGTGAGGGAATTCTTCTCCAGGTAAAGGAGCGCGATACGACCGTCCCGGAGACGCAGGAGCGAGACGGACATCACGTTCAACCCTCCCGCGTTGGCGACGACGGTCTCGTCCTCCCGGGTCCAACTGCGGCCTCCGTCCCCGGAGACGCGCGAAACGAGGTCGGCCTTGTCGTGATCGCCGCCCCCGCCGGTGAAGCGGGTGTAGACGAGGAGAAGCCGGCCGTCCTTCAGCGCGACGAAATCGCCCTCGGTGTTGCGAGGGTTTCCCTCGGAGACGGAGAGTTCGAGCACGACGGAGGGTCCGGGAACCTCCTCGGCGCGGACGGGGGCGGAAAGGAAAAGGGTGGATGCGAGGCAAAGCGCGGAGTTTTTCATGCAGGGCAACGGAGAGGGTTGACGAGGCGACCCGACCGGGTCAAGCCCAGCCCCCGCCGGATCCGCGGCTAGACGAGATCGACGATGGACCCGAAGTCGGCGTCGAACAGCCGTCGGTAGGTGCGCGAGGCGATGCCGTCGGTCATTTTCGCGAGGACATCGCAGATGACGCGGGCCCGGGCGGACTCGTCGGGCTGGGAAAAGACGAGCGCCTCCTCCTCGTCGGAAAGGAGCCGGTAATGCCCCCGGCCCGGTTTGTCGGCGACGATGTAGAGCTCGGCGAAGACTCCGAAGAGGCGCGAGAGGATGTAATCCGACTTGCGGTCGAGCTGCTGCAGTTGCTGGCTGCGGAAGACGAGATCGAGGGCGATCTGCTTGTAGAGGGCGCACTCCTCCTCGACTTCCGGATCGAGGGCGAGGCGATGGCGGTGCCGCGCGGTGAGATCGGAGAGAAAGGCGTCCGGACCACTCGTTTCGATCAACTCGGCCGCGCCGATGAAGCGGCCGATCTTCTTGCCCATGGTGGACTCGACCCGGCCGCGGCGAATCGCCTCGATGAGTTCGCGGAGGCGGGCGGATTGGGTGTCTGTCAGGGTCTTCGTCCCGGCCCAGCGCTCGATCTTGTCAACTTGGATGAAGCCCGCCTGGATGCCGTCGGCGATGTCGTTGAGGGAATAAGCGGTGTCGTCGGCCCAGTCCATGATGAGACACTCGATGGAACGGAACCCGTTGCGCGGCTTGCCCGGACCGAGGGACGGGGGGAAGCCGCGACCCGCCGTGACAAATCCGAGGAGCGGAGCCTGGTCGGCGTAGAGGAAGTGATTCCGCTGCTCGGGCACCTCGCCGAAGAGCGTCTTGTATTTGAGGACGCCGTCCATGAGGGCGCGGGTCGGGTTCATCCCCCGGTCGGGGCCGAAGAGGATCGTCGCGAGGATGCGGAGGGTCTGGGCGTTGCCCTCGAATCCCCCGTAGGACTGCATGAGCCGGTGGAGAGTACGCTCGCCGGTGTGGCCGAAGGGCGGATGGCCGATATCGTGGGAAAGGCAGACCGCCTCGACCAGGTCCGGGTCGATCCGGTAGTCGGGTCGCAGGAGCGGAGAGGTGCGGTTGAGCCGGTCGCAGAGGCTCCGGCCGATCTGGGCGACCTCGATCGAGTGGGTGAGGCGGGTCCGGTAAAAGTCATACTCCCCGCTGAAGAACACCTGGGTCTTGTTCTGGAGGCGCCGGAAGGAAGACGTGTGGATGATGCGGTCGCGGTCGATCTGGAAGGCGCCGCGGTGCTCGCCATGCCTCGGCGGCTCGGGTCGCTCGAGCCGTTCCTCGTCAAATTCGCGGTAAAACTCGTTCATGGTCCGCCCTCAGCCGCAGAGACTCCCGGCCCACGGCACCGGAACAGCGCTTTATCCGCCCAAATCGACCGGGCGCAAGCGCATTTCGATCGAACAGTTCGGAAATGACCGCGGTCCTTTAAAATCGCGCAATCATTTCGCATTCCGAGATCCAGGATGGGATGCCGACGTTCCGGCTGTTCCGCGAGGTGGTGATGCCCCGCCTGAACCGCGACATCGCAAGCGCCAGCCGGGATCGGAACACGAAAAGGAATATCTCCTTGCCGGAAAGGGAGCGCCGGCCGTAAGCTGCGGATTCGGAAATCCCGATCCTCGATGCGACCGGAAGTCTCCATTCTCGCCAGCCTCCACCTGGCCTTCGTCCTCCTGTCGGTTCTTCCCGGCGAGTCGCGGTTCCTGCAACGCTATCACTCGCTCACGAACACGATCCAGCAATGGCGCATGTTCTATTCCGCCTACACCTACCGGTCACAGGAGTTCACCGTGAAAGTCGACAACGGCGCGACCTTCCGGGCGGCTCCACCGCGCTATCTCGCGAAAGACGGCCGAAAGCTCCCGGTCCGAATCGCGAATTACCTCGGAAGGTTGGCCAATTCGGGCAACGAAAAGGCACGGCAGGTCTGGATCGAAAGCCTCGCCGGAGAGGTGGATAAGGCCGGCGGACGCTCCTACGTCGTGGAGGACCGCTCGCTGCGCGTCCGGAACTTCCACTACAGCAGGCGGGACGGTGTGCTGTTCAAGGAGTTCGTGGAGGAATTAGGGCCATTTCCGGCCGAAAGATGACCGAGCTGCTTCGACGCATCGACCGGTTCTGGAACGGCGGCATCGACGATCGTGTCTACGGATTGCTCCGCCTCGGCTTCTCGGTCGTCGCATTTCTAAATGTCCTGCAATGGTGGGGCTCCAGCGACGAACTCCTTAGTTCCGCGGGATTCAACTCGATCGCCAGCGCCGAGGAATCGGGGTCGTGGATCGCCCTGAACCTGTTCGCCTACCTGCGGGATCCGTTCCTCATCAAGGGGGCGCTGGTCGTTTTCGCGGTCGTCCACGTCCTCCTGTTCCTCGGGGTGGCGGCACGTGCCTGTCTGATCGTTTCGTTCTATTGGCATTTCTCCTACCAGAACTGGTCGATGCTGGGCAGCGGAGGCTGGGACGCGGTGCTGGGAAACGCGTGCTTCATCCTCCTGCTCAGTCCTTCGGGAAACTCGGTCCGGCCACTCGACTGGCTGCGCGCCCGCCTCGCGGGCGGAAAGCGGCCGGCGGGTGAGGTCGCCGGAAGTAAGGAGCGGCGGTTGTCCCCTCGCTATGGAGTCTACCTGCTGAGGATCCAGTTGTTTCTCATCTACTGGGTCGCGGTGGTGACGCGGCTTCCCGATCCCTACTGGAGGAACGGAGACTTTTTCGGCTACTACATGCTCTCCGACTTCTGTTGGTTCGGCGGCCCGTGGATCCTTGAAGCGGGCTGGCTCACGAAAACGGCAACGTGGGGAACGCAGGTGGTCGAGTTGTTGATCCCTCCGCTGCTCGCCTTCCGTCGCACCTGGGTGTCGGGCTTCGTGCTGGGGACCTTGCTCCATCTCATGATCGCGATCACGACTCCCTACCTCGTGCCGTTTTCTCTCTCGATGGTCATGATCTATCTCGCCTTCGTGAGGTTTGAACCGCGCCCCTCCCCGCAGGATCCCACGCCCGGCATCCGCAACCGGAGGTGACCGATGTCGCGCGTCGGGTTCGGCGCGATGAACGAGTCCTTTGACCATCTTTCGCGGCTCTCCGTCCCGATCGGATGACTCCTTCCGGCGACGGATGAAACCTCGCGATGTGCCATCTTCGCCTCGGAGACGTCGTCATGATCCGGGTTTTGCTGATTTCATTGAAGGGCGATTCCCTCGCCACGGCCCTCCCCCCAGCGAAAGCGCCGGTCCCGCGGACGCCCCGCCTTCCGGCACCGCGATTGCGGAGGACTCCCTCTTTCATTTGCCGAACCCCTCGACAGCATGCTTGAATGCAAAGGGTGATCCGTCCATCGGACATGTCTTTCCAACCCCTCCAGGATTCCGATCCCGATCGAGTGCGTCCTTCCGATTTCGGACTCCTGATCATTCGACTGCTCATCGTCGCGGCCTTCACCTACTACCAGCTGGCCGATCAACTCGCGCTCGCCCACGGCTACCTCTGGGACGCGGCCGATTGGAACCTCGTCGCGCAGCTTTCGGAGCGCGGGACTCCCGCTCCGCCGATCGTCGCCGCTCTCGCCACCGGCCTCTTCGCCGGGAATCTGCTCGGACTTCTTTTCGGCTTTTTCACGCGGATCAGCGCCCTCCTCCTCTCCCTCATGACCGGGTATGTGCTCTTTTCCGCGATCTCGCTTTCGCCCACGCTCAATCCCCAGGCTCTCTCGGTCTACCTCGGCGTTTTCGCCGGTTTTTCCTGCGGCGGAGGGGGCAAACTCTCCCTCGATTTCCTGCTCGCGGGCCGTCGCGCCCGTCGCGGGGCGGTGTGACGGCGGCGACCAAAAGCCCGGCGGGCCCGAAAACGGGACGAAATTCCCCTTGAAAGCAGGGGCCGGAGCCGCGTTGATCCCGCATGCCTTCATTTGAAGAATTAGGACTCTCCGGCCCGGTGTTAAGGGCCATCACCAGAACCGGCTACACCGAGCCGACCGCAATCCAGGCCCAGGCCATTCCCATCGCCCTCGAGGGCAAGGACATCGTCGGTGCTTCCCAGACCGGAACGGGCAAAACCGCCGCGTTCGGCCTGCCCATCATCTGCCAGATGAAGCCCTCGACGAGGCCCCAGTGCATCGTCCTCGAGCCGACCCGCGAACTCGCCGCACAGGTCGAGGACCAGATGAACGTGTTCTCCTACTACAAGCCCCTCAACGTCGTCCTCCTCCACGGCGGCGTCGGCTACGGTCACCAGATCGAGGCGCTCGAGAACAAACCCGACGTCATCATCGCGACGCCCGGCCGCATGCTCGACCACATGGAAAAGGGCAACCTCGACCTCGGCGACGTGAAGTTCCTCGTCCTCGACGAGGTCGACCGCATGCTCGACATGGGTTTCCTCCCCGACGTGAAGCGCATCATCGACCAGTGCCCGAAGGAGCGCCAGACCCTCTTCTTCTCCGCGACGATGCCGCCCGCGATCCAGACGCTGGCGAACTGGGCCCTCAACGATCCCGTCTCCGTCGAGATCGGCGAACGCCGCTCGCCCGCCGAGACCGTCACCCACGCCTTCTACCCGGTCGGGATGGACCAGCGCGACGACCTCATCATCGAGCTCATCAAGCAGACCGGCTACGAGAGCATGATGATCTTCACCCGCACGAAGAAGGAAGCCGACGCCCTCCTCCCGCGGATCGAGGCGATCGAGGGGACCCGCCCCGCCGCCCTGCACTCCGACATCAAGCAGAGCGACCGCACCAAGGCGCTCCAAGGTTTCCGCGACGGCACCTTCAACATCATCGTCGCCACCGACATCGCCGCCCGCGGCCTCGACATCTCCGGGGTGACCCACGTCATCAACTACCGCGTCCCCGAGAACCCCGAGGACTACGTCCACCGCATCGGCCGGACCGGCCGGGCCCAGAAGGAGGGCGACGCCTTCACCATCTTGACCGCCGACGAGCTCGAGAGCGCACGCTCCGTCGAGCATTTCATCGGTCAGAAGATCGATCGCAAGAAGCTCGAAGGGTTCGCCTACAACTACACCGCCCTCCTCGAGGACAATCCCCAGCCGCTCCGCAAGAAGCGCCCGGCCGCGCCGAAACGGCGCAGATGAGGAATTGAGGTGCGGGAGATTTCCGGGATCTTGATGGCAGGAACCCCATGGCGATGAAATACGCGATTTGCAACGAGACCTTCCAGGACTGGCCCTTCGAGAAGGCCTTCGCCTACGCCCGCTCGATCGGCTACGCCGGCATCGAGATCGCCCCCTTCACGCTTGCAGGGCCGCCGGCGGAGCTGGGCAACGACTACCGCGACACCCTTCGGAATCAAATCAAGGATGCCGGTCTCGAGTGCGTCGGGCTGCACTGGCTCCTCGCGAAGACGACCGGATTCTACCTGACCACGCCGGATGAGGCCGTGCGCCGGATCACCGGAGAACGCCTCGCCGACCTCGCCCACCTCTGCGCCGACCTCGAGGGCACCATCATGGTCCTCGGTTCGCCGTTGCAGCGCAACCTCCTCCCTGGCGTCACCCACGACCAGGCGATGGACTTCGCCGCGGACACGATCCGGCGGGCCATGCCCGTGCTCGAGGATTGCGGCGTCACCCTCGCCCTCGAGCCCCTCGCCCCGACCGAGGGCGACTTCCTCAACACCGCCGCCCTCGGCATCGAGCTCGCGAAGAAGGTCGACTCGCCGAACTGCCGCCTCCACCTCGACGTGAAGGCGATGTCGAGCGAGGCCGATCCCGTGGAAAAGATCATCCGCGACAGCCGCGAATGGATCGCCCACTTCCACGCGAACGACCCGAACCTCCTCGGTCCCGGCATGGGCGAGGTCGTCTTCGATCCCATCTTCAAGGCCCTCAAGGACATCGACTATCAGGGCTGGGTCTCCGTCGAGGTCTTCCGCTACGAGCCCGGCATCGAGACGATCTGCGAGGAGAGCATCCGCTACATGCGCGAGGTCGAGGCGCGGGTGTGAACCCCTCGTTCCGGGTCATGAGCCCCTCCTTCACCTACGAAGAACTCAGCGGCGAAGCGGTGCATCCGCACCTCCGCGAGCTCGGCGGCCTTCGCATCGCCGTCTTCCGCGAGTTTCCCTATCTCTACGACGGCGACCTCGACTACGAGGAGCATTACCTCGAGACCTACGTGAACTCGCCGCGCAGCCTCGTCGTCCTCCTGCGGAACGAAGGCCGCCTCGTCGGGGCGACGACCTGCCTGCCGATGGCGGACGAGGCACCCGAGTTCCAGGCTCCCTTCCTCGCCGCCGGGTTTGACTTGAACGAGGTCTTCTACTTCGGCGAATCCATCATCCTCCCCGAATGCCGCGGCCAGCGCGCCGGGCACGAGTTTTTCCGCCGCCGCGAAGAGCATGCCCGGCGCGTCGGCCCTTTCCGCCACACCGCCTTCTGCGCGGTGGACCGGCCCGCCGACCATCCCGCCCGCCCTGCGGGTTACACGCCCCTCGACGCCTTCTGGACCCGCATGGGCTACACGAAGCGGCCGGACCTGCGTTGTGAGTTCGAGTGGAAGGAGACCGGCGAAACCGCCCCGAGCTTCAAGGGCCTGACCTTCTGGGTGAAGGAGTGGGCGTGAGACGGGCCGTGGCTCAAACCGCTCCCCGGGCCGCGCGGTCGAGCTCCGCCAGTTTCGCCTCGAGGCAGGCCACCGGCTCGCCGAGACAGAGGAATTGATAGCCCTGCTTCGCCAGCTCGGCCCCGTTGCCGATCATCCACATCGTCTTGCCGGCGGCGCGGCCGGCCTCGCGGATCGTGGCGAGCGCTTCCTGGAGCTCGGGTGAGTCGGGTCGCCAACAAACGCCGAGGGAGGCCGACAAATCGTAGGGGCCCACCGCGATCGCCGTCGTCAGCGGATGGGCCGCGATCTCCTTCGCGTGCGAAAGTCCGGTGCGGGTCTCGATCTGCGGCAGGACGATGAGGGCGTCCTCGACCGTCGCTTTCCAGGTCTCGTATTGGAAATCGGAGACCCAGGCATTGCCCGGTCCCCCGGGGCGGCGTTTCCCGCGCGGCGGCATCCAGACGGCGTCCTGGATCCCCTGCATCGTTTCGGCCGATTCGACGGATGGCACGAGGAGCCCGCAGGGACCGAGGTCCATGGCGAGGCGGATCGCGGTGAATTCGGCCTGGGGCGGGCGGAGGAAGACGGGGAATCCGATGAGGCGGCCGAGCGCGCACCCCTCGGCGACGGTTTCGTGATCGTGGGTGAGGTGCTCGAGATCGATGATGAGGTAATCGAGTCCGGCGTTTTTCACGACCTCGACGAGGCCCGGCCAGAAATGCCGGGTCGCGAGGACGCCGGTGACGAGGTCTCCCGCCGCGAGCTTGCGGCGCAGGGTGAGGGCCGGTTCCATGAAGGGGTTCAGTTGGCGGGCTTCACTTCCGCGGCCATTTCCAGAAGGGCCGCCATGACCTTGACCGAGGCCTGCGGCTCGAGGTTGTTCGTGCCGGGCCAGGTCTCGTAGCCGCCCAGCTCGAAGTGGCGCGGCGTCGGCATGTAGCCGTAGTAGCCGTTCGCGAGCTCGACCATGAAGGACTTCGCGAAGGGATTCTTCTCGCGGAACTCGAGCCCCGTCTCGGCGAAGGTCTCGCACGGAGTCGTGCCGAGGCAGACGTCCCCGATCTTGAGGAGTTGCACGGGCAGCTTCGTTTCCGGCGAGGCCTTGGCGAGGCGCTGGACCCGGCCGGCGTAGGAAAGGGGAAGCACGGCCTTGTCGCCGATGCGCGGGGCGTTCGCCTCGGTCTCGCGCGCCCATTTCAGGAGGTCTTCGGGAATGGCGCGCCACTTCACGTCGAGTTCGCGGTAGCGCGCGTCGAGCGGGGCCTCCGTCTTCCATTCGAGCGACGGGACCGCGGCCGCGACCTTTGCCGCGAGGTCGTCGGCGACGAACTGCATCTGCTCGTAGGGTTCCTTGCGGCCCCGCGGGCTGCGGAAGTTGATGTTGTTGATGTCTCCGCTGGTGCCGTTGGCCATCATCGCGACGACGGGGGGATCCTGTTTTTCCGAACCCAGGAGCCGCTCCACCGCCCGGCTGTAGTCGCCGAAGTAGTCCGCCGAGACGTGGGCCTGGCCGACTCCGCCGACATAGTGGAGCGAATAGGCCGAGTAGAGCGAGATGATCTTCCCGCCCGGCTCGCGCACGACGAGGAAGGAGACGCGCGGGTCGATCGGTCCGGCGGGCTCGATGAGGTTGTCGGCTCCGGCGCCGGGATTCATCTTCACCTTCTCGTCGCTCTTGCCGAAGGGGTTCACCGGCATGGTGCCCTCCTTGAGGAACCAGCGGCGGTTGAAGACATGGTCGGGCACGTCGATATGGCCGAAGGCGATCTCGGCGGGGCGCAGCAGGTTCACGGCGCGGCGCACCCCGTCGGCGATGCGGCGGGCGACGAAGCGCTGGTAGTCGGTGAGCTCGATGTCGGAGGCGTAGGACCGCACCTCGCCATAGAGCGCGTTGGTGGCGGAGTGGGTGTGCGTTCCCGAAATGACGACATGGCTCCCGGGGATCCCGAGCTCCTTGTCGATGAGCGCCTTCGCCTCGACCGCCACGGAGCGGTGCAGGCCGAGCAGATCACAGATCACGAGGGCGACCTTCGTCTCGCCATCATCGAGGACGAGGCAGCGGGCGTGCAGCTCGTCGTGGATGTGCTCGGCGGGAAAGGGAGTGAAGCCCCCGACGATCAGTTCACCGAGGGGCGGGGTGATGACGCTGGCGGCGGCCCCGGCACGGAGGGCGGTTTTGGCTTCCTGCGCGTGGCCGAAAGGTCCGAAAGCCAGGGCAACGACGATGGCGAGGAGGGTGGAAACGGTTTTCATGAGACAACCGCGAGGGTGTCAGTCCCGGGCGCGTCCTTCAAGGTCCGATTGCCTTGCCTCCGTGGCGCATGCACGGAGATCAGAGAACCGAGGGCTGCTCCGATGGATCCCCGTCGCCTGCCGCCACGAATCCGTCCGACCGGTTCCAGGCGCGCTCCCGGCGGAAGGGAAGCGGATTCTTTCCCTTCCCTGATTTTCCGGACTTCGTGACGGCCCGGCCCGTCCAAAAAGCGGTTGAAGAGAGGGCCGATCATCACTACCTTCCCCGCCCCTGCCGGAGGTCCCCGGCCAACCCGCGTTTTTCCCATGCTCAGCAAGCTCCGACACATCCAGAAGGGCGTTCTCATCGTGGTCACCGCCATCATCGTGGTGTCCTTCGCCTGGCTCTACTCCGACTACGACTTCGTGCGGGGCACGCTCGGCGGTCAGGACTGCGTCGTGAAGGTCTACGACCGCTGCTACCGCCAGAAGGAGTTCCAGAAACTCGCGGCCAGCTTCGACGTCGCGCTCGACATGGGCATGTACGACTTCGCCATGGTCCTCTTCCAGGAGAACCGCATGGACCGCGATCCCACCAGTTTCGTGATGAGCCTCGTCATCCTCCGCCAGGAAGCGGAGAAACTGGGGATCGAACCGACCGCCGAGGAGATCAAGGCGGCGATTCCCTCCCTCCCGATCTTCCAGCAACCCGGCATCACCGCCGAACTCATCGAGAACCGCATCCTCGGGCCGAACGGTTTCACCCAGGGTGACCTCGCCCAACTCGTGAAGGATTACCTCACCTTCCAGAAGCTCCGCGAACTCATCGTCGCCGGGGTCGAGGCCGTCCCGAGCGAGGCCGCGAAACGCTATATTCAGCAAAACCAGCGTTACACCGCCTCGGTGGTTCGGTTTGACCGCAGTGCCTTCTCCGGCAGCGTCAAGATCACCGACGAGGACATCAAGAAATACTTCGAGGAAAACGGCGACGACCTCAAGAGCGAGCCCAAGCGCGGCTTCGACTACGTGAAGTTCACCCCGAAGGCCCAGCCTGCCGACGCGACCAACGAGGCGAAGGCCAAGGCCAATCTCGCCTTCGCCAACGCCGTCAACCGCGCCTACTCCGACCTCGCCTCCGACGGGGCGGATTTCGTGAATCTCTCGAAGCCGTTCGCCGGTGAAAAGGCGGAGTTCACTGGGGAGACCGGCACTCTCGAGCCCTTTGCCCGCACCGAGGCTCCCGAATGGCTCAAGTCGAACGAGACCGCCCTCGAGACGCTCTTCAGCGGCACGCAGCGCTCCGGCGAAGTCACCGTCCCGATCCAGGCGGATGGCGGCGCGTATCTCGTCTTCCGCTTCAACAAGACCGTCGATCCGGTGTCGCTCACCCTCGAGCAGGCGACCCCGGCGATCAAGGAAGCCCTCACCGCGACGAAGTCGAACCGGGCCGTCAACGACGCCGCCAGCGCCGCCCTCGCGAAGCTGAACGAGGCGATCAAGGCCGGCAAATCCTTCGACGACTCGGCCAAGGAACAGAATCTGAAGGTCGAGAAGCTTCCCAACTTCTCCGTGAGCGAGCCCCCTGCGGATCTCGCGGACGCGACTCTGATCGTCGACGCCGTCAAGGGACTCGGGGAAAAGCAGATCTCGGGCGTGACCGAACGGCCCGGGGGTGAGGGCTACCTGCTCGCCTTTGTCGAGAAGATCGAGATCTACAAGGACGAGCAAGCCGCGGAGAAGAAGAAAACCCTCGCCGCCACGATCAAGAACGAAACCGACCGGGCCCTCTTCACCGCGTGGTTCAACCAACGCCGCGCCGAATCGGGCTCGGAGCGCTCCGGCCTCGGAACTCCCGCCGCCCCGTGAGCGAGGAACTCGACGAACGCTTCGACGAGGCCAACGGCGACCTCGCCATCGGCGACCTCGAGGGTGCCGTCGCGAAATACCGTCGCTGCGTCGAACTCGATCCCGATTTCTTCGACGGCTGGCATGCCCTCGGCATGGCTCTGATGAAAACCGGCCGCCTCAAGGAAGCGATCGGCGCCGGCCTCAAGGCCACCACCCTGAAACCGAACGATCTCCTCGCCTGGACGGCGTTGTCCCAGATGTACGTTCAGGATGGCCAGATCGGCGAGGCCGAGGATGCCAAAGGCAAGGCCCGGATTCTTTCGCTCGGCGGCAAGATCGTGAAGGAAGGGTGAAGTCCGGTTTCCGAACCGGCTGAACCCTTCCGTGATCGATTCCGCCGATCGCCATGCAGGGTTTCGTCCGGCGAAAGGGCGGACCGTTTCCATCCCATGAACCGCCTCTTCGGACTCGACCTCGCCCGCGCCCTCGCCATTTCCCTGGTCGTCCTCGCCCACGCCCACCAAGGCTCGCAGGAGATCGGGATCTACGGAGTCGAGCTGTTCTTCGCCCTGAGCGGCTATCTCATCGGCGGCATCCTGCACCGCTGCGTGCCCGCGAGCGGACCGTGGTCCCTGGCCGGAGTGGCGAACTTCTGGAAGCGCCGCTGGTGGCGAACCCTGCCGGCCTACTACCTGTTCCTCCTCATCGCGATCGCCTTCCACCACGCGCGCGGCGAAGCCCCGGCGGGCGGCTGGAGCGGAGTCGTGCCCTATTTCCTCTTCGTGCCGAACCTGATGTCGCCGAACGAGGCCTTTTTCGACATCTCGTGGTCCCTCTGCGTCGAGGAGGCCTTCTACCTTCTCTTTCCTCTGGGATTGCTCGTCGTGAACCGGATGACGGGGCGCCGCGAGCCGTCGTTTGTCATCGCGCTCGCAACCGTCGTGATGGTTTCCATCCTCCTGCGCGAAGTCGCGTTCACGCAGTGGCCTGCTTTTCAGGCCCGGGTCATGACCCTGCCGCGGCTCGACGCGATCGGCTACGGGGTCGCCATGGCGGTATGGATCCGTTGCCGCGCCTTTCCGACGCGACACCGGACCGGTCTCGCCATCGCCGGAATCCTCCTCGTGGCGCTGGCCGCGTCCGCCCACCTCCTCTGCCGCCCCATCGCCGGGGCGACCGGCTTTTTCCGATTCGGCCTCGCCGCGATCCCGCTCGGTTTCAGCCTGTGCATGCCGTGGTTGGCTTCGTGGACTTCGCCATCGGCCCGGATCGAATGGCTCCGCGCCCCCGTCACCTCAATCAGCCTCTGGTCGTACGCGATCTACCTCTGTCACCACATGATCCTCCTCGGCATGTCGGCGTGGATCGGCGGAGACGCGGCCCCCGCCTCGGTGAAGCTCCTCGGCAAAGTCCTCGCGCTGGGGATGATCCTGCTCGTCTCGTTCCTCGTCCATCGCGGCTACGAGTCGCCCTTGACCCGGCGGAGGCCGCCGGAACTCCGGGATCGCGGAGAGCCGGCCACCGCCCCCGTTCTGGTCGATTGAATCCTCCGCATGCCGCGCAACAAGGTTGACTCCGCCTCCCAACCCTGTTGATTCCGGCATGTCTTCTGAACAGCACGCCGGAAACGTCCGCGGCTTTGAAACCCGGGCGATCCATCTCGGACGCGACTTCGTCAGCGACACCGGCGCGGTGACCCCGCCGGTGTGGCTCACCTCCACGTTCGAATACGGCAACCCGAACGGCTTCGACTACACCCGTTCCGGCAATCCGAACTTCCGGCTCCTCGACCGCGCCGTCGCCAGCCTCGAGGGCGCGGCCTTTTCGACCTGCTTCGGCAGCGGAGTCTCGGCGATCACCGCGGTCGTCTCGACCCTGAAGAGCGGCGATGTCGTCGTGGCCGAGGAAAACCTCTACGGTTGCACCTTCCGGCTCTTCGCCCAGGTCTTCGCGAAATTCGGCGTCTCGGTCGTCTACCTCGACTTCACCGATCCGGCCTCGCTCGAGGCGCTTGCCTCGCATTCGCCCGCCCTCGTCTGGATCGAGTCGCCGACGAATCCCAACCTGAAAGTGCTCGACATCGCCGCCGTCGCGGAGGCCGCCCACGCCGCCGGCGCGCCGCTCCTCGTCGACAACACCTTCGCGAGCAGCTACGTCCAGCGCCCCATCGAACTCGGGGCCGATCTCTCGCTGATCTCCCTCACCAAATACGCCAACGGCCACTCCGACGCCCTCGCCGGCGCGGTCTGCACGAACTCGGAGGAGTGGAACGCAAAAATGATCTTCGCGCAGAAGGCCCTCGGTCTCCAGCCCGCCCCGATGGACTGCTGGCTCGTGTCGCGCGGCCTGAAGACCCTCTCGATCCGCATGGAGCGGCACAGCGCCAACGCCCTCGCCTTCGCCGAGTTCCTCGAGCGGGAAACGGACGCCGTCGCGGTGCGTTATCCCTTCCTGCCCTCGCACCCGCAATACGAGATCGCAAAGCGCCAGATGCGCGGCGGATCGGGCATCGTCACGGTCGATTTCGGGAGGAACCTCGCCGACACCCAGGCCTTCCTCGGACGGCTCACGCTTTTCCCCAAGGCCGAGAGCCTCGGCGGAGTCGAGTCCCTCTGCTGCCATCCCGCCTCGATGACCCACGCCAGCGTGCCGAAGGAGCGGCGCGAGGCCGTCGGCATCACCGACTCGCTCGTGCGATTCTCCGTCGGCATCGAGACGGTCGAAGACCTCATCGCCGACGTGCGCGCCGCCCTCGCGCAATCCTGACATGGCCACACGCGATCCCTTCGACGATCCCTTCTGCCGGCCCGAGGACCTCGGGCTCGCCATCCCGGAGAGCGACCACGCCGTCTCCGTCTGCCTGCCGCGCTGGCGCGACGTGATCGGCTACGAGGAGGGCGATCCCGCGGTCCTCGACACCTTCGAATGCGGCTATCCGCGCTTCGTCCCGCATCCCTGCGTGGCCGAGCTCTTTCTCGCGGCCCAGGCGGAGTTCTCGAAGAACGCGAAGAAGCCGGAATCGGCCCTCGTCTTTCCCTCGCTCGCCGCGGCCTGGCGCTGCGCGGACCACGTGAAACGCCGCACCGCGGTCTCCTGCCGCCTTGAATCCTACGGATGGGGGAACCTCACCGTCGTCCTCCTCGATGAATCCGCCTACGGCACGGCGTGGAAATACTGGCAACACGGCGGCGAGATCACGAGCAGCCGCCTCGCGGAATCGGCGCTCAGCGACGCACCGCTCGAGCCGGCGGTGGCCGCGGCCGGGGAAAACGCGGACGGCATCCTCCGCGAACGCATCGCCGCGCTCTATCCGGGGTCGGCACCGGACGATGTTTTCCTCTTTTCCTCCGGCATGGGGGCCATCTCCGCCGTGTATCGCGCGCTCACCGCCCTCCGGCCGGGGGAACCGACCGTGCAGGTCGAATTCCCCTATCTCGATTCCTTCAAGATCCAGGAGCAGTTCGGCTCCGGCGTCATCGATCTGACCGTGACCCGGTCGGGCGGAGCCGCGGAACTGGAGTCCCATTTCACCTCGGGAGGAAAGGCCGCCGCCGTCTTCACCGAAGTGCCGAGCAATCCCCTGCTGCGCACCGCCGACCTCGCCGGAATCGCCGCGATCCTCCGGCGCGAGGGCGTGCCCTTCATCATCGACGACACCGTCGCGACGCCCGTGAACGTCGAGCCGTTCCGCTTCGCCGACGCCGCCACCTCGAGCCTGACGAAGCTCTTTTCCGGCGTCGGCGATGTCGCGGGCGGATCCGTGGTGCTCAATCCGGCTTCCCCGTGCTACGCGGACCTGAAGGCGGCCCTTCCCTCCGAGGAAGCCGCAAGCCCCCTGTTCTGCCGGGATGCGATCGTCCTCGAAGGCAATTCCCGCCACTTCGCCGAGCGGGTCGCGGCGAGCAATGAGAACGCCCTCGAACTCGTGGAGTGGCTGAAAAGCCGGCCCGAGATCGCCTCGATCTGGCATCCCTCCCTGATCTGCCGCGAGGCCTACGAGACGGTGATGCGCCCGGGAGGTGGGTTCGGCGGATTGGTTTCGATCGAACTGCATGGAGGGGAAGCGGCGGCCGAGGCCTTCTACGACGCCCTCGAGATTTCCAAGGGACCGAGCCTCGGGACGAATTTCAGCCTCGTCAGCCCCTACACCCTCCTCGCCCACTACCAGGAACTCGACTGGGCCGCGGCGCGGGGCGCGCCCCGGAATCTGATCCGGATCTGGGTCGGCCTCGAGGAACCGGAAGATCTTCTCGACCGGTTCGAGCGGGCCTTGGGGGTTGGCGGGTAGACGCGCGGAATAGTTAGGGCTTCTTAAATAAAATTTCCCATTTCGGGCTTGCGGGAATCTCCGGAAAAGAGTTCAATGAACTCATTGGTTGACTAACTTCTATGAAAAAGATTTTTGCCCTTTTCTCCTCGTTTTGCCTGATACCGACTTTTTCCGCTCAGGCTTGGATCGGGGGTCCCTTTAGTGAAAACACCTATTTCGGAGTTAACGGTGACGACGGAATCTACGAGGCGATTGCAACCGGTGTCAATGCGATCGGGATCTTTCGGATCATCGTTGACAACGAGGGACAGAGTCTAGGAGTAACGGTTGTAACCGATCCAAACGGGGGTGGGCAAACAATAGTGCAGAATCCTGTAAGTGGGAACACATCTATCGGAGGGCTTACGTCCACGAACAGCAATGTTTGGTTCGTTAATGGTATTTCGTACTTCGGTAATTGCGTTGGAACGGTCAACTCTAAGTTGGGGATTGTCAGTGGAATCGGGTTTGCGAGAGATCCGGAAACAATCGGCGCTGTCGCTGACTCTTCATTCTCCGCTCAACTTGACAGATCCGGGAGAAATATAGCTTCTATTCCTTTCAGTGGACGGGGCGTTGTTCGAATCACTTCGACCGCCAATCAAACACGTCTTGCGCAACTTCGATTCAGAGTTTTCGGAACTAAGGTTTCAAATTCCGTTAATTATGGTCAAAGCGTACCTATCAACCAAGGCAATTAGGTTGTAGCGCGGGGATGTCCCAGAGATCGTTAAAACAGGGTAGCGGTTGGATTGGTTAGATTGGTTCAGATCGGGTGGGTCGTGCAAGGGGTTTTTCCGCGCACCTCCCCGGATGGAGCGGAGGTCTGCGAGCGTAGCGAGTTGACCGGAGCGGAGTCCGGGGAGGTGTGCGGGCCCCGCAGGGCCTCCCGGAACTTCGGCAGGTCCTCATGATGACGAACCCTTCGAAATCCGCTCTCCGCCCAGAGCAGACCGCTCGCCGCCCATCGCGAAAGCATGTCGCCCTTCACGTTCCAGCGCTTCACGTTTCCGGTCTGCTCCCTCCAGTTGCGGATCACGTTCGTGCTCAGCAGCGTCACGTTGAGCGTTGCCGGGACGTTCAGCCGATGCACCACCAGGATTTCCTCTTTCCGATCACTCAGGGCGAGGGCCGCCGCCGCGTTGCGCTCCGCGAGGAACTCCCTGAGGTCTTCAAAAGCCTCTTCACCGGCTTCGCCGCCTTCCGCCTTCCGCCTTGCGAAGGCAGCTGAAGAGACGCTGGCTTTCGGATCGGTCGCGCTGCCGGAGTCGATCCGAGATGTTCCGCTCCAAATGCACCAGACAGGTCTGTTGCAACGCTTCGGGCCAGAGTCTCCTCACCGCATTCTTGATCGCCTCCGAACCGTCGCGCACCACAAGAAGGCGGCTTCCCTCTCCGCTGCTCAACCCGCGCTTGCGCAAACGATTGAGCAATCTTGTCACGGTCTCCGCACTCTCGGAGGTTCCCGCCTCGAAATCGAGCACCTGCTTGCGTCCGTTGGCGTCGATCCCAAGGGCAATCACGATGCAGTTTTCTCCTCCGACGAAAACGCCGTCGATCATCAACGCGAGCCAGTCCGTTTCGGTCAGGGAGCGCTCCCGCAGGAGCGCGAGCTGCTCACGGCTTTTCTCCTCCCACATCCGCGAGACGGCGCTCTTGCTGACCGCTCCTTTCGTCGCCCGCTCAAGTCCGCGCTGCGACATCCCCTCGGCCACCAGTCCTACGATCTCTTCGAAGAGACCTTGCTGGCTCGACGCCGCACGATAGCTCTCGAGTTGGACCTCGCCCTCGGTTTGGTGACGCACTCGCGGGCGGCAAATCTTCTCCCGACCGACTCCCAGGTAGACGCTTCCCGTTTCCGATCCGGCTCGACGGCAGGCACTCCCAGGGTCGGGATCGTAGCGCGGGCCGCAAAGTGAATCGACCTCATCGGCCATCCGGTGCGCCGGTCCGAACCTGCCAAAACGCTTCACGGACGGACGCGCGAATCACGTCTTGCAACCGTTCGGCAGACTCGCGTTCTCCCCCTTGCAAAAAGGCGGCTTTCAGTTTTTTGTGGGTCATGGTGGTGGTTGGGTTTGGTTTGATCACCGCCACGCTTACGCGTGGCTTAACCAACCGCCACCTCAAATTTTAACGACTCGGGGGACATTTCCCTTCTTAGAAAAAATTCTGCTTCCCAGACTGTCACGACAAAACAAATAAAATCCGTGTGAATTGCTTTGATCTGCGTCTAGAAACTGTTTTCTTATTTTAATGGTTCAAACCAACAGTCGCGGTCTTACTCTTCTAGAGTTTTTAGTCACGCTCGCATTGATTCTTCTCATAGCCGCCCTCGCCGTCCCGATCTCCGACTCCTTCCGGCGCGCCGCCAAGAAAGCCAAGTGCCTCTCCCAAATGCGTACGATCCACGCCGGGTTCGCCACCCATATCGAGGACAAGGGCCGCTGGCCGCAGATGGAGGCGGATGAAGTCAATTTCACCGACGACGAGTTCTTCGGTTTCTGGATCCGCTCGCTCGAACCCTACGGAGTCGCACCGGAGGCGTGGATCTGCCCCTCCGACCGCAATCCCGCACTGGAGGAGAAGGAGGCGGCGGCCGAGGCCTACGGTTCGTATGTTCCGACCCGCTTCGACGACAGCCTCGCCACTCCCTTCCGCTGGAACCAGCCCTGGCTGATGGAGCGCGGCGACCTCCACGGCAAGGGGGCCCACATTGTGATGCCGGACGGCTCGATCACGGAATCGCGGATGCAGTTCAACGGACGTTGATCCGACCGTCGCCTCCGGATCACAGGCTCCGGATCGCCTTCAGATACTGATCCCAGTCGTAGTCGGTCACGTCGTGTTTCCCACTGCGGATGTGGTAGCGCACGCGGTCGCCGACGGGTTCGTTCAGGCCGGGCATGTCCTCGACGCCGACGCCCTTCTTCCCGAGCAGCTCGTAAACGGGGCCAGCGTGTTTGCCCGAGAGGAATTCCCCCTTCGGATCGGCCCATGAGTCCTCGACCGCGCTGGCCACGTAGACGAGCCGGGGCGCGATCAGGGCAACGAGCTGGTGCTGGTCGACGGGCAGGGCGGCTTCGTTCTCGTTGTATTGGTTGAAGGGGTCGGCAAACCAATGGGGAAAGGACGTGTTGATGCGCTGGACCCGCTCGCCGAAGCGGCGGCGGCTGAGGGCGGCCCCACCGCAGCCCGAGTTGTTCGAGACGACCATGGCAAAACGCTCGTCCTGCGCCCCCGCCCAGAGCGCGGTTTTGCCGAGACGGGAATGGCCGAAAACGGCAACACGGGTTTTGTCGATGGCGCGATCGGTCTCGAGGTAGTCGAGGGCACGGCTGGCGCCCCAGGCCCAGGCACCGATCGAACCCCACTCTTCCGGTCCCGGCTTGCCGAACAGGGCATGGATGCCATTTTCGAAGCCGTCGTCGAAGTCGGGGTCGATGTCTCCGTAGTAGAAGGTGGCGAGGGCACAGCCGGCATCGACGATCGTTTCAAGGGGCCAGCGCGTGGCCTGGTTTCCCCGCGAGGCCTCGGTGGCACGGTGATCGACGACCTGTCCCTTTTTGTCCGGTTCGTTGCTCTCGCGCATCCACACCTTGGACAAAGTGATCTCGGTGGAGGGATGGACGCCGTGGTTTCCGGTGAAATTGAGTCCGATGAACGCCGGAACGCCGCCCTCGGGAGTCTTCGACGGCTTGATCACGAGGAGGTCGAGGAAGGGGCCGTCGGTCTTATCCGAGAAGTGGATCCTCACCTCCTCGAGGGTGGCCTTGCCGTCGAGGAATCCCTTCACCGTCTTGCGTGACTCGAAGCGCATCGCGTCGGGCCGGCCCACGGGCGTCTTCCCGTAGACGTGGCGTTCAAAAAGCCGGAGCAATTCGGTCCGCCGCTTCGCCCAGTCTTCCGGACTCTTCACCGGCGACCCATCCTCGAAACGGAGGGGATCGGGCAGGGTGTAGGCGGGCACCTTGGCCTCGTCGTAGATGACCTCCTCGGCGGCGGCCAGGGGCGAAAACGGAAGGAGCGCGGACAGGAGGACGGGGAGGGGTTTCATCGGGACGATGATAGATCGATCCCGGGTAGCCATGCAATCGCGCACTCGCGGAGTGTCAAGGGGGAGATGCCGGAACGAAGTGGGCTGCAGGGTCAGCTACGATGGAAGTGGAATTTTCTTTTTGAGGGGACAGTCGAACTCGAACCGCCGAGAGAGGCTCGCTCGCCTCTCTCAGACGGTCTTGCCATGGTAACAGGTCAGTTCGCCCGACGCAGGATTACCGGGTAAAACCCCGGGACGGTTCCCGGGGGTGAAATTTCGTCTTGCCGAACGTGGCGGCTTCATTCACAATGTAAATACAAAGGCACCCCATGAGCGAAGCTGAAGCCGCCCCCACCCCCGGAATTCTCTTTTCCATCCTCAAGCGGGGCGAGCGTGATCCGCGCGGGCCCTACAGTCAGGAAGATCTCCTCGCCCTGATGAATGCCGGCGAAGTCGAGCTCAACGATTTCGTCTACTACGACGGGATCGGCGAATGGAAGCCGATCCACGAGGTCTTCGAGGTGCAGGAACAGATCACCCACTTCGTGGACGACGGCCAGGACACCCAGCGGGTTGGCATCGCCTTCCGCGAAGTCTCGAACATCGTCGGAAACGGGGAGAGCATCTACTACATCGCGGTCCAGGCCAAGGCCGGCCTCCTCAGCAAGACGAAGCAGTGCGTCATCATCACCGACCGCAACCTCTTCATCCTGACGGAAACGCGCAAGGGTTACGAGCTCGAGGCTCATCCCTGGAAATCGGTCACGAACACGCTCATGCGCGACGAGGGCAAGGGCCTCGGCACCTTCTCCCTCCTCCTCGGCGGGGAACGGCGCACCGACATCGCCCACATCCCGCTCAAGCAGGTCCATCGGCTCTTCCAGCTCTCGCAGGAAATGAAGCAGGGCATCGCCCCGTGACCGGCCCGCTCCGCCCGTTCGGAACCCGCCTCACTTCGCCCCAAGATACTTCGCCATGGAGCGGAGCAGCGCCTCGGCAAGGTCCGGGTAACTCCCGAAAAGCTGGTGGAGCGACTGGTGCGAGACCGAGAGACAGGTCGAGGGTTCCGCCACCCGCACCGTCGCGGTCGCGGGAATGAGGGATACCGCGCTGATCTGTCCGACGAGTTCGCCGGGATGGGAAATGCGGTTGACCGCGGAGCCGTCGATGATCACCTCGAGTTCCCCGTTCAGGAGAATCCAGATCTGCGGACTCGCCTCGCCCTGGCGGATGATCTCCGATCCCACCGCTGGCTCGCGCACGACCCCGGCCCGCACCAGTTCCCCGAGGGAACGCTCGCTGACACGGGCAAAGTCCGCGCTGGCCTGCAGCAGGGAGATCAGATCCGGTTCGTTCATTCGCGCTCTTTCTATACTTCTCCGCACCGGGATTTCGGAATTCGGTCGTGAATGTGGCATGGGCTTCCAGCCCATGCAGGTCCGGAACGACGCCGAAGTCCCTTGAACGTCCTGTCGCTCTGGAGGCCGGCACCATCTCGGAGCGGGCAAGCGAAAGGGCGCAAGAAGGACTTCCGCGAATTCCCCGCCGAAGGCATGGGCTGGAAGCCCATGCGACCGCCCGCGCGCGAACGGCTCGTAAAGTCTTTCCGAAAACCTTGTGCGGCGAAGTATAACACCGTTCCGGAGGGACGATCAACGGGCATTTTCCCGAGGTCCGGGTTCGCGTTACCGCGGAAGCCGCCGTATCGTGGCCATCGTTTTCACGCCGACATCATGCCCAACGACCCCAAAAACGAGGCCGAGACCGAGGCCATCGAGATCCGCTGCTACTTTGTGCGGGAGCGGAACGCCCTCCTCGTGCGGGGTGACTTCGCCCCGATCTACACCGACTTCTACCTCCACCTCATGCAGCACGGGATCCGGCATTCCCGGGAGCAGGACGAGCTGCTGAAGGACGGACTCGCCGCCCTCACCCTGCACCTCGCCTCACGTCCCTGGAACGAGGCCATCGCCTGGACCCTGAGCTGGCAGGATCCCCTGCAGAATGTGTTCATCACCGGCAGCAACCGGGCCGGGAACATCGTCGGACGCCTTTTCACCGAGGACGTCCGCGAGCGCGACCACAACCTCTTCATTTCGCAGGTCAGCATTTCCGGCCACGAGCCGCGGCAAAGCCTCATCGAGGCCGACACGCTCGACTTTTTCGCCCTTGCGGAATCCTACTACCGCCAGAGCGAACAGCGGCCGGGACGCTATTTCCGCCACAGCGACGACGATTTCGTCCTCATCACGGCCCAGCCCGATTGCGACCTCGACTGGCTCGAATCCCTCGACGAGGAGGCGATCCGCGCGATCGACCGGGTCGAGACCCTGAGCCTGCTCGAGACCCGCCATTACCGTTTCGACTGCGGATGCGGCCCCGAGCGGATCTACCCCATCATCGCGAATCTCACTCCGGAAGCCCTCGCCACCGTCTTCGGCGGCACCGAGGTGATCGCGGCGGGCTGCCCCCGCTGCGGGGCCCGCTACACCATCACGAGCGAATCGCTCGAGGCCTACAAACGGGACCAAGCCGGACAGGAAAACCGATGAGCACGTCGAAAAAAGAGGATCCGAAACGCCGCGAACAGGAACTCGCCTGGATCGGCGACACCATCCTCGATCTTTACGCGCGTCTCTGGATCCTGCGCGAGCGGGGCACCGTCTGCGGGGAGACCCAGCGCCGCATGACCTCGAACCAATTCCTCGCCTGCCTCGGCAACCCGACCGCGGTCGAGGCGAAAATCGGCCGGCTCTATCACGAGGGTGGCAACGACGCGGCCTTCGCCTGGATCGAGGCGGAACTGCTCCCCCTCTTCATGAAGCAGGAACGGAACCGCCGCTGAATCGCGCGATTTCGGACTGGCCGGGGACCCCGGTCCCGGTGCAAGATCACCGTCATGAGACCTTTCCTCATCGGTTTGCTTGCCCTCGCCCCGATCCTCTCCGCCGCGGACGAAGCCAACCCTGACAAAACCACCTCGATCTGGGTCGGCATCTACCGGGGGCCCGGGGTCGCCGGTCCCGGGCCACGGGAAATCGAGAAAGCGCTCGAGGCCGGCAAGGGACGGTTCACGACGCGTTTTCTCACTCCGGAGGAAGTCCGTGCGGGCGCCCTCGACCCGCTCGATCTCGTCATCTTCCCCGGAGGCAGCGGGAGCCGCCAGGCCGAGGGACTCGGGGGCGATGGACGCGAAGTTGTCCGTCGTTTCGTCGAAAACGGGGGCGGATACATCGGAATCTGCGCGGGCTGTTATCTCGCCTGCGAGGGTTTTTCCTGGTCGCTGAAGATCCTCGACGCGAAAACCAAGTCCTCGAAGTGGAAGCGCGGGGTGACGATGCTCGATCTCGGTCTCGAGCCGGACGGGCGGAACCTGCTCGGTGCCAAGGACGGCACCGTCACCGTGAAATACGCGAACGGACCGGTCATGGAGCCCGCCGGATCGCCCGACCTCCCCGACTACACCACCCTCGCCACCTTCAAGACCGAAACGGCCGAGAACGACACTCCGAAGGGCATCCAGATCGACTCGCCCGCCATCCTCACCGGGACCTTCGGAAAGGGCCGCGTCGTCGGAATCAGCCCCCACCCCGAACAGACCGAAGGCCTCAGGGACTACGTGCCCCGCCTCGCCGAATGGGCCGTCTCGGGCACCGCCACGACCGGGTCGGGTCAGTGAGCGAACCCTCTTTGGCGGGAAAACCCGCGTCCCCGAGAGGAATCGAACCTCTATTTAGAGTTTAGGAACGCCTCGGCCGCGAAGTGGCCTGCAAAAGCCGCCGTCAGGCGCAAACCGCTTGGATTCGCAAGGCGAATCAAACCCTCGGGTTTCCGTACGAGCGGAAGAAAACACGCGTCCCCGCCGGGAATCGAACCCAGATTTAGAGTTTAGGAACGCCTCGGCCACGAAGTGGCCTGCAAAAGCCGCCGTCAGGCGCAAACCGCTTGGATTCGCAACGCGAATCAAACCCTCGGGTTTCCGTACGTGCGGAAGAAAAACCGCGTCCCCGCCGGGAATCGAACCCAGATTTAGAGTTTAGGAAACCCTCGTTCTATCCGTTGAACTACAGGGACGGCGGGCCAAGAGTCGCATCCCTTTGCCGCCGTCTCAAGCGCCAGTTTTCCGCGACGGCTCCGGCGGACCAGGGCGGGCCCGCGATTCCTGGGTTGCGGTGGATTCGCGAATCCGATACAGTTTCACTCCAATGAAACCCGCCCTCCTCACGATCCTCTTCCTCGCTCTCGGATTCCACGCGGCATTGGCCCAGGAGGCGGCCCCGAAGGAGGATGCCCCGGAAGCCGCAGGCACGAACAACGTTCCGCCGGATCCCTTCGGTGGCATCGGGGCGATTGAAAGGGCTCCCGACTTCACGCGGAAAGTCGACCGCACCCGCGGCTGCTTCAGCCTCGACGCGAAGGACGGCACCTACCTTCCCGGGAGCCATTTCGCGAACTGGACCTGGTCGATGAAGGCGGAGCGCTGGGGAAATTTCTATGCGGGCCTCGTCTACGACTCCCTCCGGCCGAAGCTCGGGGTGCAGCTCAAGATCGGGAACGAAGCGGTCCTGAAGAGCTATGCGCCCCGCACCAATCCGGTCGGTGAAAAGGAGCCGCTCGTCCTCGGTTCGGTCTACATTCCCAAGACCGGAGAGTATCCGGTGACGCTGCTCACCGGGGATCAGTCGAACGTGCCGGCCTTCAACGTCAAGGGCATCCATTTCCGCCCCGCGCCCGAATCGGAGCCGCACGGCCAGTCGATCGACGGCACGATCCAGCTCGACGCCAGCACGGCGACGACCTACGCCGAGGCACTGCGATACGAGCCGAGGCCGGAGAAGAACTGCCTCGGTTTCTGGAAGCACAAGGATGACTGGGCGGAGTGGGTCTTCGAGGTGAGCACGCCCGGAAAATTCGAGGTCGTGGTCCATTACGGCAGCGGCGGCGGCAATGCGGGCAACCGCGCCGCCCTCCTCGTGAACCAGCACACCCTCGAGTTCGACATCGCCGACACCGGCGGCTACCAGAAGTGGAAGGAGCTGAAGCTCGGAACGGTTGAACTCGCCACGAAGGGAGAGAACAAGATCGCGATCATTCCCCTTGAGTTGAAGGGGGCCGCCCTCATGGACGTGCAGAAAGTGATGCTGCATCCGGTGAAATGAGCGGGCCGGGCGCGTCGCGGATTCCCGATGATGCGGCCGCGCCGCGGGCGGACTTCCCGGACCGGCTCAATCCCGTGTTCGTCCGCGAGCTGCGACGGGCGCTCCGCACCCCCTTCTTCGTCGGCGGATTCGTCACGCTCCAGGCCGTTACTTTCCTCGCGGCCTTGGTTGAATCGGGGATCGGCTCGATGATCCAGGTGAGCGGGAGCGTGAGCCTCTTTCCGGGGTTGGTCGGGGGCGCCACCGCGGTCGCCTTCGGTTACCTCCTTCCCTTCGCGAACCTGGATTCCCTCCGCAGCGAACTCGGCCCCGGCCGCAACGGCGAACTGCTGGTGACGGCGGGACTGTCCCCGTGGCAGATCGTGGGAGGACGGGTTCTCGTCGCGGGCTCCACGGGAGCGGTGCTGCTGGCCTCGGTGGTCCCCTACTTCCTCCTCCGTTACTTTCTGGGCGGGACCGAACTGAAGGGGCTCTTCCACAACCTGGCGGTGTTGTATGGCACCCATGTCGCGATGAGCGCGATCGTGATCGGGGCGTCGGTTTTCGCGAATCTGGCGGGACGCTTTCTCCTCATCGGATCGCTCGGCTTCTTTCTTGCCCTGCACCAGCTTCCCTATCGGCTCGGGGGTTCGGGATTGTTTCTCGGCGGAATCCCCTTCGCCGCCGCGATGGGTGAAAACCTCGTCTCGATCCTATTCACCCTGATCGGAATCCAGATCGCGCTGGCAAAGGTGCGCCGTCTCGAATCGCCTCTCGCCCTCGGCGATGCCGGGGTCGTGCTGGTGTTCGCCTTTCTCGTGCTTCCCTTCGCGCATTTCACCGCCTTCGGCCTGGGGGGAGCCCCTGGCGGCATCGCCGCGATCTTCCTGATGGCATGGGTGTTTTACCTGCTGGGACCCTGGAGGCGGCCGAAAAACCAGTTGAATGCCGCATCGCCCGGGCCTCCTTTGCCGGAATCATGAACGCAACCTCCGAACTTCATGCCACGGTTCTCGCGGTCTTTGACGACGCGGGTTGGTCCTACGCGGAGGTCGCGGGGCGGGAGGTGGTCAAGGCGGGTTTCGAGGCCCATCACGCCCGGGTCGAACTGCACGTGCAGGTTTTCGCAAATCTTTCCGCCGTTTCGGTCGTCTCGGAGTCCGCCCGTCGCAGTCCGGGGCCGGCGCATCGCGAGCGCCTTGCGGAATTGGCGATGCGGGTGAACCAGACTCTCACGGTGGGGAATTTCGAGCTCGACTGGGATGGGGGGCGGCTCTGCTTCCGAGTCACAAACCTCTTTTCATCGCCGCAAGGCGATCCGGCGATTCTCCGGGGACTCATCCATACCACTGTCGGGGAGATGGACCGGATCGCGCCGCTCGAGGCGATCGTTCTCGGCGCGGAAGGCCCTGCCCTCGCGTCCCTCGACCTCGCCTCGCTCCTCCATCGGATGGATTTGCTGCCCGACGTCCCCGCGCCCGCTTCCGCCGCGCCATGAGCGATGATGCCTGGACCCGGGAAGATTTCGTCTACGTCCTCAAGGAAGGCCGGCGCCTCGGTCCCTTCACGCTGGACGATCTCCTCGACGGACTCGAGAGTGGTGACTTCTCGGAAGACGACGTTTGCCTGCGCGACGGAGCCACCGACCTCGAACGCCTTCGCGATCTTCTCGATTGGGAGGAAGCGGAGCACGGGGAGGAGAACGAGGGGGACACGAAGGAGGAGGAGGACTTCGAGGAAGCGCTCGACGGGGACGACGACGACGATTTCGACGAAGAGGAGGAATGGCTGGAAGATCCGGAGCCGACCCCCGCGACGCGCGGCGACTTGAACCCGCGCCCCGCGAAACCGGCCGGGACAACGACCGATCGTCTCCTTTACGCGGGACACCCGTCGGTGCTGAGCTATCCGGTTTCGCTCGCGGCCCTTGTCGGAGGGGTGACCGGTGGCATCTGGATCTACGGGCTCGATCCGAAGCTGACCCTCGCCGCCTTCGGCCTCGCCACCGCGGGCCTCATCCGCCTGAGCCTGGTCCGCTACAGCCACGACTACCATATCCACACCCGACGCATCGAATCCGTGGTGGGACTGCTCGCCCGCAGCTCCCGCGAGGTGAGGATCGAGGACATTCGCGCGATCCATGTCACGTGCCGGGGACTTTCCGGCCTCTTCGGGATCGGCTCGATCGACTTCCACACCTCCGGAGACGTGCCGGAGATCACTTTCCACCGGGTCTGGGCGGCGCGGAAGATCAAGATCCTGGTCCGGCGCCTCCAGGACGCGGCTTGAACCGGGCCTTCAAGCCACCGGAGTCCGGATCGAGTCGATGATCCGGATCGTGATCCACAGGATCGCCCCGCCCATCAGCGCCGCATAGACGCGGTTGACCAGCCTGACATACCGGGTCCTCTGCAACTGGCGCCGGTAACGCTCCGAAATCCAGATGAAGGTGAGCAACACGGGCAGGAAGAGCGAGGTCGTCATCGGATTCTCGGGAAAGGCCGCATTGCCGATCCCGGCGTAAAACAGGGTGATGGCGAGAACGAGGGCGAGAAAGAGCAACATCCACCGGGCGCTCGTGCCGCGCACCCTCCAGACCTCGTCCTCCTGATGCCAGACCGCCCACCGGTGGATCGCGGCGATCGCGGCGAAGACGAAGAATCCATAGCCGAGAAGCCAGCCGCCCCGTCCCAATACGCTGGATTTCACCTGGGCGAGGGCGCCCTCCCAACCGCGGGCAAGCAGCGCGACGGATCCCTTTTCACGGAGAAACCGCTGCATGCCGGGCGCTTCGCCGGGTGCGATCGCCTCGAGCTGGGCCTTCGCGGGATACGTCTGTCGAAACCGGGCCGCCTCCTCCGGTGAATCAAGCCAGACGAAATAGCGGTGATAGGAATGAAACGGATCCCCGAACGCTTTGCCAGCGTAGGTGAGCCGCGGTCCCGTGACGAGAAGAAAGGCCGCAATCGTCATCGCGAAGCCGACGATCTGGTTCGACGGCGTCCACAGTCCCGTATCGCCCTTGTTGCGCCTCGAGGAAAAAGAGATCCAGAGCGAGCGGATCAGCGAGACCGCGACGAACCCGGCCACGACCGGCCAGATGTAGGGTTCGGCGAGGTAGCTCAGGCCGATCAGGACACCAAAGACCCCGTAGAGCCAGAGCACGTTCTGTCGGATCAGGCTCAGGGCGCAGAGCCAGGTCATGACGACCAGCAGGAAATAAAGGGCGTCGGAATTGAAGAATCCGGAGCGCTCGAGGATGACACCGAAGCCCCCCATGAGGACGGCGGCGGCGGCGCCGGTGAACGAAAAAGCCCGCGCCGCCGCGAGCGCGAAGATCGCGAGAACCACCGCCGAAAGGATGAAGTTCATCCACTTGCCCGCGGCAAAGAGAACCTCGGGGGATTCGCCGGCATAACCGCGGAGAAGCCAGGGAAAGAGCGGGTCGACGACGCCATCCGTGTAGTGGGGAAAGGCCCGCGTCGCGTCGCCGAGGATCGAAGGTTTGCCGACCTGCGCGTCCGCCGAGGCGGATCGATAGACCGCATCGAGGTAGGCGTCCTGGTTGCGCAATTTCGGATTCAGGTTCGCTTCAAGGATGACGATCGCCCCGAAGTAGCCGTAGGGCCAGGCGAAGAGGACCAGGGCCGAAAGGTAGAGGATCCAGGGTCCGGGCGATTTGCGGGACCTGGGGGAAGGATTCGGGGCCTCGTTCATTTCCCTTCCTCCCGGAGGCAGTGCAGCTGCAGATCAGACTCGGTGACGAAGGCCTTCGACTGACGGAAGCGGATCCGTTCCGCCACTTTCGAAGCATCCCGGCGCGAAGCCGGCAGGACCAGGTGATCGGCGCGCCCCACCGAAGCGCCGGGAAAGTCGGCCAGCTTTTCGGGCGACCGCGTCTGAAAGGCGAGGATCTTCGGACGAAACCACCGCGACACAGATTCGACCCGCTCCACCTCGGAATACCCGCATGGAACGCGAAGGGGTTCGCTCTTGTGAAAGGCCCGGTTCCTGACCTTGAACTGAAGCTCCACCGCATCCCGGCCGCAATCGAGCTTCCCCGGGAGGTGACTGTAACCGGGCGGGTCGGTCGCGGGATTATCGAAGGAAACTGACAATTCGTCGTACACGGGACGGATCGGTTTCGATTTCAAGTGAAGTCCGGGGCCGGAGTCCCCGACACCTCGGAAAGGATACGGGTCCAGAGGGCGATTTGATCTTCTTCCAGCGGCTCGGGCAGAAGCAGGCCCGCATACAAATCGCCGCCGATGCCGGACTCCTTGAGAAGGCAACGCCAGAGCCCGCCTCCCACCGAAACCTGGGTGGCGCGTGAGGAAGCAAGCCCGAGCAAACGGTTCGCCCTGGCCGAGACCTCGAGCAGCAACGCGGTCTCCAGAACACCTCCCGCCCGCTCCTCGACGTCGGAATAGAGGATGAGACCGTCCCGGTCGCAGACGATCACCTCGCGCGCG
>JBILDO010000124.1:0-5151 GCA_044352585.1 Verrucomicrobiales bacterium
CGGGGAACCATCACCACGGGGGGTGGAGCGGGGATGGACGGCGGATCTTGGGACCATGTCCACGAGGCGACGTGGTGCGCGTCACCAGACCAATAGCTTGCGTCCTTGTATGAAAAATGGAACGTCCAAATGCCTCCTTCAATTGCATCCGGTCGGGTTGATTCGATCAACTTTTCTGTCGGTCCGAAATTATTTTCCCACGCGCGGAAGAACCCTTCTGACAACAGGAACTCTCTCCCGCCGGAAGCAAGCGACCAGATATTCGCCTCAGCCTTAAATGTTACTGACATCTTTCCCGCCGCTCCGGAAAAGGACGCAAGATGCCAAGGCGTGAAATTGTAGCCCGGGTTGTTTTGGAGCGGTCCGACCACCGCTTTCGGTCCAGTCAAAAGTAGCTCCTCCACCGTTGGGGCCGAATTTCCGATTTGGGCGGTGAAGGCAGCAACGATTATCAACGGAGCAGGTGACGATTTGAAAAGAAATCTCATCCCGAAACCTACGGCCACCTGCCTCGGCATCGCAAGACGAATCCCGTCGCGTTCATGCGCACCGAAGCGTCGCCACCTTGGACCCGGATCCTCGCGAACATGTCAGCGAATGTCAGCATTTCCCCGCCAGAATCCTTAGCAAAACTTACCAATCGGGCCGAAAACCTCACCATTCCTCACCCTGTTCACCCGCTCAAGAGTTCCACTTACTTTCCACTTATTAGCCGCGAATTACCGCGCACGGGCGAGAACAGAAACGCTGGAACCCTTGATTTTACTAGGTTTCCCTACTGAGGCAAAGGTAGGCGAACGGACTTAAAATCCGCTTGGAGCGATCCAGTGCGGGTTCGAGCCCCGCCGCCGACAGGTCAACGAGTTATGACGGAAAACCGGGCGGGTTTTTTAGGGGTGAAAATCACCGTCTGGGCCACTTCCGGGCCACTTTTTCGATTATCCGCCACCGCGGCGACGAGGAGAACCGGTCGGCGGGTTCTTCCACGCGGTGGAAACCGGACGCATCCACGTCGATTCCATGGCCATGGCTTCGCCTGGGAACCGCCCCTCCCGAGAGGGCCGTTTCCAAAAGGCTTGACCCCGCGGTTACTTTGCACATTCGTGGATGATGCCCGCCGTCGCAGACTTCCCGGACGCCATCGCCGATCTCATCGAGACCGGGCGTGACTTTCATCGCCGCGGCTGGTCGCTGGGCACCAGCAGCAACTACAGCGTCGTCGTCGGCCGCGATCCCTTGACCCTGCTCATGACCGGCAGCGGGCATGACAAGGGCCGCCTGAACGCCGGCCAGTTTCTCCTCGTGGACGAAAGGGCCGACGCCATCGGAGAGACCGCGCTCAAACCCAGTGCCGAGGCCCTGCTGCACACCGCGCTGGCGAGACACGGCGCGGGTTCCGTGCTTCACACCCACTCCATCGCCGGGACGGTCCTGGGCGAAGTATTCCTCCCGGAAGGGGCGCTTCGCATCGCGGGATATGAGATGCTCAAGGGCCTCGCGGGCATCGCCACGCACGGGTCCGAGGCGGTGATCGAAATTTTCCCGAACACGCAGGACATCGCCTCGCTGGCAACGGTGGTCGAGGGCCGCCTCGCGGATGCCGCCAGGCCCCTGCGCCACGGCTTTCTCCTGGCCGGGCACGGACTCTACACCTGGGGCCGGACCCTGGCCGAGGCGCGGCGGCAGATCGAGGTGCTGGAGTTTCTTTTCGAAGTCGTCACGCAGAAGCGCTTGCTTACCGGATCCTTTTGAAACGAACTCGTCGCATGGCCATTCTCCGCATCCCTTCCGAAAACCGCACCCTCGTTGAGGCGGACGCGATTCGCAGCTTCCTCCTCGAACAGGGCATCACCTACGAGCGATGGGCCGTGGCGGGCCGTATCGACCGCGATGCCTCGCAGGAGGAGATCCTCGCCGCCTACGGGTCGGAGGTCGCGTCGCTGATGGAGCAGGGCGGCTACATCACCGCCGATGTCGTTGACGTCACCCCGGATCTGCCGGGACTCCAGGCGATGCTCGACCGTTTCAACAAGGAACACCGGCACGCCGAGGACGAGGTCCGCTTCATCGTCAAAGGCGGCGGCATCTTCTACATCCACGCGGAGGAGGACGCGCCCGTCTTTTCCATCGAGGTGCGCGAGGGGGATCTGATCAACGTGCCGGCGGGCATGCGGCACTGGTTCGACCTTTGCCCGGAGCGCACCATCCGCGCGATCCGTCTGTTCAAGGAAAAGGCCGGATGGACGCCGCTCTACACCGGGGACGACATCGCCAGCCACTTCCAGCCCCTCTGCTTCGGGCCGGGCTACGCGGCTGAAAAGGGAACCGGCGTCGGGCAGGCCTTCCCGCGCGACGCATGATCGCGTTCCCCGGAAAGCTCATCCTCCTCGACATCGAGGGCACCGTGTCGCCGCTTGCCTTCGTCCACGAGGTGATGTTTCCCTACGCTCGCGCGCGGGCCGGAACCTGGCTCGAGGTCCATTGGGGGCACGAGGCCATTTCCCGGCTGGCACGGGATGCCGGCGTGGCATCGTTCGCCGACGCTTCGGAGGCCGGGGCGGTGCTGGATCGCCTCATGGACGCCGACGCGAAGGTCACGGGACTGAAGCAAATCCAGGGCTTGATCTGGGAGGAGGGCTTCCGCGACGGCGACCTTCGCAGCCCCCTCTTCGACGACGTGCCGGCCGCGCTGGAGCGCTGGAGCGGTCGCGGCGTGGAAATCCGCGTCTACTCCTCGGGCAGTATCCAGGCGCAGAAGCTGTTTTTCGCGCACACCGTGGAGGGCGACCTCACGCCGTTTTTCTCGGGCTACTACGACACCACCACGGGCTCCAAGAAAGAAGCCGCCAGCTACCGCGCCATCGCCGCGGATTGCGGCCTCGCTCCGGAGGAGATCCTCTTCATCAGCGACCTGACGGACGAACTGGGCGCCGCGCGGAACGCGGGCATGTCAACGTCCCTCGCCCTGCGGCCCGGCAATCCGCCGCAGGCCGGGGGTGGTCACTTCCCGATCACCACTTTTGGCGACATCACCCTTGCATGAACATCCACGGCCAGCCCCATCGCTCCATCGAAGCCGATCCCTCCCGGCGCATCGTGCGCATCATCGACCAGACCCTGCTTCCGCACCGGGTCGAATGGCGTGATCTCGGGACCGCGCAGGAGGCGGCCGAGGCGATCCAGGTGATGCGCGTGCGGGGCGCGCCGCTCATCGGCGCCACCGCGGCCTTCGGCCTGTTTTTCGCCCTGCGGGACGACGCCTCCGACACCGCCCTGGAGAGCGCCCGGGCCATGCTGCACGCCACCCGGCCGACGGCGGTGAATCTCCGTTGGGCGCTCGATCGAGTGAAAGGGGTCGTGCAGCCTCTCGCTTCCGGAGAAAGGGCGGAAGCGGCCTGGAACGAGGCCCTCGCGATCTGCGACGAGGATGTCCAAACCAACCACGCCATCGGGAAAAACGCCCTCGCCCTGTTCCGGGCGGTTCAGGCGAAAAAGGAAGACCCCGCCGCTCCCTTGAACGTCATGACCCACTGCAACGCCGGCTGGATCGCCTGCGTCGACTGGGGCACCGCGATCTCACCGGTCTATCAGGCGCACGATGCCGGGATGAACGTGCACGTGTGGGTCAGCGAGACTCGCCCCCGCGGCCAAGGCGCCTCGCTCACGGCCTGGGAGTTGCGGGAACATGGCGTGCCGCACACGCTCATCGTCGACAACAATGCGGGGCATCTCCTGCAACGCGGCCTCGTCGATCTCGTCATCGTCGGCGCGGACCGTGTCACCGCGCGGGGCGATGTCGCGAACAAGATCGGCACGTATCTCAAGGCGCTGGCCGCCAAAGCCCACCGCGTGCCCTTTTATGTCGCGCTGCCGGTGAGTACGATCGACTGGACCATTACCGACGGCCTCCGCGACATTCCCATCGAGCAACGCGGTGCCCGCGAGGTCACCCACATGCCGGGCCTGGGTTCCGGCGGCCATCGCGAGGAGGTCCTCATCACCCCTCCGGGCACGGCGGCCCGAAACGATGGCTTCGACGTCACTCCCGCCGACCTCGTGACCGCGCTCATCACCGAGCACGGCATCGTTGAAGCGAACGCCTCGTCCCTGGCCCAACTGCGGCCATGAATGGCCTGCCCGGCGATGGGGGGCTCGACATCGTGTGGTTCCCAAGCCCTGACCGCCTTCTGGTTTTCCGCTTGTCTTCGCAGCCGGGTTAGGCCATGTCCAAACTCCGCGCCGTCGTCAGCGGATCCGGCATCATCGGGCTGGGCAGCATTCGGGCGGATTTCGCGCCGGAAATCTGGGCTGGGGCTAGGCAACCTCCCCGCGGTTTTCGCGCAATCGGAGCTGTGGGTTACTCTCGCTGTGGTGATCGCGAAGGGCACGCTCGTATTCGTGCGCGACAACCGTCGCGCGTTTCTCAGCGGCCTCGGCCTGTGCGCGACTGGCCTTGGATTCGCGCTGCTCGCGCTGGCGGGCCTTCGCAGTGGCTTGCTAATGCCCTTTGCCTACATGGTTTTGCTGGGCATGGGCATGTATGTGCGCTACGTGGTGGTGCATACGACCCTCTTCGAGCGCCTCATCGCACTGACGCGGGAGCGGGGCAACATTGGATACCTAATGTATCTCGCGGACGCCGTCGGCTGCCTCGGCTACGTCGGCGTGATGATGTCGCGTAGGGCCTTCCCCGCCCAGAAAGACTTCCTCGCCTTTTTCCTCCCGCTCGCCGAATGGCTTCTCGCGGGCGCCCTGGTGGCCGTCGCGGGTGCCAGCGTCCATTATGCGCGGCGGGGCCATGATGCTGGTCGAACCGATCATGCGATGACCGGCCGGCCTTGACCGTCGTCAATCTCTGAATCCGCTTTCCCCGTGTTGAATTACCTCGAGACGGCTGGACCCACAGCGATCGAGGAGAGATCCTGCATGGCTCGGGGGCCCGATTTTCGGGGCAAGACCGGTGAAGGAAACGCTAGGTTGCCTGACGCGAAGGCACGTCGCTACGGCCTCCCGATCACGTCCTTCTGCAAATCCCGCAGCACCCTCAGCCCGCCCCATTCCGCGCCGCGCATGCGGCGGGCTCCGCTGGTCCGCTTCTCGCCAAAGCGTTTTTGCAGGGCCTGTTCGCGTGCGAAGACCGCGTCGACGAAC
>JBILDO010000033.1:0-55409 GCA_044352585.1 Verrucomicrobiales bacterium
CGAACCCCCTCCGACCCCGGGCCTTCGGCGGGAAGGGAGCCGAGGGGATGAAAAAGGGATTTCCTATCAGTCGAACCCCCTCCGACCCCGGGCCTTCGGCGGGAAGGGAGCCGAGGGGATGAAAAAGGGATTTCCTATCAGTTCAGCGATTCCTCCCATTGATAAATGTGACTCATAGTCCGTAGACTTATAGTCCTTATTTCTGGGATGTTGGCAGATGCCAGAAACGTCCCATTTGATCTCATTCGGAGAGATCGTCCGTCAACGTCGCAACGAAAGGGGTTGGTCCCAAGAGGAAAATTCACAGGGACAGGTTAAGAAATTCACACTACCGGAATTGGCCCGACGAGTCCACCTCCACCCCCTCGCCGGTGGGAGGCGAGGCTGGGTTGGAGGATTGGCTGGCCACCGGACGTGAGGAGACGGACGCCGCGCCTTCCTGCCCAACGGCCCGCGAAATCCTGCAGGAAAGCAGAGTTCGGCTTGAGGCACCCGCGATGTCGTCGACTCAGGTTGCCCGCGTCGGGAAGCCGGTCAAATGACGCAGAGATTCGCTTTTGTCGCGCGAGGCACGGCAGCGAGATTCACGCCTTCATCGAACGTGACGAGACGTCCCCCGCGCTCGGTTGCGAGGGCGAGCAAATAAAGATCGGTGATCTGCCGGGGACCGAGGATGCGGGAAGGATCGAACCGGGTGGAATCGCGCAGCGTGGGGAGATCGGGCCAGAATTCGTGGTTTCCGGCTGAAACGAAGGTGCCGAGTGCGGCGATCACATCGGAGGGGGAGCGCCTGTTGACGGGATGGTATTGCGGATGCGACCGAATCCGGACGAGACCGTTTTCCGTGAGAGGGCAGGAGGCCCATCCGAGAGAGAAGTGATTGCCGAACCATGCGTGGGCGCGATCATGGAATCCATGATCCTCGTCCAAGAGAGCCAGGAGGACATTGATGTCGAGGAGCGCTCTCATCAAATGCCCTCTTCGTCCATGAGGCGTTGCACATGCTCGAGGGTGATGATGTGTCCCGAGGCGGGAATCACCGGCACGCCGTTCCGGATCCTCGATTCACCGGCGGCCGGTTCCGGCGACATTCCTTTTCGTGCCAACCGCGAAATCACCGCCCCGGCGGTGGTTTTCTCCTTCGCTGCGATCTCTTTCGCGGCTTGAAGGATGTCAGGTTCAATGTCGAGCGTGGTTCGCATGCATCTGATGTTAATGCATCGCCGTGGCGGGATCAACCGGCCTTTTCCCGCCTTTCCCGGAGGATTTCGTCGTCACTGTCGAAATCTTCCCGGACTCGATGGGCTGATGGTATTTTGAACAGTTTTTAATTGAAGGTCTCGAGGATCTCGGGAAAAGTCCGGAAACGAACTTTCTCCCATGTCCCTCACCTGCGTCTATTCCGGAGCCCTTCACGGTGTCAATGCCGTGCCCGTGGAGGTCGAGGTGAATGCGTCGGAGACCGGAAAGCTCGACATCAAGGTCGTCGGCCTGCCCGATGCGGCTGTTCGTGAAAGCATCGACCGGGTCATCACCGCGATCAAGAACAGCGCCCTGCGCTGGCCGAGCAAACAGATCACGATCAACCTCGCCCCCGCCGACCTGCGCAAGGAAGGGCCCAGTTTCGACCTTCCCATCGCCATCGGCATGGCCTCCCTCGATCAGGACCGGAACGGCGCCCTCTCGGACGGAGCGCTCAAGAAGTGCGCCATGGCCGGCGAACTCGCCCTCGACGGTCGTGTCCGTCCGGTCAAGGGCATCCTCCCGCTGACCCTCCAGGCGAAACAGCAGGGACTCCGCGCCATCTTCGTGCCGAAGGAGAACGCGGTCGAGGCCAGCATCGTCGAGGGGATCTACGTTTATGGCATCGAGACCCTGCGCGACGCCTACGAGCTCCTCACCGGGTCGGGCCACATCAAGCCCGAGCAGCTCGACCGGGACGCCTTTTTCCGGGCGAAACAGCAGTATCCGATCGACTTCAACGAGGTGAAGGGGCAGGCCCACGCCAAGCGCGCCCTCGAGGTCGCCATGGCCGGCGGGCACAATATTCTTATGCTCGGCAGTCCCGGCACGGGCAAGTCCATGCTCGCGAAGCGGCTCGCCACGATCCTCCCGGCCATGACCGAGGCCGAGGCCATCGAGACAACGAAGATCCACAGTGTCGCCGGGCTCGTCGACGGGAAAAACAGCTTCCTCGCGACCCGGCCCTTCCGTTCGCCCCACCACACCATCTCCGACGTCGGCTTGTTGGGCGGCAGCAGCGTGCCGACGCCCGGCGAGGTCAGCCTCGCCCACAACGGGATCCTCTTCCTCGACGAACTGCCCGAGTTCCGCCGTTCCACCCTCGAGGTCCTCCGACAGCCGCTCGAGGACGGCCAGGTCACGATCTCGCGGGCCGCCGGCAAGTTCACCTTTCCAAGCCGCTTCAGCCTCGTCGCGGCGATGAACCCCTGTCCCTGCGGCTACCTCGGCGATCCCACCCGGGAATGCCGCTGTTCGCCCCCGCAGATCGAGAAATACCGCCAGCGCATCAGCGGACCGCTCCTCGACCGCATCGATCTCCACGTCGACGTGCCCGCGGTCGATTACCGCGAACTCCGCGCCGAGAGCGGAGGCGAGTCCTCCGCGCAGATCCGCGAGCGCGTCGAGGAGGCCCGCCACCTCCAGCTCGGGCGGTTTGTCTCCCATCCGGGCGTGTTGTGCAACGCCGACATGGGCAGCCGCCTCGTCGCCGAATTCTGCGCTCTCGACGCCCGCAGCGAGCGCACCCTCGAGCAGGCCATGGAGACCCTTCACTTCAGCGCGCGCGCCCACGACCGCATCCTCAAGGTCGCCCGCACCCTCGCCGATCTCGAGGGCTCGCGCGACATCCGCGAGGTCCACCTCCTCGAGGCGATCCAATACCGCACGCTGGACCGGAATTTGTGGAGGTGAAGCCCCTTCCAACCGGTCGCCCCGTTTGTGACCTCCGTGACCCGCTTGGAATCCACTCCTCCATTGCCCGGATTGTAACCGGATCGCGGTATGCGTGGTCTTTCCCGGCATGTCCATCCGTGCGTCGTTCCTTCTGCTGCTCGCCTCTCTGTCCCTTCCTTGGATGGTTGCGGAGGAGCCGCCCCGGAAACCGGTCACTGCCATCGAGCGGTTCGAGCCGGTCGATGCGACCCGTGATCGCACCGTTCCGGTGAAGGTCTATCTCCCCGCATCAAAATCGCCCCAGCCCGTCGTGATCTTTTCCCACGGACTCGGCGGTTCGCGGGAGAACGGCGTCTATCTCGGCGAACACTGGGCCGCGGCGGGGTATGTCGCCGTGTTTGTCCAGCACCCTGGAAGCGACGAGTCGGTCTGGAAGAACGCGGGACGCGGCGAACGGCTCACGGCCATGAAGACCGCGGCGAGCCTCCGGTCGACCCTTGATCGTTACGCCGACATTCCCTTCGTCCTCGATCAGCTCGAGTTGTGGAACGCCGGTGCCGACCATCCGCTGAAAGGCCGGCTCGACTTCGAGCACATCGGGATGTGCGGTCACAGCTTCGGAGCGGTCACGACCCAGGGAATGATGGGGCAGCGCTTCCTCGCCGATCGCACCTTCGGGGATCCGCGTCTCGACGCGTTTTTCCCGATGAGCCCCTCGGGTTCCCGCGGGATTTCCTCGGAGAAGGCCTTCGGCCACATCAAGGCACCCGTGCTCTGCATGACGGGGACGGAGGACACCAGCATCATCACGCCCGATGTCACCGCGGCAACCCGGCTCGAGGTCTACGCCTCCCTGCCGGCCGGAGACAAGTATCAGCTCGTCTTCGAGGGCGGGCAGCATTCGGCTTTCTCCGACGGTGCCCTGTTCAACGAAAAGCAATTCGAGCATCACCATGGCGCGATCCGGCAGATCTCGACCCGCTTCTGGGACGCCTACCTGAGGGGTGACGCCGCGGCGAAGGCGTGGCTGCAATCGGAACGGCCGAGGAGCGATTGCCAACTGCTCGCAAAGGACGTCTGGGAATGGAAGTGACGGCGCAAAAGGGGGCGTTGAACCCCGGCCGGATCGGGTCGATCATGCGGAGCCAATGATCCGCCTTTTCCCGCTCGCCCTGTTGCTCCCCCTCCTCGCGAATGCCGCCGACTGGCCGAACTGGCGTGGTCCGGCCTACGATGGCGTTTCCACCGAGACGATCCCGTCCTCCCTGCCCGCGGAGCTCCCAGTCCACTGGAACGCGAAGGTCGGCACCGGCTTCAGCACCGTCGCGGTCGTCGGGGAAAAAGTCCTCACGATGGGCAACCGTATCCTCTCCGATCAGGAAACGGACACGGTTTGGTGTCTCTCCGCGCGCACCGGGAAGGTCCTCTGGCAGCACTCCTACCCCTGCGCCCTCGATCCGCTCTACTACGAGGGCGGGCCGGGCGCGACGCCGACGGTTCACGACGGATCCGTTTACACCCTCAGCAAGAAGGGGCACGTCTTCCGCCTCGACCTCGAAAGCGGGAAGGTCATCTGGAGCCGCGACCTCGTCGCCGATCATCAGGTCAAACTGCCGGAGTGGAGTTTCGCCGGTTCGCCCTTCATCGACGGGGATCGTGTTCTCCTCAATGTCGGCCGCGGCGGCATCGCCCTGAACCGCGAGACCGGGGAAACCCTCTGGCTGCCCTCCACCGAGACCTCGGGCTACGCCACGGTCGTGCCCTACGAGGCGGGCGGCCCGCAGGCGAGCCGGCTTCTTTTTTCCGCGACCGGGCTCATCGCCTTCGATTCCGCAACCGGCAAGGCCGCCTCGGAACTGCCCTGGAAGACGAGCCGCGACGTCAACGCCGCCGATCCGATCATCATTGGAAAACGCATCCTCGTTTCCTCGGCCTCGGGTTCGGTTCTGATCGAGCCGCGTTCCGGTGCCGAACCGGAAACGATCTGGGAGCAGAAGGACATGAAGTGGTATTTCAATCCGGGCGTGCTCATCGACGGACACGTCTATTCGCTCCACGGCACCACCCACCGTCCCACCGAACTGATGTGCCTCGAGGCGGTCACCGGGAAGATCGTCTGGAGCGTCCCTGGATTCGGCAGCGGCGGGGTCATGGCCGCGGGAAAAACCGTGATCGTCTTTGACCAGGGCAAGTTGATCCTCTTCGACGGCGATCCCGCGGGCTACAAGCCGCGCCATGAGCAGAAGATCCTCGAGGGCAAATGCTGGACCGCCCCCGTCCTCGCCAACGGCCGGATCTATTGCCGCAACGCCGCGGGCGACCTCGCCTGCGTCGGAGTAGCGGAGGAATGAGGCAGGCGGACGTCGGATTCGCGCGGGGCGACCGGCTCGGATTTCGCTTGCGGAAGGGCGTGTCATCTGACAAGTCACCCTCATGAAATACGCGGTCGCTCTGGTTTTGTTTGTCGTCGTCTTCCTCGGAGCCGGGGTCGCGATGCATGACGCGCTCTACGACCAGCCCGGCGTGTTTGTCTGGTCGCTCAAGGAAGATCCCGGCACCGGGAAGACGGCGTTGAAGCGGACCACCCTCGCCCTCGCCACGAGTGTCGCGCCGGTCCCCGCAGCCGAAGCCACCGTCGCCCCTGCCGCGCCGAAGGCCCCCGAGGCGACGCCCGCCGACGGCAAGAAGGAGGAAGCGAAAGCGGACGCCGTGCCTGCCCCCGCGGCGGCGAATCCGGATCAGATCTCCCTGTTCGACGGCAAAACCCTCGGGAAGTGGAAGAAGACTTCCTTCGGCGGAGAGGGCGACGTTTTCATCAACGAGGACGGCAACCTTGAATTCGGCTTCGGTGCGGTCATCACCGGCGTCCATTGGGGCGAGGCCGCACCCGCGACCTCGAATTACGAAATCTCGCTCGAAGCGATGAAGCTCGACGGCAACGACTTCTTCATCGCCCTCACCTTTCCGGTGAAGGACAGCCACGCCACCTTCGTCGTCGGTGGATGGGGCGGCGGCGTCGTCGGCCTTTCCTGCGTCGATGATCTCAATGCGTCCGAGAACGAAACGATGAGCATCGAGGGATTCGAGAACGACGTTTGGTACAAAATCCGCGTCAAGGTCACCGATGACCAATTGCAGGCGTGGATTGACGACAACGAGGCGGTCACTCTCGATTTGGAAGGGCGAAAGATCAGCCTGCTTCCGGGAGACATCGAGCTCTCCGTCCCGGTCGGAATCGCCGCCTACCAGACCCGGGCCCAGTATCGGAACCTCGTCTGGAAAAAACTCCCCGCCGGCGAATGAAGTTCCCTCTCCGCCCCGTTGAAGCACTGAAACGTGCCTCCGGAACATGGAGATTATAAAATTGTCAAAAATTAAAATTATAGGGAGCTTAAATGTCAAGAATTTGAACGAAACGCTTGACCCTTGGCGGATCTGTTGTCTGGATTATAAAAAATGCGGGACCGCATTCCGGGCCGCCCGCCTTTTTTGACCGACCCCTCAACTTCAGCCTGCCGTTCCCCTCATGAATCTTCGCGACCAGCTCAAAGAAATCCTTCCTGACATTCTTCCCAGAAATCCCAACCAGGCCATCAAGGGAACCGAGCTGATCGAGATGGTGAAGCACCGGCTGAAGCAGGAATATTCCGACGCGACGCTTCGCTATCACTTTTCGATCATGTCCTGTGATCCCTCTTCGCCGATCGCGAAGGTCGAGCAAGGTCAGGGCTACTATCTCCGCACCGCGACGATCCATTCTCTCAACAGTGCACGGAACCTCTTTCACTCGGGCGACGGGGCCGGCGAAAATGGTGCCGTGCTCGGCAGTGCCGAACTCGGGCTCGCGCTCGGCCGCGCCTCGAAGTTCCGCGCCGTGGTCCAGCGCTACCTTGAGTCGGTGCGCCAGTTCCCCTTCGCCTTCGAGGAATCCTTCTCCGCGAACGCCGGCGCGAACCGCTGGCGCATTCCGGACCTCGCCGTGATCGACTGGCTTACCGCCGAGGGCGACGCCTCCGCGATGGACAAACGCAAGCTGGAGGTGCATCGCCGCATGGGCGAGTCTCCCTTGCGCGTCACCGCGGTGAAGCTCCGCCTCACCCTCGACCACGCCACCGTCCTCGAGGACCTCTACCAGTGCCTCTCCGCCTCGGAATGGGCCAACGTCGGTGAATTGATCATCGCCGCCCCGATCGAGGATCCGCGCCTTGCCGAGGAAGTGAGCCGTTTCGCCTCCCGCCACGGCATCGGCGTGATCAGCTTCGGCCTTTTGGAGGACGTCCTCGACGACATGCCCGAGCCGGCCGTGATCGAGAACATGACCGAGCGGGAATTCGAGTCGCTCCTCGGCCATTTCCTCGCGATCCGCCGTCATGCCGTGCCCGCCGCGGGACGAGACCACGACTGGCAGCACGTCGTCTCGAACGCCGCGGTCAACAACGACTTCGCCCGCTTCGAGAGCTGGATCTCGCGCTGCCTCCTCGAGGAGCGCATCATCTCCGCGCGTGAGTTCGAGGATCTCGGCCGCGCCGCCGCGAAGGCCGCCCGCGAATACGTGGCCTGACCGGCGCGCCGCGATTGCCATCCGTTTCGGAAAGGGGTGTCCCGCAAAGGACGCCCCTTTCTTTTGCCGCTCCACGACCTTGCGGAAGCGGGCCTTGACGCGATCTTTGGCCGTTCCCCATGATTCTCCGTGCCCTGCGCCTCATCGTCCTCTCCCTCGCCATGTCCGCCGCCGCCGACACCCCCACCGATCGTGTCGACCGGGTCACGAAGACGCCGGGACTCGTGGCCTTCTGGGACTTTGTCAGGCGCGAGGAGGGCGGCGAACAGCGTTTCCTCGCCCACGTCCCCGAAGGAGCCACCAACGATTACGCCCTCGATGCCGCGAATTACATCAAGGACTACTGGGGTGCAGGACCCGATGCCACCTACGCCGATTTCCCGTTGATGGGCCGCGGTCCCTTCGGCGAAGCGATCCGCATCCGCGCCGAGGAGAATCCCGACTTCCGCCCCTTCCTCTACGTGCCGCGCTCGCGTCTGCACGACACGCCGCTCGACATCAAGGGCGCGGGCAAATCCGTCACCGTCGTCGTCTGGGCGATCCGCGAGAGCGGCAACCACGCCCTCGCCGGAATCTGGCACGAGGGCACCGACCTGAAGCAGAAGGAAACGAGTGCCATCCAGAAGGTCGAGCGCGGCCAACGGCAATACGCCCTTTTCGCCGGACTCAACAAGGAAGGCTCGGCCTGCGGTCACGTTTCGGAGAACGGCGCGAGTTCGTTCCTGAACCGCTACGCCCTGCACAAGTGCAACTCGGTTGGCACCTCGCCGAAGGTGCCGTGGGACGCGCCCGCAGAGGTGCTCGATGCCTCGTGGCAGTGTTTCGCGATGACCTTCGATCACGGGACCGATGAACTCACCGGCTGGCTCAACGGCGAGGCCGGCGAGCGCTGGCTCGAGAATCCGAAGGACGACCGGCTCATCTCCTCGGCCTACAACGCCTGGAAACAGGGCCATCTCCATCGCGAACCCGGTATGCAGGAAGGCGAGGACCCGGCGTTTCCGAAAGATCAATTCTACAACCCGCCCGAGGACGAACCCTCGTCCGTAAAGGTCGTGAGCGAGACCCCGGAGGAGCGCGTCGAGCTGCGCGAATACCGCTACACGAAGGTGAAGGTCGTGAAGCGCGGCGACACCGAGACCCGCGACCTCGTCGCCCTGAAGCTCAATCCCTGGTGGTATCCACACGATCTCTACACCCCCGCCAATGACGGCAGCGGCGGCCCCTTCACGATCGGACGCGTCATCCACAGCTCCCGCGGCGTCGGTTTCACCGGCTGGATCGGCGGCGTCGCGGTGTTTGACCGGGCGCTGACGGCGGAGGAGCTGAAGGCGCTGACGGAGGTGGGGAGGAAGCCCGTGAATTGATTATTGCTGGAATTTCCTATTTGCCCCCCTCGGCTCCCTTCCCGCCGAAGGCCCAGGGGTCGGCGGGGGTTCGACTGAGCGTTTAGGGCCATCGAAACGAAGAATCGCCTGAATCCAGCCTCGGGGTCAACGTTTTTCAGGCGAAGCGGGACCGGCTCGCATAAAACGAACTCGAAAATCGGACCGACAGGGCACGGCGTTTCCCTCCCGCTCGATTTCGCTTTTTAAATCAAGCGGGCTTTTCCGAATCGCCGCGCGGACAGCGCGTCAAATCAGCCCGGCGACCGCCCACTCCTCCTCGGGGAACGGATCGGGCGTATCGAGGACGAGACGGCGTCCATTGCAAAAATCCAGTTCGGGCGCAGCCCGGGTGAGGTCGGTTCGGGCGTGCGCACGAATGCGGAAACGTTGGTCGTAGGCCGCCGGAAGCACGCGCCGTAACAGGGGCGGTTTCGCATCAAAAGTAGTTCCGGTCTTTAGCCCGCGGGAACGTCGCAGCGGGCTGAAGCCCCGGACTACTTTCCTCCGGCGCCATGCACGAACCCAGGATTTCACTTGGACGCCCGCATCATCCGGTCCACGTTTTCTTCATGCGCGGTTTGTTCCTCAACCTGCTTGTCTCCTCCTCGCCCGGCGCCGCCGACCTCGAACTTTCGCCCTCGGGTCCTCTCAAAACACCCCAAGCCGCACTCGAGGCGGCGCGGGCGACAGAGAAGCCGGTGCGCATTTTCGTTGCCGACGGGACCTATGCGATGGCCGAACCGCTCGTCTTCGGTCCCGAGGATTCCGGCGTCACCTGGGAGGCCGCGCCGGGCGCGAAACCCGTCTTCACCGGTGGCCGCGAAATCACCGGCTGGACCGGATCGAAGAGCATTCACGCCTGGCTTGAACACCCCGGTGGAGGTCTCCTGACTCCCTTTCGTGAAACCCTTCCCCGACCCTTCGCTGATCGGGCATTCGGAACACCCGTGCCGTCTTCCAGGACAGGTCCATGAGAAGACCGAGAACGTATCCCGGGGCTATGGCTGCGTTGAGCCGCTTACCGGTATCGGGGATCCGCCCTTGCGGGCTCAAGCGAACAATCTCTCCCGTCGTTCCTCGACCAACGCGAGATACCGCTCGCGGATCGATTCGCTGAGAAAGCTCCGCCGGATGACGTCCGGCCATCCCCTCGCCGCCGCTTCCAGCTCTCCGAGGATCCCATCGACGATTCGATCCGGCAGTCGGCACCGCTCCCCGCAGAAATAGCCGACCAGGTCATCCCGGGTGAGGCGATTCTTCTTCCCCCGGATCGGCAGAGCCATTTCGTCCTGCGCGTCCCGGAGCACGAGCGTGGTGCTCAAAAGATCGTAGGCGGGGCTGAGTTCGAAGTTCCCGTTCCGATGAATGAGGGAAAAATTCTTCAGATGCATGTCCTCGTTGCCCACCAGAAAACAGAAGAGAACACGGCGGGCGAGGTGCTGACGCTCCAACGCCGGGAAGGTGCAGTGCCGGTCCACCGTTGCGACGACGCGCTCCATCGAACTCTCATATTTGGTGTCCCGGGTGAGCTCCTGCAGCTGGGCGAAGTCCTCCAATGGAATCCGGCGATTCTTCCCCCCGCGATCGAAGCGCCGGATCCAATAGGTCCACGATCCGTCGACAGCGGCGACGAGACCGTGATCGGGCACCTCGATCCCGGACGTGGCGGCGAGCGTCATGGTGAGGGACTCGTTCTCCGGCACCTCCCGCCATTCGGGAGGACAGGGCTTCAGGATGAAGCGGCCGCCTCGATCGACCACCTCGAATCCTCCGCGACTCGGGTTGAGAATCGCGCTGAGTTTTGGCTGCACGCCTTGGATCGACATCTTCCCGGCACGGGCCGCCGCTTCCTGGATCTGCTCCTCGACCGTGAACGTGAGCGGGGAGAGGTCGGAGAGGCGTGGATGGAGCCGGCGCAACCCGTCCCGCGAGTAGACACCCGGATCCCCTTCGCCGGGTTCGAACGCTTTCAATGTGATCGGACAGACCGGCATGGCCCGGGTTCAGGAGTTGGCTTGAGTTTTCCAAGCGTCGTCAGTGCCGTCGGAACGGGGAGTGACCGTGAGCGATCCGACGAGGTCGGTGCCTACGGCGAGCAGTTGCGAGAAAACATCGCCCCGGTCGATCTTGCGGGTGCGCAGGAGCGCTTCGAGTTGCAGACCTTCGGGAAGCAGCCCGTCGAAAACAGGGGGGAAGCGGTCGAATTCATAAGGCTCGGAACGGACCGGCAGATTCAGGGAAATGGGCAGCCCCGCATAGCCGGGGCTGTAGGTGAAACGCCAGGAACCTCTGCCGACTTCCTCAAGCGTTCCCGCGAAGTGCCCTTGCTGGTGGACGGCGGCGCGACGAGAGACAGGGAGGGCGCTCATGACCCATCCTCCTTTTTGTTATGATGGGGTGTTTCGCCGTCCGTTGGTTTCGTCTCTCTCATCCATTCATCGACCAGCGGTCCTTCGGGTCGCAGACGGACGTTCAAGACCTCAAGCACGGCGAGGACGTTCCGCCAGCTCACTGCATCCCGCCCCCCTTCCAGATCCTGGACCACCTTTCGGCTGACCCCGGCCGTCATCGCCAGCTCCAACTGCGACAAGCGAGCTCGCTTCCGGTGGAACCGGACGAGACTGCCAAGCGGAATATCGGAGAATGGCATGCTCATTACGAAATGCCCCTTATAAGATGCTGAACGGAGGGAAACCGATTCATAATCGCCCAGTTTCAATGAAATTTCAAGGATTTGCCATTTATAAGAGGCAGAAGGCAATGCAATTTTTTGGGAAAGGGTAAATTCGATGTTCTGATCGAGGATCCGCCACTCAGAAGAGGCAAAAATTCAACAACGAAGCTGCACCTCCCTGATAGAACTGACCGCAGGAAATCCCTTTTTCAACCCCTCTGCTCCCTTCCCGCCGAAGGCCCGGGGTCGGTGGGGGTTCGGTCTCGAGATCGTCCAGGCACTGCCCCACACGCCGCACGCGGACGAGTTGCAGCGGGTGGAGGAATCGATCTGGAAGCTGGTCAAGGGGTTGCGCCCGAAGACCACGATCCATGCCGGGACGAGGCGGAGGCGGGTCGGGAAGGCCGGGGGCGTAATGATGGAGAATGGCAGTTGCCGGTGGTGTGGCATTCACCTATAGAGAAGGGCGTTATGCACGCCCGTACCGACGAACCTGCCCTGCCAAATTCGTCCCCCATGGAACTAAAAGACATCGCCGCGAAGATCCGCGAGTTCCGTGATGAACGGGATTGGGCCCAGTTTCATAACCCGAAGGACATGGCGATCGCGATCTCGATCGAGGCCAGTGAACTCCTCGAGCACTTTCTCTGGAAGAACCCGGAAGAAGTCGAGAACCGCATCGAAGCGAAACGGGGTGAGATCGAATCGGAGATCGCCGATATCGGCATCTATTTGACTGAGCTTGCGGACAACCTCGGGATCGACCTCCTTGCCGCCATGGAGAAAAAGATTGCTGTCAATGCGGCGAAGTATCCGGCAAAGCAAGTCAAAGGCTCATCGAAAAAATATTCGGAGTATCCGGAACCTCAGGGTGTAGAGTCATGATCGTTTACCTCGCCGACAAGACCAAGTTCCGGGATGATGTCTTCACCAACCGGATTGAGGAAATCGTGCTTGAGTCGTTCCAGGCGAAACTCGGGAAATCGGTGGGGAAAAGTGAAATTTCGTCGTGGAAACATTCACTCCAGCACATGGATAAAGTGCTTGAGGACGCGGAGATTCCTCACAATGCCGGGGTGGCGATTGAGTTCAACATCCCGCAGACCAGCAAACGGGTCGATTTCATCATCACCGGGACCCGCGGGGATGGCCAGCGTACCGCCGTGATCGTCGAGTTGAAGCAATGGCAGGAGGCCCAGGCCACGACCAAGGACGCCATCGTCAGAACCTTTATCGGCGGGAGCGAGCGTGAGGTGAACCACCCTTCCTATCAGGCATGGTCCTACGCCATGTTGATCGAGGACTTCAACGAAACCGTTCGTGAGGACCCAATCCATCTCCGGCCCTGCGCCTATCTGCACAATTGCGCCGCCGGCGCGGCGCTCCAAGCGCCGTTCTATGCGGAACATACCAAACTCGCTCCCGCCTTCCTTCGGGACGATGCCAAGAAGCTGCGCGAATTCATCAAGGCCCACGTCCGATATGGTGACGATGGAACCACCATGTTTCGCATCCGTGATGGCAGGATTCGCCCGTCGAAAAGCCTTGCCGACCACCTCGCCTCGATGATCCAGGGAAACCGCGAGTTCTACCTCATCGACGAACAGAAGCTCGTCTATGAAACCGCCCTCGCTCTCGCCACCGCCTCCACCCCGGAAAACAAGAACGTTCTCATCGTCAACGGCGGCCCGGGCACGGGAAAAACCGTCGTCGCCATCAATCTCCTCGTCGAGCTGACCAACCGCGACCTTGCCACCAAATACGTCACCAAGAACAGCGCGCCGCGTGATGTTTACCGGGTCAAGCTCACTGGCACGATGAGGCAAACCCGCATTTCCAATCTCTTCGTCGGCTCCGGGGCCTTCACCGAGACGCCCGCCAACACCTTCGGCGGGCTTATCGTCGATGAAGCCCACCGGCTCAACGAGAAATCTGGTATGTACAGCCATCTCGGCGAGAACCAGATCAAGGAACTCATCGATGCCTCCACCTTCACCGTCTTCTTCCTCGATGAAGACCAGCGCATCCACTGGAAGGATATCGGCGAGAAATCCCAGATCCGCCGATGGGCGGAATCCCTGGGCGCGGCCGTCACAGAAATGGATCTCGTCTCCCAGTTCCGCTGCAATGGCTCGGACGGCTACCTCGCTTGGTTGGATCGGGTGCTCCAGGTCCGTGACACGGCCAACACCACCCTCGAAGGCTCCAACTACGAATTCAAGGTCTGTGCCACCGCCACCGAGCTCAAGGAAATTATCGAGCGGCGTAACTGCGTGAACAACCGCGCCCGCATGGTCGCTGGGTATTGCTGGGACTGGATCACACAAAAAAAGGATCCCACAGGCTACGACATCCAACTCGACGGCGGAGCCTTCAAGGCGAAATGGAACCTGAACGAAGACGGGACCCTCTGGATCATGAAGGCCGACTCCGTCCGCGAGATTGGCTGCATCCACACCTGCCAGGGACTGGAACTCGACTACGTTGGTGTCATCATCGGGCCCGATCTCATCGTCCGAAATCGCAAGGTCATTACCGATGGTGCGAAACGCTCAAAGAACGATAAATCGATCAAAGGCTACAAAGGCCTGCTCAAGACCAATCCCGAGGAAGCCAAGGCCAAAGCCGACCTCATCATTAAGAACACCTACCGCACCTTGATGACGCGCGGGACGAAGGGATGCTACGTCTATTCCACTGATCCCGAGACGAACCTCTATCTTCAGTCCGAAGGATTCGGTGCCCTCCTGCCGGAGTTTGAGGAGCCCGAAATTCCCGAACCACCGTCTGCCTTTCCGTTCCGCATCCTTTCGCCTGAAGAGGCGGGCGATTGCCTGAATTCCGTGCCCATCTTCGACATCAAGATCGCGGCCGGAGACTTCAGCAGAGAACAGTGGCTGCAGAATTGTCAATACGCCGCACTTCCTGACCACTTCACCGCGAAATCCGGATTCTTCCTTGCTCAGGTCATCGGCGAGTCGATGAACCGCCGCATTCCGAATGGTTCGTGGTGCCTCTTCCGCGAACCGTCAGATGGATCAAGGAATGGCAAGGTCGTCATCGTCCAAAGTCGAGACATCCAGGATCCGGATACCGGCGGACAATATACCGTAAAGATCTATCGGAGCGAGAAAGCCGTGGTGGAAGATTCGTGGTCTCATCAAAGGATCCGACTTGAACCAGATTCAATGGATTTCAATTTCAAGCCACTCATCCTTGCGGCAGACACGGTGAATGACCTCCGCGTAGTCGGGGAATTTGTTGGGATCATTGGTTAGCATGGAAATCACCATGGATATCGTTCGTGAATGAGTCCGGGAGCGGTTATCACTCAAACAGCGCGTTTATGAGGAGAGACGCCTTGGCGTATTCATAGACCCCGAAGCCTTGAATGGTGTTGTTCCGCTCGTAACCGAGTGCCTCGTTGAAGGATTCGATCGTCAGGGTGCAGGAGTGTTCCTCGCCAAGTCCGTAGCAATGCCGGAACTCCACTCCGGGAGCGGTCACCCCCCAAACGAGCCGTCCCAAATCCGGACTTTCAATGGTGCCGGTCACTTCGAAGCACCGGAGCCGTTTCGAGGATCCGTGGGGATAGAGGAGGACGAGATCGCCAGGAAACATCCGCTCCCATATTGCCTTGTTCCTGCGGCTGGCCTTGGGTGCCCACAACCGGAGATCCTCCGTTCCCAGCTTGTCCCTAACTCTCTGGGCCTCGTAGGGATCGAGTCGATTCACGAGAGCTTGCGAAAACCTACAGAAATTCACGGGGACAGGTTGCCCATCCCCCCCGCGCCGCGAGGCCTTGCGGGCCCAAGAGTCGGCCCGGTGAGATCCGCCCCGCCTCAAGACATGGAAGCCGCGAGGTGCCGGATCTCGGCCGCGATCTCGTCGGGCGATCTGACGGTGTGGCCCACTTCCTCCTCGAAGAAGGCGCGGTAGCGCTTTCGCAGCCGCAGGACGTTCTGCTTGAAATAGTTCTGGTCGCGCCCGATCCGCTCAGCGGTCTCGGCATAGGAGTCGTCGCCGGCGTTCCACGAAATGAAGTGCCGGAGCGCCTCAAAGAGATCCTCGCGGCCCTTTTCCCGGTAAGCGGCCCGGACCCGCTCGAGCACCCTGGCGAGGAGGGTGGGCGTCCAACGCCGGCCGAGGAGATCCGCCGAAGAGACGTCGGTGGACGGTTCGAAACGATAGGAATCCTCCGCCGCCTCGCTTTTCGGCCCCATCGCGCCGCCGCTCGTTGGAGAGGTCGAGTTTCACGTCGGCGAGGAGGAAGGCGCGGAGTTTTCCTTTTTCGGGCGAGGCCGGTTCGAGGTAATGCCGGTCGAGGAGGCTTTGGAAGTAGTCTTGGGTGAGGTCCTCGGAAATTTTCGGGGTCCTGCCGCTCCGGCGGATCTAGGCGCAGACGGCCAGTAGAGCTGGCGGAGATCTCCGAGGGCCTCGAAGGCGGAATCCGCCTCGGACTGGACCTTGCGGACCAGGGTCCAGCGCGAGGCGGGAAAGAGATCGGTGGACTCGTTGTGCGGAGGATCGCCGGGCGGCTTCCTATCATGGAACGGTTTCGATTCGACGAAATTGATTCGGGAGGGGGAAATCATTCAGTGCGAAGACGTCCCGCCGTGCGGCAACCACCATCTCGCGAGAATGCACTAGGGTTCAAGTTCGCTCCCGTCCGTGGAAGCGACTTTTTCGGGCAAATTCTGTCGGATCGACCGGTCCTGCGTGATCCTCGCCCCCTCGATCATCGCCGCGGCACGGACGAACGGCAAACCCGGCTCCCGACGCGGATCAGGACGAGAGACCTTCCTTGATCGCTTTCGCCACCATGCCGCTGCGGGTGTTGACCTGGAGTTTCTCGTAGATTTCGCGGATGTGGCCGTCGGCGGTGTGGTAGCTGATCTGGAGGCGGGCGGCGGCCTCCTTGGTGCTGAGGCCCTGGACGAGGAATTGCAGGATTTCCTTCTCGCGCGTGGTGAGTCCGTAATCCTTCTGCGGGGTGTTGGTGCTGGCTTTGCCCAACATGTCCAGCACGCGGCGGGCGATGGTGGGATTGATGGGCGAGCCTCCGGCGGCGGCGCTGCGGATGGCGGCGGCGATGTCCTCGGTGTTGGCGGTCTTCAAAAGATAGCCGCTGGCTCCGGCGCAGATGGCGCGGAAGATTTTGTCGTCGTCCTCGAAGACGGTGAGGATGACGATGGCCGTCTTGGGCGCGAGCTGCCGCAGTCGCGCGAGAGCGTCGATACCGTTGATGCCGGGCAGTCCGACATCGAGCAAGAGGACGTGCGGTGCTGTTTCGGTGGTCAGCGCGGCGAAGGCGTCTTCGCACGCGGTGAAGCGCTGCGGGCATGTGATGCCCTCCACGCGGTTGAGCGCCTTCGCGAGGCGTTCGCCGTAGGTTTTGTGGTCTTCGATGAGCCAGACGTGGATGGTTTCAGGCATGAAGAGGGAGGATGAGATTCAACGTGGTGCCCTGGGGGGTGGAAACGATGTCCACGCGGCCTTGATGCTTCTCGGCGCGGCGGCGTAGATTGGTGAGGCCCATGCCGGAGGTCACGGCGTCGGGATCAAAGCCGCGGCCGTTGTCGCGCAGGGTGACGCTGAGCTCGGTGCTGCTTTGCGCAAGGTGGATATCCACGGCGGTGGCGGCGGCGTGGCGCGTGATGTTGTGCAGCGCTTCCTTGAACATGAGGATGAGGTCTCGCTGGCGATCGACGGGCAGTTTGCGGCTGCTGGTCCCGGCTTCGACGGTCAAGGTGTGCGGGATGGTGCGCAGCAGTCGTGCGGCGGTTTCGCGCAGCAGCGTGGCGAGGTCGTCCGAGCCGTAGCGGTCGCTCTGGATCAGGCGCGTGATGTCGCGCATCGCCGCCACGGATTCATCGGCGATGGATTTGATCTCGGCAAGATCCTCGCCGGCCTGCGGTTCGTCCACGCGGATGTCCTGCGCGATGAGGGCGATGCTGCCGAGGCTGCTGCCGATCTCGTCGTGCAAGTCCTGAGCGATGCGCTGGCGCAGGATTTCCATCTCACGGAACCGGGCACGCCGTTGCCGGGCGGACCACGTGATGGCGGCGGCGATGCCTGCTACGATGAGCACGCCGAGCGCGCCGAGGCCATCGTGCTGCCACTGCTTAACGAGTTGCCGTTGGCGCGCCTCGATGGCCGCGACTTGCTGCAAGACCTCGCGTCGCTTTGAGAGGCCGGCGAGCCATTCGGGCCAGTCGAGGATGTTTGCGATGCTGGTGAAGCCATCTACAAGAGCGGCTTTTGACCAGCCGCCGGTCTCGGTGGAATCCGAGGCGCTCACGGTTTTGCCGAGAGCGACATTTTTGCCGCCGGACCATACCTGCATCTCGGCGAGGGCGAGAATAGCACTGCCATTGCTCACGTGCGGTTCCATGGCGATGAGCCGCACATAGCGGGCGGAGTGACCGCCGGGGATGGCGATGACGTTGTCGCCGGGCAGGGCGGCGTAGTTGCCGGACTGCGGCGGGGGCAGCACGATGGGAGTGCCGTCTTCGTCTTCGCGCAGCTCGATCTGGTAGCGCACCGGGAAGCCGTAGCCCGGTGTGTGAGCGAAGTTGGGCGGATGCGCGGGAAAGAGCCGCACCTCGTCCACCAGCGCCGTGTGGCCGAGATCGATCTCCACCCGCAGCGGATCGGTGAGGCGGGATTCACTGACGCGCCCGCTGTGAAAACCGAGCGTGGGGCTGTGCTGCGTGCCGAGCGGCGGGCCGAGCGCGTTGTGACCATCCACGAGGTTGATGCGGCCCCAGTCTGGTCGTGTGCCCTGGCTGCTGCTGGCGATCACCTGTTGCGGGCCGATGCGCTCGATGCGCGCGCCGAGGTTTTCTTTTCCTTGCAGGAGCATCACCTCGCCGAGCGCCAAGAAGTAACGCTCCTTTTCACCGAACAAACGGGTGGCGGTGACGCGCACCTTCTTCGCCAGCCTGCCTCCGGTGGGAATGAAGACCGGCAGCGTGCCCGGATTTGGGAAATCCGCCTCGGTGTGCTCGGCGATGAGAGTGCGCGCGGTTTCGTCGCCCTCGCCGAGCAACTCCACATAAAAGCGGCGGGGAAACCCATAGCCAGCGCCGACCGTACCACCATGGGGCGGCGGCGCGATGAGCACCACGGCGTCGAGCGCCAGCGCCTCGCCGAGATTCAGCTCCACCCATTCGATGTTGGAGTCAGACGTTCTGTAATTGCCGTGCCAGCCGAGCCTGGCGGTGGGATGCGGCACGGGCGCGCACGGCAGGAGGGTGAGCTGCGATTGCAACTCCGCGCTCGCGGCCTCGATCTGCCGCATCTCCGGGCTGAGACGCCGGACCAAGCCCTCACCCGCCTCCGCCGCAGCGCACGGGCGCGGCAGCATCGCTCCGATCATGGAAGCGACGGAGAGCCGGCGAAGCATCGCCATCGCGCTGAGAGAAAGAGGCACTCGCATGGTTACGGCGGAAACACGCCAGATCATGGCACCATCACGGCCCCATCGCACTCCCGCGTTTTCGGGGGTAGCGGCACGCTAATGGTGGCGGCACCATGGTGTATTCCTTGCACGCCACCATGACCTCGCGCTTTCGCTCACACTCATCCTTTGCCGCCGCACTGCTCCTCACCGGGTTTCTACTCCTTGGACTAGCCGCCATCTGCTGTGGCGCCGAGGGTGACCCGCTGCAGGCGCAGCCGCCGCCTGCCACAGTTGCAGGCCTTCGCCCACCTCAAAACCCTCACACTCGTCCGCTACGGCAAAGGTTACCCCGAAGAAATGCAGGCCAAAGTGAAAGCCCTGCTGCCGAAGGTCGATGTAAAGTTCGTCAAGTAAGGCACCACTCACGAACCAAGAACCAGAAGCCATGAACCAAGAACGATTCACGAGATCCCGCCGCCACTTCCTTCGCTCCGCCGGCGTCACCATCACGCTTCCCTGGCTGGAAACGTTTGCCCGGGCCGCCGAGCCGGCAAAGGCGCATCGCTTCGTTTGCGTCGCGAATCCCTTTGGCATGATCCAGGATGCGTTCTTTCCCACCGGAGAGGGCTTGAAGGCGGCGCTGCCGGTCAATCTCGCGGCCTTCGAGCCGCTGCGGGGCAAGTTCACGGTCTTTTCCAACATCGACCACGGCAACAACGGTGGCCACGGCGGCACGCACATGTTCCTCTCGGGCGTGAAATCGTCCGAGGCGTCGTCAATGCCGGATGGCAACATCTCGCTGGACCAGTTCCTTGCGCGGCAGGTGGCCGGGCAGACGCGCTTTCCCGTGCTCAACACCGCCGCGGGGCCGGTCGGTGGTGGAGGCGTGGAGCTGTGCTGGACGCGCACCGGCGTGATGGTGCCGCCGGTGCAGCAGGTCTCGCGCGTGTTTCGAATGCTCTTCGTGGACGATCCTGCGGAGCTTTCCGCCGCGCTCGGCGTGGACTATGAACAGCAGGGCTCCATCCTCGATGCGGTGAACGGACAGGCCAAGGGCATGAGCCGCCGTGTTTCAGGCCGCGACCGCGAGAAGCTGGACCAGTATTTCACCGCCATCCGCGAGGTGGAGAAATCGCTTGAGCAGGAAAAAGCCTGGCTCTCACGTCCGCGACCGAAGGTGGACGCGAAGGAGCCGAAGGACGGCACGGTGAGCCAGCAGTTGCCGATCCTCTTTGATCTCGTCGCCCTGGCCTTGCAGACCGATTCCACGCGCGTGGCCACGATCGAGGTGCCGGGCTCGTTCGACACCTCGGCGATGGGCATCGAGGAAAAGGGCTACCACGGCTACTCGCACCACGGCAAGGACCCGGTGCTGATGGAGGGCATGCGAAAGGTGGAGCGCTACCAGATGGTGCACCTGGCGAAGTTCCTCACCAAGCTGCAGGACCTCGGCCTGCTCGACAGCACGCAGGTGCTTTTTGGCAGCGGCATGGGCGATGGCAGCGCGCACACCAACAAGAACCTGCCGGTGCTGCTCGCCGGCGGCGGCTACCAGCATCGCACGCATGTGATCCTGCCCGAGGCGGCGGAGAAACGCGTGCCGCTGTGCAACCTCTACCTTACCATGGCGCAGCGTTTCGGCGTGGAGGCCGGTGCCTTCGGTCGTAGCAGGGGAACCTTTGGCGCACTGTCATGAGTAAGCGAAGGATGAAGCATTGGACGATCGGAGTGATGGCGCTCGCAGCGGGGGCGGTGCTGCCTGCGGCGGATCCTCCGGCATCCTCCGTCATGCTCTCCGGCCCCTGGCTGCCGGAGAATCCCCATCAACTCGATTTCGACCCGCTGCCGAAAGTGCCGGGCGAGCACGCGGTGGTGAGCGATGTGCGCGATTTGCGGTCCGCAGAGACGGTGGCGAAACCAAACACGCAGCCGCCGCTCCTCAAGCACGGCGCCTACAATCTGCACAACTACCTCGCGCATCACGACGGGAGGTTTTGGGCGATGTGGAGCGACGGGCCGGGCATCGAGGACCAAGTGGGCCAGCGGGTGAAGTATGCGACGAGTCCCGATGGCCTGAAATGGAGCGAGCCGAAGTTCATGACGCCCGTCCTGCCCGGCTCCGGCCCGGATTCACCGCACTACGGCAAACGCACGGACCAAGGCATGCGCTGGATTTCGCGCGGTTTCTGGAAACGCGAGGGCGAACTGCTCGCGCTCGCCTCGCGGGATGAGGCGGCGGGCTTCTTCGGCAAGAGCCTCGAACTCCGCGCCTTCCGTTTCGACAAGACCACTGGCGAATGGCGCGACGCGGGTCTCGTCTTCAAAGACGCCATCAACAACTTCCCGCCCATCAAGCTGCGCACCGGAGACTGGATGATGTCCCGCCGCGGGCACGACTACTCGAAGAGCGGCGTGCATTTCCTCGTGGGCGGGGTGAAGGCGATCGACGACTGGCAGTCCTTCCCCGTGCTCGGCAGCGCCTCGGAACTGAGAGCGGAAGAACCCGACTGGTGGATTTTGCCAGACGACGGGCTCGCCGCCGTCTTCCGCGACAACCGCCGCAGCGGCTTTCTCTACCGCGCCCTCTCCACCGACGACGGCCGCACCTGGACGACCCCGGTGAAGACGAACTTCCCGGATGCCACCTCGAAGGTCAGCGGCCTCCGCCTTGCCGATGGCCGTTACGTGCTCGTCTCCAATCCCGATCCCAAGAAGCGCGATCCCCTGACGCTTTCCATCAGCGGCGACGGCCTCGTCTTCACCAAGATGCTCTGCCTCGTTGGCGGGCGTCGCGCGGAATACCCGCACGTCATCGAGCACGAAGGCAGCCTTTTCATCGCTTTCTCCGGCGGCAAAATGACCGTGGAAGTGCTGAAGGTGAAGCTCGGCGATGTGGATGCGGTGAAGATGCCGGACATGCCATGGGTCGGTGTAAAGAAACCATGAAATCACAAATCTAAAGAGAACTCAGTCATGAATGGCACGGTTTTAAGCGGTAAGGTTCTCCGAAGTTCGCAAGTCGGCACAGCATCTTGTGGCTTTTCACCGGAAAATGAGAGCCCGCGGTCTCCCCGCGCATCGTAGGCGGGGCTAAAAACCGTGCCATTCAACTCAGTCATGAATCCCATGGTCAACACCATTCTCCCCCTCCTGTTGCTCGCGCCGCTGGCCGCGCTCCACGCCGCCGATGTGCCGCAGCACACTCCAGAGTCACCTGTCATGCTCTCCGGCCCATGGCTGCCGGAGAATCCTCACCAGCTTGACTTCCAGGCGCTCCCCAAGTTGCCAAGCGAACACGCCGTCATCAGCGATGTGAGTGCGAAGAAGGGAGTCAACCAGCACAACTACCTTGCGCATCACGACGGGCAGTTTTGGGTCATGTGGAGCGATGGACCGGGCATTGAGGACCAAGTGGGCCAGCGGGTGAAGTTCGCCACGAGTGCCGATGGCTTGAAATGGAGCGAGCCACGGTTCATCACGCCCGTCGTGCCCGGCTCCGGCCCGGATTCACCGCACTACGGCAAACGCACGGACCAAGGCATGCGCTGGATCTCGCGCGGCTTCTGGAAACGCGAAGGCGAGCTGCTCGCGCTCGCCTCGCTCGATGAGGCGGCGGGTTTTTTCGGGAAGAGCCTCGAACTCCGCGCTTTCCGTTTCCACAAGGCCGCCGGCGAGTGGCGCGAGGCGGGTCTCGTCTTCAAAAACACCATCAACAACTTCCCGCCCATGAAGCTGCGCACCGGCAACTGGATGATGTCCCGCCGCATGCACGACTACTCGAAGAGCGGCGTGCATTTCCTCGTGGGCGGGGTGAAGGCGATCGATGACTGGCAGTCCTTCCCCGTGCTCGGCAGCGCCTCGGAGCTGAAGGCCGAGGAGCCGGATTGGTGGATTCTTCCGGACAACCGCCTCGCCGCCGTCTTCCGCGACAACCGCCGCAGCCGCTTCCTCTACCGCGCCATCTCCGCCGATGATGGCCGCACCTGGACCACGCCGGAGAAGACGAACTTCCCCGACGCCACTTCGAAGATCAGCGGCCTGCGTCTCCGCGATGGCCGTTATGCTCTTGTCTCCAATCCGAACCCGAAGAAGCGTGATCCGCTCACGCTCTCCATCAGCGAGGACGGTCTTGTCTTCAAAAAGATGCTCTACCTCGTCGGCGGCCGTCATATCGACTACCCGCACCTCATCGAGCATGAGGGCAGCCTCTTCATTGCCTTCGCCGGGGGCAAGCAAACCGTCGAGGTGCTGAAGGTGCGGCTCAGCGACGTGGATGCGGTGAAGATGCCGGAGAAACCCTTGTTCGCTGCTCCCTAGCGATGACCATCCCCATGCGATTCCTTGCGATTTTTGCGTTCCTTTGCGCCCAATCTGCCGCGCAGGACGTCGTCATCTACGGCGGCACCCCCGGCGGGATCGCGGCGGCGGTTTCCGCGGCGCGGATGGGCCGGGTGGTGACGCTGGTCGAATACCACGACCATCTCGGAGGCATGACCACGAGCGGACTCGGCAAGAGCGACATTGAGAACCGCGCCATGATCGGCGGCCTCTTCAAGGAGTTCGTCGCGGGCGTGCATCAGCACTATCTGGCGAAATACGGCCCGCAGCACGAGAGCACGAAACTCTGCCAGGATGGCTACTACGCAGAGCCGCACGTGGCGGAGAAGGTCTTCGAGGCGATGATCGCCAACGAACCGAAAATCACTGTTTTGAGAGGCTGGCGGCTGAAAGCGGCACAAGTCGCGGAAAACAAGCTGCGCGGCCTCTCCCTCGTGAATCGTCAGAACAACGGAGAAAGGCATCTGAAGGCCAAGGTGTTCGTGGATGCCACTTACGAGGGCGATTTGTATGCGGCGGCTGGAGCGAGATTCCGGCTCGGACGCGAGTCGCGGCAGGAGTTCGGCGAGGAACACGCGGGTGTCGTCTATTTCGACTATGAGACCCACGAGTTCCTTCCCGGAACCACCGGCGCGGGTGATGACGCCTTGCCCGCTTACACTTACCGGCTGTGTTTGACCAAAGACCCAGCGAACGCCGCACGCCTGACCGAACCACCGCCCGGTTATGACCGTCGGGACTATCTCGGCTACTTCGACGACCTCAAAGCAGGCCGTCTCGCCGGACCGAAGGTGTTCAAGCCCGGTCGCGGCTACAATCCGAAGCATTTCGACACGCTCGTGCGGGCCTTGTCCGTCGCCGACATCCCCAACGGCAAGTGCGACGCGAACATCAACCCGCGTCCGCTCGGTTTTCCCTTTCCCGAGGAAAATCGCGGCTACATCGAGGGTGATGAAGCGACCCGTGAGCGCATCCGACGGCGTCATCGCAGCCTCGTGCTCGGCCTGCTCTGGTTCCTGCAAAACGATCCCGAAGTGCCGGAGCCGCATCGCGCTCTGGCGAACGAGATGCACCTCCCGAAGGACGAGTTCACCGACAACGGCCACTTCCCCTGGCAGCTCTATGTTCGTGAAGGCCGCCGCCTCGTCGGCGAATACACCCTCACGCAGCACGACATCACCGGCAAAGGCCAGGAGCCAAAGCGTCACGCCGACAGCATCGCCGTGGGGGAGTTTCCCATCGACAGCTTCCCCTGCCGCAAGCGCCAGCCCGGCGACACCCTCGTGCTCGAAGGCTACCTCGGCATGCTCGACCACATCACGCGGCCCTATGAGATCCCGTATCGCATCCTGATTCCGGAAACGATCGACGGCCTCATCGTCCCCGTCGCCGCCAGCACCACGCATGTCGCCTTCTCCAGCATCCGCATGGAGCCGACGTGGATGGCCCTCGGCGAGGCAGCGGGCGTGGCCACGCATCTGGCGATCGAGCAAGGCACCGAACCCCGTGCCGTATCCATCCCTGAGTTGCAAAAGCTGCTGGTCACCCAGGGCCAGGTCATCCGCCATGCGAATCGCTGAAGCCGTTCGCCTGTCCCCATTCACCTGCCTAAATCCACTTCACCACCACATCCCATGAAGCGACCACCCTTGTCCCGCCGCACGTTTTTCAACACCGCGCTCGCAGGCAGCGCCGCGAGTCAGATTCCCCTCCACGCCGCCGGGACCAATCCCGGTGAATTCAACGAGCCGGCGCGTAACATTCCGCTGGCGGAGGACGCCGATGTCATCGTGTGCGGGGCGGGTCCGGCGGGAGTGAGCGCCGCCATCACCGCCGCGCGGGCGGGAGCGAAGGTGCGGCTCTTCGAATGGCGCGGCTGCCTTGGCGGGATCTGGACCGCGGGGCTGCTCGGGTATTTCCTGGACTTTGACAAGCCGGGCTTCGCCAAGGAGCTGCGCGAAAAACTCGATGCTCGCGATGCGAGGGCCAACTCGAAGAGCGCGAGTCGCTTTTGCTACGACCCCGAGGCGCTGAAACTCCTCCTCGAAGAGCTCTGCGTGGAGGCGGGCGTGAAGTTCCAGTTTCACACGAAGGTCTCGGCCGCCTTCAAGGAAGGCAACCGGCTCAGCACCATCGTCACCGAGTCCAAGTCAGGCCGGCAGGCCTGGAAGGCGCCCGTGTTCATCGACACGACCGGCGACGGCGACCTCGGTTTCCAGGCCGGTTGTGCGTTTGAGGTCGGCATGGCCGATGACTGCCCCTGCCAGCCGATGTCGCTCAACGCCCTGCTCGTCGTGAAGGACGCGCAGGCCTTGCGCGAGTTCATCCGCTTCGGCACGCCGAAGGACGGCGAGAATTCCGACGGCGAGAAGAAGAAACGCATCAAGGACGTGCTCGTGAGCACCGGTCACTCCCCCTCCTACGGCGCGCCGACGATGTGGCATGTGCGGGACGACCTCGTTTTCGCGATGATGAACCACGAATACGGCGTGAAGGCCTGGGACGCCGCGGAGATCACGGCCGCCACGGTGCGGGCCCGCGCCGAGATGAACCAGATGGTGGCGAACCTCCGCCAGCTCGGCGGCCCGTGGGAAGGCATCCAGATCGTCGCCACCGCCGAGCAGATCGGCGTGCGCGACGGCCGCCGCATCCAGGGCCGCTACACCGTGCTGCAGGACGACCTCGCCAAGGGCGCGAGGCATGACGACGCCGTGGTGCGCGTGACCTTTCCCATCGACGTCCACGCCCTCAGCGCGGAGCACAACCAGAAGCACGCCATCATGCCGAAGAACATCCAGATGAAGCCCTACGAGATCCCGCTCCGCGCCCTCATCGCCAAAGACGTGGACGGTCTCCTCATGGCCGGACGCTGCATCAGCGGCGACTTCATCGCGCACTCCAGCTACCGTGTCACCGGCAATGCCGTGGGCATGGGCGAGGCCGCCGGCGTCATCGCCGCGCTGGCCGCCACCTCGAAACGCCTTCCCCATGAAGTCGCCTGGAGCGAGGGTGAGGCGAAGCTGAAAGCGATCGGACATCGCGCGTGAAGGAAGCTCCCACCGTCTATCCCTCCCATGAAAAAAACCATTCTCACCCTCATCAAAGTCCTGATTTTCGTTCCGCTGGCAGGCCTTGGCGCGGAGCAGGGGAAGCCTTTCTCTGTTGACGCGACGGTGCGGGCCTTGGTTTCCGAGCGCTGCATGGACTGCCATGACGATGCCACGCGCAAGGGCGACGTTTCGCTGGAGTCACTCGGCGATTCCGTGACCGATGCCACAGCCATCGGCTGGCTGCGCGCGCTGGAGCAGATCGAGCGCGGCACGATGCCGCCGCCGAAGAAGGAGCAGCCCACGGCCGGGGAACGCGAGGCGGCGGTTTTGGCTCTCGAATCCACGCTCGCCTCGTTTGCGCAGAGCAAGCCCGTGCGCGAGACGGCGGTGCTGCGCCGGCTGAACCGCACCGAATACCGCCGCACCCTCGAAGACCTGCTGCATCTCGATTTGAGCCGCCGCGATCCGACCACCGACTTTCCGGATGACAACCGCTCGCACGGTTTTGCCTCGGACGGCGGCAAGCTGGTGACTTCGAGCTACCTGATGCGGCACTACCTCACCGCGGCGAAGGATGTCGTGGGCCGCGCGATCCACTTTGAGCCGCAGCCCGAGACGCGCACCTGGACGCTCTCGGCGCCGTTCGAAAAAACGGCGGGAGGTCACCGGCACTCCGAGCGCGAGTGGTATGCGAAGACCCTCCGCGAGCCGCAGCCCTACCAGACGCTGGAATACCGCGGCGAAACCATCCCGCTCGAGCATTTGAGAGATGGCGTGCCGGTGGCGGGCTGGTATTCGATCCGCGTGCTCGCCGAGGCGAAGTTCCGTCATGCGGACATGGACGCAAAGAAGATGTTCGGCGGCACCGCGCTCATCGATCCGAGCCAGCCTCATCGTCTCGCGCTGACGCTCAGCACACTGGTCGGCGTGGACCCGGCGAACAAGGACGCGGTCCGCGATGCACTCATCGGCAGCTATGGAGACGTCGTCTCATCGGGTGGCCGCGGAGCCGCCCTCTGGGATGTGCCAGACGATGTGCCCACCTGGCTGGAATGCCGCGTGTGGCTGGAGGCGGGGCAGTTTCCGCAGTTCTCGTTTCCAAACGGTCCCACGAACAGCAACTACCGCATCACCGGCTTTGTGAAGGACAACAAATACACCCTGCTCGACAAGAAGCAGCTCGCGGCCTACGAGGAGGCCAACCAGGGCGGCGATTGGGGGCATCTCCTCTTCTTCGAAACGCCGCGCATCCGCCTGCACAAGGCCGAGGTCAAAGGCCCGCTCAACGAGCAATGGCCGCCCGCGAGTCATCGTGCGATTTTCGGCGACACGCCCTATGCTTCGGCGAATGCGGGCGAAGTGCTGCGTGCGTTTGCCGGGCGCGCCTGGCGTCGTCCTGTGGCAGCAGCGGATGTGGAACCCATCCTGAAGCTCGTGCGGGCCGCGGAGAAGGCCGCCGCTGATGCGGGGGCACCACCCGAGCAGGCCGCGCAGTCTGCGATCACGCAGGGAGTGAAGGCCGTGCTCTGCGCACCGGAGTTTCTCTATCGCGAGGAACGCGCCGCACAGCTCGACGGACATGAAATCGCCTCGCGGCTCTCCTATTTTCTCTGGTCATCTTTGCCGGATGACCCGCTCATGTCCCGCGCCGCCGCCGGCGATCTCGCCCGGCCCGAGGTGCGGCGCAAGGAAGCGGAGCGGATGCTGGCCGATGCACGCGCCGATACCTTCGTGAGCGAGTTTCTCGACGGCTGGCTGGCGATGCGAAAACTCGGCTCGATGAAGCCCCAGGGCGGCGGCTTCAACATCTACTATGACGACAATCTCGAGCCCGCGATGCGCACGGAGTCTCGCCTCTTCTTCAAACACCTGCTGCAAACCAACGGCCCCATCGCCGACTTCCTCGATTCCGACTACACCTTCGTGAACCGCGCTCTCGCCAAGCACTACGGCATCGATTGGCAAGCCGCGGAACCCAGCCTCGGCAAGCCGGTCGAGGGCCTCTCGCGCGATGACCTCCAGCCCGACGGCGCGGGCGACGCTCCCTCGCAGGGCTTCGCGAAAGTGAAGCTCACCGACAAGCGCCGTGGCGGTTTGCTCGGCCAGGCGAGCTTACTTACCCTCACCGCGAATGGCGTGGACACCTCGCCCGTTATTCGCGGCACCTGGCTTCTGGAGAACATCCTCGGAGCCCCGCCCTCGCCTCCACCGCCGAATGTCCCCGTGATCGAGCCGGACATCCGCGGTGCTACCACCCTGCGGCAGCGCCTCGAAAAACATCGCGAGAATGCCGCGTGCGCCGGGTGCCACCGTCAGATCGATCCGCCTGGTTTTGCGCTGGAGAGCTTCGATGCCATCGGCCGCTGGCGCGGTCACTACATGGTCAACAGCAAACCGCTGCCGGTCGATCCGAGCGGCGAGTTCAATGGCCATGAGTTCAAGGACGTGATCGGCTTCAAAGCAGCGCTGCTGCAGCGCCAGCCGCAGTTCGCCCGCTGCCTCGTAGAGAAACTCCTCATCCACGCGTTGGGCCGCGAGCTGACCGCCGCCGACCGTCCCGCCATCCGCCGCATCGTCGAGCAGGCCGCCGCTGGTGGTTACCGCCTGCGCGATCTGGTCCTGCTCTGCTGCGAGGGCGAACTCATCATCCGGAAATGAAATCGACCGCCATCCGTCCATTCCTGCCAGCCTTGACGCTGGCCGCCCTCGCCTCCCTGGCACCCGCCCAGGATTCCAGCAAGCTCACCTCCCTCACCGTGGCGGAGGCCCGCGCCGTGTTGGCGAAAAAACCAACCATGGTGCCTTCCATCGACGGCGGTTTCGCGAACTTCGATGCGCTCACCGCGCTCACGCCCGAGGTGGCGGAGGTGCTTGTGAAGCATGAGGGCGCGCTCTCGTTCAATGGTCTCACGGAGCTTTCAGCGGAAACTGCGGCGGCGCTTGCCCAGCATGCGCCGAGCAAGTCGTTCGGCCACGCCGACCTGCGGCTCAACGGCCTGAAAACCATCTCCGCCAAGGCCGCCGAGGCCCTCGCCGCGCATCAGGGCAAGGTGCTGCTCTACTCGCTGGAGAAGCTCGACTCCGTCCCGCTCGCGCAAAAGCTCGCGCGACAGTGGGGCGAGCTGCGTCTCGGAGTCAGGGAGCTTTCACCGCCAATTGCCGCCGAGCTCGCCAAACATCGCGGCAACGAGGAGGACAAAACGAGGCCCGGGGTTGTCGCCCGCCGGATGGATGGTGCCGCCTCGGTCCTGCGGATCGATAACCTCACCTCGCTCACCCCCGAGACTGCCGAAGCCCTCGCCGCCCACGAAGGGGTGCTCGTGCTCAACGACCTCACCTCACTCCCTCCCGCCGTCGCTGCTTCGCTCGCCAAACGCGTCGGAAACCGCAAAACCAAGCGTCATGGCACGCTCGTGCTCAACGGGCTGGAGACCCTTTCGACCGACTCCGCCGCCGCGCTCGCCGCCTTCACCGGCGAACTCGTGCTGAAAGGCCTCACCGAGTTGCCTCCCGACACCGCCGCCGCGCTCGCGAAACATAAAGGCCGCCTCCACCTCACCGGACTCACCAAGCTCAGCCCCGAGACGCATGCGGCGCTGCAATCCCACAAAAACCTGCTCCTGCCGCGCCCCCTGCCGCTGACGGCCGGGGAGTGACGGAGCAAAGAACCGCATCGCCCGCATGAAAACGCCTCTGCTTCTTCTCAGTGTCCTGCTGCTCGCCTCGTCCGGGCGCGCCGCCTTCTTTGATGTGCCCGGTTTTGCGGAACTGCCGCCCGCCATCGAGATCCATTCAGAACAAACCGAGGCCGGGGTGAAGGTGAGCGAACTCTCCTTCGCCGGAGCGCCGTTCAATGGCCGGCCGACGAGGATTTACGGCTTTTACTGCCGGCCTGAGAAGGAAGGCCGCTACCCGGCGGTGTTGGAGATCCACGGCGCGGGATTGATGAGGCTCGAACCCAAGGCGGGCATCGAATATGCCAGAAACGGTTTCTGCTGTTTCGTCATGGACTGGGCCGGCCCCGCCCCGAAACGCGTCGAGGCCGGCGTGCCTCATTCGATTTACGACAAGCCGGAGACCGACCCCGCGAGGACGCCGCCGCCGGGATGGAAGGGGTTTGGCCCGGAGCAGGACGCGCGGCGCAATGGCGTGATGTTCGCCCGCCGCGCCGCGATGTTTCTGCAAAGCAGGCCCGAGGTGGACGCGGACCGGCTCTGCGTCTCGGGCATGTCCGCGGGCGCGCATCTCACGCTGCTGATCCTCGGCGCCGAGCCTGCCTTCAAGGTGGCCGCGGTGAAGTATGGGATGGGGTTCATCCGCGACCTTCCGGGCTGCTTCGGCGGCTACTTCGGCCCGCTCGCGATCTCCCCCAAGGCGGAGCAGGATGCCTGGCTGGCCTGCCTGGATCCGAAGCACAACATCGGACGCTTCAAGGCGAATGTCCTCATGCTCTCCGGCACGGATGACATCTTTTTCGCCATGCCCGCCGTGCTGGCCACCCATCGTGCGATTCCCACCGAGAAGCGTCTCCTGATGTTTCCGAACGAAAACCACGGCTACGTCGGCAATGTGCCCATCCCGCTCTCCTGGTTTCGCTCGAACCTCGGCCTGGCCCCCGCCTGGCCCGACCTCTCGCAACCCATCGCGACCGATGAGACTGGCCACACCATGCTGAGCGTGACCACCACCGGTCCTGGCAAGGCCGCGAAGGTCTCGTTCTGGGTCAAACGCATGCCCCGGGCGCTTTTCCGCTGGGGCCGGGGAGACAAGGCCAGGCCCGAGACCGTGGCCAAATGGCTCGAGGTGCCCGCCCAGGCCACCGGCGGCACCTGGAGCGCGAAAATGCCCGCTCCGGGCCCCGACGAGCAGGTGGTCCTCTACGCCACCGTCACGGATGAAACCGGCGTGCAGGCCTCCTCCGACACGCTCGAACTGCCGGAGGATCCGAAGTGGCGCGGCGCCCCGGCCGCCAGCCCGTCGCCGCCTGCTAAAACCACAGCCCGCGCCCTCGGTGGCGGATCCCTGCCATTCGATGGCGCGGCCATCAGCCGCCTCAGCCTTGATGGGCGGCCCAGATCCCTTTCCATCCATCAGGGTGCGGACATCTGGCTGGGCTATGATCTCGAGCGGGCCACACTCCTGAAGGTTTGGAAGGCAACGGCCGGCAAACCGGGCCTGATCAACGATGGCTTCACCACGCGCTCCAGAGGGGAGGCATGGTTCCGCGACCAATCGGAGGAAAAATGGCGGCTGCGGCGTGATGACCAGGCCGTGGAGCTGAAGGTCCGCTACCTCGGCTGCACGCAGCAGGCGGACGGCATCGAACTCTCCTGGGAGCTGCGTCATGCCAGCGGGATGGTGAAACTGGTGGAACGCGTCCCCATGGCCGCCGCTGCCGCGGCGGAGCGGGTGCGGCGCGAGCTGCGGGTGGAGGGCCTCGGCGCGGGCGAGGCCCTGCTGCCGCCGCAGCCGGCGAGAGAAGCCTGGAAATCCGCGGCACAGCTCTCGGGCTCCGGCTGGCATGTCCTCACCCTCCCATGAAGCCCCCTCCTGCCATGCGCTTCGCCTGTTTCCTGCTCACCACCGTCTCCGTGTGGACCACGCTCCCGGCCGAGGAGCCGTCCCGCACGCTGGAGCTGCCTGCCACGGCCATTTTTTCCAAAGGCCCGAACGAATGGAAGGGCGGAGTGCTGGAGATCACCCGAGGGCGCGGGGCCATGATCGCCTGGTATGTGGAGGCGCGGCAGGAGGAGATGGTGTCGGTCTCCATCGAATACTCCTGCGCCAAAGCCCTGAATCAGGACTACCAGCTCTCGTTTGACGGGCAGGACCGTTTTTGGACCGTGCCGGTGACGGCGGAGGGAGCATGGAACCGGGCCGAACTGGGCACCTTCCGCCTGCGTGCCGGCCTGCCGGTGCTCGTGCAGCTGCTGCCGCCGACCGGAACGAAATACGATCATCCGGTGCGCTTCCGCAAGCTGGTGCTGGAGGGCGGAAAGGCGGGAAACCTGCGCCTCATCGGCCCGCTGCAGGGCCCGCCTTCCCCGGATGCCGCGCCGGGCTTTGGGCAAAAGCTGGCCGGTCTGCATCCGGCGCTCGAAGCACAGGACCTGCGGGATGAGAGGCAAACGATGCGGATCAGCGGCATGGCCCTGCGCGGACCTCGTGAGCTCCTCTTCACGACCTGGGACGGGGATCTGTTCTCGCTCAACCTCGACACCATGCCAGCCGGCGGGCCGCCGCCATTCCGCCGCATCGCCCGTGGTCTCTCCGAGCCGATGGGGCTGGCCGTTTGGAATGGCAGGGTCTTCGTGACCGAGAAAAACGAGGCCACCGAGCTGGTCGATGGCGATGGCGATGGCTTGTTTGAGACTTACCGCTGCCTCTCCCATGACTGGCCCTGCACGATGGACTACCACGAGTATTTGTTCGGCGCGGTGGTGCGGGACTCGCATCTCTATTTCGCCGCCAGCGTGGCCATGAATTCTCGCGGCGTGGACAACCGGCAGGCGCCGCTGCGCGGCAGCGTGATCAAGGTGCACGTGGACACCGGGGCCACGGAGATCGTGGCGGGCGGGCTCCGCACGCCGGATGGCGTGGGCTCCGGACCGGAGGACTCCATCCTCATCACCGACAACCAGGGCGAGTGGCTGCCGGCCAGCAAGCTGGTCAAGGTGCAGCCGCAGGCCTTTTACAACTTTCGCAGCCGGGCTCCCTGGCATCCGTTTGACCGTGAAAAGGCCACTCCGCCCGTCGCATGGCTGCCGCAGGGCGAGATCGCCGCCTCGCCCACCCAGCCCATCCTGCTGCCCGGCACATGGGGACCGTATGCCGGCCAGGTCGTCTTTGGTGATGCCACCTTCGGCGGCCTGCAGCGGGTCTTCCTCGAGGAGGTCGATGGGGTGATGCAGGGCACGGTCTTCCCCTTTTCCCAGGGGCTGCGGCACCTGCTGCACCGCTTTGCCATCACCGCGGAGGGGGATTTGTATGCGGGAGGCATCGCCCGCGGGACAAACAAGGAGTTCATCCAGCGTGTCAGCGGGCTCACCCGCCTGCGCTACACAGGAAAGGATGTTTTTGAGCCGCTGGCGGCCCGCCTCCGTTCAAACGGGATCGAGATCGAGTTCACCCTGCCGCTGGCCGAGGGCGCCGGTTGGAGCCCGGCCGGATATCTCGTCGATCAATGGGCCTATCAAGCCACGCAGACTTATGGCGGAAACAAAATCCGCCATCGGCTGCTGGAGGTGCGCTTCGCCACGGTCTCGCCGGACCGCCGCCGCGTCTTTCTCGAGCTGCCCGGGCTCACCCCCGGCGAGGTGCTCCATGTGCGGCTGCCACAGGCCCTGCCCTCCGCGAGCGGCCAGCCGCTCTGGACGGGCGAATTCTGGGCCACGGTCAACCGCCTTCCCAAGAACCACCCGGGCATGCCGCAGCCCGCGCCGCCCGATGCGCCCGCCGTCACCAAGCCGTTCTTCACCTTCTCCCAAGGCGATCCCGGCCAAGTGCTCTTCCAGAGCTTTTGCTCCGCCTGCCACAGCCTTGACGGACTCAAACTCGTCGGTCCCGGCTTCCGCGGGCTGGCCGGGTCCAAACGCAAGGTGCGCGACGAGCCGGGCGGCGTGCTGCGGGAGGTCACCGCCGATGCCGATTACCTCCGGCAGTCCATCCTCGAGCCCAACTCGCTTTTGGCCGATGGCTACCCGGAAAACCTGATGCCTCCGATCGGCGCCATCCTGACCGAAAAACAGATCGATGAGCTGGTCCGCTACATCCTCGCCGCCACCAAGACCCCATGAGCCGCGCCCATTTCCCCATGTCAGACTCCGGCGCGGGCGGGAGTTCCCCTTCGGACAACGGGTCCCGCGCCTGCGTGAAGCACTTTCCGCGTCTTCGGGGGTGGCGGAACGCGGGCAAAAAGGGCATCGTTCCCTGTTTTAAGCCTGATCCCGAATGACCTTCCCCTTCCGTTCCCCGTCGTTCGCCGCCCCGCTGGCCTCCGCCACCCTGTGCCTTTCCAGCGCCCTCCCGGCGGCCGAGCCGTTCGAGGCCTTCCTCGAGACCCACTGCCTCCGCTGCCACGGGCCGGAGAAAGAGAAGGGGGATCTGCGCATCGACCAGCTCTCGCGCGATTTCAAGCTGGGCGCGGACACGCATCACTGGGCGGAGGTGATCGAACAGGTCAATTCCGGAGAAATGCCTCCGAAGAAGGAAAAGCGGCCGACGCAGGGGGAGATCGCCTCCTTTGTCACCAGCCTGGATGCCCGCATCAAGGAAGGCAGGGCCGCACGGATGGCGGCGCGGCCGGCGGTGTCGCATTACCGGCTGAGCCGGAAGGAGTATCAAAACACGGTCTACGACCTCCTCGGGGTGCGCTACGATCCCACGAAACCCGGGGAGTTGAACGAAGACACGCGCTGGCACGGATTCGAGCGGATCGGCTCCGAGCTGACCCTCTCTCCCTCCCACGTGGACCGCTACTTCCGTGCGGCGGAGCTCGTGCTTGACCGTGCCTTTCCGACGGCGACGAGCGAGGCGCGCAAGGTGCGCAAAACCGCGGCGGACCTGCGCTACGGAGGGGGCAAGGAGGCGCAGGCCGCGCTGGACCGGTTCGGGATCAAGCGGCCCTTGCGTTATCTCCTCTTTCCAGGCAGCACGCAGAACGCGCTCGCGCCTCACTGGTTCGGCAAGACCGGACCGGAGCACAGCGGCCTCTACAAGCTCCGCCTCCAGGCCAGCGGAATCCGCCCGCCCGGCGGCCAGACCGCGCACCTCAGCATCGGCAAGCGCACCAGTGAGGAGACCGTGGACGCGCTCGTCGAGTTCGACATCACGGCCCCGGAAGACAAGCCGCAGGTGTTCGAGTTCGAGGTGTTTCTCGAGATGCCGATGTCGCTCGATTTCTGCGTCGTGGCGACGGATGTGGTGGATCGACGGGCGGGCGCCGCCTTCCGCAACGCCCTCGGCAGCCGCGGTGGCTACATTTTCACCCACAGCAGCGAAACAATCCTCCTGAACCCGAACGCGCCGCAGATGTTCGACGACAAGGGCAACGGACTTTTCTCCACCGTCCTGCTCGACTGGATCGAGTGGGAAGGTCCGCTGGTGTCCGAGACGGAACAATCGCGCCGCAAGGACGTGGTGCCGCCGGATGAGGCCTCGCCCGAGGTGGTGGCTGCGCACTTGCAGCGCTTTGCCGAACGCGCCTGGCGGCGGCCGGTGAAGAACGAGGAGATGGAGGAGTATTTGAAGTCGTATCGCGACGAGCGCGAGGCAGGCGAGAAGCCGGCGGATGCGTATCGCGTCGCGCTTCAAGGGATTCTGACCTCGCGGCACTTCCTCTACCTCGTCGAAGGCGATCCGGTGGCGCGCGAGCAGCTCAACGACGCCGAAATTGCCACAAGGCTCTCTTATTTCCTGTGGAGCTCGATGCCCGACGACGCGCTCTTCGCCGCGGCGAAAGCGGGCACCTTGAAAGGCGACGGCTTGGGGAGGGAGGTGGATCGCATGCTCGCGGATGGCAAATCGGGCCGCTTCATCGAGGATTTCTCGCGCCAGTGGCTGCAGCTGCATCGCGTCGGCATGTTCCCGCCGGACAAGAAGCTCTATCCCACCTACGATGCCTGGCTGGAAACCAGCATGCGCCGGGAGCCGGTGGAATTCTTCCGCGAGATGTTTGCGAACAATCTGCCGATCGATGCCATCATCGAATCCGACTGGACCATCGCCAACGCGCGTCTCTGTGACTTTTACGAGTTGCCGGAGCCCACGTCGGGCGGCTTCCAGCGGATCTCGCTGAAACCCGGGGATCGCCGCGGCGGCCTCCTCACGATGGGCGCGGTGCTCGGCCTCACGTCCGATGGCACGCGCCATCGCCCCGTGCACCGTGGCGTTTGGCTCAGCGAGGTCGTGCTCGGCAAAACGCCACCGCCACCACCCGCGAACGTGCCCGCGATCGAACCCAATCCGCCCACGGATCCCAAGGCCACCCTTCGCGACAAACTCGCCGCGCATGCCAAAGACGCGAATTGCGCCGCCTGCCACGCGAAGATCGATCCGCTCGGCCTCGCCTGGGACAACTACGATGCCATCGGTCAATGGCGCACCCGCGAAAAGGTCGCGGCGGGAGTCGGCGAAGACCCGCTCGTCAATCCCGCCGGCGAACTGCCCGATGGCCGGGCCTTCAAGGACGCCAACGAGTTCAAGCAACGTCTCCTCGAAGACCGCGACAAAATCGCCCGCGCCTTCATCGAGCACCTCTGCACCTACGGCCTCCGTCGCGTGCTCACCTTCGACGACGAGGACGATGTCAACGCCATCGCCGCCGAAGCGAAGAAGAGCGGATCCAAGATCAAAGACATCGTCCGCGCTGTCGCTGTCTCCGATTTGATGCAAAAGCGCTGAAAGAACCCATCACTCCATCCCATGAACATTCAAACCCAATCCTGGCTCATCGACCGCCGCCATGCCCTCAAGGCCCTCGGCAGCTTCGTCTCTCTCCCCATGCTCGAGTGCATGGTGCCGCTGCGTGCGGCGGAAAAAGCTCTCGCATCGAGTCCCCGCCGCAGCGCGTTCATCTACCTCGCCAACGGGGTTCACTCGCTGAACTACCAGATCACGAAAGCGGGCCGGGATTACACGTTTTCGCGCTCGTTGAAGCCGCTGGAGAAGCATCGCGAGGTCATCACGCCGATCAGCGGGCTGCATCACCCGGGGGCGCTGGCGCATCACCATGGGTGCATCAATGTCTGGCTGACCGGCGGCAAGATGGGGCCCTCGGATCGCAACACCATCTCCGTGGACCAGAAGATGGCCGAGATCACTGCGCCGCACACGCGTTATCCGTCGATGGAGGTTGCTCTCACAGGATCGTCGCTCGCATGGACGGCGGATGGCGTTCAATTGCCCGCGCTGCGCCGCTGCAGCGAGATCTTCGCCTCGCTCTTCGAGGAACCGAAGGGCGGAAAGGAGGCCCAGCGCCGTGCCCTGCGCCGCAAGGGCAGCGTGCTCGACGCCAACCTCGCCGAGGTGCGCCAGCTTGAGAAAAAGATGGGTGCCGAGGACAAGGGGCGCATGGAGCAATACCTCACCTCCGTGCGGGAGGCCGAGATCCGCACGACGCGGGCCGATGCCTGGCTCGACACCCCGCTGCCAGTCATTTCCGAGACGGACCGCAAGCGCACCAACCGAGACGTCGCGCAGGCGATGGCGGGCGATTATTTCCGCACGGTGTATGACCTCATGGTGCTGGCCTTCCAGACCGACGTGACCCGCGTCGCCACCTTCAGCCTCGGGGGCGAGGGCGATGCCTTCTCCATTCCCGAGATCGGCATCACCGAGTCGCGCCACCAGCTCAGCCACCACGGCGGCGATGCCGGTTACATGGAGAAGCTCACCAACTACGACACCTTCGCCATCGAGCAGTTCAGTTACTTCCTCACCCGGCTCACGGAGACCAAGGATCTGAACGGCAAACCGCTCATCGGCTCCACCATGGCGCTGTTCGGCAGCGGCATGTCCTACGGCCACAGCCACGGCAACGCCAACCTCCCGCTCGTGCTCGCCGGCGGCGGCGACCTCGGGCTCAAGCACGGCAGCCACGTCGATTTCAACAAGGAGGCCAAGGACTTCGCCGGGTATTCGCTGGGTCAGGACGGCGCGCTGAGCACGGCGCACTACCAGATCTGCAGCCGCCCGGTCAACACCGACGCGCACATGAGCAACCTGCTTCTTCTCATGGCCCAGCGCATGGGGGTGGAGACGGAGCGGTTTGGCGACAGCAATCAGGTCGTCGCACTGTGATGTTCCCGGTTCCCCGTTCCCTGTTCTTGGTTGTCGTCGGCTCGCTTGTCGGCTCATTTCACACTGTCGGCGAAGAACCAAGGACGAAGGACCAGGAACCAGGGACGGTTTCCTTCCGCCCCGAGCCCGGCGAGTTCGCCCCCTTGGAAAAAGCCCGCGCCTATCGCGGCGAACTGGTCTTCGTGGATCACGTGAACCGCCGCGGGAGCATCCGCGTCACGGGAGGCAGCGAGGTGTTTTTCCAGCATGTTCCGCAGCCCTTCGCCATGTTGCCTCATGGCATCGTGCGCTACCACGGCGCGCCCGCGGACCTGCGGAACATCCCGCTCGGCACGCTCCTGCATGTGCGGGCCTTCCTCCCGCCCGACCCGGAGAAATCGGCCGTGCCGGTCGTGGAAAAACCCTCGGTGGAGCAGCCCGCCGAAAACCACGTCGTCCTCCTCGAAGATGAACCGAGCCGTTGCCTCCGCGAGGGCAAGGTCTGGAAACTGAAGGAAGTGAGCCTCCAAAAGCACGAGACCAGGATCGTCGCCACGCTCGAACCCGAAGCGGGCGGCGATGGCAAGGCGGCCGAAGAAACCATGACCCTCGATGAGGGCACCCGGATCTGGCGCGGCCGCGAGTGCCTGGGAATCGCGGACTTGATCGCCGAGGGCACCTGGCCCGGGGAGGGGACGAAATCGCTCGGGGGCCAAGCGGTGCTGCTGGGACTCTCCTGGCTGCCGGCGGGCACGTGGGAGAACCGGGTGGAGAATCAATTCCATCTCACCGACCTGTGGCTGGACGATGCCGCGATGGATCGCTGCACGAGGATCCAGACGGGACTCCACAAGTCGCTCATCCGGACACGCCTCATGCCCGCGAGGGTCGACGGCGTGGAATACGGCGAATTCGGGCGCGCCACCGTCACCGCGACCCTCTTCGGCGGCATGGATGAATCGCTTTACGCGGATTTCAAAAAGGGAGTCGAGGGGGTCATGGCCGCGGCGGAAAACACCCTGAAGCCCTGGTCCAGCATCGTCAGCTCGTCGCACATCGCCTCGAAGGGCAGACTCCTCGAGGTCACGAGGACCGGGGGTGAGCCGCCTTTTGGCAGCAGCGGTATCCAGATCCGGTTCGAGACCGATCTCATCATCGAGGGCATCCGGCCGGGCCGGGTCGTGCGGGTCCGGCCCGCGAGTTGGCCTCACGTTTCCGCGCCGCGGGAAGAGTATCTCATCGATCACCGCTCCGGCCTCGATGACCGCTTCCCGACTCCGGCCATTTTTCCGAAATACTGATCCCCATCGGTGCCGCGCTCCATGATACGCCTCCTTCTTGTTTTTGTTTCCGCGCTCCCGCTTCTTGGCTGGTGCGCTGCATCCGCGAATGACGAACCCTTCCGCCCCGAGGCCGGAACGTTTCCGCCGATGGAAAAAGCGCACACGTATCGCGGCGAACTCGTCTTCGTCGATCACGCGAACCGGCGCGGCAGCCTGCGGGTGGAGGGCACGGGGAAGTTTCGCATGAACGACCCGCATCCGTTCGCCATGCTTCCCTATGGCATCGTGCGGTATCATGGGGCCCCGGCCGACTTGCGCGACATCCCGCTCGGCACCGTGTTGCACGTCCGCGCCTTTCTCCCGCCCGATCCCACGACCTCCGCCGTGCCGGTGCTGCCGGTGGACAACAAGGAGAAGGACGCGAACCACAACCGGGGCGCGGGCATCTTCCCCGCCGAGAACCACGTCCTGCTGCTCGAGGACGAGCCCAGCCACTGCCTGCGCTGGGGGCTCGTCTGGAAGCTCAAGGAAGTGGAAATCAGGAATCGCGAGGGCACGATCATCGCCAGCCGCGGACCGAACCGGGGCGGTGATGGCGGTGCCGTCGAGGAGACGCTGAATTTCGACGCCGCCACGCGTGTCTGGCGGGGTCTCGAGTGCCTCCGCATCGAGCACCTCGTCAGCGAAGGAACCTGGCCCGCCGAGGGAAGGAAGGCTCTGGCAGGCCAGTCGGTGCAGCTCGGCGTCACCTGGAAGCCCACGCCGGGCGGTGTCTTCACCCGCTTCCACATCTCGGACATCTGGCTGGATGATGCTGCGATGCAAAACGCCGCGATGCATCAAACCGAGGTGCACAAGGCCTTCATCCGCGCGCGCTGGATGCCCGCCTGGATCGATACCGTGGAGTATGGCAAGTTCGGCCGCGCCACCGTGACCGCGACGCTGTTCGGCGGCATGGACGCCTCGCTCTACGCCGACTTGAAGCCCGGCGTCACCGCGCTGATGAATGGTGCTGAAAACACGCTCAAGCACACCGAAGGCGGCACCGCCGGCCCTACGCAGATGGCCGCAGGCGGCAGGCTCCTCGATGTCACGCCACTGCCCGGAAAAGCCCCGCTCGGCAGCAGCGGCATCCGGATCCGCTTCGAAACCGATCTCATCACCGAAGGGATGCGCCCCAAACGCATCGTCAAAGTCCGCCCGGGCGGCTGGCCGGACCTCCACCTGCCCCGCGAGGAATATGTCGGCAACGGAGCCTCCCGCATGGACGAGCGCTTCCCGACGCCGGTGATGTTTCCGACCTACTGATCCCGTCATGAAATCGTTCTTGGTTCCGCGTCCGTTGTGCCTCGCCACCGCCTCCGTGTCGGCGTTCGCCTGCCTCCTGCTCATCCAGGCCAAGGCCGATAAGGAACCGGGCACCGGGAACCAAGGGCAAGAATCGGAGATTTTCCGCCCCGAACCCGGTCAATTCCCGCCTTTGGAAAAAGCGCACGCCTACCGGGGCGAACTGGTCTTCGTGGATCACGCGAACCGGCGCGGCAGCCTGCGGGTGGAGGGCACGGGCAAGTTTTACCGGAACGATCCCCACCCCTTTGCGATGCTCCCTTATGGCATGGTGCGTTATCTCGGCGCTCCGGCCGACCTGCGCGACGTCCCCCTCGGCACGGTCATGCATGTGCGGGCCTTCCTTCCGCCGGACCCGAAGACCTCCGCCGTGCCGGTATTGCCACCGGACAGCAAGTCGAAGGACGCCGGCCATTACCGCGGGACTGGCATTTTCCCCGCGGAGAACCACGTCCTGCTCCTCGAGGACGAGCCCAGCCACTGCCTGCGCGAGGGACTTGTCTGGAAGCTGAAGGAGGTGGAAATCAAGGGCGGCGAAGGCACCCTCACCGCCACCCGCGAACCGAAACAGGGCGTCGCCCCGAAGGCGATCGAGGAAACGATGACCTTCGACTCCTCCGTCCGGATCTGGCGCGGCAGCGAGCGCCTTGGAATCGCCCGCATCATTGGGGAGAAAACGTGGCCCGCGAGTGGAAAGAAAACGCTCGGCGGTCAGCCCGTGCTGCTCGGAGTCACCTGGAAACCGGCTCCGGGGGATGGCTTGAGCGGAGCCTTCACCCGCTTCCACGTCTCGGACCTCTGGCTGGACGAGACCGCCATCGTTGAGGCCGCCCGATTCCAGACCGAGACCCACAAGGCGTTCATCCGCAGCCGCTGGATGCCGGCGCTGGTGGATGCGGTGGAGTATGGCAGGCTCGGGCGCGCCACCGTCACCGCGACTCTCTTCGGCGGCATGGATCCGTCCCTCTACGCTGATTTCCAGAGTGGCGTGCCGGCGCAGATGAACGGATCCGAGAACACCTTGAAACACGCCGGGGGCCACTACGGCCCGGGCCACATCGCCTCCAGTGGCAGGATCACCGGGATCACCCGGGCCACCGGGGAAATTCCCGCGGGAAGCAGCGGCATCCAGATCCGATTCGAGACCGATCTCGTCATCGAGGGCATCCGGGCGGCCCGCGTCGTCCGGGTCCGCCCCGAAAGCTGGCCCAGGATGCAGATTCCCCGCGAAGAATACGTCAACGACAGCATCGAAGAACGCTTCCCGACGCCCGCGATCTTTCCGAAATACTGATTCTCCCATGAAATTGTTCCCCGTTCTTGGTTCGTGGTTCCTGATCGCCCTCGGTGGTTGGTTCCTGGTCGATTCGTCTCCAGCCGGCGAAGAACCAGGAACGAAGAACCCGGAACAAGTGACCGAAGTCTTCCGCCCCGAGGCGGGGAAGTTTCCGCCCTTGGAAAAAGCGCTCTCGTTTCGCGGCGAACTCATCTTCGTCGATCACGCGAACCGCCGGGGCAGCCTTCGCGTGCAGGGCGAGGGCACCTACTTCCGCAACGCGCCGCATCCCTTCGCCTTGCTGCCTTATGGGATCGTCCGATACCACGGGGCTCCGGCGGACCTGCGGGACGTCCCGCTCGGCACGGTGATGCACGTCCGCGGCTTCCTGCCGCCGGATCCGAAAACCTCGGTGGTGCCGGTGCTGCCCGTCGATAACCGCAACCAAACCGCGGGCTACAGCGGCAAAGGCATCGCGCCTGCCGAGAATCACGTGCTTCTCCTCGAGGACGAACCGAGTCACTGCCAGCGCGAGGGACTCGTCTGGAAACTGAGGGAGGTGCAGGTGAAAAACCGCGAAGGCATGATCCTCGCCACGCGGGAGCCGAAGCAGGGAGGCGATGCCAAGGCGACCGTCGAGACGATGACCTTCGACGCCGCCACGAGAGTCTGGCGGGGACGCGAGTCCCTCGGCATCGACGAACTCATCGCGGAGGGGGCGTGGCCTGCCGAGGGCAAAAAAGCGCTTGGCGATCAGGCGGTCCTGCTCGGGATCACCTGGAAACCGACGCCCGATGGGATCTTCACCCGCTTTCACGTCTCCGACATCTGGCTCGACGAGGTTTCCATGCAACGCGCCGCCCAAAAACAGACCGAGACGCACAGGGCCCTCATCCGCAGCCGCTGGATGCCCGCGTTTGTGGACGCCGTCGAGTATGGCAAGTTCGGCCGCGCCACCGTGACCGCCACCCTCTTCGGCGGCATGGACGACTCGCTCTACGTCGACTTCAAAAAGGATGCCAGCGCCGTGATGAACGGGGTTGAGAGCACCCTGAAACATACCGGCGGCGCCTACGGCCCGGCCCACATGGCCTCGAGGGGTAGGATATTGGAAGTCACGAAGGCCGTCGGCGAAGCGCCCCTCGGCAGCAGCGGCATCCGGATCCGTTTTGAAACCGACCTCATCGTCGAGGGCATCCGTCCCGGCCGCGTCGTCCGCATCCGCCCGGACGGCTGGCCCGCCGTGAATCTTCCCCGCGAGGAATACATCGGCGACGGCAGCGACCCCGGAGCCCGCTTCCCCTCAGCGGACGTCTTTCCGAAATATTGATCGACCCGTGGAGTGCTGGAGCGGTGAATCGGTTCAGCGGCCCGCCAACATCACCACCCGACTCCACCTCTGAATGAAATCCGCGCCCCTCCTCACCGCCCTGCTGCTCACGACATTCACCGCATTGCATGCCGCCGCGCCCGATCTTTCCAAAGTCACCTCGCGCGCCGACCTCGACGCAGTCATCGCCGGCACGACGGACGCGGGTTTGAAACAAGCGCTCGCCGATCACGCTTCCGCCATCCTCGCCGCCGCGGCGCAACATCCGCATGTCGAGGCCGTCATCCGCACGATCGAGAGCGCACCGGGCACGTTCACGAAGGTCAACACCACGCCGGAGGTGCTGAAGAAAGCGGCGGGCGGCGATATCGCGGTCTTTGACACGCTCACCCAGGTCGGCACCAACATCCTCGGTGGCAAAGCGCACGATCATCGCAAGGAAAACGACGATCCCTACAACGCGGCGTTCATCGAACACCTCGGCCATATCGCCTCGTTGGAGTCGGTGAAGCTGGAGGCATCGGGCATCCAGGATGACTGGGTGGCTCCGCTGCTGAAGCTCAGGAAGTTGAAGAGCCTGAGCGTGAGCGGCTTTGGCAAACTGGGGGATGCCAGCCTCGCCCAACTCCAGCAACTCAGCGAGTGCCCTGATCTCACCAACCTCGAGCTGGCCTATTTTGGCAAGGCCACCGATGCGGGCTGGGAAAAGCTCGCGGGCCTGAGGAGCCTCGAGTCCTTCACGCCGCGGGGTGCCGTTTATCCGGGGCATTGCTTCGCGAAGTTCGATGGCTGGACGAAGCTCAAGCGGATCAACTTCCACAGCAACGGCCTCGATGACGAAGGTCTGGATCATGTTTGCGGGAAGTTCCCGAACCTCGAGTTCATCAAGCTGTGGCATTCCAAGCAACTCACCGATGCCGGTGCCGGGCACTTCAAGAAGCTCAAGCACCTCAAAGGCATCGAGATCAGCTGCGCCAAGGCCACCGCAGGCCTCTTGAAGCACCTGCGCGAGCTGCCGATCGAATATGTGGCGCTGGAATATGGTGTCTGCGCTCCGGCAGCCGAGGCCATCGCCACCGTCAAAGCCATCACGACCCTGCGCAAACTTTCGCTCGATGCCAAAGCCTTCACCGAGGCCGACCTCACCGCGCTCGCCGGGGTGACCCAGGTCCGGGAACTCTCCCTCTCAAACCTCGACCTGCCGGACGAACGTCTCCCGCGGTTGCAAGCCTTCGCGCATCTCAAGTCCCTCACCTTCGTCCGCTTCGGCAAAGACTATCCCGGGGAAACACAGGCCAAACTGAAAGCAATGCTGCCGGAGGTGACAGTGAAGTTTGTCAAATGAAGGACCGGCAAGCTCCAGCTCGACGAGTCGCGGCGCAATCCCGGATTGTATACAATCCTCCTTGTTGATCCGGAAAACCCGGTTTCCTTTTTGCACAAAGCCTCATGAGAACGTCGTCCGCCCTCCTTTCCGCCGTGCTACTCGCGCCCACGTCCTCCCTGTGGTCGGCGGCGGACCCGGCGGGCGTTGCCTTCTTCGAGCAAAAAGTGCGTCCCGTGCTGGTCGAGCACTGCTACGGGTGTCACAGCGCCGGGGCGAAGAAGCTGAAGGGAAACCTCTACCTCGACTCGAAGGCCGGGTGGGAAACCGGTGGCGACAGCGGCGAGGCGGTCATCATCCCGGGCGATCCCGACGAGAGCCTCTTCATCCGCACGATCCGGCATCTCGAGGAGGACATGGAGATGCCGCCGAAGAAGCCGAAGCTGCCCGAGCCGGTCATCGCCGATCTCGTCGCCTGGGTGAAGATGGGAGCGCCCGATCCGCGCGACGGCGCGAAGGCCGAGGCCAAGCGCGCCGACAAATCGTGGTGGTCCCTCCAGCCGAACAAGACCGACCTCAAGACCGCGGGCGGCATCGATGAATTCATCGCGGCGAAGCTTGTGGAGAAGGGGCTCGACTTCAATCCACCCGCAGATCCGCGCGCGCTCATCCGGCGGATGACTTACGATCTCCATGGACTGCCGCCCACGCCGGAGGCGGTGGAGGCCTTTGCCGCCGAATCGACCCGCGACCCGCAATCCGCGATCCGCAATCTCATCGACCGCCTCCTCGCCTCGCCCCGCTACGGCGAGCAATGGGGCCGCCACTGGCTCGATGTGATCCGCTTCGGGGAATCGAACGGCTTCGAGCGGAATTTCATCATCGACGACCTCCACCCGTTCCGGGACTACGTCATCCGCAGCTTCAACGAGGACAAGCCATTCGACCGTTTCATCGTCGAGCATCTCGCGGGCGATGTGATCGGCAAGGACCAGCCCGGGATCGAAATCGGCAGCGCCTTCCTCGTGGCCGGGCCCTACGACGACGTCGGCAACCAGGACCCCGTCGCACAGAAGAACATCCGCGCCGCCACGATCGACGACATGGTCACGGCGACGAGCGGCGCCTTCCTCGGTCTCACGGTGAACTGCGCGCGCTGCCACAACCACAAGTTCGACCCCATTCCGGCGGAGGATTACTACCGCGTGCGCGCCGCGTTCGAGGGCGTCACGCACGGCCGACGCGTCGTGGCGACCGCAGAGCAACGCAAGGCCCACGCGGAGGCAATGAGGCCTCTGACCGCAAATCTGGCTGATCTGAACGCCAAAAAGGAAGCGCTCGACAAGAAGATCGACGCACGCGCCCAAACGCAATTTGCGCGGATGAAGTTCACACGGCCACCGGTGGACCGTTTCGGAACGGATGAGAACTTCCCGGCCACCGAGGCCAAGATGCTGCGCTTCGTCATCAGCGGCTTCACCTCCGATGCGGACTCCAAAGCCAAACCCGGCGGACCTGGTGGAAGGCTCACCGAGTTCCAAGTCTGGAGCAGTTCGGGAAAAAATATCGCGCTCGCCACCGAGGGCGCCAAGGCGGAGGGCGCGAAGTCCGCCACGGCGGAGGACTTTCCCGAAGCCTACGGCCCGCAGTATTGCATCGACGGCCGGCTGGGCGAGGCGTGGTTCATCGGCAATCCGCCGGTGCTGACGCTCACCTTTGCCAACCCGGAGAGGATCGAGCGCATCACTTTCATCAACTCACGCGCCGGCAAGGAGGATGCCGAGGACGACAGCAAGGTGCGCGGTGCCACGCCCACCGAGTATGAAGTGCAGGTCTCCATGGATGGCACGACGTGGCAAACCGTGGCGAGCAGCGAGGGCCGCCAGCCCTACACGGAGGCGCTCGGCATCGTCATGGCACGCCGGACGGTCATCACCGCCGATGAAAAGGCCACGCTCGCCGGTTTGGAAAAACAAATCGCCGAAGTGAACGCCGCCATCGCCCGCGTGCCGAAACTGCCGGAAATCTGGGCGGGCAAGTTTGCCCAGTCGAAGGAGAAAACCTTCCTCTTCCGCGGTGGCGACCCGATGAAACCGGTCAACGAAGTCACCGCCGCCTCGCTGGACGTGCTGGACGGTGTCACCAAGCCCTACCAACTTTCCGCCGATGCCCCGGAAGGCGAGCGCCGGCTCGCTCTCGCCCGATGGATCGTCGGCGCGGAGAATCCGCTCACGCCGCGGGTGCTCGCCAACCGCGTGTGGCATTACCACTTCGGCACCGGCATCGTCGATACGCCGAGTGATTTCGGTTATCTCGGCAGCAAGCCCACGCATCCCGAACTGCTCGACTACCTCGCCGCCAAACTCGTCGCGAATGGCTGGAAACTGAAGGCCCTGCATCGTGAGATTTTGCTCTCACGGACCTACCGGCAAAGCTCGTCGGCATCGTCGAATCCAGGCATGCGGGTGGACGGAGCGTCCCGTTTGCTCTGGCGCTTCCCACCGCGCCGCCTCGCCGCGGAGGAGGTGCGCGACACGATGCTGGCGGTCACCGGTTCCTTGCGGCTCGATCCGATGGGCGGCCCGGGTTTCCGCCTCTACAAGTTCACGCAGAACAACGTCTCCACTTACTTCCCGCTGGAGCAGCACGGACCCGAGACCTACCGCCGCGCCGTCTATCACCAGAACGCCCGCGCCAGCGTCGTCGATGTGCTGAGCGACTTCGACTTCCCCGACGTGGCTTTTGCCTCCCCGAAGCGGGCGAGCACCACCACGCCCCTCCAGTCGCTCACGTTGCTGAATCACAGCTTCACACTCGACATGGCCGAAGCTCTCGCACGAAGAGCGGAAGGGCCCGAGGCGGTCGAGACCGCCTACAGGATCCTCTTCCAACGGGAACCCAGCGCCAACGAGTCCGGCGCGGCCCACGCTTTGCTCGCCAAACACGGCCTCCGCGCACTCTGCCGCGCGCTGCTCAACTCCAACGAACTCATCTACCTCGAATGAACCCGCTCCTCGACCAGACCCGCCGCCGCTTCCTCGGCCAGATGAGCACCGGTCTCACCGGCGTGGCGCTCTCGCGCTTGATCGGCGCGGAGAATGCCTCTTCCAAGGGCACGCATTTCGCCCCGAAGGCGAAGCAGGTGCTGCAAATCTTCTGCCCCGGAGCCGCCTCACACATCGACCTGTGGGAGCACAAGCCCATGCTGGAGAAGTTTCACGGCACCCCGCTGCCCGGCGGCGAAGAGGAAGTCTCCTTCCAGGGAAAAAACGGCAATCTCATGCGCCCGCCGTGGGCCTTCGCGCCCGCCGGCAAGTCCGGCAAGATGCTCTCCACCATGCTGCCGCACATGGCGCGGCATGCGGACGACATCGCCTTCATCCACAGCATGACCAGCCAGACCAACACGCACGGGCCCGGCTGCATCAACATGAACACCTGCTTCACCCGCGAGGGCTATCCCAGCGCCGGCTCATGGGTCAGCTACGCGCTCGGCAGCCTGAATGACAACCTGCCCACCTACATTGCCATTCAGGACCTGCGCGGCGAGCCGCCGAATGGCAAGGCAAACTGGAGCAACGGATTCCTCCCCGCGCGATTCCAGGCGGTCGCCATGGCCGCGCAGCAGCCTTTGCGCAATCTCGCCCGGCCCGCCTCCATCAGCAGCGCGGAAGACGAGGCGGCGAGGGATTTCCTCCGCACGATCAATCGCGAGCACGAGCAGCAGCATCCCGGCAACAGCGAACTGAGCGCCCGCATGGCCGCCTACGAACTCGCCGCGAAGATGCAGCTCGCCGCGCCCGAGGTCAGCGATCTCGGCGGCGAACCGAAGCACGTTCACGATCTTTACGGCACCGGCGATGCGAACTCGCTCAAGGCCGCCTACGCGCGGAACTGTCTGCTCGCCCGCCGCTTCCTCGAGCGCGGCGTCCGCTATGTGAGCCTCTACTGCGCCTCACGCGCCAGCAACGTGGACGGCTTCCTCAACTGGGACGCGCACAAGACGCTCAAGGCCGACTACGAGCGCCACTGCCCCATCTTCGACCAGCCCACCGCCGCACTCCTCGCCGACTTGAAAGAGCGCGGCATGCTGGACGACGTGCTTGTCGTCTGGTGCACCGAGTTTGGCCGCATGCCCACGCATCAGGAGGGCACCAGCGGCCGCGACCACAACCCCGATGCCTTCACCACCTGGATGATGGGCGCGGGTGTGAAAGGCGGCGTCAGCCACGGGGCCACCGACGATTTCGGCCGTCGCAGCGTGCAGGATGTGACCAGCGTCTATGACTTCTACGCCACCGTGCTGCACCTCCTCGGCCTCGACCACGAAAGGCTCACCTACTACTTCAACGGCCTCCAGCAGCGCCTCACCAATGTCCACGGGCATGTCATCGGGAGCGTGCTGGCATGAACCGCGGGCAACGACCATGAAAGCCGCGCGCATCCTCCTCACCACCCTGCTGCTCGCACCGCTCATCCCACTGCGCGCCGCTGACGACCTTCCCGAGCCGCCGGTGAGCTGGAAATACCCGCCGGAAATGCCGGGGGCGAGCGTGGAGGTTTATCGGGAGGTGAACAGTGTGAAGCTCAATGCCTACCTCTTCACGCCGCCGGGTCACCGGGTGTCGGATCGCCGTCCCGCCGTGTTGTTCTTCTTTGGGGGCGGATGGAAAGGCGGATCGCCGGGACAGTTCCTGCCGCAGTCGCTTTATCTCGCGCAGCGCGGCATGATCGCCATTCCGTGCGACTACCGGGTGCTGAGCCGTCACGGGGTGATCCCGCAGGACTGCCTTCGCGATGCCAAGGCGGCGATGCGTTGGGCTCGTGCCAATGCCGCCCGTCTCGGCATCGACCCCGACCGCATCGTGGCCGGAGGTGAATCCGCTGGCGGGCATCTCGCCGCTGCGGTGGCGCTCGTGCCGGGTTTCGAGGACGGAGATCACAAGGAAGTCAGCTCCCTGCCGAACGCACTCGCGTTGTTCAATCCCGCGGTGGTGCTCGCACCCGTGGAAGGTCATCCCGGACTGCTTTCCGATGAAAAGATCGCCGATATCCGCGCCCGCACCGATGGGCGACCACAGGAAATCTCACCCTATCATTTCGTCCGTGCGGGGCTGCCTCCGGGCATTCTCTTTCATGGCACGAAGGACGAGGCGGTGCCCTTCCCGACGGTGGAACTCTTTGCCAAAGCCATGAGCGCCGCAGGCAATCGCTGCGAACTGAAAGCCTACGAAGGCCAGCCCCACGGGTTCTTCAATCCCGGGCGCGGCAAGGGCGAGCCACGCGAGGAAGCCACTCGATATTTCCATCGCACCATCCGCGAACTGGATGCCTTCTTCGTGTCGCTGGGTTATCTCAAGCCGACCGACAACCTGCCAATACCAGCCGCCAGGAAGCTGTCCGATTTCCAGCCGCTCGTCCGCACCGAAACCTGGACCGAGAAATGGCCGGACGCCTCCGGCAACGTTGAAACGCGCAACGTCACCGCCGAGGTGTGGACGCAGGCGATGCAGGCGACACTTGACGCCCAGGGAACGCTGCACATTCCCGCGCGTGACAAGCCCTATTACTTGGACGGCCCGCTCGTTGTGAAATCCGGTCAAAAACTCGGCGCTGATCCCACCGCCGAGATTCGGCTCAAACCGGGCACGAGCACCTGCATGGTGCGCAACGAGCACGTCGTCACCCTGAACACGAAGCCCGTGCCCGCCGATCAAACGCTCGATACGAACATCCACATCGAGGGCGGCATCTGGAGCACGCTCGCGGTCACGCGTGCGGAGTCGAATGGCAATGCGCGCGGTGCATCCTCGAAGCAGAAGGCGGCGTTTGGCACGCATGGTGTCATCTTGCTGCAGAACGTGCGCGGCGCGTCGGTGAAAAACGTCACCATCCGCGAGAGCCGGCCCTTCGGCGTGCATCTGGCGAACGCGCATGGGTTCATGGTCGAAAACATCACGCTCGAAAATCACGGACGCGATGGCGTGCATGTGAATGGTCCCGCGAGCGACGGCCTCATCCGGGGTGTGCGCGGCGATCCGCATGACGACAACGTCGCGCTCAACGCGTGGGAATGGAAACACTACGCGCCGAGCTACGGCCCCATCGAACGCATCATCATCGAGGACGTCACCGGAGCCCCCGAAGGTGTGCCTGCGGCCAACTCCATCCGTCTCCTGCCCGGCGTGAAGCGTTTTGACGACGGCACTACGCTCGACTGCCCGATTTCCGACATCACCCTGCGTCGCATCACCGACATCCGCGAGTTCAAGCTCTACGACCAGCCGAACCTCGAACTCGGTCGCGACAAGGACTTCAGCGTCGGAATCGGCACCCTCGAAAACATCGCGTTTGAAAACCTCACCTTCCACCGGCCCGGCAGCATCCAGGTCCACGCCAACACCGACGGACTCACCGTCCGCAACGTGAAACTGGCGTTTGCCCCGCCCGCAGGCCATCGCCTGCTCGAACTCGGACCGAAGTCCGCGACCTACAAGGGCGCACCCGGAACCGATCCCTCGAAGTGGACCGAGATTTTCTCCCCCGACCTCGACTGCACCGTGCGCAACATGAGCATCAGCGGCGTTCGCACCCGGGACTCGGAAGCGGATCTGCCCGTTGAGCAGCTCGTGAAGGTGATCGAACTCAAACCCAACCCCGCTTACCCCGGGACCACGCCGAAGGGAGGCACGGGGAAGGGGTTCTGGATCCGCTGAACGGTTTCCCGATGTTTTTTGCCGCGCCCCCGCGCGATGGTGGCCTCCGCCGTCTCCACAATCGCGCCGGCTCCATCCCGCTCTTCGTGGACGGACGACACAAGAAGGACGAGGGGAAGATCCACTGTCTCAGGGCTTGGAATCCCCGCGCTCCCGCCGTTACCAGCGGCTCGCTCCGGGGGCGTGGTGGATGCCGAATGAAGCTTGCCGGGATGATCGGGGGTTTTATCGTCTCACGAAAACCCTCTCCGGGAACTCCGGTGCCTCGGCGAAAAGCAACCATAACCACCATGAATTTGATCCGACTCCTTTCCGCCGCTTTCCGTTTTCCTCCGGGCCCCATTGCTATCGCCATCCTCGTCACGCTGACGACTCCGTTCGCTGCCCTTGCCGACGACCGACCCAATGTCCTCCTGATCCTCGCCGATGACCTTGGCGTCCGCGACCTCGGCTGTTTCGGCAGCACCTATCATGAGACGCCGAATCTGGACCGTCTCGCCTCACGGGGCGTGCGGCTGACCAATGCCTACTCCGCGAGCCCGCTCTGCTCGCCGACGCGCTCCAGCATCATGGTCGGTCAGCATCCCGCACGCACCGGCATCACCGCTCCCGGCTGCCACCTCCCGAAAGTGATCCTCAAGAAGCAGCTCTTGTCGGGCAACGCGCGGGTGGACGTCGCAAACTCGGTCACGCGTCTGAAGCCCGGCTACCACACTCTCGCCGAGGCGCTCAAGGGCGCGGGCTACGCCACGGGCCATTTTGGCAAGTGGCACCTCGGACACAACCTGGCCCCCGGCGACGCCTACGAACCTCGGGACCAGGGTTTCGACGCGGACTGGCCTCACACGCCCAAGGCTCCCGGCCCCGGCGGCGGCTACTTCGCGCCTTGGACGAAGTTCATCAGCGACCCCGCAATTAAGGACGAGGCGGGCCGCCATGTGGACGAGCGCATGGCCGACGAGGCGGGCCGGTTCATCCGCGACAGCAAGGGCCGGCCGTTCTTCGTGAACTTCTGGCTCTTCTCCGTCCACTCGCCGTGGAACGCCCGCCCGGACGACATCGATTACTTCAAGAAGAAAACCGACCCTGCCAATCCGCAGAGGAATCCGCTCTATGCGGCGATGGTGAAGAGGATGGATGACGCCGTGGGCCGACTCTTGCGCCACCTTGAGGAATCGGGCGAGGCCGACAACACCCTCATCGTGTTCTGGTCCGACAACGGCGGCTACGCCTACCCGCCCAAGCAAACCGACCCCATGGGTTACGCCGAGATCCCTGCCACCAGCAACCTGCCCTACCGCAGCGGCAAGGCCTCCCTCTATGAAGGCGGCACGCGCGAGCCCGGCATCGTCGTCTGGCCCGGCAAGGTGAAGCCCGGCACCACCGCCGACTTCCTCATCCAGTCCACCGACCTCTACCCCACGTTGCTCAATGTCTGCGGCGCATCGCCAAAAGCGGACCAGAAGACGGATGGGTTTGACCAGACTGCGGCCCTCACCGGCGGTGCTTCGCCACGGACGCAAATCTTCTGCCACTTTCCGCACGGCAACGCCGCGCGCGATGCGGTGATGGATGGCTTCTACGCCGGCTCCTACGTCCGCGAGGGCGACCTGAAGCTCATCCGCTTTTACGCACGGACCGACGACGGGTCCGACGAGCTCGAACTCTACGACCTCTCCCGGGACCCCGGCGAGCGGCACAACCTCGTCAAGGAACAGCCCGGGGACGCCGCCAGGCTCAACGGCGTGCTCGACGGCTTTCTGAAAGACACCGAGGCCGTCATCCCGAAGTTCAATCCCAACTTCCGCGACGTCCCCGGCAACTCCAAGCCCGCGCCCAGGAAGAAAGCTGCCTCGCCCGATGACCTGCCCGGCGGATGGAAGAACCGGGCCGGAGCGGCCGTCGTGCGCGAGGGTGCTCTCAACGTGCAAGCCAAGGGGAACGGCTCCTTCCTCGGCGTCAGCGCCAGCCTCCCCGCCGGAGCCGCCCGTCTCACCTTCCGCGTCCGCGCGGCGCAAGCCGGGGAAGGTAAAGTCACGTTGCTCGGGGTGCCGGGCACCGTCGAGACGCTGTCCGTGCCCTATAAGGTGGCCGGGGAATCCATGTGGGAGACCGTGACCGTTGAACTGCCCGTCAAGGAGAAGGCCGGCATCCTGCGGCTCTACCTGCCATCCGGTTCCGCCGCCGTAGACTTCGACGACATCGTCATCACCCCGCCCCAAGGCGGACCGCGCCGCTGGACCTTCTGACGATGAGAGCGCCGGTCTTTCTCCTCGACGCCCTGCTTCTCGCGCCGCTCGCGGCGCTGCATGCCGCCGACGCGCCGAAGCCCAACCTCATCGTCATTCTCGCGGACGACCTCGGCTACGGGGATGTCGGCTGCTATGGCGCGACGAGGATCAAGACGCCGAACATCGACCGCCTCGCCCGCGAGGGCATGAAATTCTCCGACGCGCATTCGCCCGCGTCCGTCTGCTCTCCCTCGCGCTACGGGCTGCTCTCGGGACGCTATCCGTGGCGGTTGCACCAGACCGGGAACGACTACCACCTCGAGCAGGACCGGATGAACATCGCCTTAATGCTGAAGTCGCAGGGCCTCGCTCGGCGGCCATCGGCAAGTGGCTCCTTGGCTACAGCAAAGACTGGAACCAGCCGCCCATCAACGGGCCGCTGGGTTTCGAAGGCGAAACTGCGCGAGGGCCGCCTCGTGCACGCCTTGCCGGTGGAGGAATTGACGCTGGCCGAGGCCCTGCGCGAGGGTGGCTATCGCACGGCCAATATTGGCAAGTGGCATCTCGGAAGCGAGCCGTTTTCCCTGCCTGAACATCACGGCTTCGAGGTGAACATCGGCGGCAATGCGCACGGAGCTCAGGGCAGCTACTTCTTTCCTTATCCGGGCGATTGGAAAATCCCCACCACGGGCCGGTGTGCCGTCTGGAACGTGCTGCCTGATGGCAAAGAGGGCCAATATCTTACCGACCGCCTGACGCACGAAGCGGTGAAATTCATCCGCGATGCCCAAGCAACGAAGAACCAAGACCCAGCAACCAAAAAACACGGCGCTGCCGTTTTTCCTCTACTTCCCGCACTACGGCGTCCACACGCCGCTACAGGGGAAAAAGGAAGTCATCGCGAAGTATGAGCGCATGCCCGAAGCGCAGCGTCAGGGCAAGCCGGAGTATGCGGCAATGGTCGAGGGCATCGATGACAGCGTGGGACGCGTGATGACGATACTGAAGGAACTCGGCCTCGACGAAAACACCGTCATCGTCTTCACCAGCGACAACGGCGGCTTTTGCAACGCCACGAGCAACGCGCCGCTGCGGGCGAACAAAGGCGCGTCTTACGAAGGCGGCATCCGCGTGCCGTTGATCGTGAAATGGCCCGGCGTGACGAAGCCCGGCCTCGTGGTGAACGAGCCTGTCACCAGCACCGATCTGTATCCGACCTGTCTCGCGGCGGCGGGTTTGCCCGCACGGCCGAATCAGCACATTGACGGCTTGAATCTGCAACCGCTCCTCGGCGGTAAAGGCAAGCTGAACCCGCGCTCTCTGTTCTGGCACTACCCGCACTACAACGAGCATCCCTTTAGCGTCCCGAGCAGCGTGATTCGCAAAGGCCCGTGGAAGCTCATTGAGACCTTCGATCCCGAGACCATCGAACTCTACAATCTCGCCAATGATGTCAGCGAAAAGAACAACCTTGCCGCCGCCCAACCTGCCAACGTTGCCGAACTACGCCGCGAACTCGACGCCTGGCGCAAAGAGGTCGGGGCGGAGATGATGAAGCCGAACACCGACTACGATCCATCCGCGCTCACCGCCAAAAAGAAAAAAGGGAATAAGTCCGAATGAAACCCACCCTGCCACTCCTCATCGCTCTTCTCCTCTCGCCGCTGGCCGCATTCGCCCAGGCCAAGCCCGAAGTCGCCAACGCCACCAAGGCCGCGAAACGCGCGTGGGAATCCGCTCCTGCAGAGAAGAAGGCGTTGTGGCAGCAGCAGCGCGAGGCGTTGAAGCACAT
>JBILDO010000093.1:0-16474 GCA_044352585.1 Verrucomicrobiales bacterium
CAGCTTTATCTCGAATCGCAGAAAGACAGCACCGGCGCGTGGCTGGACGGCGGCAAACATTACAAACTCACCGTGCCGAAAGACGCGCCCGTCGCGCAGTTCTGGTCCTTCAGCGTCTACGACAACGAAAGCCGGTGCCTGATCGACAGCGGGAGCTATCCCGACCGCTCCTCGCGCGACGACATCACCACCAACGCGGATGGCTCCGTGGACTTGTATTTCGGCCCCGAACCGCCCGTCGGAAAGCCCGTGAAAAACTGGATCAAGACCCTGCCCGGAAAAGGCTGGTTCACCTATTTCCGCCTCTACGCCCCGACGCAGCCCTACTTCGATCGATCCTGGGTGCTGCCGGATATCGAACTCGTGAAGTAAAATCAAGCCCCTCCCCGCAAACAACCGGTTTCGGAAATGAAGATCCCATTCACGATCCCCTGCCTGCTGGCGTCCATCACCTGTCTCGCCCAGGCGCAGACATCACGCTTCGACACGCTGGCCGACACTCCGTTTCAGGAAAACCGACCCACCGCGGAATCCTCAGCCTTGCTGCGCGACGAGCTGATGTTTCAACGGGCGACCCAGACCTATCTCTGGGCCCTGCCGCTTATCAACACCCTGGGCATGAAGAACGGCTCGGAGGAGGTCTTCGGCGCCGGCTACCATGTCCTGCCCATCTGGAAAAAGCGCCTCGACGCGAAGACTCTCGTCACCACCCCGAATTCCGATGTGCTCTACGCCATGGGCTATCTCGATCTCGGCAGGGACGGGCCGATGGTTTTGGACGCCCCTCCCGGACTCCAGGGCATCCTGCTGGATTTCTGGCAGCGTCCCATCCCGGTCGATGGCGGCAAGTTTGCAGGTGATGTCGGCTTGCCCGGGCCCGATGCCGGGAAAGGAGGAAAATTCCTCATCGTTCCACCCGGCTACTCCGGCGAAGTTCCCTCCGATCACTTTGTCTATCGTTCCGGTACCAAGAACGTCTTCGTTTTCCTCCGCGGATTCTACGAGGATCCAAAAAACCTCGCACCTGCCGTGGCGCATGTCGAGAAGGTGAAAATCCACCCGCTCCATGGAGAGGCAAAACCGATGGTTTTTCCGGATGCGTCCGGTGTTCCGGCAAACCTTTTGCCGGTGAGTGACGGCAGTGTTTTCGACGACCTCAAGAAACTCGTCGATAGCGAAGGCTCCCATCTCGCCGAATCCGATTCTCTTGGCATGCTTGCCTCGATCGGAATCATCAAGGGACAGCCTTTCTCTCCGAATGAAAAGACCCGCGCAATCTTCGACCGCGCCGCGAAGACCGCCTACAAGATGAGCCGGGTCATCGGCTTCCAGGATTCGAATGCTGCCGGTTCGCTGAAAACCCATCCTGATCGCCAGTGGATCAACCCCCTCGACAACATCGCTCCGGCCGGCCCGCTCAAGAGCCTTGACCTCGCCTGGAAGAACACGGTCGGCAATCACCTCGACCTCGATGCCCGGATCTGGTTTTTCACCAACTACTACTCGGTGAGTCCCGGCATGTTGTCGAAGATCCCCGGCAAGGGGGCGGCCTACATGATCGCCTTCACCGATTCCGAAGGCAATCCCCTCTCCGGTGGAAAAAACTACCGGCTCAACCTGCCCGCCAATATCCCCGCCGCGAACTTCTGGTCCGTCACTCTCTACGAGGCGGAAAATGCCTCCGGCCTCGCCAACGGCCAACCGTTCCCCTCGCTCGGTTCGCGCGACAAGCCGGTGGGGAATCCCGATGGCAGCACCGACCTCTTCTTCGGGGAGCAATCGCCCGAGGGCAAGCAAAGCAACTGGCTTGCGACCGTTCCGGGCAAAGGCTTTTTCGCCATCATCCGTCTCTACGGACCGACGGAAGCAGCCATCGACCGCAGTTGGAAGCCGGGTGATTTCGAAGAGGTGAGATAGTGAAACTGCTGTTCGTGCGAGTCCCTTGACTCTTTTCAAAATGATCGCGAAACCCATACGCAACATTTTTGTTCTGCTTGTCCTTTCTCTGTGCGGTCCCGCCGCCCATGCCACCGAGTCACTTCCTTCCTGGAACGATACCCCCTCGAAAGAGGCCATCATCACCTTCGTGGAAAAGGTCACGACTGAGGGCTCATCCGACTTTGTCCCGCCCGCCGAACGCATCGCCGTCTTTGACAACGACGGATGCCTCTGGGCGGAACAGCCGTTCTATTTCCAGGCCTTCTACATCTTTGACCGGATCAAGGCACTGGCACCGCAACATCCCGAATGGGCGACGGAGGAACCCTTCGCTTCGGTTCTGAAAGGCGACGTCAAAAGCGCCCTCGCCGGCGGAGAACACGGATTACTCGCGATGGCCGCGGCGACCCATGCCGGACTCACCAGCGAGGAGTTCGCCGCCAGCGTCAACGAATGGCTCGCCACCGCGAAACACCCCGTCACCGGCAAGGCCTACACCGACATGGTTTATCAGCCCATGCTCGAGCTGCTCGATTACCTGCGGGCGAACGGATTCAAGACCTTCATCGTCTCGGGCGGCGGGATCGACTTCATGCGTCCCTGGGCCGAACGCGTCTACGGCATCCCGCCCGAGCAGGTCGTCGGATCGAGCCTGAAGGCCGCCTATGATAGGCGCGATGGCAAACCGGTCATCGTCAAACAGCCCGAACTGAATTTCATCGACGACAAGGCCGGCAAACCCGTCGGCATCCACCAGCACATCGGCCGGCGACCCATCTTCGCGGCGGGCAACTCCGACGGAGATTTCCAGATGCTCGAGTGGACCACCGCGGGCGAAGGTCCGCGCTTCGGCCTTCTCGTCCACCACACCGACGCGGAACGTGAATTCGCCTACGACCGCGAATCGCCCGTCGGAAAACTGAACCGAGGGCTCGATGAGGCCCCGCGGCGCGGGTGGAGCGTGATCGACATGAAGAATGATTGGAAAACGATCTACAAGCCCTGAAGCTTGCACCCCCTTGACTCTCCTCTCCTTGCATCCCAACCCCAAACCATCCCATCCCATCCCTATGAAAAACAAACTCACCGCCGAGTTCTTCGGCACCTTCTGGCTCGTCTTCGGCGGCTGCGGCAGCGCGGTCCTCGCCGCGCTCTTTCTCACCGACGGTGCCTCCCCGACCCAGCTCGGCATCGGTTTCGTCGGCGTTTCGCTCGCCTTCGGTCTCACCGTCCTGACAATGGCCTACGCGATCGGCCACATCTCGGGCTGCCACCTCAATCCGGCCGTCACCCTCGGTCTCTGCGTCGCCGGACGTCATCCGAAGTCGGAGTTCTTTCCCTACGTCATCGCCCAGGTCCTCGGCGGCCTCGCCGGAGCGGCCGTGCTCTACCTTATCGCGAGCGGCAAGGAGGGCTTCTCGACCGAGGGTGGCTTCGCCTCGAACGGATTCGGGGAACATTCCCCCGGCGGTTATTCGATGGTCTCGGCGCTGGTCGCGGAGATCGTCCTGACCTTCTTCTTCCTCCTCATCATCCTCGGCGCGACCGACAAACGCGCCCCGCAGGGCTTCGCCCCGATCGCGATCGGTCTCGGCCTGACCCTCATCCACCTCATCGGCATCCCGGTCACGAACCTCTCGGTCAATCCCGCCCGCAGCACCGGTCCCGCCCTCTTCGTGGGCGGCTGGGCGATCGCGCAGCTCTGGCTCTTCTGGATCGCCCCGCTCGTCGGCGCCGCCCTCGCCGGTATCGTGTATCCGGCGATCGCGAAGTCGAAGGACTCCTGACATCCCTCCGACACGGTGGCCCCGTTTCCGCGCTTCGTGCCGCGGGGCCGCCATCCTCCCTTCGCCGTTGCCTTTCCATGTCGAGGTTCCTGCACGGATTGAAAAAGGCCTTCGTGGGCGGTCTCCTCGTGGTCCTGCCGGCATGGCTCGCGGTCCTGCTGATCGTCGGACTGCTGACCAAGCTCGGGATCGTCGTGAAACCCATCGCCGGGCAGCTTCCCGAAGAGGTCAACCATCCCCAGCTCGTCGCGATCGGATCCTTTCTCCTCGTCTGTCTCATGGCCGGGCTCCTCGTCCGCACGCCGGTGGGACGTTTTCTCGGACGCATTCTCGGCGAACATGTCTTCAGCCAGGTGCCGGGCTATGTCCCGCTGCGGACGATCGCCAACCAGTTCGCCGACCTCGACAAACGCGAAGGGTTCAAGCCCGCCCTCGTCGGGATCGAAGACGGTTCCCTCGCCCCCGCCTTCCTCATCGAGCGCCACGACGACGGTCGCTGCACCGTCTTCATCCCCTCGGCCCCGACGCCGATGGCCGGGTCCATCTTCATCATGGCCGGGGAACGGGTTCACCTGATCGACGTGCCGATCGGAACCCTCCTCGGATGTGTCTCAAAGTGGGGCACGGGAGCCGGGGAACTCCTCGCCGCGATGGAGTCCGGCCGCGCCGCGCCCGCTCTTCCCAAACCCTTTCCCTCCGACTCATGAAAAACCTTTCCACGCTTGTCTTGACCGCTTTGCTGGCCGGAAATGGCGCCTCGGCGCAGGATGACCTCGCCCAGCAGCTCGCCAATCCCGTCTCCAGCCTCATCAGCGTGCCGTTCCAGTCGAACTGGGATTTCGGGATCGGGCAGGAGGACGCGTCCCGTTTCACCCTGAACTTCCAGCCCGTCGTGCCGCTTTCTCTCGACGAGGAATGGAACCTGATCGTTCGCACCATCGTCCCGGTGATCGACGCCGAATCGCCCGCTCCGGGCATCCCGGACGCGTCGGGCCTCGGCGACATCGTGCAAAGCTTTTTCTTCTCGCCGGTCGAACCGGTCAACGGGTGGATCGTGGGGGCGGGACCCGCCTTCCTCTACCCCTCGGCCAGTGACGTCCTCCTCGGGTCGGAGCAATGGGCGGCCGGTCCCACCGGCGTGGTTTTGAAACAGGACGGTGCCTGGACCTGGGGCGCGCTGGTCAACCATCTCGCCTCCTTTTCAGGAAACGACGCGCGGCCGGACCTCAACGCGACCTTCCTGCAACCCTTCGTCAGCTACATCACCCCGGCGAAGACGACCTACACGCTGAACTCGGAATCCACCTACGATTGGGAGCGGGACCAGTGGCTCGTTCCAATCAACGCCGTGGTCTCCCAACTCGTCCTGATCGGGAACCATCCGGTGCAGTTTTCGCTCGGCGCCCGGCATTATGTCGAAGGACCCCGCGGGGGCCCGGAGTGGGGTCTTCGCGCCGCCGTCACGCTGCTTTTCCCGCGCTGAATCCACCGAACCAACCCTAACAAAGCCACCATGAGACCCTCTTTCGCCGCACTGCTCCTCGCGGGCCTCCCCCTCGGCTCCCTCGTCGCCGGCGATGAATCCGCCGATCCCCTCGTCATCGATGATGCCGCGCCCTTTTCGGATCGTCTCCTCGGAGATTGGGGTGGCGTCCGCTCTTCCCTCGCGGACCACGGGGTGACCCTCAATCTGGACGGCACCTATTCGCTGCAGGGTGTCGCCGACGGAGGCACCCGCTTCGGCCACGACGAAGGCAACCTCTTCGCGGGACAACTCGGCCTCCTTCTCGACACGGGCAAGGCGGGCCTCTGGCCGGGAGGTTTCCTTTCCGCCCGGGTCGAGGGCCGCGGCGGCGATTCCGTGCTGCGCCGCGCCGGCACGACTTCTCCGGTGAACAACGGCGCCATCCTCCCGCTCATCCCCGGTTCGCTCCGCGACGGAGGCTGGGGCCTGACGGAACTCACCTACGCGCAGTTCCTCAGCGAACAGTTCGGACTGGTCATGGGGCTCATCAACACCGACAGCGGGGACGCCAACCCGATCGCGGGCTCGCTCGGTTCCGACGAGTTCTTCATGAACACGGGACTGCTCTATTCTCCGGTGGCGATCAGCACGGTCCCCAACGTGACCCCGGGCGGCGGGATCCTCTGGATTCCGTCCGAGGAAAACGAGGTCAAGCTCCTCGTCATCGGGACGTCGGAAACGGCCGGGCACAATCCCTTCGAACGCTACGAGGGCACCACCTTCCTCGGCGAGTGGGCGACGAAGTTCAGGATCGCGGACCGTCCCTCGGGATCGACCCTGAGCGCCTCCTACAGCATCGGCGAGGAACGGCTCCGCCTCTCCGACGATCCGCGCCTCCTTCTTGCGGACTACCTCACGGGAACCCCCCTCGCCTCGACCGAGGACTCCTGGTCGATCATGTGGAACGGCTACCATTACGTGAGCGGCGACGAGACCGGGGGATGGGGCTTCTTCGGGCGCTTCGGCGTCTCCGACGGGGATCCCAATCCGATCGATTGGGCGGGAGCGGCGGGGCTCGGCGGCATCGGCCTCCTGCCGGGACGCGAGCGGGACCGCTGGGGTCTCGGCCTTTTCCACCAGAGCTTCGCGGACGACGGGTTTCTCGCCGCCGCCGGCATCACGGAAGAAACCGGCGCCGAACTCTTCTACAACATCGCCCTGGGGCGAGGCACGAATCTGACCCTCGATGTCCAATGCGTCGATTCCGCGGTCCCGCGGGCCGGCACCGTCGTCGTCCTCGGCGCGCGCCTCGGGGTGCGGTTCTGATCCTTTCAAATCCGTTTGTCTTTTCCCACCCAGTCACCTCCATGAAACTCCGCCTACCCTTGAACTCGGCCCTCTTGCTGGCGTTCCTCGCCACTCCCGTCCTGCCCGCGGAAGAGCCGTCACCCGAAATCGCCGGACTCGAGAAGGCCGCCGCCGACTTCGTCATCGCCTTCAATGCGAAGGACCCCGAGGCGATCGCCGGGCTTTTCACCGAAAACGGGGAGATCTCCGATCCCGGCGGAGAGGAACTCATCTCCGGACGCAGGCAGATCGCCGCCCATTACGCCGATCTTTTCGCCGCGGAAAGCGCCCCCTCCCTCGCCATCGAGGTCGACTCGGTGCGCCTCGTTGCGCCCAATCTCGCGATCGAGGACGGAACCGCCCACTTCACCGCGCCCGGGACGAATGCGCCACCACGATCGACCGCCTACACCGCCGTCCTCATGAAAACCGACGGCGATGTCTGGCGGATCGCCAGCACCCGCAGCCTGCGCGATGTCACCGAAGACGCCGGTCGGCTCGCCGAACTCGCCGCGACCCTCAACGGGGATTGGACCACTCTCAACGACGGCATCCGCCTCGACCTCGCCTTCGGATGGGACGAGACCGGGAACTACCTCGCCGGGGAGATGCTCACCACCACCGCTGACGGCGAGCCGCAGCCCGGCACCATCCGCATCAACTGGGATGCGGCGAAGCAATCGATCGTCTCGTGGATCTTCGACGCCACGGGCGGCGTTTCCCATGGCCTCTGGACGAAAACGGACGCCGGATGGATCATCCGCACCGAGGGCACCACCGGCGATGGCGAAATCCTCGGTGCCAGCCAGACTCTCACCACCGAAGGGCCCAACACCCTCCTCTGGAGCGCGACCCACCGTGTCGTCGATGGGGAAGCCCAGCCCGACAACCTACTCCGCATCGTCCGTCAGGCACCCGAACCTTCCACCAACTGAAACCCTCCGACTCACGAACCAAGATGAAAAATCCAGCCTTGTTTCTCTCCTTGCTTCTTGGACTCGCCCTGGTGAATCCCGGGGCCGGAGCCCGTGATCTGCGCGGCGGTGGTGGCGGTGGAATCCGCGGTGGCGGCGGTGCGGCGCGCCCCCAGATCCAGGCCCCCAAGCGCAGCCCCATGACCGGATCCCCGGTGAATCGTCCCGCGGCGAGGCCCGAACCAAGACCGGCCGCCCGTCCGCAGCCAAGTGTACCATCCCTGCCGAACCCGAAACCCGCCCCCCGCCCGGAGATCAATCGGCCGGAGATCCAAAGGCCCTTCGTGCAGAAACCGGCGACCCGGCCGACGATGCCCGAAATCCGTCCCAATCCGACCGGTCCTGGTGCCGCCGGCAAACCACGCCCCAACCTGCCCGATCGCCCCGGAGGCGCCGCAGAGGCCCGCCCCAACCTTCCCGGCGGTCTCGATGCCGCCGACCGGCTCCCTGACAAACGTCCCTCGCTGGATCGTCCGGTCGCGAACCGTCCGTCGACCTTGCCCGGCATGGTCACCTACCCGGATCGCCCCGACAAGGGAAGACCGAATCCGCCGGGTTACGGCGACAACCGACCCGCGACGCTTCCCGGCGGCATCGCGAACCGTCCCAATCTGCCCGGCCTCGGGGGCGGAGCCGCTCAACGCCCCAATCTGCCCGACCGGCCAGGTGGCGGGAACCGTCCGAGCATCGTCGATCGCGGGGACTTCAACCTCGGCAACCGTCCGATCCAGATCGGCGGCGGCAACCAGGTCAACCTCGGCGACGTCAACGTCGGCGGACGGAACCTCGCGCTCAACCGGCCCGCGACCCGCCCGGTCGAACGGCGCGACTGGGATGCCAACCGCTGGGGCGGCAACAACAGCGTCTGGGGGAACAACGTCAACATCAGCGGAAACAACATCAATGTCAGGGTCAACAACAACTTCCGCACTAACAACAACTTCGCCTGCCGTCCCGACTACTGGGGGGCTCGTCCCTGGTGGGGCGCGGCGAACTACCACACCTGGCACCACGGGCACTGGGGTTACGGCTGGAACAGCGGCTATTACCACCGCCACTGGTGGTTCCACGATGACAACGACTTCGCCGCCGGCTTCATGTGGGGGATCGGCGTGTGGAGTCTCGGCAACCTGATCTACGACATGGGCTACCAATCCTACCGGAACCCGTATCCCGCTCCCGTCGTGCAGAACACCTACGTCACCTACACCCAGCCCGTCTCCGTGGCCGCCGCCGCGAATCCCCCCGGAGACGAGGCGGTCGCCGCCGCCGCCGAGACAAAATCCGACGACGCCCTCGCCCGTTCCCGCACCGCCTTCGCCGGCGGCGACTATCTGGCGGCGGCCGCCGCCGCGGATGAGGCGATCGCCGCCAACCCGGGCGACGTCACCCTGCACGAATACCGCGCCCTCGTCTTCTTCGCCCTCGGGAAATACGGCGAAGCCGCCGGCGTGCTCAATCCCGTCCTCGCCTCCGGTCCGGGGTGGAGCTGGGAGACGATGAGCGGATTCTACGGCAACACCGGCGCCTACCCCGGCCAGCTCGCGAAACTCGAAGCCTACGCGAAAGCCTCGCCCGATGCCGCCGCCGCGCATTTCCTCCTCGGATACCACTATCTCGTCTGCGGTCACATGGCGAACGCAGGCGTCGAGTTTTCCACCGCCGCGAAACTGCAGCCCGCCGACACGATCTCGCGGCAGCTCGCCGCTCTCACCGCCGATTCCGTGCCCGATGCCGGTTCCGCCCCGTCCGGAGACGCGGGGGCCGCCCGCCCGGATCCGGTGCCGGTGGAGAAACTCGTCGGGAGCTGGAGCACCGACAGCGACGCCGGAAAGATCGTCTTCACGATGAACCCCGGAGGCGCGTTCTCCTGGAGCTGCACGGGCACCGAGAACACCAGCATGATGAAGGGAACCTACGGGCTCGACGACAAGGGGCTGCTCGTCCTCACCACGGACGACTCGCAGCTCGTCTCCGCCGTCAGCATGGAGGGCGATGGCAGGATGCGGTTCATCCTTGTCGGCGCACCCGACGGCGATCCCGGCCTCGAGTTCACGAAAAGCTGAAACGGATCAATCCACGGAGGCTCGCGAAGCCTCACGTTCGGCGCGGCCGGCTTCCTCCCCGGGCTGCCGGCCGGCCCTCACAAGAAGTCGCCCTTCAGCTTTTCGATCTCATCCTTGAGCATGGCGCCGATGCGGTGCTTGGCGAGATAAACCTGCGACTGGCTCACCCCGAGCTCGCGCATCACCTTGGCCACCTCCCACTCCTTCACGACGTAGGCGTGGAAGATCTGGTATTGGTTCGGCGAGACCAGTTTCTTGACGCGCTGCAGGGCGACATCGGTGAGGTTCGACATCCATTCGCGCTCCCAGACCTGGTCAAGGACGTCGGCTCCGTTCTCGCCCTCGAGCCGTTCGATCGTCGCGGTGCGGCGCTCGTCGCCATCCGCCCCGGGAGTGCCCCCGGCCTGGTTCGCGGCCGCGGGATTCCGTTGTTTCGCACGGAAATGGTCGGAGATGCGCCAGCGCGTGATGTTCATGAGCCAGGTCTTGAAGGATCCCTTCTCCGGATCGTAGACCTGGCCCTTTTTCCATTGCTTCGCGACCGCGAGGACGGTCTCCTGGACCACGTCGAAGGCCTCCTCGCGTCCGAGTCCGGCTTTCAGGGAGACACTGTAGATGAGACGCCAGTAGGTCTGGTAAAACTCGTTCCAGGTGCACTGGTCCTCCCAGTCGGCGAGGCGCTCGATGAGGCTCCTCCGCGTGCGGGCATAGGCCTCCTTTTCGTCGAATTTCTCCATGTCCCGATTGTAGTCCCGATCCGGTCCGGGGGAAGACGAAAATGGGAACTGGGATTGGACGAGAACCGATTGCGGACTGAGCCGCCTCGCGGGCCTTCTGGTCATCAAGAATGATGCGGGTGCCTCTCTCGTAAGCCAGGACGGTGGCCTCCGGCTCGCCCGCATCCACGACGAGACGCAGGGCGGCGCCCGCGCCCGCATCGAGACGGCCTCGGTAGCCCCTCCACGGAGCAGGGAACCGAATTCGACTCGATCGCGGGCGGAGCCATCACGGGCTCGATCACGGCGGGCAGGAGGTCGAGACGCCCCATCCGCTCCAAGCCGATCACGCAGGCACTGTCGATGACGGCAGCGATCTTCATCATGCCGTCTCGCTCGCGAGTTCATCGACTGGGTAATCCACCACCGGTATGCCGTAGATTCCCAGCGCATCGAAGAAGGCGCGCTTCGTGTGGTCTGCCAGCTCGGCTTCATGAGCGAGCGAGAGGCGTCCGAGCTCGTAGATCTTCAGCACCATCATCAATCGGCCCTCACCCGCATCAACGAACGGTGGCGGGGTGGACCGCTCCCGCGTGGTCGTGGCGGGCGTGATGAAAAGAGAATTCCGCATTACCCGGATTCCGGCAATGCGGAAGGGCCGCTTCCCGCACCTTGGCAATTTCCCTTTGACCAGAATCCGGAGCCGACCGCCCACCCGTCTACCTATCGATCACGTCCTTCTGCAAATCCCGCAGCACCCGCAGCTCACCCCAGTCCGCGCCGCGCATCCGGCGAGCCCCGGTCGTGCGTTTTTGGCCAAAGCGATTTCGTCTTTGCTGTTCGCGTTCGAAGACCCCATTGACAAACGCCGCCGTGCCGAGCACCGCGCCATCACAAAAATACCGCACCCGGCGCCGCAGCACCTCCCGCAGCGGCATCGCTCCGCCCTGTTCCACGACGGCTTCGATGACTTCCGCCTTCATCCCGCGACGTCCCCGCTCCCCGGGCTCCGGACCGCCCGCGATTTCCTGGCCGTCGAGGTAAAGAAAAATCCGATAACGCGCCGCGGTGCGCCGCCAATCCTGGCGGAAATCCGGATCCCGCAGCGATTCCGCCAGCATCAGGCCAAGGCCTTCGCGAGCCCGCAGCGCCCGCTTTCCGCCGCCGACCGCCTCCCCGTAGCCGCACCATCGGTAATCCTCGGGACGGGAGACGAGCCCCGCCCGGATCGGATTCAGATCGATGTAGGCCGCGATCGTGAGCAGGGCCTGTTCGTTGTCCTCGACCAGAACGCTCTTGTAGCGACCCTCCCAAAGCGTCCCCGTCCGGCCGAGGCGTTTGTTCATGTAGAAGGTGATGCGCAGTTTCACCTCCTTGAGGAACAGCCCGAGATCCCCGCGGCGGCGTTCGAAACGGGCGAGGATCTCGCGGTGCCAGCGTTCGTCTCCGGCGGCCCGCGCCCGCTCGAATTCCTGCTTCACCCCCTCGACGACATCCCCCGGATACAGCCGCGGCAGCACCGCGAGCAGCCCCTCCTCGTCGAGCGGGGCGAGCGTCTCCCGGTCCGGCACCTCGAGGAGCAGGTGGAAGTGGTTCGACATCAGACAATAGGTCACAATCCGCACCCCGGTGAAGGCCTCCTGGTTCCGGAGGATCCTGCGGAAGATCTCCTTGTCCTTGGCGTCAAAGACCCTTCGCCGGTCCACCACCCGGGACATGACGTGGTAAAAAGATCGGCCAGTTCCGAGGAGGCGGGCGGTTCGCATGGTGAAAGGTTGGTTATCGGTGACGGGGTAGGAGGGGAGCGTTGGCGGATTTGTTGGAAGATCGGGGGTTTTCGGCGCGGGGGCAAGGTTTTTCGTTTGTCCCTTTAACATAACACTCCAAGGCCGAGCAAAAAGCGGGCGATGCCAAAGCCAGGGGGCAAGCGTTGTTTGTCTGTCCCTTAAATCTGTCCCTTATGTCCCTTAAATCTGTCCCTTAAACCTTGGCGCGTGATAATCTTTGGATTAATCAATCTTCCATGCCGGAGGCGAGGCGGGCTTCCCGGTAGTGGGCGGTGGGCATGGGGTGGGCGAGCTGCCAGCGGATGGCGATGGGCCGATTGCCGGTGGCGTCGAGGAATTTGCCGGGGCCGAGGAAAAGGAAGGGCGAGGTGACCCCTTTGGCGGCTTCTTTGCGAATGCGGGTGAAGAAAAGGATGCGATAGCCGAGAGCTTCGTGATTGGCATAAATGCGACCCATCTTGCCGTTCTGAGTAGCAGCCGCCTGGCTTTCCCAGTGCAGGAGATTCGGTGCTGTCGGAAAGTCACGATACATGGTTGTCTCGGAGAACTGCTTCTCGTTCTTCTCGAACGTAACGAGATGGACGACGACTTTTTGCTCCTCGAAGTGGACAACGCCGACACCGCGCGAGCCGCCCCCTTCGAAAGCATTTTTGCCGAAGATGGCGTTGATCTCGGTGCTCGAATACGTGCCGTGAAGCTCGAGTGCGGCAGGCAAGTCCGGCAGGAGCTGCGAGCTGGTAGAAGTCTGACCTTTCGCCCAATCCACGACTTCGGCAAGGTCTTGGATCAGGCTTGGATTCCGGTAGAGACGCTGAAAAGCCTCTGTTAGATTATTGGCACCCATTTCACGGGCATTCCGGTTCCAAAGGAGTTGATAGGCCGGGCCAGCGAACGGTTGCGTGCAGAGGGATGGAATCGGCTCGGGTCCAGCCGTTGCAAGGTTCCCCAACCACTCAAGGTAGCGCGGCCCCCTCTGGAGGGCCACCCTTGCCAGGGCGAGATGAAGCTTGAACGGACCGAGGTCCGGATCCTCGGGTGACGGATTCCGTTGGATGACCGCCTTCCACTCGGACCAGCTCCGCTTCGCCAGCAGCTCGATGGGATCTTCGCCAGAGACCTCGATGAATTCCCGGAAGCTCGGAACCTGGTCCGCAGGCCAGTTCGAGAACACATCGCGGATGCGGAGCTCCGGATTCTGATAAGTGCGCTTGATGCTGGCGAGGATGGTCTCGCGTGCCTGCCGCTCCATGGCGATGGCGCAGCCACTCGGAAGATGAGGGAAACCATTTTCCACTTCATCTAACAGGCGGTGGCGCTTGCCGGGTAGCAGAGAAGTGAAGCGAAGGTCATAGCGGAACTCGCGACGGCACTGGCCGACGAAATCCAGCACGGTCAGGCACTTTTCCTCGCTGGTCCGGCGCAGGCCGCGCCCAAGCTGCTGCAGATAGACGATGTGGCTCTCGGTCGGCCGGAGGAACAGCACGCAGTTGACCTCGGGAATGTCGACGCCCTCGTTGAAAACATCGACGACAAAAAGGATGTTGAGGCGGCCCTTGGCGAGGTCGGCGCGGAACTGGCGGCGGGTGGCGGCATCGGTTTCGGACGTCAGGCACTCGGCGGCGATGCCAGCTTGTCGGAAGAACCGGGTCATGAATCCCGCGTGTTCGATGCCCACACAGAACCCGAGCGCCCTCACGGTTTTCCGGTCAAACTCGCCGCTGCCGTAGGGGTCCGGCAGATACTCGCGAAGCTTGTCGAGCACGAGTTGGGCGCGGAGATGATTGGCATTGAGGAGATTCTGCAGTTCGCCCTCATCATACTTTCCGCGCGTCCAGGGGATCTGCGAGTAGTCCACGGTGGCATCACTGATGGCGAAGTAGTGGAAGGGGCAAAGCAGCTTGTCCTGCAGGGCGTCGGGCAGGCGGATCTCGGCGGCGGCGGGTCGATCAAAATGCGCGGCCACGCTGGAGCCATCGGTGCGTTCGGGCGTGGCGGTCAGGCCGAGAAGGATGCGCGGACGGAGGAGGTCGATGATGGGATCGTAGCTCTTTGCCTCTGCACGGTGGGCTTCGTCGATGACAACGTATTCCCATGCATCCGTGCCGTGGACTTCGTGCAGCTTCCGCGTGGTGAAGGTTTGGATGGAACAGAAGACATGGTCCATCGAATGCGGCTCAAGACCATCGACCATCAAGCCGCCGAAGTTCCCGTCCTTGAGCACTTGCCGGAAGCTGCCAAGCGCCTGTTCGAGAATCTCCTTGCGGTGGGCGATAAAAAGAAGCCTGGGATGGCGACCGAGTTTTCGGGACTCGTTCCGGTAGTCAAACGCGGCGATCATCGTCTTGCCGGTTCCCGTGGCGGCAATGATGAGGTTGCGGAAGTGTTCCCGGGCCTCCCTCGCGAAGGCAAGCGCCTCAAGAATCTCCTGTTGAAAAGGATGCGGAGAAAGATCGAAGACAGTGAGCTTCGTGTCGCCCTGTCCATCGAAGTCCCGGCGCTCCTTGCGGATGGCATCGCGGAAACGATCCGGATGCCCGGGATCGTAGGGCTCGAAAGAAGGGTTTTCCCAGTATCCGGAAAACTCGGCCGCACAACGACGGAACAAATGCGGGAGTTCGCGTGCGGCGCATTTCACGGTCCATTCGAGTCCGCTCGTCATCGCGGCGTGCGAGAGGTTCGCCGAGCCGATGTAGGCGGTGGAAAGCCCGGACTCGCGATGGAAGAAGTAGGCCTTGGCATGAAGCCGGGCGGCGTGGGTGTCGTAGTTGATGCGGATCTCAGTGTTTGGCAGTGCCGCCAGTTCCTCAACCACGGCAGGGTCGGAGGCCCCCATGTAACTTGTGGTGATGAGGCGGAGCACGCCGCCGCGTGCAGTGAATTGCCGCAGCGGCTCGCGCAGCAGTCGCATGCCGCCGGATTTCACAAAAGCCACGAGCATGTCACAGCGATCGGCCGTGGCGAGTTCCAGTTCGATCTCACGACCGAGCTGGGGCAGACCGGGAGCGCCGGTGAGGAGCGATGAGGCGGAAAGTTCTGTGAGTGGGCGCGGCGAGGGTTTGTTGGTGGCAGCGAGTTCCTCCAGAACTTCGTGCTCGTCAGTGCGTGCGATCCGCTCGTTTAGCAAAAAGGCAAGATCATCGCTTTTATTCGAAATCGATTCGATGACGGCATTCGCCAATTCGATTTGGCGGGTCGCATCGTTCGGACCGTAAATCCGGATGGCCTTGGTGAGTTGCGCGGCGAGGAAGCGGGTGAGGTAATCGGGCAGCTGGGCAGGCTCCACCTTGCCAAAAAGCGGGACGATTCCGGCAGTCTTCAGACGCTCGATCTCGTGGATCAGGCTTTGGGTCACGAGATCATCATAGAGGCCAGGCTTCATGCGAGCGGGACCTTAATCTGACCTGCCTCGCAAAGGAAGTGTCGGATGGCTGATTGAAGGACATCCCATGGATCGTGGTCGGCGTGGACCAGATGCATGAGATCGCAGATGAGGTCGGCAGCAGCGGTGTCCACAGCCTCGGTCATCGAGCAGGCCCGTTGAAAGCAATCCAAGGCTTCAAGAGCCATTCCGGCCCGGTCTCCATTGGTGCAGTCGGGGTTGTCCAAACCGTCGGTTGTTTCAAAACGGTCTGGGTCGTGCGCCGGAATGTTCCGCAGCGAAGCGAGCAAGGTAAGGAATTCTTTCTCCTCGGATTCAAGGATCTCGTTGCCCACCTTCATGTTCGTTACAGGAACAATGTTCTCGAAAAGAACACTCGGGGCAAGCGATTTCGCTAGGGTCTGCGCGTGAGGAATCCGAAACCCGCCGGATCAGGCTCCCGCAATACCATCGGTCCGAGGATCCGAGAGGCGCGCCTGGCTTTTGACCCACCGCTGACTCAAGACCAGCTGGCGGGGCGATTGGCGGCGAAGGGAATTGCGTTGGACCGGGTGGCGATCACGAAGATCGAATGCGGGCAGCGCTGCGTTTTCGACTTCGAGCTTCCTCCCCTCGCGGCGGTCTTGAAAGTGGACGTCCGGTGGTTGCTCGGAATGCAGGATAGCGGTGGACCTCCGAAGGCAGGAAGGAGGGCGGAGTGAGCTTCGATGTCGCGGCAGCATCGACACCAAGGGACAGGCAAATCTCCCCGCGGCGTGATCGGGACAAAAGAAAGGCGCGGCCTGGTTCGCTTCCGGAAACCGGAGTCGCGTGCCGCTCACTGTCGAGTGAGGTGAGCTAGCTTTTTGGACCATCCAAGACCAAAATCAAGATGATGGCCAGCAAGACCCGTAAACGATACACCGAGGAGTTCAAGGCGCAGGCCGTGGAACTCCTGAGAACCGGCAAACCCGTCGCTGAACTCGCCGAGGAACTGTGCGTGAGCACGGACCTGCTCTACCGGTGGAAGCGCGGC
>JBILDO010000125.1:0-5014 GCA_044352585.1 Verrucomicrobiales bacterium
GGGCGGTGAGCGGATGCGGACGCGTATCGGCGCGCGGGGGATCGGCGGCCGGAAGAGAGAGCGACAGGGAGCTGACGAAGATGAGCGCCACGAGATGGCGGACGGGAGCGAGCGTCATGAGCGGGACCGGAGTCTGCCACGAACGGAGAGGGGATGCGAGCGGGGAAATCCCCGGACCCGCCGACCTTTTCACGATTTGGTCGAAAGCCGTCCACCCGGTCGCGGCCCGGATCAGGACTCGACCCGGACGATGCCGCGGCGGATCGCCTCGGCGGTGGCCTGGGCCCGGTCGCTGACGCCGAGTTTCTGGAGGGTGTTGCTGATGTGGCGTTTCACGGTGTCTTCGGCGATGCCGAGGGTGGCGGCGATCTCCTTGTTGGCGCGGCCTTTCGCGATGAGGGAAAGAATCTCGCGTTCGCGCAGGGTGATGGCGGGACCGAGCTTCAATCCCGCGAGCCGGGTCGCGATGGCCGGAGCGAGGTAGCGCTCCCCGGCGGCGACGCGGCGGAGGGCGTCGAGCAGTTCGGTGCGTCCGGCGGTCTTCTGGAGGTAGCCCATCGCCCCGCCGTCGAGGGCCGCCTGGATCTCGTCGTCGCGGGCGAAGGTCGAGAAGATCAGGACCCGTGCACCGGGTTCGACCTCGAGAAGCCGTTCGGTCGTCTCGATCCCGTTCCATCCGGGCAGTTGCAGGTCCATGAGAACGACGTCGGGCCGCGTCGAACGGTAGAGCTCGAGGACGGCCTCGCCCGATTCAGCCTCCGCCGCGATGGAGAGGTCGTCCTCCAGCTCGAGGGAGGCGGCGAGCCCGCTGCGGACGACGAAGTGGTCATCGACAATCATCACCTTCATTGAAAACCCTCCTCTTTTTGTGGGTTTGTCAGGATCACGGTCACCTCGGTGCCCTCGCCCGGGGCGCTGCGCCACTCGATCCGGGCTCCGATCTTCCGGCAGCGTTCGCGCATGCCCATGCATCCGAAGTGACCCGACTTGCCCGAGGTTTCCACGCCCGTGTCGAAGCCGCGGCCGTCGTCGCGGATGCGGAGGACGAGGCCGCCCGGCACGGGCTCGAGGATCAGGTCGACCCGCTTCGCGCCGGCGTGCTTGATCGCGTTGGTGAGTGATTCCTGGGCGATCATGCGGAGATGATGCACGCTGCGGGAGGGCAGGGCCGGGAGGCCGTCGGTCGGGGAGATCAGCGCGATGTCCGGACCGACTCCGTCGCGTCCCTGTTCGAGCAACTCGCCGAGGGAACCGACAAGGTCGGCCGCCTCCTCCGGATCCTGGCGCAGATCCGCGACGAGGTTGCGGGTTTCGGTCTGGATGCGCGAGACGAGGCTGCGGGATCCCTGGAGAAAGCCGCGGAGTTTCTCATCACCACCCTTCGCCACGGCGGCATCCAGTCGCAGGGCGAGTCCGGCCAGTTGCTGCTCGAGGGTATCGTGGAATTCCCGGGCGAGCCGCTGCCGTTCCTCGAGGATTGCCTCGTGTCCGATGCGGTGGCGTAGGGCGGCGGTCTGCCGGGTGACCTGGCGCCGCAACGACACGATCCAGAGGCCGGCGAAAACCGTGGCGACGAGAAAAACGACGAGGCCCGTGGCGAGGCGTGCGGGCGTCCACCAGGGCGGCGCGCTGAGCACGGCGAGATCTTCGGTTCGACGAAGGCGCAGGACGACCCGCTCCGGTTCGGCCCGATATTCTCCTGAACGGCGAGAGGATTCGACCACGGCGATGCCGGTGGCCCGGAGGCGGGTTCCCGGGCTCGGTTCCCCCGCGAGGTCAGCGGCCTCGACACGCGCCGTGTCGTCCCCTCCGCGGAGCAGGAGCGTGCTGCCGCGCTCGTTGCGGTAACGTTCGACGAGATCGGCCTCGATGGAGACGAGGTCGTTGTCGTGGAGCCCTTCAAGCAGATCGCCGATCGAGACGGAGCGTGCCTCCGGCGGGCCCTCGCTGCCGCGTCGCGACACGACCGAGGCATCGACGAGGCGGGCGCTGAAACGATCCATCTCGGGGAAGCCGACGATTTCGACTTGATCGCCGATTTCGGGACGCAACTCGGTCTCAAGGAGCCGCACCGCGATTCCCGCCTCCTCGGAGCGGAGAAAAACCTCGCCCTCTCCGAAGGCCGCGAGCACGACCCCGGAGAGGCGCGTGCGATGCCGCATCGACCCGCCAACGGCGAAGGTGAGAATCTCGCCAGGTGATACCGCGGCGATCTCGGGGACGGGGCGCGCCGGAGCGATCACGGAGAGGTCGTCCCAGTCGTGGCAACGCAGGTAGGGTTCGACGAGCTGGCGGCGATGATTCATCTCTCCCGCGGCCAGCCCCGTCACCCGGATGCGGGTATCGACGAAGTCCCTTCCACCGTCGGCGACGGTCTCGACCTGCACCGCGATGACCCGGGATCCAAGGTCGAGACGCAGCAGGGAGGTGTTCTCCTCGTTTGATGCGATCGTCCTGACAATCCCCTCGACGCTGACGCGCTGGTAATGGTAGCGACCCGAGAGGAGGTCGTCGAGCGAGGCTGGAATCGCCTCGGGGAGTCCGGGGTGACCGAGGATTTCGAATGCCGCTTCCTGGATCCCGGGCAGGTAGAGACCGGGCATGGTTTTACCGACGACGCGGACCTCGTCGCCGGGGGAGGGAGGGTTCCGTCCTTCGAGACGGAAAAAGGTCCCCGCGGTCCGGTCCTGGAAAAAGATCGTCGAGGGAGGATCGGAGAATACCACGACCCCACGCAGATCGGCGGGCAATCCCGCTTTGGCGGTCTCCGGTGGCAGCGACCGGACCTCAAGGGCGGTGCGCAGCTGGGCGCGGGCCGTTTCCCCGGCGAGGAGAAGGGTCAGGGCGGCGCAGAGCAGCGGATGAGGATTCACGACCATCGGGCGACGCCAAGGGTGACGCTCCGGGAGAGGCGATGCAAGGCTTTCCCGATCACCCGAAAGTGGGGGCTCAGGCGATCCAGTCGTGGATCACCTTCCCGCCGACATCGGTGAGGCGGAAGTCGCGTCCCTGGAACCGGTAGGTCAGCTTCAAATGGTCGAGCCCGAACTGGTGCAGGAGAGTGGCATGGAGGTCGTTCACGTGCACGGGGTTCTCCGTCGCAAACCAGCCGATCTCGTCGGTGGCGCCGTAAATGTGGCCACCCCTGAATCCGCCTCCGGCCATGAGCATGGTGAAGGCCTGGGGATGGTGGTCGCGGCCGGTGTTGGCGAGACGGCCGGGACGGTTTTCCCCGAGCGGGGTGCGGCCGAACTCCGAGCCCCACACGACGAGGGTGGAGTCGAGCAGGCCCCGCTGCTTCAGGTCCTTGATGAGGGCGGCGATGGGCTGGTCGACGGCCCCCGCGTTGTAGGCGAGGTTCTTGTCGAGTTCGGAATGCTGGTCCCAGCTCGCGTGGATGATGTTGATGAAGCGCACTCCGCGCTCGACCATGCGCCGGGCGAGGAGGCAGTTTCTCGCGAGGGTGTCGTAGGTACGCAGGCCCGGTAGGGTCCCGCGGAAGTCGTTGCCGGGCGGTTCGGGACGGTCGACCCCATACATCGCGAGGGTCTCCTTCGATTCACCTGACAAATCCACCAATCCGGGCGCGGTGGACTGCATGCGGTTGGCAAGCTCGTAGTTCGCGATGCGGCTCGCGATCTCGGGGTCGTGGACTTCCTGGTAACGGGCCTCGTTGAGGTCGCGGAGGGCGTCGAGCCCGGCCCGCTGCATCTCCGGGGAAAGTCCGGCCGGGTTCCGCAGGTTCAGGACCGGTTCGCCCTGGTTCCGGAAGAGGACTCCGGCATACTTTGACGAGAGGAATCCCGAGGTCCAGAGGGTCGAACCGCCCGAACCACCCCGCCCCGCGCTGAGAACGACGTAGCCGGGGAGATTCCGCGAGGGGCTGCCGAGGCCGTAGTTGATCCACGATCCCATCGAGGGCATCCCGAAGCGCGAGACGCCGCATTGCATGAGAAGCTGGCCCGGATGGTGGTTGAACTCCTCGCTGTGGAGCGAGCGGACCATGAGAAGGTCGTCGGCGCAGGTCGCGAGATGCGGGAGCAGGTCGGAAAAGTCCATCCCGCATTGGCCGTGACGGCTCCACTTCCGCGGCGAACCCATCAGGGTCGCGGTCTCGGGCTTGATAAAGGCGAAGCGGGCCTGGTCGAGGATGGACTTCGGGAGACTCTGTCCGTGCAGTTCGTTCAGCTTCGGCTTCGGGGTGAAGAGATCAAGCTGCGAGGGAGCCCCCTCCATGAAGATGAAGATGCAGGCTTTGGCGGGTCCGGCGCGGTGGGAGGCCGCCTCGCTGAACGCGGCCGGGTCCACCGCGTTCGCCGCGCCAAGGACCCCGTCTTCGCTCAGCATCGAGCCCAGGGCGATGCCGCCGAGGCCGCAGGCCGAGGTGGTGAGAAATTCGCGCCGGGTGCGGTGCAGCACGTTCGGGTTCATGAAGAAGTCGGGTGGCTGGGCCCGCCGGATCCGGAACCGGCGAATACCTTGTTACTGAATCCCAATGGCGGTCGCCGGGCAATCGGGAAAAGCGCCTCATTGCCGCCACCCGGCGAGGACGGGGACTGGTCACTTCCCCCAGACGAACCGCACGCCGCCGAAGGCGCCGAGGCCCGCCGCCCCGTAGCCGGAGGTGGTTTCGTAATCGAGGTCGAAGACGTTCTCGATCCGTCCGTAGACCTCGATCGAGTCGCCCATCTCATAGCTCCCAAAGATCCTCGCGACGGTGTAGTCGTCGAGAATGACCCCGGGGGAATCGAGGCGGTCGTAGGCTCCCGTGACCTCGGCCCCGAGTTTCCAGCGGTCGCCGCTGAAGACGACTCCTCCGGAGAGGGCGAACTCGGGGCGCCGGGGCAACCGATCGCCGGGCGACCCGCCGAAGCCGCCGAGATACTGTCCGTCGGTGACGACGGCGTCGAGCCAGGTGGCGTTTGTGTAGATCCGGACCGCCTCGACCGGGGAGACGACCGCCTCGAGCTCGAACCCGGATGTTTCCGTGTCCACGATGGCGGGATCGACGAAG
>JBILDO010000034.1:0-54719 GCA_044352585.1 Verrucomicrobiales bacterium
AACACGATGGGAACGGCAACTCTCATGACGGAGAGTCCTTACATCACTAGAAACATGAGGCAAGTTTTATTTAACAATCTGTAAGGCGGACTACACTAGTAATTGGAATTTCGGCACCCGTGGCTCGGAGGTTTCCGGTCCAATCCCAATCAACCCAAGCCCCTGAGGGCACCTGCAGCCTCGACATAACGGAGCTTGAGCTCCTCAACCGCCTTTTCCGGGGTGGCAACGAAGACGGAGTAGTAGGTCGTCGAAAAGGTCGGCTCGTCGATGTCGGCCGTGACCACCTCGTTCTCGATGAAATCGCTCCACCAGAGGGGCGAATCTCTCAGGGCGGCGAGGGTCTTCGCCGCTTCTCCCCCAAGCTTCCCAATGACGGCGTCCTGCTCCCGAGTCGATCGCTCCAGAAAATCCTCCACGACCGTCCGGTCGTCGTCATTCAATGCCTCATCGATCTGGCTCCATGCTTCGGTTCCTTCGAAGGAGTCACCCGTCGCGAAAACGTGTTCGCAGGCACCGTCCACGGACCCGACCCAGGAGACGGCCCCGCAAAAGGGACAAGCCGCGCTCGGGGAACCCTCGAAGTCGTCATCGGAAGCAGAACTCATGCTTTTAAGGGAAAACCCAACGTTTACAAGAAACACCGGGACCCTGTCGATCGAAACCGGTGGCAGCCCCATTGGATAAGAAGAAATTTTACTCCATGGCGTGGGTCAGCGGCAGGGGCACCCCTGTCAAAATCCGGTAAAATTGACTGGCCCGTCCCGAGCGACAGGCAGGGGGTAAACCCATCGCATCGCAACCGGGTTTGTAAAAACTGCGCACCGACGGGGTGTCCCGCGCGAGTCTTGACTTGGGCAGTTGATCGTGGGAGAACCAGGGGGATTCCTTCATCGCCGCAACCCCATGAACCCCACCCCCGAATGCCCCCAGTGCGGCCTCCAGGTCGAGTCCCTCGGGCGGCTCGATTGCCCAAAGTGTGGGATGGCGCTCCGCTCCCGGAGCAACGGCCGGGTGCATCAGGTCGATGTCGTCCACTCCGGGGAGGACCGCGACGCCGCCCTGCGGAAACTGGAACGGGCCATCGACGAGGCCCTTCGCGGAAACTTTCGCGGCCTGAAGGTGATCCACGGCCACGGCTCCACCAAGGGAATCGCCCTCCTCAAGCCCCAGATCGTGGCGGCGATGAAGCGGGCCGCGACGCGATACGGAGGCAAGGTCGTGCCCGACCGTGACAATCCGGGAGCGTCCCTGCTCTGGCTGGAATAAGGCACTCGCTTGGCAGCATCGCGCCGGGCAGCATGATTCCGGTGACGCGCCTCGATCACTGCAACGCATCCGGCGTCTTCCTCCTTCACGATGAGCCTTCCCCAACCGGCAGAGGGAGGGGCCTATGACACGGTTTTGACTTGGAATACCCGGCGGAAGCGCGATGTCGTGTGGTGCGCGCTCGATGCCTCCGTCTGGTGCATGGTCTGACAAATCCGAAAAAACCGAGCTGTCACCCCACGGCTGTCCTACCTTGTGGTCCATCTTACCCCCCCTCCAACCTCGCCATGAAACGCCGACACTTCCTTTCCCTGTCCGGACTGGTCTCCGGAGCCTGTTTGATTCCTGCCGGCATCGCCCGCCGCATCCATGCCGCCGTCCTGCAACCCGCCGGACCGCTCATCCTCGCGCCAGAGGACGCGCTCACGGAAATCTTTGCCCAGGATACCGGATACGGCTTTCATCTGTATCTGGGCGATCCCAATGCGGAGCCCGACTACCCGACCCTGAGCGAATTCATCGAGTCCAAGGGATTTGACCCCTACGACGACGCGGACCTGCGCCGTTATGCGATCGAATGGCGCGGTCGCGAAGAGGATTTCATCGAGGAAGAGGAAGGTGCCGTCGAGCAATTGAAGGGGGAATTGGACGATCCGATCGACGGCCGGGAGCGCGACCAGTGGCTTGAGTGGGATTTCGAGTTGAATCAAAGTCCGATCGCACAGGCCTATCACTACCTCTCGGGGCTGCCGCTGCACAATCTGGACGACGATGTTGGAACCGGCCTGGATCTGGGGGAATTGAGTTTCATCCAGGGAGACCGTCCCGGCTCCAACTTCACCTACTGCAGCGCCGATAGCCTCGAGGCACTCGCCAGCCTCCAGCACCGACTCAATGAACTCAAGGAAGGCGTCCGCATCCGCATCGTCTGACCCATCATTTCCACCGGGCCTCCGTCCCCGAAGCCGCAGGATGATCCGACGGAAACTTCGGGGCGCGATACTAAAACGACTGCCAGAGACTCCTCCGACCGGCGAGGGCCACGACCCCGTCCGGGACAGCCTCGGACCCGGGTCACGTGGACCGCCGGACTGCCCCAACCGGTGCTACCCGAGGCCAGCCGTTGCTGCAACCCTCTGAAAATCAAAATGGCGGACAGGGAGGGATTCGAACCCTCGGTAGAGTTTCCCCTACTCACGCTTTCCAAGCGTGCTCCTTAGACCGCTCAGACACCTGTCCATGGTTCCGGGATTCCGGCGGGAAATAAAGATGGAGGCATCCTCCGCTTTCGCAAGAAAAAAGAGCCCCAACCAACTCACACCGCTTCGACGAAGACTTGTCCAGCCACCTCCGTCCCCAACAGGATCCGCTTGCCTCCCCTCCGCAGCAGTTCGAGGACGCCGGCGGCCCGGTCCGGATGGGATAGTCTCACCTCCTCGCCGATCCGAAGGCCCTTCTCGTTGAGCCAGCCGAGCAGGGCGGAATCTTCATCGGAAACCCGCACCACCCGGTAGCGACCCGCATCGGCTTCGACCAAGGGCATCGCGTGATCCTTGCAGACGGTGCCGTCCCGCGCCGGAATCGGGTCGCCGTGCGGATCGTGGGTCGGCTCACCGAGCATCTCGTCGATCCGGTCGAGAAGCCGGTCGGAAATGACGTGCTCGAGGATCTCGGCCTCCTCGTGCACCTCGGACCAATCGAGCCCCATCACCTCGACGAGGAATGTTTCGATGAGACGGTGACGCCGCACCACTTTCATCGCCTCGGTCACCCCGCGGGGCTTCAGGGAAAGACCGCGACGCGGTTCGTAGGAGACGAGCCCGCGCTCCCTGAGATGGCGCATCATGATCGTGACCGTGCCCGGAGTCACCTCGAGGGCCCGGGCGATCTCGCCGACCGTGGTGCTGCCATGCCCGTCCTGCTGGAGGTGCAGGATCGCTTTCAGGTAATTCTCGACGGTGCTCGACGGCATGCCGCGAGCATACCCCGGTTCATCGAGCATTGCAAGATCTTATCTTGACCAATCAAACAATGGGACTATATTTACTCAAGCAATTTTATTTTAGCCTTCCATGAATCGTTTCCTCGCCGCGGCTCTTCCCCTTCTCGCGACCATCCTTCTTCCGGGATGTTCCGACGCTCCGGAATCCAGCACGGGCCCCTATCGCGTCGTCGCCACCGTGGGCATGATCGCCGACATCGTCCGCGAGGTCGCCGGTCCCCTCGCCCGCGTCGAGGGTCTCATCGGCGAGGGCGTCGATCCCCACGTCTACAAGCCGACCGCCTCCGACATCAAGGCAATGCAGTCGGCCGACGTCGTCTTCTACAACGGGCTCCTCCTCGAGGGCAAGATGACCGACATCCTCGTCAAGCTCGCCACCTCCGGAAAACCCGTCCATGCCGTCACCGAAGGACTCTCGGAGGAATCGGGTTATGTCCTTTCCGGAGAGGACGAACATCACGACCCGCACGTCTGGATGGACGTGAAGGGTTGGATCGCCGCGACCGCGGTCGTGGAGAAGTCCCTCGCCGCTTACGACGCCCCCAACGCCGCCACCTACCAGGCCAACGCGGCCGCCTACCGGGCGAAACTCGAGGCCCTCGACCAGTATGCGAAGACCTCGATCGCCTCGATTCCCGCGCCGCAGCGGGTTCTCGTCACCGCCCATGATGCCTTCCAATACCTCGCGCGCGCCTACGGCATCGAAGTCCGCGGCATCCAGGGCATGAGCACCGAGTCCGAGGCCGGGGTCAAGGACATCGAGGATCTCGTCAGTTTTCTCGTCGAACGCAGGATCCCCGCCGTCTTCGTCGAGAGCTCGGTCTCCGACAAGAATGTCCGCGCCCTGCTCGAAGGTGCCGCCGCGAAGGGTCACACCGTCGTCATCGGCGGCGAACTCTACTCCGATGCCATGGGTGCGTCGGGCACCTACGAAGGCACCTACCTCGGCATGATCGACCACAACATCACCACCCTCACCCGCGCCCTCGGCGGCACCGCCCCCGAGAAAGGCCTGAACGGAAAGCTCTCTCCGGCTCATTGATCGCCGGATTCCGGCACCTTTTACCTTTCACCTTCCCACTTTTTACCGCGGGCTCCGCCCGCCCCACCTTTTCCCGCGGGCTCGGCCCGCGCCCTCATGCACACCGAATCCCTCAGCGGCCAGGCGGTTTTCCCTGCCAAACACACCGAACCGCGTCCCGAGCATCCGCCCGAGGTTCCCCTCGCGATCCACGACCTCACCGTCGCCTATCAGCGCAAGCCGGTTCTTTGGGACATCGAGCTGAACATCCCCGAGGGCAAGCTCGTCGGCATCGTCGGGCCGAACGGAGCCGGAAAGAGCACCCTGCTCAAGGCCTGCCTCGACCTGATCCCGCGCACCTCGGGATGGGCGCACGTCTATGGCGTGCCCTACCGGAAGGCCCGCCACCGGGTCGCCTACGTGCCGCAGCGCGAGAGCGTCGACTGGGATTTCCCCGTGAACGCCCTCGACGTCGTCGCCATGGGATCCTACCGCCGCCTCGGCTGGTTCCGCCGCGTCAACGCCGCCGAGACCAAACGGGCGATGGAGGCGCTCGAGCAGGTCGGCATCGCCCACCTCGCCCAACGACAGATCAGCCAGCTCTCCGGCGGCCAGCAGCAGCGTGTCTTCCTCGCCCGGGCCCTCATGCAGGACGCCGACCTCTACCTGATGGACGAGCCCTTCGCCGCCGTCGATGCCGCGACCGAGCAGGCCATCGTCGATCTCCTCCGCCGCCTCTCGGGCGAAGGCAAGACCTGCCTCGTCGTCCACCACGATCTCGCCACCGTGACCTCCTACTTCGACTGGATCGTCCTCATCAACATGCGCATCGTCGCCGCCGGACCCACCGCCGAGACCTTCACCCGGGAAAACCTGCAAAAGACCTACGGCGGGAAACTGAGCCTTCTCGAAAAGGCGGCCGAGGCCCTCCGCTCCACTCCGCGCTGACCATGCCGGACGCTTCCGACATCCTCGAGGTGCTCCTGTTGGAAAACTACAACACGCGCCTCGTTGTTCTCAGCACCACGCTTCTCGGGATCGCGGCGGGACTCGTCGGCGCGTTTCTCCTCCTGCGGAAACGATCGCTCATGGGGGACGCGCTTTCCCACGCGACCCTTCCCGGAATCGCGATCGCCTTTGCCGTGATGGTGTCGCTGGGCGGAGACGGGAAGTCGCTCCCCATGCTCCTGCTCGGGGCGACCCTTTCCGGCATCGCCGGCATCGCCACGATGCTCCTGATCCGCAACACCACGAAGCTGCGCGACGACGTGGCCATGGGATTCGTCCTTTCCGTCTTTTTCGGCGTCGGCGTCGCGAGCCTCCGCATGGTCCAGGATCTCCCCGGGGCCAGCGCCGCCGGACTCGAGTCCTTCATCTACGGAAAGACCGCCGCGATGGTCGCGAGCGACTTTCTCCTCATCGCCGGCGTCGCCGGGGTGGCCTCGCTCATCTCCCTGCTCTTCCTCAAGGAATTCCTCGTCCTCTGCTTCGACGACGGCTACGCCGCGGCCCAGGGCTGGCCGACCCTTTTCCTGGATGTGCTCCTCCTCGCGCTCGTCACCGCCGTGACCGTGATCGGACTCCAGTCGGTCGGGCTCATCCTCGTCATCGCGTTCCTCATCACCCCGCCCACCGCGGCCCGCTTCTGGACGCAACGTCTCCTGCCCATGCTCCTCATCTCGGCCATGATCGGCGGAGTGAGCGGCTGGCTCGGAGCCTCGATCAGCGCCCTCACGCCGCAGTTGCCCGCCGGAGCCGTCATCGTCCTCGTCGCCGCGATCCTCTTCCTCGTCAGCATGCTCTTCGCCCCGGAGCGTGGCGTGATCCCACGGATCCTCAATCAGGCCGCCCTGCGCCGGAAGGAAGACCGCCAGCACTTCCTGCGGGCCGCCTACGAGATCGTCGAGGAACAGGCCGCGGGGGGACCGGTTTCGAACCGTTCCTTTCCCTACGAGGCCCTCCTCGCAAAACGGTCCTGGACGCCACACCAGCTCCGCCGGATCCTCCGCATCGCCCATCGCGAGGATCATCTTGAGCCCACGCCACACGGCCGCCTCCGCCTCTCCGAACCCGGATTTGGTGAAGCCGCCCGCGTCACCCGCAATCACCGGCTCTGGGAAACCTACCTCATCCAATATGCCGACGTCGCGCCGAGCCACGTGGATCGCGATGCCGACATGGTCGAGCACATTCTCGGCGCCGAGCTCGTCCGCGAGCTCGAGGCGAAGCTCGGAGGGGGCCTCCCCGACCAAGGCGTGCCACCGAGTCCGCACTTCATTGGTAATCGGTAATCGGTATTCAGTGATCAGTAAGCAGTAACCTTTTAAAGACCGTGTCGATATGGAAAAGAACGCTTACGCGAGGCATTTCACAGAGTTGGTGGCCTGGAAGAGGTCCAGGGAACTGGCGAAAGAGATCTTCGATGCGAGCAAATCGTTTCCGGAAGAGGAACGTTTTTCGCTCACCGACCAGATTCGACGTGCTTCCCGGTCCGTCGGGGCACAAATCGCCGAAGCCTGGGCGAAAAGGCGATACGAGAAGCACTTCGTGAGCAAACTCACCGATGCCGATGGAGAGCAGAACGAAACCCAGCATTGGCTCATCGTCGCGATGGATTCAGGCTATCTGGATAAGGAAACTGTTTCCCGCTTCGGAACGCGCTGCAAGGAGATCGGCGCGATGATTGGAAAAATGATCTCCATTTCCGACCGATTCTGCGGAGATCCGGAACCGACCCCGACGACCAAAGTCCGGGAAAGCGACGACACCACCGAATTCTTCATTCTCCCATCGGATCTCGATCAGGAACCGATCACGGATTACAGATCACTGATTACCGATCACTGAAATGTGGACCTCTTTCGACACCTGGATCGTCCTCGTCGGCGCCCTCTGCGCCGTCGCCTGCGCCCTTCCCGGCTGTTTCCTCGTCCTGCGGAAAATGAGCATGATGGGCGACGCCATCAGTCATGCCGTCCTCCCTGGACTCGCCATCGCTTTCCTCATCACCGGGACCCGGGCCAGCATCCCCATGTTCCTCGGGGCCGCCATCGCCGGACTCCTCACCGCGCTCTTCACCCAGTGGATCATGCGCTTCGGCAACGTCGACCGTGGCGCCGCCATGGGCATCGTCTTCACCACTCTCTTCGCGGTCGGACTCCTCCTCATCCGCCGCGCCGCCGACCATGTCGACCTCGATCCCGGATGCGTTCTCTACGGCGCGATCGAACTGACCCCGCTCGACACCGTGAACGTCGGGAGTCTCGCCGTTCCGCGCGCCGCCCTCGTCAACGGCGGCGTCCTCCTCGTCAACCTCCTTGTCCTGACATTGTTCTACAAGGAGTTCAAGCTCAGCTCCTTCGACCCGGATCTCGCCGACACCCTCGGATATTCCTCACAGTTCCTCCACTACCTCCTCATGACCCTCGTCGCGGTGACGACCGTCGCCGCCTTCGAGTCCGTCGGCAGCATCATCGTCATCGCGATGCTCATCGTGCCCCCCGCGACGGCGCTCCTCCTCACCCACCGTCTCCTGCCCCTGTTGTTCCTCTCCGCCGCCGCCGCCGTTCTCGCCGCCGTCACGGGGCACCTCGGCGCCCTCGTCGTGCCGGGTTGGTTCGGATTCGAAAGCACCACCTCTTCGGGCATGATCGCCCTCGCCTCGGGGATCATCTTCCTGCTCGCATGGCTCTTCAGCCCGGACCAGGGAATCGTCACCCGTCGCTTCCGGCGCGACCTGTCCCCGCCCCGATCCATTTCCGAAACCAACTCGACCGCCGCATGAAACACACCCTGACATTCGCACACGCACTGACAACGCTTTTCTGCGCCCTGGCCGAGGCGGGCGATCCGATCGAGGCCCTCCGGACATCGGCCCGGCCCCACACCCTCTTCAACCCCACCCCCCGCAGCGAATGGCGCGAACTGGCACCGGACCGTCCCGACGTCACGGAGAGCCCCATCACCGTCGATGCCGGAGCCTGGGTCATTGAAGCGAGTTACTTCGATTGGACCCGTGACGCCCGCACCGACACCCACACCCTCATGGCGACCAATCTCAAGGTCGGCCTCACCGACCGGATCGACCTGCAAACGATCTTCGACACCTACACCTGGGAGGATCCCGTGACCGGAGACGGAGCCGAAGGATTCAGCGACGTGACCCTGCGGCTGAAATACAACCTCTGGGGCAACGACGTGGGCCCCACCGCCATGGCGATCTTCCCCTATGTGAAGATTCCCACGGGCACCGCCCTCAGCAACGGCGTCACGGAGGGAGGGCTCATGATCCCCTTCTCGACCGGTCTCACCGACACCATCTCCCTCGACATGATGGCACAGATCGATGCCGTCGATGACGGGGCGGGCGGATACGACGCCCAGTTCCTTCATTCCGCGGTTCTCGGATTCGATCTCACGGAAAGCCTCGGCCTCTACACCGAATACTTTGGGATCACCGGCCCCGGCGCCTACCAGCCCTATTTTTCCGGAGGCACGACCCTCACCCTCAGCGCCGACCTCATTCTCGACGCCGGCGTCCGTGTCGGTCTGAGCGACGACTCGGAGGATTTCGGCATTTTCGGCGGATTCACGAAACGGTTTTGATCCCCTCCCGCGCCCATCATTCCCCGCGGACCGAAGTGAGCTCGTCCGGCGCATTCAAGCCCTATCCCCCGCCGCTTCTCTCTGCTTCAATGCCGTGGCCATGACCACCCGCGTTTTCACCTTCGTCCTCCTCACCGCGTTCGCCGTTCCACCCGCCTTTTCGGGAGACTGGCCGTGGTGGCGGGGACCATCCCACAACGGCGTCGCCGCGCCTGATGCCGCGCCTCCGACCACGTTCGGCGAGGAAAAAGGCATCCTCTGGTCCGTCCCCATTCCCGGCCGCGGTCACGGCTCCGCCTGCATCGCCGGCGACCGCGTCTACCTCGCCACCGCCGACGAGGAAACGCAGATCCAGGCCATGCACGGCTTCGACCGCGCCACCGGCAAACTCCTCTGGACCACCGTCATCCACGAGAAGGGCCTCACCCAGAAGATCAACAAGAAGGCCTCCTGGGCCTCGGTCACTCCGGCCTGCGACGGCGAGCGCGTCTACATCAATTTCCTCAGCGGAGACGCTGTCTACACCACCGCCCTCGACCCCGACGGCAAGCGGCTCTGGCAGACCAAAATCACCGACTACCTCGAACACCAGGGCTACGGATCCTCCCCCGCCCTCCACGGCGACCTCGTCATCGTCTCCGCCGACAACAAGGGAGCCACCGGCGGCGCCGTCTGCGGGCTCGATCGCAAAACCGGTGCGGTGAAATGGCGTCACGCCCGTGCCGCCCTGCCGAACTACACCTCGCCCGTCGTCCTCGAGGTCGCGGGGAAAACGCAGCTCTTCCTGACCGGACTCGAGAAAGTCACCAGTCTCGATCCGCTCACCGGCAAGGTGAACTGGGAGATCGACGGCGCCACCACCGAATGCGTCACGACCACGCCGACCGATGGGAAGCACATCTACTCCTCCGGCGGCTATCCGAAGAACCACGTCGCCGCCATCGCCGCCGACGGATCCGGCAAGGTCGTCTGGGAAACGAACGACCGCGTCTACGTGCCCTCGATGCTCGTGAAGGACGGCCACCTTTACGCCACCGTGGATGCCGGCATCGGCCTCTGCCTCGACGCCGCCACCGGCGCGGAGCGTTGGAAAGGCCGTCTCGGCGGCACCTTCAGCGCCTCCCCCGTCCTCGTCCGGGACCAAATCCATGCCGTGAACGAGTCCGGCGACTATTTCATCTTCAAGGCCGATCCCGCCGGACTCGAGATCGTCGCCAAGAACAAGGTCGGCGACGAGGTCTTCGCGACGCCCTCGATTGCCGGGAAACAGATCTTCCTGCGCGTGGCGGATTACGAGGGGGAAAAGCGGAGTGAGAGGCTGGTTTGTTTCGGGGAGTGAAATCGACCGGAAGCTGGACACCTGCCACTGACGTCTCCCGACACGTCCATCGGGTGAACCTATGGGTCGATCAAGGTGATCCCGAGACAGGACGCCGCCCTGCGCATGCAGGCACCGATCGTCACCAGCGATGAGATCCCTCCGGAGATCATGACTCCGAGATGCAGTCCGTCCCACGATCGCAGTTTCACCGGCGAAGGCGAAGCAAGGCACGAATCGAGGGCCTCACCCGACGCATCGGCCACATCACCGACCCGGCGAATCTCATGAAAACGGCCTTTCACCAAATGCTGTTGATAGATCGAACACAATCGGGTCGCTCCAACGGCGACGATCTCACGCCAGGATCTCCTTCGCCACCTCGCCGTAGACGTCGGTGAGGCGGAAGTCGCGACCGGCGTAGCGGTAGGTCAGCTTCGTGTGGTCGAGACCGAGGAGATGGAGGAGGGTGGCGTGGAGGTCGTGGGTGCCGATCTTGCCCTCGACGGAGGTGCCGCCGATCTCGTCCGTGGACCCGTAGCGCAATCCGCCCTTAACCCCGCCCCCGGCCATCCACATGGAGTAACCGCGGTTGTTGTGGCGGCGTCCGTCGCCGCCATTGGCTTGGTCCTGGGGGCTGCGGCCAAATTCACCGCCCCAGAGGACGAGGGTGTCCTTGAGCATGTCGCGATCCTTGAGGTCCTGGAGGAGCGCGGCGATGGGCTTGTCGATCGCGGTGCAGTTCTCGGTGAGTTTCTCCTTCAACTCGCGATGCTGGTCCCAGCCGCCCTTGCTGACCTGGATGAAGCGCACCCCGCTCTCGGCGAGGCGGCGGGCCATGAGGCACTGGGTGCCGAAGTCGTTCGTGGCCCCGGCCCCGATGCCATAACGCTCGCGGGTCTCCGGCTTCTCGGCTTCGAGGTTCAGGACCGAGGGCACCGAGGTCTGCATGCGGTAGGCGAGCTCGAAGGACTGGATGACGCCGTCGAGCTCGGGATTGCCGGGCTGTTGCTCGAGAAGGTCGCGGTTCATCTCCTGGATCAGGTCGATCTGGGCTCGCTGGCGGCCTTCGGAGAGGTGGCGGTTGCGGATGTCGGCGATGCCGCCGGCCTCGAGATCGACGCGGGTGCCCTGGAAGGAGGCGGGCAGGAAGGACGACCCATAATTCTGCGAGCCGCCGAGCCCGACGGGATTGATCGTGACAAAGCCGGGGAGGTCCTGACTCTCGGACCCGAGACCGTAGGTGACCCAAGATCCGAGGGAGGGACGCACGAAATTGATGCTGCCGGTGTGCAGGGCGATGGTGGCCTGCGGGTGGGCGGCGTTCGAGGTGTGCATGCCGTTGAGCAGGCAGAGGTCGTCGGCGTGCCGGCTCAGCTCCGGGAAGAGCGAGCTGATGGGCAGTCCGCTTTTTCCCCGCGGGGAGAACTCGAACTGGGGAGCGAGAAGGGTGCCGGATTTGCCGTCCTCGCTGCCGCCACTCTTGCCTCCGTTGGCCTTCAGGTCGGGTTTCCAATCGAAGGTGTCGAGGTGGCTCGGTCCGCCCTGCATGAAGAGGAAGATGACACGCTTGGCCCGGGCCGGAAAATGCGGAGCCTTCGGCAGCAGGGGCGAGGTGAATGCGCCGGCCGATCCCGTGGCGGCGCGGGCGAGTTCGGCCTGGATCGCGGAAAAGGCGAGCCAGCCGAATCCGGCGGCGGTGTGTTGCAACATGCCGCGCCGGGTGAGCGGGGTGAAGCGATCCTGGCAGAGTTTCATGGTGGGGACGGGGCTTCGCCCCGGTAAAAGGTGCGGGGGGTCAGGGCAGGTAGCGGAATTCGGCGGAGGAATAGAGGGCCTGGGTCAGGGCGGTCCAGGAGGCTTCGCGGTCGTCACCGTCCTCGGAAAGGAAGGCGAGCGAACGGGTCACCTCGGCGTCGCTGGGATAACGGCAGAGGGTGTAGGCGTAGGCATAGCGGAGGCGCGAGGCCTCGTCGGGCAGATCCTGGGCGAGGATCCGCTCGGCGGCCTTTTTCGACACGTCGACGACTAAGGGATTGTTGAGGAGGAAGAGCGCCTGCGGCGGCACGGTGGTGACGTCGCGCTGGCCGTTGACCTGATCGGGCTCGGCGAAGTCGAAGACGGTGAACATGCCGGGCAGTTTCGACCGCATCACGGGCAGGTAGACGCTGCGAACCGGACTGGCGATGGGATCGGCGGTGTCGCCGCGCTTTTTCCCTTTCGCCTTCCCGTTGGGACGGTCGCTTGCATCCATGGGGGCCCCGTCGGGGCGTTCGGATTGCAGCATGCCACCGGCGGCGAGGAGGGAATCGCGGATCGCTTCGGCTTCAAGGCGCCGGAGATTTGCCCGCCAGTGGAGGCGATTGTCTTCATCAAGCTTCGCATTGGCCTCGTCATGGCTCGAGCTGAGACGATAGGCGCGGCTGAGGACGATCTCGCGGACGAGCGACTTCACGGACCAGCCGTTCGCGACGAAGCGGGTCGCGAGATGGTCGAGCAATTCGGGATGGGTCGGTGCCTCACCGGAAAGGCCGAAGTTGTCCACCGTGCCGACGAGTCCACGTCCGAAGAGGTGTCCCCAGACCCGGTTCGCCATGACGCGGGCGGTGAGCGGATGGTCCGGCGAAGCGAGCCATTCGGCGAGTTCGAGCCGGCCGCTTCCCTCGCTTTTGAGCGCGGGGGTGGAGGGATGCTTCAGGGCCACGGGGAAGGCCCTCGCCACGACTTCGCCCTTCAGGTCGGGCTCCCCCCGCACGCGCAACGCGAGGTCGGCGACTTCACCCTCCACCGCAGCCATCGCGAGAGGCGCATTCGGGTCGACCTGCTCGCCGCCGCCCTTCGCCTTGCCCTTGGTCTTGGCCTTCGCCATGGCGGGTGCCGTGTCCTCGGAGGAGCGGAGTTCGTTGAGCCGCTTCTGCAGCATAAAAAACTCCTGCCTCAGTTCCTTGCGGCGCTCCTGGCCACCGTTGCCGGTCTCGCCCTTGCCGATCTTTCGCAACTCGGCCAGTCGCGCCTCGAGCCGTGCGATCTCGGCCTCACGAGCCGCCAGTTCCTTCAACCCGGCGACTCCCCCGACCGAATTGAGCGAAACGAGGAGATTGGGTTTGTGGTAGTCCTTGCTTCCGCCCTCACGATTGCTCTGACCGCTCATGGTCCGGGTGCTGGCGAAGATCCCGGCCATGGCATAATAGTCGGTCTGGGCGACGGGGTCGAACTTGTGATCGTGGCAACGCGCGCACCCGAGGGTGAGTCCCATGGTGGCGCGGCCGAGGGTGTCGATCTGGTCGTCGATGCGGTCGAGGAGAAATTGCTCGCGGTCGCGCTCGTTCAGGTCCATCGACCCGAGGGCGAGGAAACCGGTGGCGATGAGGTGCTCGGTCTGGGTCGCGGGATCGCCCGCATCGATGAGGTCGCCCGCGATCTGCTCGGTGAGGAACTCGTCGTAGGGCTTGTCGGCGTTGAAGGCGTCGATGACGTAGTTCCGATACCGCCACGCGTAGGGAAAGGGAATGTTCCTCGTCTTGCCGACGGAATCGGCGTAGCGGGCCACGTCGAGCCAGTGCCGTCCCCACCGTTCCCCGAAGGCGGACGATGCGAGGAGCCGGTCGACGACCTTGGCGAGGGCCTCGTCGTCGTTCGCCGGATCGCGGACGAAGGCACCGACCTCATCGACCGTGGGCGGCAAGCCGGTGAGGTCGAGGGTGACCCGGCGGATCAGGGCGAACCGGTCGGCATCGGCGACGGGCTTCACCCCGGCGGCCTCCATCTTCGAAAGCAGGAAGCGGTCGAGATCGCGGCGGGCCCAGGCGGTGTCCTTCACCACCGGCACCGCCGGGTTCGCGACCGGCTGGAAGGCCCAGTGCGCCTTGCCTTTTTCCCAGTCGATCGAGGAGACCTTCGTAACCTTCTCCCCGGAACGCGGATCGGGCGCCCCCATCGCGATCCATTCGGAGAGGACACCGACCTCTTCCTCGGAGAGGCGGTATTTCGGCGGCATCTGAAGATCGGGATTGTCATAGCGCACCGTTTCCATGACAAGGCTCTCGTCCGGCTTGCCCGGAAGGATCGCCTCGCCCGAGTCGCCACCGGCCATCCAGCCTTCCTTCGTGTCGAGGAGCAGGCCGCCCTTGACCTTCTCGGCCTCGGTCGAATGGCATTCGTAGCAGTGCTTCACGAGGAGGGGACGCACCGACTCCTCGAAGAAGGCGAGTTGCTCGTGGGTGGGGCCATCCGCGGCAATCGCGAGCGACGGGAGACCAAACCAGAGGATGACCGGGCGGAACACGGATTTCATTCCTTGGGTCAAACTCCGGAACCGTACGGATGTTTCGCAGGAATCGCGGAGACAACGTTTCGGGCCCTCGGCAGCCCGACCCCCTCGCCCGGAAGCGTCGCCGCTTCCGCTACGGCTGGCGCAGGCGCAGCGGGCCTTTCGCCTCGCGCACATCGACGACCCTTCCGCCCTGCGTGGCCTTGATCGATCCGCTTTCGGCGAGATCCGCGGCGACCTCCCGGACCAGCGGCATGAGTTCTCGCCAATCCGCCTCTTCCCTTCCGGCGGCGCAGGCTCGGGCCACTTCGGAGGGACAAAACGAGCCCGCTCCCCTCGCCTCGGCGAGACGGAGCATTTCGCGTTCGATCCGGTCGCGGTCACTCATCGGGAAGGATTCGCCTGCCGCGGCGGCTCGGATTCCCGCCACGATGAAAGATCCTCCGGGGGGATTCCGTATTTCCGACTCATGGCCCAATCCATCCATCGTTATCCCCAAAACGCCCCCGGTCCCTTCTTTGTCAGCGACGAGTGCATCGACTGCGACCAATGCCGTCACCATGCCCCGGCTTTCTTTTCCCGGGACGATCGCGCGGCCCATTCCTTTGTCGCCCGTCAGCCCGTGACGCCGGACGAAATGCGGCAATGCGACGAGGCATTGGATGATTGTCCGGTCGGAGCGATTGGCCGCGAGGACGATCGGTGAGCGAACCTCACACAAAAGGATTTTCGATGCGGACGGCGCCGTAGACCCGGCCCGTTTGAAAATCCTCGGAATAGAGCGTGGTCAATCCGAAATACTCAGCATAAGCCCAGAGATGGGCATCGAACCAACTCATGGAATAGGCGGCCCACCCCCGCAGAGCGAGTCGCAACAGGCCCTCATCGGGACATAGAACCGGGAACTGGAGGATCAGCTCTTCCACTTCCCGTCTGGCTTCCTCTGGAGTCAGCAGGCAGCCGCCCTTCGGAAGCGGTCGCGTCGTCGCCGCGACGAACTCAACCAAGGCCTGGTGCGGGATGCGGAGGCTGCTCTCCTCCATCCCCCGGCGCATGAGATTACGGGCACACTCCTGTTTCGCCGGATCGCGTGGGTCGACCCGGTAAACGAGCACATTGGTATCAAGCAGAGCGGCCATCGCCCCTTTGATAAAGTTCTTCGCGCGTCCAGCCGCGATCGGTGTTGCTCCCGATGCGCTCGAGCTGGGCCGCTTCCCGCGCCTTCTGCCGCTCAGTGGCCTCGTCGAAGAGCCTCAGGCGGAACGCGAGATCGAAGGGGCTCGTCTCATACTTCACCCCTTTCTCGCGAACGGTCGTGACACGAATCAAATCGCCTGCCGATTCAAACTGGATTTCCGAACCAGGCTTGATTCCATGCGCCTCGGCGACCGCCTTGGGGATGGTCACCTGGAGCTTGCTGGTGACTTTGCTCATTTCCTTACTTAAACAAGGATTATATCCTTGTCAAGTGGAGCTGAGGGAGTGTTCTCTTTTGCAAGCAGGCAAAGCGGCGGGACGCCGCTTCTACTCTATGCCAGCAACTCCGTCACCACCCTCGCCTTGTCATCCGTGATCAGCGATTGATCGACGCCGTTGCGCTTGTAGACGAGTTGCTTCGGATCGAGGCCGAAGAGGTGCAGCAGGGTCGCGTGGTAGTCATAGTGGTTCACGATGTTCTCGACCGCCTTGTGCCCGAATTCATCGGTGGCCCCGTAAGTGTGACCGCCCTTGAAGCCGCCGCCCGCGACCCACATGCTGAATCCGTAGGTGTTGTGGTCGCGTCCGACCGACTTGCGGTCGCCCTTGGCCGCACCGGCCCGGTTCTGGATCACGGGGAGACGGCCCATTTCCCCGCCCCAATGGACAATGGTGGAGTCGAGAAGGCCTCGCTGCTTCAAATCGCGCACCAGCGCCGCGGCGGGTTTGTCGACGTAGACGCAGGCGGCCGGCAGGGTCGTGAGGATGCTCGTATGGTTGTCCCAGGTCTGGTTGCCGGTGAAGATCGAGACAAAACGCACCCCGCGCTCGATGAGCCGGCGGGCGATGAGACAACGGGTGCCGAAATCGTCGGTCTCCTTCACTCCGATCCCATACATCGCCTTGGTCGCCTCGCTCTCCTGCGAGAGATCGAGAGCCTCCTTCGCCGCGACCTGCATGCGGGCGGCGAGCTCGAAGCTCTGGATGCGGGCCTCGAGCTCGGTCTCGCCCGGCCGCTCCCCGAGATGGCGGCGGTTGAGGCCGCCGACAAAGTCGAGGTAACGCGCCTGCGCCGCGCCCTTGAGCGACATCGGCGGGTCAAGATTGAGAATGCGGGGCTCCTTCGGCCGGATCACGGTGCCCTGGTAGACGGAGGGCAGCCAGCCGTTCGTGAAATTGTCCACTCCCAGCACCGGAAGACCGCGCGGATCGGTCAGGGCGACGTAGGCGGGCAGGTTCTGGTTCTCCGACCCGAGCCCGTAGGTGAGCCAGCTGCCGAGCGTGGGACGCCCCGTCAGGATCGAGCCGTTGTGGAGCGCGTTGATGGACTGGCCGTGGTTGTTCACCCCGGTGTGCATCGAGCGGATCATCGTGATCTCGTCGGCGATCCCGGCCATGTTCGGCACGAGTTCGCTGAAGTCCATCCCGCTCTGACCGTGCTTCGAGAACTTCCACGGGCAGCCCATCACCTCGCGGCTCGCCCCCGCGGCATCGTCGTATTTCACCTCGCCGGGGAAATCCTTGCCGTCGAGCCGGTTCAGTTCGGGCTTCGGATCGAAGAGGTCGATGTGGCTCGGCCCGCCTTGCATGAACATCGAGATCATCGCCTTCGCCTTGCCGAAGCCGGGCGGCGGCTTGGGCAGGTTGTCGTAGGACCGGTGCGCGGCACCGGACAGGGTCGGGTTCGCGAGCAGACCCTGTTCCTGCAGGAGCGTGGCCAGGGCGATGCCGCCGAGTCCGTAGCCGCGTTCGAGGAAGTCGCGTCGGGTGAGCATGGGGAGAAAGGATTAGCAGGAGGGGGTTAAACCGGATTTTTGGAACGCAGATCTACGCGGATGTCCGCAGATTTTCGCGGATAGGATTTCAATGATTGTTCCTGTTCGGATCTGCGGTCATCTGCGGTCATCTGCGGTCATCTGCGTTGAATTCTCTGACCTTAATGTTTCAATCCAAATACAAAAACTCGTTCGCGCTCATCAGCGCATGCCCCAGGGCGGCGAGGCCCATGAGCCGGGCCGGAGCAGCGGTCGTCTCGGCGGGGCCGGCCGATTTCTCAAACTTCGCGGGCTCGACGGTGTAGTGGGCGGTCTGCATCGTCAGGAAGGCGGCGCCCGCCTCCAGTTCCTCCGTGACCGGCTCCCTCCCGTAGATCAGCCTCCACGCGTGGCGGACCTGCTCCTCGACACCCGCATCGCCGCATTCCTTCATCATCCGCTCGCCGAAATACTGGGCGAACTCGCGCATGCCGAGGTTGTTCATCAGCAGCAGGCTCTGGGGACTGACGGTGGTGACCGGCCGGATCTCGCAATTCGCGGTGGTCATGTCAGGGGCGTCAAAGGTCGCGAACATCTCGAGGGGACGCGAACGCCGGATCTGCACGTAGACGCTGCGGCGGAATTCCTCGCCGTTCAGCGGAATGTATTTGCCGGTCTGCCTTCCCGCCGTGTCCATCGTGTCGACCCCGAGCACGACCTGGCCCTCCTCGGTCAGCATCACGGGAACGGGCTCGCCACCGGCCTTCGGATTCAGTTTTCCGGAGACGACGAGGAGCGCGTCGCGCAGCACTTCGGCCTCGAGGCGGCGCTTGTTCTGGCGGCTGAGGAGGCGGTTGTCGGGATCGATGCGGTCGCGCTCGGTGTCGCGTTCCGACTTCTGCCTCCAGGTGTGGCTCGAGAGGATGAGACGGTGCAGTTCCTTCAGGCTCCAGCCCTTCGCCATGAATTCGGAGGCGAGCCAGTCGAGCAGTTCGGGATGGCTCGGCTTCTCCCCGAGGTGACCGAAATCGGCGGGTGTCTTCACCAGTCCCGTGCCGAAATGGTGCATCCAGACGCGGTTCACGATGACGCGGGCGAGGAGCGGGTGTCGTCCGTCGGTGAGGGTCTCGGCGAAGGCGAGGCGACGCCCGGTCGTGGGAATTCCCTCGACTTTCTCCGGCAACTCCGGCTTCCTCCACCCGGCGAGCACATCGAGGTCGGACGGCTTCACCGGGTCCTTCGGCGACTCCGGATTGCCGCGGTGGAAGAGGAAGGTCGCCGGAATCGCCCCGGGCTTCGCGGGCAGTTCGGAGAAGGCGTGGACGAGCTCCTCCTTCGACTTCTTCGAACGCACCGCCGCCGCTTCCTCGATCATCTTCTTGAGCGTGTCGGCGTGTTTGGTCTTGTAGGTGGTGTCGTAAAGGTAGAGTGAACCGGCACTCAGCTTCTCGACGGAGGGATGCTGCTTGAGCAGCGCGACCTGCTCGGGCGTGCGGTCCTTCGCGACAGTGCGGAAGGCCTTGCGGAGCGGTCCACGAACCACCTCCTCGCGCTTCGCGAGTTCCTTCTCGAGGACTTCGGTGATAAATTCCTCCTGCTTCACGATCCGGGCATCGTCGATCTTCTTCGCCTCGGCCTCGACCGCGGCGGCGGCGGCCTTCTGCTCCTTCGTCTGGAGCGAGACGAGGCGTCCCGCGGGCTGGCGCCACGCGGCGGGATTGAAGCCGGGCTCGAAGACAGAGCGGAGCTCGTAGTAGTCCTTCTGCGTGATGGGATCGTAGCGGTGGTCGTGGCATTCGGCGCACTGGATCGTCATCCCGTAGAAGGCGGTGCTGACGATCTTCAGGGTATCGACGATGGTGGCATTGCGGGCGAGAAGCGTGTTCTCGGTGCCCGTGCCATCGGGTGCCATGCGGAGGAATCCGGTCGCGGTGACGAGTTCCGCGTAGCGCGCCTTCTCCGCATCGGTCGGGGAATCGGCGTGGAGGCCGAGCTTCGCCGCGATCTCGTCGCCGGCGATCTGCTCGCGCACGAACTCGTCGAAGGGTTTGTCGGCGTTGAGCGCCCGGATGACATAGTCACGATACTTCCAGGCATGCTTGCGTTCGGTGTCCTGTTCGTTGAACCCCTCGGAATCGGCGTAACCGGCCACGTCGAGCCAGTGACGTCCCCAGCGCTCGCCGTAGTGGGGGCTGGCGAGGAGCTTCTCGATTTCGGATTTCGGATTTTGGATTTCGGATTTTTCCGGCGGCAGCCCGGTCAGGTCGAGGGCAAGACGGCGGGCGAGTGTTTCGGGATCGGCCTCGTCGGAAAAAGAGAGGCCGTTTTTCTCGAGATCGACCCTGACAAAGGCATCAATCGGATTCCGTTCGCGGGGATCCTTTTTCGCGGGGACCTCGGGACGCCGGATCGGCTGCAGCGACCACCAGGAACGCTCCTCCTCGGTGAACTGGTGCTCCGGCCCGAGGAATTCGGGTTCAGGACGGGCCGTGGGCGCCCCGGCGAGGATCCAGGCCTCGATCGAGGCAATGTCCTTTTCCGGCAGCTTCGACTTCCCCTTCGGCATTTCGCCGCGCTTCAGAAGATCGAGCAGGTGGCTCCCGGCCGGTTTGCCCGCGACGATGGCGGGTCCCGATTCCCCGCCCTTCAGCAGGAAGCGCGCGAGCCTGACGTCGAGACCGGCCTTCTTTTCCCCGTCCTCGCCGTGGCAATGGAAACAATGCGCCTTGAGGATCGGACGCACGTCCTTTTCAAACAGGGGCGCGGAGCGGAGCGCGACCGGAGCCACGGAAACGGCGCAGCCGAGGGCAAGGCGGACGAAGCGATAGGACATCATCTGCGTGAAAAGTAACCGCTTCATCCCCGGTCACGAAAGGACGGGTTGACGTAAGGCGCGGTGGCACCGGACCGAGGCCTCACGCGAGGATGTCCTTCACCACCTCGACCCGCTCGACTCCGGTGAGCTTCTGCTCGAGTCCCTGGAAGGGATGCGAGAAGCGGTTCGCGTCGATGCCCATGAGATGGAGAATCGTCGCGTTGAGGCGGTTCAGGTGCACGGGCTTGTCGACGACGTTGTAGCTGAAATCATCGGTCTCGCCGTAGGTGAGTCCCTTCTTCACCCCGCCTCCGGCCATCCACATGCAGAAGTTCTTCGGATGGTGGTCGCGGCCGTAGTTTTCCTTCGTGAGGGTGCCCTGGGAATAGACGGTCCGACCGAACTCACCGCCGAAGACGACGAGGGTGTCCTCGAACATGCCGCGAAGCTTCAGATCCTGGATCAGGGCGGCGGTCGGCTGATCGACGTCGCGGCACTGGCCCGCGATGAGTTTCGGCAGGCTCCCGTGCTGGTCCCAGCCGCGGTGGAGGATCTGGATGGTGCGCACCCCGCGCTCGGCGAGGCGGCGGGCCATGATCGCACTGTGGGCGTAGGAGCCCGGGGTCTTCACGTCCGGGCCATACATCGCGAGGGTGGCCTCGCTCTCGCCGCTGAGGTCGGTCAGTTCGGGCACGCTCGCCTGCATCCGGAAGGCCATTTCATACTGCGAGATGCGGGTCTGCGTCTCGGGATCGGCGAGGCGCTCGAAGTGGCGTTGGTTGAGACGTCCGAGCGCATCGAGCATGGTGCGCCGGTCGTCGCGGTTCACGCCGGGAGGATTTTTCACGAAGAGCACCGGATCCCCCGTGCCGCGCAGGGCGACACCGTCGTATTTGGTCGGAAGGAATCCGCTGCTCCACATCCGCGTGAAGAGGGCCTGGGCCTGGCTTTCCTTCGGGAAGGTCGGGGTGAAAACGACGAAGGCGGGCAGGTCGTTGCTCTCGCTGCCGAGCCCGTAGCTGATCCACGAGCCGAGGCTGGGTTTGCCCGGCACCTCGGAACCGGTCATGACGAAGGTGCAGGCCGGATCGTGGTTGATCGCGTCGGTGTGCACCGTCTTGATCATCGTGATGTCGTCGGCGATGCCCTGGAGGTGGGGAACGAGTTCGCTCATCCACATGCCGCTCTGGCCGCATTGCTTGAAGGCGAACTTGCTCGGCGCGACGGGCAGACGCGCCTGGCCGCTCGTCATCGTGGTGATGCGCTGGCCTTTGCGAATGGACTCGGGCAGATCGGTGTCGAAGAGCTTCTGCAATCCCGGCTTGTGGTCGAACAGGTCGAGCTGCGACGGCGCCCCGTTCATGTGCAGGTAGATGAGGCGTTTCGCCTTCGGCGCGAAGTGGGGAAATCCCGGCAGGGCGGGATGAACCGAGCTCGCGTCGGAGACCGCTCCGGTCGCGGCACCGAAGGCCGAACGCCCCGCGAGCGTGGCGAGGGCGAGCCCGCCGAGTTTCAGACCCGCGCCCTCGAAGAAGTTCCGGCGCGTGAGGAGTTCGTGATAGGCGATGGCGGGGTTCATGGGAGAATTGTTACTGCGATGTTCTTAAAGTGGCATGGGCATCCTGCCCATGCTCCGTGGCGCGACGATCGAATTCCGTTCACCTCGAGTTGTCTTTGAACCGTGGGATCCGGCAGGCCGGGCCTCTTCGAAATTCCCATGGCGATCGGAGCTCTTCACGCCTCCGCCGAACACGCCACGACGCATGGGAAGGATGCCCATGCCACTTTCTGTTACCTCGGCCTTCACTGTTCTTCAATTCTTCACGACGACCTCATCCAGGTTGAACAGCAGATTCGCGACGAGCGTGTAGGCGGCGAGTTCGGACGGAGAAATCGCGGCATCGGCCTTGCTCTCGCCGTAGCCGACCAGTTCCTTCGCCGCAGCCGGGTCGGAATCGTAGCGGTTGCGGTGCTGGGTCAGGGCGTTCATCACCACCGCGCTTTCCTCCGCTTCGGGGAAACGGGCCGTGACCGCGCGCCAGGCCCAGCGGATCCGTTCCTCGGGCGTGGCCCCGCCTTCCTTCAGCATGCGCTGCGCGAAGTGGCGGGCCGCCTCGACATGCTGGATGTCGTTCATCAATTGCAGGGCCTGGAGCGGGGTGTTGCTGCGTCCGCGCACGGCGCAGCTCTGTTCGCGGTTCGGCGCGTCGAAGCTGCTCATGAAGGGCGGCGGCGCGGTGCGCTTCATGAAGGTGTAGAGGCTGCGCCGGTAGAGCGCCTCGCCCGTGTCCTGCACGTAGTTCCGCGTGTTGCTGCCGCCGAAGGCGACGGGCTCCCAGATGTTCGGCGGCTGGTAGGGTTTCACGCCCTTGCCTCCCGTCTTCGAAACGAGCAGGCCGCTGAGGAAGAGCGTTTGATCGCGCAACACCTCGGCGTCGAGGCGGAAACGCGGGCCACGGGCGAGAAGACGGTTCTCCGGATCGCGCTGGCGCAGCTCGGGCGCCGCTCCCGAATGCTGACGGTAGGCATGGCTCGTGACGAGTCGCTTCACCAGCTTCTTCATATCCCAGCCGTCCTCGACGAAGGTCACCGCGAGCCAGTCGAGCAGTTCGGGATGGCTCGGCGGTTCCCCCTGCGAGCCGAAGTCCATGCTCGTCTTCACGAGCCCGACCCCGAAAAACTGCTGCCAGAAACGGTTCACGGTGACCCGCGCGGTGAGGGGGTGTTTCCCACTGGCGAGCCAGTTGGCGAAGTCGAGGCGGTTGTAATCGCGATCGGCCGGCTTCGCCGGGAGCGGAGGCAGGAAGGACGGCACGCCGCGCGAGACCTTTTCGCCCGGCTTGTCGTAGGCACCGCGCTCCATCACGAAACTCTCGCGGGCCTGAGGCAGGTCGGCCATGACGAAGGTGATCGGCGTGCCTTTCTCGATGCGGTCCTTCTCCTGGACGAAGGGCGCCTTTTCCGCCTCGAGCGGGGCGAGCTGTTCGCGGGCTCCGGCGTAGAGATTGGCGAGCCAGAAGTCCTTCACGTTCTTCGCCTCGGCCTCGCTCCATTGCTCGGGCTTCTTGCCGCGGACGAGGTCGCGCAGGGCGTCGGGGAGCTGGTCGTTGCGTTTGCCCTGGTTCTTCTCAAGCCAGACTTTCCACGACCATTCCGGATCCTTCGCCGGATTCGTCTCCGCGGCGACACCGAGCCGGTCCCAGCTCACCGTGCCGCCGAACTGGGTGAAGGCGTAGCCGTCCACCTTCATTCCGGCCTTCAGGCCCAGCTTCGCCGCCGGCACCTCGAGACGGACCCATTCGCCCGCCTTCGGAACGGGTCCCATCGCGACGCGTTCGATCGTGCCGGCCTTGCCATATCCGATCTTGTCGCCATCACCCCAGACCGCGCGATGTTTCCAGCCGCCGGTGTGGAATTGGATCATGATCGCCTCGGGCGGGCTCGCCGGATCGAGGTGGGCGTGGACAAAGATCGTGCCATTGGCCGGGACCGTGAAGCTCGCTCCGCCGTTCCAGTAATCCTGAGCCACCGCTCCCGGGGCGCTGCGGACGAGGGCGCGGTTGCCGCTGTGGAACGGCCCCTTCCCCTTCTCGTTCCAGCGCAGGGGCTGACCCGAGGCCTGGGGGCTCGTCCCTTTCGGAAAGTCGTCCTCGAACCACACCGTCTCCGTCTTCGTCGCCGGCGGAGCGGGATTCATCGTCGCGGGATCGGTGTATTGGATCGCCGCCACCGCCGCCGCGATCCGTCCATCGACCGCCTTGATCTTCGCATCGAGCTCGATGAGGCGCTTTTCATCCTCGGGCGTCGTCAGTTTCAAAATCGGAGGCGTGTCGATCTTGTTCCCATCCATGGCCGGGTCGGCGGCGCTGTGGAAGAAGGCATACATCGAATAATAATCCTTCGCCGAGAGCGGGTCGAACTTGTGGTCGTGGCAGACCGCGCAGCCCGCCGTCAGGCCCATCCAGACCTCGACCGCGGTGCTGGTGCGGTCGACGGCGTAGCGGTAGACCCATTCCTCGGCGATGCTGCCGCCTTCGCTCGTGGTGACGTTGCAACGGTTGAAACCCGAGGCGACGAGCTGGTCACGGGTCGGCTTTTCCAACAAATCCCCGGCGAGCTGCCAGCGGGTGAACTCGTCGAAGGGCACATTTTCGTTGTAGGCCTTCACGACCCAGTCGCGGTAGGGCCACATGGACCGCTCGTTGTCGAGGTGGAGTCCGTGGGTGTCGGCATAGCGGGCCAGGTCCAGCCAGTAGCGGGCCATGTGTTCCCCGTAGGCGGGCCGCGAGAGGAGCCCGTCGACGAGTCGCCCGTAGGCATCGGGGCGGGTGTCGGCGAGGAAGGTCTCGACCTCGGCCGGGGTTGGCGGAAGTCCGGTCAAATCGAGGGTCACCCGGCGGATCAAGGTTTCCCGGGCTGCCTCGGGAGAAGGGCTCAGGCCCTCTCTTTTCAACCGATCCTGCAAAAAGGCATCAATGGAGTCGGCCACCCCGGGGACCGCGGGGACGGTCGCCTTCGCGGGAGCGACGAAGGACCAGTGCTGCTCGTATTCACCGCCTTCCTCGATCCAGCGCCGGATCGTCGCCTTCTGCCCCGCGGTGAGCGGCTTGTGATGATCCGGCGGGGGCATCACTTCATCCTCATCCTCCGAAATGATCCGCAGCCAGGCCTCGCTCTTGGCCGGGTCGCCCGCCACGATCGCCGCGTAGCCCCCGAGATCGGCCCGGGCCCCGTCGGCCGTGTCGAGACGCAGGTCGGCCTTGCGCTTCTTGGCGTCGAAGCCGTGGCAGGCGAAACAGGCGTCCGAAAGGATCGGGCGGATGTCACGGTTGAAGCTGAGCCGTTCGGCCGCGCCGGAGCAAACGGACCAAACCAAGGGGACAGCGGCGGAAAGGGTTCGGAAAAACCGGGCGAACGAGGTCATGGGTCGGATTGGAGAGGGGGAATGCCGCGGGACACTTTCACACCGCCAAGGTAAAACCGGGGGCGTTCCGCTCAAGAGCGGGTTTGCGTAGCCTCCACCGGCATGTCACGCGGGTCCGGGCTGCCGACAAAGAGAACTTGTCAGACCCTGATTCCTCGTTCAGTATCCGGAAATAAAGACCGGAAGACCGCTTGCCCCACCATGAAACCGACTTTTTCCCACGCCTTCCTTTCCCCCGCGACCCTCGCCCTGCTCGCGTTGTCCGCCGTTCCGCTTCTCCGCGCGGAAACGGTCTCCGGACCCATCACCCTGAAGGGCGAAATGCAGAACGCGGCCAAGCCCGGCTCGATTTCCTTCACCTACTCCGGCCAGCTCACCGGATCGTCCACGGGCGACAAGGTCAACGTCACGGGAGGCGGTCTTTTCCGCAGCACCTCCGATGCGATCGACGGGGCGACCTTTCGGGGCGATCTCACCACCTACCGTCGTTTTCCCACGACGGTCCTTCGGCCCGGCCGACTCCAGAAACGCGTGATCAAAAACGCCCTCGTCACCGTCAGTGGCCGGTTCGTGACCTTCCCGGGTGCGAAGGTGACGCTCGATCGTGCCATCGACGGGGCGAAGGAAGAAGTTCAGAAAATTCACGGGAAGGGAAGGATGCGGTTCACCCGCTGAACCGCCGGGTTCCCGAGGACCCGCAGTTCAGGCCAACTCTTTCCGGCTGAAAAGGTCAAACACCCCGAGGACGTTCTCCCATCGTCTCACGACGAGATCGAGCAGGAAGAGCGCCAGGAATGCGAGCATCAGGTAGGGCCAGAGTTCCACGTAGCGGGAGACGTTTTCCCCTGACAACTCGAGCGGATCTCCTGCATTTTCGAGATAGGTGCCCCCGGTGATCCGGCACACTTCGCGGAGGAGCGCGTCATCGACCCTTCCGGTCGCGACCTCGCCCGAGGGGTTGTAGACGTGACCGGCGGACACCATCTGGGCGCCCGACCGGGCCCGCACCAGGTAGACGCCCGGATCGGACGGGCGGAACCGGGATTCGTACCAACCCGGACCTTCCTGCGAGAGAGCGAGGGTGGCGACGGTTTTCATGCCCGACCCGAGGGCGTTGGCCGGGACGTGGAAGACGTCGGCCTCGACCTTCGCCCCATCGAGCCGGGTGGCGGCATCCTCGGCCAGATCGACGGCGACCTTCACTTCGGACCCCTCCTCCTCGAGCCGGAGATCCATGTTCAATCCCTGGGGAGCCCGCGCCGTCTCGCGGAGGATCTGCGCCCAGATCCGCCCGTAGCCGTCCCAATCCCCCACCCAAAGCGCGGCCCAGCGCGATTTGCAATCGGAGGTGAAAGCCGTCACCTTGCCGAGCCCGAACCGCCAGTGGGCCAGCAAGGGATCGCCGTTGTCGGTGACGAGCGGCACCTGGGCGGTGGCTTTGCGGTTCGTCTTGACGTAGCCGAGCAAGGGGGGAGCGACGCCGTCCTGCCAATCGCGGAGCATGGGGTGGGCCTCCACCAGTTTCGGTTCGAAGGCCTCCTCGCGAATCATGCGTCCGGTGTGGGTGAGGGTGTCCTGGGTGAAAATGCGGACGATCGAGGTCGGATCCATCGTCACGTAGCTCTGACCACCCCCGGCCGCGGCGATCGATTGGAGCAGACCGACTTGGGCGCCTCCGCCCACCGCCACGGTGGAAATCGTGATGCCTTCCGCATGGCATTGCGAGGCGAGGGCCTGGTATCCTTCGCCCGAGGTCTGCCCGTCGGTGAGGACGATCATGTGCTTGATCTTCGACTTCACCCGGTTGAGCTCCTCGCGGGCCCGCACCATGCCGGGATAGGCGTTGGTGCCTCCTCCCGATCCGATCTGGCTGATCTGGCTCGCGATCGTGCTGATCGAGGTGATCTTGGTCATCGGCACGATCTCGTGCACCTGGGAGTCGAAGGCATAGACGCCGATGGAATCCTTGTTCGTGAGGAGTTCGGCGCTGGCGACGGCGGCGGACTTGCAGATCTCGATCTTCTGGCCGGCCATTGATCCCGACCGGTCGATGACGAGGGCGAGGGCGGACGACTGGAACTCCTCCTGATCCGGGGCCTTCAGCTTCACCGGCAGCACCTCCTCGATCGGGGTGCGGTAGTAGCCGCCCACTCCGAAGGAGTTCATCCCACCGATCATGATGAAGCCGCCGCCGAGTTTCTCGACGTAGTCGCGCATCACCGTCATGCGGGCTTCGCCGATGCGGTGGGCGGGGATGTCCGAAAGGATGATCCCATCATAGCCGGCCAGTTCCTGGAGCGATCCAGGCAGGCCTTCCGGAACACGCACGTCAAGACGGATGCCTTCTTTCTCCATCGCTCCCGCGAGATAACGGGACTCGCCCTCCTCGCCCTCGATGTAGAGAAACAGCGGCTTGCCACGCACATCGACGATGCTGAGCGCCTCGTTGTTCTCGGGGATCGCATCGCGACCCTCGAAGCCCTCGATGACGGCACGGTAATTGTAGATGTTGCGCTTCTCGGGGACGCGGGTGAAGCGGTGGTTGAGGAGTTCCCCGGCCTTCAGCGCGACTTCGGCCGAAGCGACCTCGACTCCGTTCTCGAAGAGGCGGAGGCGGCCGGGACCGGAGAGCGAGCCCTCGACGGTGGCCTCGAGATCGAGGCTGGCCCCTTCATTGAGCCGGGATTGGGAGGCATCCAGCCGCGTCACGCGGACATCCGGCTGGATCGTGCCGGTGACGCCGACGGCATGGATCTTGATCCCGGCCACGGCCGCTTCATTCGCGGCGTTCCGCAGCGAACCGCGGGTCTCGACACCATCGCCGACGAGGACGAGGTGGCGGCTCGATCCGGCCGGGAAGAGTCCGCGCGCGAAGACGATGCCGCGCTCGAAATTCGAGGAGGCCCCGATTTCCCCCATGAGACGGGCCGCCCCGTCCGGAGCGGGAAGATCGCGCGAATCCCCGGGATTCAGCAGGAGGCGCCCCTCTCCCCCCACGGCGACGAATCCGGCCGACGGGCTCGTCGCGAGACGTTCGCGCAGGGTTCCGGCGATCTCGTAGATCGAGCGCAGTCCGTCGGCTCCCTGGCTGCGTGAATGGTCGAGGAGGAAAATCACGCTTTGATCGCGGCTTTTCATCAGTCGCGCCGGAGAAGCGATCGCGAGAAGGGCGAGCACCACCAACAGCGAGCGCAGGACGAGCAGAAGCCGCCGCCGCGTCGCCCCCATGGGATGGGTCGAGCGGGCATCGCACCAGAAAAGGACGGCGAGGGCCGGGAGAAGAAGGAGAAGCACCTTGGGATACAGCCAGTCCATGCGGGTTTCTCAGTATACGGCGTGACGGTGGAACAACCAGCTTTCGAGGAGCAGCAGCGCGACCACCGCCGCGAGCAGCCACCATTTGAGATTGCCGGCGATTCCGGACCGGACCTCGAAATAGGCCGGGTCGCCGCGTTCCTCCGGGTCGAGCGCGGGCAGGTCGGATTCCCCGATCGAAAGGAGATGGGCGGATCCGCGGACTCCCGCATCCGTTTCCCAACTCCCGATCCGGTCCATCTCGACGAGTTCTCCCGCGAGGGGGAACTGTCGCGTCTTCAGGTCTCGGCCCTCCCGCATCGTCCAGGTGATCGAACTTCCCGAAACCTTCGCGAGTTCCCCGGTCCGGAGGGTGTGCTGGCGGGCCACCTCCTGCTCCGGCGCGACACACCAATAGAGGGCGTTGCCCATCAGGATGGGGAAGGACGCGGTGAGCGGAAGCCGCTCCGAGAGACCCGGCGAGAAGCCGAGGACAACGACCCGGTTTCCGTTGATTTCCCCGGCCGAGAGCACGGGCTCGTCGCCGGCAAACCAGAGCGGTTCCAACGCGGGCCGTGAATCGTAAATTGCCGTCTGCGTGACCGCAACGCGCCCGCTGCTGACCCGGAACAACACGGGGTGATCCTCGTTCCCCGTCCGCACCGAGTCATGGGGAACCGGCGCGGCGGGACGGCGCACCGCGAGTGGCGCGGCATGATCGGGAGGATTGATCACGACGACGGGCGTTTTCTCCGGCCATGACTCCGGGAGCCACCCGTCGAAGATCACGGCATCGACCGGCTCCGAGAGGGGCCAGGAGGATGGGCCTCCCTTCAGGAGTTCGAAACTGCCGCTCTCCTGGACCGAGGTCAGCGCGAGACGGGTGTAGGGATCTTCCGCCCCGTCGGGTCGGATCCAGGCCGCGAGAATCGGGCGGATCTCCGGCAGGGGCAGCAGGACTTCGTCATCCACCGGAAACCCATCGCCATCCGTCGTCAGCGAAAGGCGCAGCAACTGGTCGCGCGATCCGTTCACCCGGACCGTCACCGACGCCTCCGCCCCGGGGTCCAGCTCGAGTTCCCGGACCTGGCTGGGGATTCCGCCGACGCTGAAGTCGAGCCGGGCCTTGGTGCGGGCGGGCGCGTCGCGATTGAGGCCGACCCTGACAAAGACATCATACCGGGCGTGTTCGAGCGGGACGCCGCGCAGTTGCACCGCGGTGATGCCGGCATTAATGACACCCGGCAGGGCGAGGCTCAGTTCCCGCACCGCAACGTCCTCCGGAGCCGGTGCGAGGAGCCGGTCGCTGAGATGCCAGATGACGGCGGGCGGTTCGGTGCCCGCGATCATGCGCGCGGTCTCGAGCGCGGCGTCCGGCCGTCCCTCGATCGGTCGCGTCTCGACCGCCTCGAGGCGGGAAAGCAGCTCCCGCCGCTTCGTCGTGCGCGGCTGCAGGACGTCGGGACGCAGGTCGTAGGCGACGAGAGCCACCCCGACTTCTTCCGGCACCTGCTTGAGCCGTTCCCGCAGGAGGCGTTTCGCGGCCGCGAGGCGCGTTTCGCCCTCCCCGTCCTTCACCTCCATCGAGGCGGACCGGTCGAGCAGGATCACGACGGTGCGATACTGGTCCGCGGCATCCTGGCGGACGATCAGGCGCGAAAGGATGAGCACCGCGAGGGAAAGCACGAGCAGGGTGAGGAGGAACGAAAGCCACCGCTTCAGCCGACGCAGCCACGCGGACTCCTGGTGCTCGCGGGCGAGGGTCTTGAAGAAGACGAGCGTCGAGACCCGCACCTTCTTCGAGCGTCGCCGCACGAGGTAGAGGACCACGGGGATCAACCCGAGGAGGAACAGCCAGAGGGAGCCTGGATTGAGGAATTCCATGCCGGGTGTTCCTCAATGGCTGCCGGCGAGGGCCGATCCGCGGGAAAGGAGGTCGAGGAAGAGTTCGTCGAAGGGAAGATCGGTCCGCCATCGCTGGTAATCGATCTGGCGGGCCTGGCAGGTCTTCTCGATGTCGCCGAGGAACTGGCCGAAGCGCTGCTCGTAACGCTCGCGGTCGCCGGGGGTGAACCAGAGGCGGCGGTGCTCCTGGGTTTCGACGTCGAACAGTTCGATCTCGCCCTCCACGTCCGGCTTTTCCTCCCATGGGTGGAAGACCTGGATGAAATGGACTTCGCCGGGCCAGGCCGCAGCGTCACGGATCGCCTCGCGGGCCTCATCGACGTCGCGGCCGTAAAGGTCGGAGATCACGAAGATGATCCCGTAGCGCCTCCGGCCGGGCTGGAACTCCTCGAAGCATCGATTGAGATTCGTCAGCCCTCCAAACTCGAGATCGCGGGCGAAATCGAGGACCCGTTGCAGGCTCCCCTGCCCTTTCAAGGGCGGCGGCGAGGCGCCGAGGCTCGATCCGATGGGATGCAGGCTGACCCGGTGATGACCGACCAGTCCCATGTAGGCGAGGGCGACGGCGAGCTTGAGGGCGGTGAGCCGTTTCTCCGGAAAGGGTTCGCCCATCGACGCGCTCGTGTCGATGACGATATGGACATGGAACTCCTGGATCTCCTCGTAAAGGCGGATGAAAAGACGGTCGAGCCTGGCGTAAAGTCTCCAGTCGATCGACCGGTAGTCATCGCGCGGGGTGTAGTGGCGGAAATCCTTGAACTCGCGGGTGAAACCCGTGGCCGGGGTTGCCTGGAGCCCCTTGCGGCGGAGTTGCTTCCGTTTTCTCAACCGAAGAAAGAGAGCGCGCAGCCGGTCGAGAAAATCGGCATCGAAGAGGTCTTCGCGTCGGGTCGGTGGGGAGGGGTCGGCCATGAACGGAAAACGGGGATCACTGGATTGCCGGAGCCGGCGGAACGGCCGTTCCGGGCGCGGGAGAAGGTTCGAGGCAGACCACGGTGCGGTTGCCGAAAGCCGCCAGACACGCCCCGTGACTGATGCGGTCGCCGATGGGCAGGCATCGCAACGGTCGACCGGGACCGCTCCGATGGAGCCGCCCCTGCCATGCGAAGCCCGCCGTCGCTCCCTCCGCGGCTGCCGGGAGCATTCCGGCCAGATACTCGACGAGCGCCGTGGGAAGCGCGGCGCGACCGAGACGTTCCCCGGTGAGGGCATTGACCACGACGACGGAGGCGTTGTCCCTCACCACGAGGTGGTTTCCCGCCAGCGTCGCACGAAGTTCCGCCGGAGTCCCCAGATCGCCGAGGGTGAGGCGGAGCGAGCGCTGGCGATGGAAATCCACGTGGATGAGTTCCCCGCGGTCGAGAAACCAAGCGTGGTCCCCGACCCTCCCCAAGAAGCTGCCACGGGCCGCCAGTTGCCGTGAGGCGAGCGGCAGGTCGGTGGAAAGTCTCCGCACCGCCTCCTCCTGCATCAACCAAAGGGAGCCTCCATCGATCGCGGCGGCGGACGGCGCCTCGATCGACCGCCTCGTTTCCGACCAGAACACGGCCGGGCCCAGGAGAGTGGCCGGCCCCTTGAAAAAGGCGGGGGAAAGCCCGAGCCCTTCCGGATCGCGGGCGGCCAGATCGAAACGGGACAACGGCATCGTTTCACCGGGAGCAGCCCCTCCCCCGGAGCCCTTCGCTCCGGTTTCCTCCTCCCGCGGCGGACGCAGGACCACCGGAAAACGACCAAACGGTCCTTCCCGGAACCGCCAGACGAATTCCCCGTTCGCCGCGTTGAAGACGACGGACTCGTCCCCCACCGCGATCCCGAGGTCGCCGGAAATCTCGAGCCCGGTCGAGAGGGATGCGGGCTCGGAGCGGGTCGTTCCGGAGGGGACCAGACGGTTCGCCCAAAGTTGTTTCCCGGTAGTCTCTTCGACGCCGAGGAGATCCCCCGACTCCGCATCGAACAACACGACCCGTCCGTTGGCTCGCGCCATCCACGTTCCCGGCGAGGCCCGGCCCGAAATCATCGGTTTGGCGGGATCCTCGCGCGTCGGAAGCGCCGCGCTCCAGACGACCGAGCCATCCTCCGACGCATGGGCGAACGCCTCACGCCCCCTCAGGAGGATGAACCTCTCTCCGGAAACGAGGATTCGCGGAGGAATCTTCGCGGTCAACGGAGCGTCCGGTTCCCGCGGCTCCAATCCGGGTTTCCCGCCATCACCCGCGAACACCGGCAAGGCGGCTTCGCGGTGCAGGGCACCATCATCGCCGAATCGTCCACGCCAGACCAACTTGCCGTTGGCGGCGTCGAGGCAATGGAGCCCCAGCCGGTCGTCGAGGACGAGGACTCGCTGGGCGGTGCGTTCGACGCGGAAGACCTCGAGTCCATCCGGCAGTTCAAAGGCCCAGCACAGCTCGGGATTCTCCGTCAGGAAGAGGGCGGAGGTTTGCTCCGCCTCGTCCCGGTCCGACTTGTCGTTCCAGTTTTGCTCCGCGGCGGCCAGCTCCAGTTCGAGTCCATCGGGAAAGGCGATCGTCTTGATCTGCCGGGTCGCGGCATGCTCCTGCAGCCGGACGAGCGCTTCGCGCGCCTCGGTTTCCCGTCCGAGGCGGGAAAGCACGCGGATTCGCGTCCACCCGGACCAGAGACGGGCACGCTCGGAAGGGGCTTCCTGATCGAGCGACGCGAGCAAGGGAAGCGCCTCCGCGGTCCGCCCCGACTCAAGGAGAGCGACCACCGACCTCCAGAAGGACGACTCGAGATGATCATCGAGCGCCCGGTGCGACTGTTCGCGCAGTTCCACCCCGTGCTCGCCGCTTCGCAGCCCTCGCACCACGGCCCGGAGATCCGACTCCTCCCCGAGGGCGGCGAGCACGGAGAGGCGGAGTTCCCAACTGAGGAGATCCGAGGGTTCGAGCGAGGTGACGACTTCGAGCGCCTTCGCCGCTTCCTCGAGAAAACCATTTTCCACGAGCCCGTCGGCCGCTTCCCGGAGGAGGGAGAGATTTGCGACCTCGTCGAAATCGATTCCCGCGAGGAGCGGCCGGGCGAGATCAGGTCGTTCGTTGCGCTGGTAGACGAGGGCGAGGTGAAGATCGTGCTCGGAACGGTGGGCCGGATCCTCCGCTGCAAGCTGCTTCAGTTGCTCCTCGACCTCCAGCACCGAGGCGGGATCGCCCTTGAGCACCGCGACCAGCATCCGGCGCAGCCGCAGCCCCAGCGATGCCTCGATGCCATCTCGCTCCAACTGCTGGCGCAGACTCTCGGCGACGCGACCGGCCAACAGTTCGCGCTGTCCCGCTTCGCAAAGAATGAGGAACTTCTCGACCTTCTCGTCCGGCCACGAGGCCTCGTCGAACGGGTAACGGTTGAGTTCGGAATCGAGGAATCCCGGAAGGGACTCGAGGAGCCGATGTGCGCCGATGGAAGTCTCGAGCCATTGGCGGTAGCGCGGCGCGGTGTCGGTCATGTCGCGCAAGGCCGCGATCCGCTCCTTCGCGGCCCCGGCATCGCCCAGTTTCCCGAGAATCCCGATCAATTTCAGGCCCAGTTCGAATTGCCTCGGTTCCACCGCCAACTTGGCCTCGACCAAGGTCCTCGCCGGTTGCACGAGACCGGCTCCGACGAGGAACTCGGCGAAGTCGAGCACGTTCCCGGCCTCGGCTTCCTCGGCGCTCACCATCCGGACCAACTCGGCGACGGAGTCGGTCGCGCCGGCGGACAGGCGAACCTCGGCCAGTTCCCTCGCCACGTCGAGCCGGGCCGGATGATTGCGGACATACTGCTCAAGATATCCGGCCGCCGCATCGAGCCGTTCGATTCCGCGCAGGTAGCGTTGCAACTCGAGCAGGCGCTCCGAGACCGCCTTGGGATCGAGTCCCGCGACCACGGTTCGAAAGTCCTGCTCCGCGGCCGCATCGCGCCTCAGCGCATACCCGGCCTTCACGAGACGGAAGCGGAGGTCGGGTCGGTCGGGCTCCAGTTCGAGGCGATCCGTGAGCAGGTTGGCCAGTCCCTCGAGATCGCCTTCGGCCTCGAGCACCTCGATGGCGCGGGTCTCGAGCAGACGCGATTTGGGAAGCCGGTGCAATGCCGCGAGAAACTGACTGGCGGCCTCCTTGCGGCGTTCGGTGGCGAGCAGCGCCTCCCCATGGTCGAGTTGCGCGGCCTCATCGTCGGGTTTCGCCTTGGCCGTGGCCGCAAGCGAGGCCAGCAACGCCTTTCGCTCCTCTTCCGAGGCCAGCACCCCGAAGCGCAGGGAGAGGATCTCGCGCCGCCGCCAGTGATCGGGGGCGAGGCGCCCCAGCAATGCAGCGAGGAGGCTTTCCGCCGCGGCCTTCTGATTCAGTTGTCCCAACGCGATCGCCTGCATCAGGTCGATCTCGACCAACATCTCGGCATCGGAGGTGGCGGATTTGGCCCGATTCAGCCCGTCGAGAGCCTCCTCCCAAAAACGGTGGCGCTGCGCGAGCCGCGCGAGCGACAGGAGCGACGGACCGTCAAGCCCCTCGACCGCGAGCGACTTGACCAGTTGCGCCTTGCCAAGGGCCCGGGCGCTCTCCCCCTCGGAAAGATCGAGCAATTCCTCGAGCCAGGCGTTGCGTCGCGATCCCGCCTTTTCAAAGTCGAGCGCCTTGGAGAGCGACTCCGCCGCCCGAGGGTCGCCGCGTTCCTCGTAGGTCCGGAACAACAGGAAATGGAGCGGAGCGAATTCGGGATGTCGCGGCACCGCCTCGGCGAGGAGTTCGTCGGCGCCGCTCCGGTCGGTGCGGCGGAGGATGCGCACCAGCACCGTCTTCGCCCCCGCATCCTCGGGATACTGGCCGATGTGGCTCCGGTAGAGGGCGATCAATTCATCCAAGCGCCCGGCCCCGAGATACTGCTTCACGAGGCTTTCGAGCGGCGCGTCGAGCAAGGGATCATAATGCAGGGCGGTCCGGAACCGCAGCGACTCCGCGGTGAAGCGGGCCTCCGCCTCGGTGTCCTGGGCATGCAGCGGGAGCCACGCGAACGCCAGCGCGATCGCGAGCAACGCATGCACCCTTCGGACAGTTCCGGCCATTGCCTGCATGAATCCGATCCGGAGACGGCTCACACGGCGACGGCCGAGGAGACGGAGTCGATCACCTCCTGGAGCAGCACGTCGATGTCGCGGGACTCCGCCTCGCCCTGGAAGTTGAGGATGACCCGGTGGCGCAGGGCCGGCAGGGCCACCCGCCGGACATCATCGATCGAGACCGCGGTGCGTCCGTCGAGGGCGCAGTGGATCCGCGCCCCGCGGATGAGGGCCTGCATTCCGCGCGGGCTGGCCCCGTAACTGACGTAGCGGGACACGCTCTCGGTTTCGCCCTCGTCGCCGGGATGGGTCGCGAGGACGAGCCGGGCCGCATAGTCGTTCACGTGATCGGCCACCGGAACCTCCGCGACCACCTTCTGGAATTCGAGGAGCTCATCCGCGCCCATCACCCGCGACAGTTCCGGCAGGTCGAAGGCGGAGGTCCGGCGCGAGATCTCGACGAGAGTCGCGCGGTCGGGAAAGGGAACGCGGAGCTTGAAGAGGAAGCGGTCCGCCTGCGCCTCCGGCAGCGGATAGGTGCCCTCCATCTCCATCGGATTCTGCGTCGCCATGACGAAGAAGGGCTTCGGCAGCGTCATCGTCTCGCCGCCCGCGGTCACGGCGCCTTCCTGCATCACCTCGAGCAGCGCCGCCTGCGTCTTCGGCGTGGCCCGGTTGACCTCGTCGACGAGGATCAGGTTGGCGAAGACCGGCCCCTTCTCGAAGTGCATGACGCGGCGCCCCTCCTCGTTCTCATTGACGATGTGGGTTCCGAGAATGTCCGCCGGCATCAGGTCGGGCGTGCACTGGACCCGGCCCGGGGTGAGACCGAGAACCCGCGAGAGCGTCTGCACGAGGAAGGTTTTTCCGAGACCCGGAACGCCTTCGAGGAGGACGTGGCCCCGCGCGAAGACCGCGACGAGGGTTTCCGTGAGCAGGTCGTCGTAACCGACGATCGCCTTCTGGATTTCGTCCTTGAGGACGTGGAACCGTTCCTTGAATCTCGCGAGGTCGCGGCCGAGCTCTTCACTGTTTCTCATATCACGATTGAAATGGGTCTTTGCTAGTTGCCTTGGGGCTTTCCGTTGCCGGATGCTTCGTTGCTCTCGAATTGCGCGCGGATTCCGGAAAAGTAGCGGAGAACCTGCTGGCGGCGGGACATCGGGAGGGCCTGGTCGTCGAGGGCCTGCTCCTCCACCGCGATGAAGTCGACCATGACCTCCTGGCGGGAGCGCGTCGCCTGCTCCGCCTTCGCCTGCCCCTCGATCGCACGGGTCGTGGATTCCCCCTCCTTGCCCGACTGCGCGACGACCTTCGCGTCGCCCGTCGCCTTCAGGGTTTCCGAAGGGGCGTCGTTCATCGCCGCCGTGCCCGTGCCGGCCTGATCGCCGCCCTGTCCCGACTGGCCCGAGGAAGAGGCCCCCAGGTTCATCCCCGCCCCCTGGCCCGGAGCGGCTTCACCCGGCGGCATCCCCGGGATGGGAGCGGAAAGCATCCCACCCTTGCCCTTGCCCTCCTTCGACTGATCGCTCATCCCGATGCCGGAACCGTTCTGGCCTTCGGGCCCCTTTTCTCCAGGAACCGGAGCGGAAAAACTCTTCTCCCCCTTGCCCGGTTCGTTGCCGGCTTCCCCCTGTCCCGGCGTCGCTCCGGGGACGGGCACCTGCTCCGTCTTGCCCTCGCCTTGCGGCGGAGCCTGGGCGATCGCGGGAGCCGCCTCGGCAGCCCCTTCGGGGTTCGGCATCGACATCGCCTGTCCCGGCAGCCCCGGAGGAACCGCGCCCGGATTCCCGGAATCGAGCGCCTGCAGCCCCTTCGGAGCACCCGCCCCGCCCTCCTTCGGCGCTTCGGCGGCGGCTTCCATCTTCTTGAGTTCGCTCCCGGTGATCTCGCCACCCGCCTCGCGCAGGTTTTCCGCGAGTTCCTCGAGTTTTTTCTGGGCCGCCTCGCGCAGGGCCAGCTCACGGAAGAACTTGGCGAGTTCCTCGAATTCCCTCGAGGCGGTCTTGGCCTGGCGATCGAGCAGCTTGCGCGAGGCATTGCCGAAGCGCTCGCCCACCGGCCGCGCCCGGTCCGCTTCGGTCGCGGCACCGGAGATCCGCTCGATCGACTGGGTGAAACGGTCCTGGGTCTCCGCGGTGATCGCGTCGTCCCCGAGCGCGACGGAAAGGCGGTCCGACTCCGCGGCCGCTCCCTCGGCCGCCTTGTCCTTGATCAACAAACCGAGATCGGCCGTATCGGGATGCCGCCCCATCTCCGCGAGCATTTCCTCAGAAGCCCATTCATCGGAAAAGGGATCGAGCGCCCCGGCCAGTTTCTCCGCGGCCCGCGCCCGGGACTCGAGTGAATCGAGCATTTCCCCGGCGGTCGCCTCTCCCGGATTGGCGAGGTCCTCGGCCAGCGCATCCACCTCGGCGCGAAGGGCCTCCAGCGCCTTTTTCTCCTCCTCCGTAAGCCCGGTGAGGTCGCCGACGTTTTCGGCGTTGCGTTGCAATTCTCCCGCCTGTTCCGCGGCGGCGTCCCGCATCCCTTCGGTCAATTCGAGGTCGCGAACGTCGGGAGCGAGGCGTCCCCAGGGCAGCAGGGCGAATCCGACCGCCAGCAACGGGGCGATCCACACTATCCCCAGGGAGGGAGGCACGATCAGCCGGGGAATCCGCACCACGGCCTCGGGCAGCAGGGCCCCCGCGCGGGAAAGATGCAGCCGCTCCGCCTCGCTCGGATCGGGGTGATTGAGAAACTCCCACGCCGAGGAAAAACAATCTTTCCAGCCGCCGCGACCATCGAGGAGGCGCAGGGCGCGCTCCGTCGCCGGCAAACGCATCCGTGAGATGAGCCCGGCCAGCAACAACCAGCCCAGGACCAGGCCTCCCACCACGAGCCACTCCCCTTCCCGCCATTCTCCGACACGACGCAGGGCGAGGACCGCGAGGAGTCCGGCGCCTCCGACCCAGAGGTGGCTCGCCTTGAGCCCCCGGGCGAAACGGACGAACGCAAGACGTCCCCGCACCGCACGGGCGGCGGCGAGATAATCGGCGCGATGGGCTTCGGTGGACACGGAGGAGAAATCGAAAAAGAGGGAAAATGGAAGGTCGGTGCTGCGGGACGTTTCAGTTCATCCCCTCGAGAATCCGCTCGAGGCGACGTTCCACCTCCGGATCCGACGCGGTCGCAAGCTCACGCTGGAGCACGGTGCGCGCAAGGTAGCCGAATGCGCCGAGTTCGCGGGTTGCCGATTCGCGGGTGGCCCAGTCGGGGGATCCCAGATTCCGCACCAGCGCCGCGATCTTCGCCAGGGTCGCGGCATCGAGGGACGGGGACGCGAAATCGATCGACTCGATCTCGCGCAACGGGATTTGCCAGGTCCTCCCGGCCACCTCGACCGAAAGCGCCTCGACCCGCGCCGTCCCCACGAGGGTGCCGCCATCCCAACGCTCGAGACGGAAGCGCGTTTCGTCGGCGTCGCCGGACGGGGCCGGAGTTCCGGCATCGAGACGGACAAGGCGGCGGACCTCGGCGAGGGCCGTCTCGATCGCCCCCGTTTCCGCTTGAATGGACAGGGTCGTGTCACTGACCGAACCCACCAGGGTCTCCCCTCCGGCCAGACCGAGGGTCGTGCCCGCCGGAACGGCCCGTTCCCCCGGGGCCTGCCCCACCCCCTCGCGGGTGAGGATCGTCTTCAGGCGCGAGGCCGGAATCGCCACCGTCTTCGCATCCGGCAGCGCGACCTTCAGTTCCGCCGCGTCGAGCAAACCCGTGACGCGGGTTCCGTTCCGGAGTTCCGCCCGATAGCCTGGCATGCCGTCTTCCGCCGGGGCGAGCCAGAGCAGCTCGTCAAACGCGATCGTCATCACCCCCCAGGGAGTGGCGAGAGGCAGGGTTGGCACCACCCCACCCGCCGGCACGCCGATCCGGTCGCCGTCACGCGTCTCGATCATCGCGAGGAAGGGTTCGGGCCAGCTCGCGGGGTTGTCCGCATCCGAAAAGACGAGCCGGTCGAGCGTGGCCGGATCGAGCGCGATCCGCGAGCCTCCCGTGGGGAGAAAGGCCAGCCCGGGGGCCTCGAGCGCACCACTCAGGACCTGTCCGTCGCGGAGATAAACCCGGCTCCGTCCCGGTCCCGCCACCTTGGCTCCGGCGATGCCCGCGATCCGGTCGAGCGGGAATTCCGCCAAGCCGCAGACCGAAATCAATTTCACCGGACCGCCCTCGGCCTTGCCCGGCAATCGGGTTCCTTCACCGGCGGCGAGAAGATCGGTCGGCTCCGGTGCGAGCCCGAGCGCCCGAAAACCGCCCGAGGCGAAGACCGAACGCGCCGAAAATCCGGGGGGCTCCTCCGCGTTGGAGACCACCGCGGCCCAGGCCGGATCGAACCCCTCCCGGAGCCGGTCGAGTGCATAGGGACGGCACAAGTCGAGCAAGGTTCTCCGGTCGAAACTCTGCGGCACGACGATCTGGGCCACGTGGTGAACGATCGCCGCGCTTTCCCCGGGGCCAAGCGAAAGAGGATAGCGGAAGGTGAGCCCGTAACGGTTCTGCGAGGAAATGGTCGGGTTTTCCCCTCCCGCCGATCCCGCGAGGGTGAAGAGGAACGCCCGCGACGACTGCGAGGCTCCCGGCAGCACCATCACCCCGGTCTCGGCCGGTCCCAGCAGGAGCGGCTCCGAGCGTCCCCGATCGCTCAGGAAGGTCTTGAAATTCCCCGAGAAACTGGTCGTCAGCCCCACCGAAAGCCTCACCGGATCGCCGGATTCGTTGTGAAACAGCTCCACATACCGCAAGCCGCCCGGTTCCCCGAGGATGCGGACGCGGCGCTGCACCCGCAAACCGCGGTGGGCCGACAGGGCGGTCCCGTTGATCACGAGTTCCTTGCCATCCGGCGTCATCAGCGGTGCCTGGGGCGTGAACTTCTCCTCGTCGATGAGGAGCGCGAGACCGCTGTTCACCATCGTGCTGCCGATCCGGCTGATGTTGCCCGAGGCCTCGACACTCCAGGAACTGCCGGCACGGTCCGTCCAGATCCCGAAGGCGGCCGGGACGAGATCCTTTTCCTCCGACCGCAGGACCGTGGACGACGGAACGACACCCGCCACCGCGAGCACAACCCCCAGCCATTGCCACGGTGCGATCTTCATCCCTGCGTCCCTCCTTTCCGGTAGGCGAGCAGTGTTTCGACCGGAATCTCCACGACCGGTCCACGCGTTCGTTTCAGGCGGAGGTAGGGATCCGCCACCGTCCCCGTGAACCGTTCCCCGCCCTCTGTCTCGATCGTGATGGAATGGCGGCTTTCCGGGTCGGTCGAGCGTCGGATCGCGGTGATTAGCCCCGTCTCGATCCCCACGATTGACGCGCCGTCGCGCAGCGAGAGCGTGCCTGCCTCGAGGGCGCCCGCGATCCACTGGTCGCCGGAAAGCAGCACTCCATCGACCGGCCCCAATCCCGCCGGCAATTCCGAAAAATCGAGCCAGGCGCGTCCCCCGGTCCCGGGCCTGGCGATTCCCTCGCCGGCCGGCCAGATCCGCTCGATCGCCCCCGGGGAAACCTCGACGGTTTTTCCCTCCGCCAGTTCGAGTGCCAGCGGTTTCGAATCGGGAAGCGCCACGTGGAAGGAGCCGTCCCTCGTCATCAGGCGGAAGTGCGCCCGGGGCGTCCGTTCCCGCACCGCTTCGCGGAGATCGGACCACGAGAGGCGCTCCCGTCCCCAGGGCGTGACCCATTCCGTCGCACCCTCCGCCCCGGACCGAACCGCGAGCACCGCTCCATTGGAAAGCTCGACGAGGTGCGCCGCGCCCTCCGGGGCCGAGCCGTCACGGCCCTCCGTGGCCAAAAGCAGGAGGTGAAAGGCCGCCGGATCGAGCGGCTTCGGCTCCGCTTCGCGCTCCTTCCAGAGCAGCATGCCCGAAGACGGGACGCCCGCGTAGACCCGCCCGTCGCGAAGAAAAAACCGGGGCACGCGACCCTGGCCACCGCCGCCACGGACCGCCGCGAGGTCCGCCACCTTGACCGTCACCGCTCCCACCAGTGGCACCTCGATCGTGAGAGCGCCGTCCCGCTCCAGCCCTCCCGAAACCTGGGCCGTCGGCCCGATCCGGAGGATATCCTCCGAACGCCGGTTAAGCCCGAGATTCGCCGAGAGTTCGTTCAGCGAGACGAGGGCGTTCAGCTTCGCGGGAATCGTCGTTTCTGGAACGAAGGCCGCCGGGACGAAGTTGACGAGCGACTCCGCGAGTTTGGATTCGACCCCCGGAGCGACCAGCTGGCCGCGTTGCAGGAATGGCACCAGCGCCACGGTGTCCTGGGACACCTCGGGCAGATTCCGTTGCAGGACCCAATGCAGGAGGGAGCGGCTCTCGCCCGCCGGGATCGCGATCGTGTAGAGAAAGACCAGTTCGCGGGAATTCGCCGAGGCCTTGACCTCCGGACGCTGCCCGCCTTTTTCGCTGCCCAACAGGAAAAACGTGTCGTGCCGGCCATCCGAAGGACTGAAGTGGACCCCGAGACTCACGTCGGCCGGATCGAGGCGCAGGGTCGCGTCACTCGCCAGAACGCGCCCGCCCGTGCCATGGAGACTCTGCCAGGCAAAGGGATAGGTCGTCCTCAGAACCACCGGCAGCCTCAACTCCGCGTTGCCGGTGTTCCGGATCACGTCGAAAACCCGCACCCCGGAACGCCCCGTGTCGAACCACAGGTCCCGCGAGATCGCGTAGGAAGGCCGTGCTTCCTCGAGACGCAGATCGACCCGCTCCCCGCCCGTGCCCGGCTCCCGCACCTGCCCGGTGGCCGGCGTGAACGGTTCACCATCCACGATCAGGTTCAGGCAGGATTGCAGGTATTGGGTGTCTCCGGAGATGAGGGCTCCGTTGTCCAGCGCCTGCCAGAAAAAACCCGCCTCGTCCTGGATTTGGAAAAACCGCTCGGGCAGCTCCGCGAGACGGACCGCAGGCGCCGGCGACGTGCCGGTTCCCTTCTCCTGTCCCGGCACCGCGACCGGTCCCGTCACGAGCCACGCCAATGCCCATCCGGAGCAAAGCAGGCGGGTTGCGTGAGGGTTACGTGACACCATTCCGCAAACGTAGCGTTTCCAAGGCCCTTTGCCAAAAATTCCTGCAAAAAAAGGCGCCCGGAATCCCGCCTCCTTCCGCGGTCCGCGCCGCCGTTATTCCCGGCGCTCCCGGTGGTCCAATCCGCGCGAGGGACTTCTGGACTCCCAACCATCGTCGGCTAGTTTTTGAGACCGTTCGCCATGCGCTGGCTCCCGTCCATCCCCCTCGCCGCGATCCTCCCGTGCCTCCACATCCTCATCGGAATGTTGAGATTCGGTCCCGCCTCGGTTTTTGACCGTTTCCTCCCGGGTTTTTCGCTCGGGTTCCTCTACCTCGCCAGTCTCGGGGCCACGCGCCTCGCGACGGGATGGTTCCTCCGCTCGGAAGGGCGGGCTCAAAGAATCTTCACCGGGTTCGGGTTCCTCGCTGGAATCCCCGTCGCCCTAATTACCCTCGCAATCCTTCCCTGGTTTCTGCCGACTTCGTTCGCGTGTCTCTTCGGTGGAAGTCTCCCGGTCATTCTCTGCACTTTTGCCGGATACGATTTCGGGTCGCGGTCTCCGCTCGCTTGAAGCACCTCACAAGCGCGGCTTCGTCGGCTTCCCCCCACGGAATCATGGCAGGGCGAAGAGCTTCAACCCATGCGGCACGAAGACGGAAAAATCCTCGCGGTTCACCGTCGCCAACCACGCCCCCGAGAGAATTGCGGTGGCGGCGATCATGGTGTCGAGACGGGTGCGGCGTTTCGAACCGGTGAGATGGTAAAGGTTCCCGGCCAGGGTGGCCGCGGCCTCGTCGAAGGGAGCGATCCCGCCGTTGAGGAGCCCTCTCATGGCCGCGCGCAAAGCGGGAGTTCCCGGCTGCGATTCGAGTTCCATCCAAGCGACCGAGGAACATCCAAACGGACCGGATCCAGCGAAGACCCGGCGCGCGGCAAAATGGTGCGGATCCGTCGTGTCCTCCGCTCCGATCAACAGGTTCGTGTCCAGATGGATCATGGGTCTGATTCGGCGACGAGAGACGGCCGTAGTCTCGCCCGTTCCCTTTCACGCTCTTCCTCGATTTCCGCGTCACGCTCACGCATCTCGAGAAGTTCGCGGCGGGCGTCATTCCCCCATCCGCCGGGAACCTGGGGGTTTTCACCCAACCAATCGAGAATCTCGATCGGCGACATGCCGGTAAAGTCGGGGATCTCCGGCGAGGTCGTCGCGGCGGCCCGTTGGGCCTCTTCGGCCTGCTCCAGGGCGCGGCGCATCACCTCCGATTTCGAGACCCCCCAACGTTTCGCAAGACGTTCAAGCCGCGCGGCGGTCGCGGGATCGAAGGCGACGGTGGTGCGGATGGTTATTGCAGCCATAACGTGAAAAAGTTATGTGCATAACAAGCCCAAGGCAAGGCCAATCCTTGATCGTTCACGTCGGCCTCCAGGGTGCAACTGGGGCACGATCGGATCGTTTCCGAATCGTCCGAAACGTCACCCCAGAATCGCCAGGCGGATCCTTGGACAGCGTGGACCGGTCGACTGCCCCCGGGGCAACGCCCGCCCCAATTGGCCCGTTCGGGGCTCCGTCCAATCTGGCATTGATAAAGATTGCCAATCGCGTCACCCTTCGGTCAGAGGAGATTCGTCATGCCGACACAAAACGTGAATTTGACGCCCGCCTTGGAAACCTTCGTGAAGACGCAGGTGTCGCTGGGGCATTTCAATAACGCCAGCGAAGTCCACCGCGCCGCCTTGGCCGCGATGGCGCGGAAGGAGGAGGAGGAGGAGAGGACGTTGCGGCTCGAGCAGTTGCGGCGGGAAATCCAACTGGGCATTGACGATGTGGAGGCAGGCCGCACGGAGAAGATTGGCTCCGCCCTGGGCTTGGGTGTCATGTTGGATGGCTGCTTGGAGAAGGTCCTTGAGCGACTGGAGTTTTCCAACGCCGAGCCAGCGCCATAAACTTGATCAGGACGGCCAAGGCCGTTGAGGATATTGAATCCTGCCTGCTGTGGTCGGCTGAAAGATGGTTCACGGGGACAGGTCAATTCTCCTGTCCCGGCCTCCGATGGACGCGCAATTCGCCGCAAGGGAAAGCGGCGTTCCTTGGGCGTGCCGCACACGCACGAGGTAGGGCGGGTTGTCCCCAACCCGCCGATGGACGCGCAACCGCCGCTTGGGAAAGCGGCGTTCCCCGGGCGCGCTGCACAGCGCACGAGGTAGGGCGGGTTGTCCCCAACCCGCCGATTGGACGCGCCATTCGCCGCTTCCGGGATGGGTAACCTGTCCCCGTGAACTTCGTCCTCGTGAACTTCCGTGAATGGTGAATTTGCGGTTCGCGACTGCCCCCTCACAACTTCGGCTTCTCCGGCTTCACCGGCGCGTCCCACGCCTGCGCTCCCTCGAGCTTCACCTTGCGCTTGAAGACCTTCGTCCCGCAGGTCGCATAGAGCGTGTTCCCGTGCAGGGCGACGTTCGACGGATGCCGCTCCCCGATCGGGCTCGGCACGATGAGATGAACACGTCCGGGCTGGTCGCAGATCTGCACTCCCATCGCCGTGGCGACGAGGAGCCAGCCGTCCTTCGCCACGGCCATGCCGTCGGCCTGGCTGCGCACGTCGATCGAGGCAGGCGGGAGATGCAAATGGTAGTAGGGCTGCACATACGCGAGGGTGCCGTCAGGCTTGCGCTGCCCCGACCAGACGAAGCGCCCGCCGAAATCCGCCGCGTAGACGAGCGACTGGTCGGTGCTGAGGACGACCCCGTTGACGCCCGAGAACTCCGCCGACGCCACCTTCACCTCACCCGACGGCGTGATGACATGAATCGCCTTCTTGCGCGGCTCGGAGAAGTAGACCGTGCCATCGTGCGCGACGACGACGTCATTGGGCTTCACGTTTTCGGCGTGTACCGTCTTACCGCCGGTTTCGACGTTCCACGAGACGATTCTCCCGGGAGTTCCCTCGCAGCCATAGAGCGTCTTTCCATCCGGGGCGAAGGCGAGACCGTTGACGTTGCCGGTGTTTTCCTGGAAGAGCGAAACCTTCCCGTCCGTCCCGACGCGCCAGACCTTGCTCTGCTCGAGGTCGGAGAAAAAGAGTTCGCCCGCCGCGTTTACCGCCGGCCCCTCGGTGAACCCGTGTCCTTCGCTGACGAGTTGCCAGCCCTCGCCCTCGACGAGGAAATCGTTCGCCTTGCTCTTCGATTGGTCGGGATGGGTGCTCACGACGGCTCCCGCGCCCTTCCAATCCTGCCAAAGCCACCGCAGCACCTCGGGGAAAATCGCGTTGCCGTGCTTGCGGTTGTGCCCGCCCTCGCCCCAGGCGTGGTTCACCTCGTAGCCGGCCCATTGGAAGGAGGCGAGCATGTCCTGGTTCGCGACCCACCAGCTGCCGCAGTAGAGGTTGTTGTCATTCTTGCCGTCCTGCAGGAAGATACGGATCGGCTTGGGCTCGAGCTTGCGGACGAGCACGGGCAGTTCGTTGCCTCCGCGCAGACCGACGTAGGTGCCGACGGTGGTGTAGACGCGACGGAATTGATCCGGCCGCTCCCACGCGACTTGGAAGGCGGCGATCCCGCCCGAGCTCGAGCCACAGATGGCGCGCAGGTTCGGGTCGGTCGTCACCTTCAGATCCTTCAGCGCGTGCGGCATCATCTCGGTGAGGAGAAAACGCGCGTAGCGGTCGTCGGCCGCGTCGTACTCAAAGGACCGGTTGTAGCGCGCGAGGGCGTTTTCATTCAACTCGGGAACAACACCGGGATTCACGAAAAGCCCGATCGTCACGGGCATGTCGCCGGCATGGATGAGGTTGTCGAAAGTGACGGGGACGTTGCCCAGATAACCGAGACCGTCCTGGAAGACCATCAGCGCCGCGGGTTGGGAACCGTCGTATTGGGCGGGCACGTAGACCGCGTAGTCACGCGTCGTGCCGGGATAGATCGCGCTCCGGTCGAAGACGCCCTTGGTGACGACGCCGACGGGAACGCCGTCCTGCTTCACCGACTCGGGTGGGACCGGATAGTTCTCCTCCTGGGCAGGGAGGAGGGCGGAGCCGAGCAGAGCAAGCAGGGAAACAAGGGCGGTTTTCATGCGCCGAGTTAAGCGCGGAAAACCACCCGGGAAAAGCCCGGTTTCACGGAAGATTCAAGGGGAACGACGCCCCACATGGGGACGAAGGCCTCAGAGGATCCAGAGGATCGCCTTGATCAACGCGGCGACGATCCCGATCACGCCGGCGAACATCGCGAAGGTGCTCATGAGTCCGCCGCGACGATGGGGCGAAAGGGAGGTGAGAGCTCCGAAGGAACCGAAAAGGATCGCGAGGACCGCGAGGATCAGGCCGAGGATGGCCCCCGACGTGAAACTCATGATGGCGCAGACCAGCGAGAGAATCGACGCGATGCTGTAGACCGGAGACGGAGCCGGGGAAGGCGGGGTGCTCATGTGGGTGACGAGGTGGGATGGATGGTGTGGGGACGCCATCGCCGGAAGCCGCGGAGACGGAACTCCCTGGACTTCCATTCTACATGGGAAAATCCGCCTTGCCCTTACAATCCGGGCGGGAATTTCGAATGGCCCCGCACGCCCGTCACGGCTCGGACGGGGTTTCCTTGGTCTTTTCCCCTTCGTCATCCCCGTCATCGCCATGGGTCACGACGAGACTCTCCGGGGATCGGCGGCTGAGCTTTGCCGCCTGGGACTTCAAGTTGATGAGATCCCACCAGGTGTCGCCGAGATTTCCGGAGAGAGGCTTGCTCTTGTCGCCACGAACCTCCTCGACCTGATCGAGGAGTTTCCGGGCTCCGTCATGCACGTTCAACACCAACTGCCCGTCATCCGGAGAAAGTTTGCCTTCCCCGTTGGGAATCTTTCCGAGATCTTCCTTGAGACGGACGATCCCCTTCCGGATTTCCGCGAGACGCGGATCGGTGGGTTCATCCTTCTTCGCCACCTCCGCTCCCGCTTCATCGGCCGCCTTCACTGCCCCGTTTCCACCGGGCGCCGCGCCGGGCACGGTGGATTTCGCTTCCGGAGCCGATTGGTCCCCCTTTCCAGTCGCACCGGCTACCGTGGCTTTCGCCACCGGAGTAGACTGAGCGGACTTCACGGGATCCGCCGAAGCGGGTTCGACCGGAGGTGCCGGAGTTCCCGGATTGGTCGGTGCGGCGACCGGCGCGGTCGCGGCACTCGCAGGTTTGGGCGCGGGCACGGCACTCGCGGGTTTTGGGGCGGGGTCGAGTTTTGCCGTGACCGGCTCCGGTCCGCCTTCCGGAGGCAGGCTCGTCACCTGCATCGGAGTATTCAGCGAGGAAGGCACGGGAGCGAGGGTGCTGGCATTGGTGGGCACCAGAACGGTCTTGGACCGGCTCTCGGCTTCCGGGGAACCGGGGTATTGGATCGTGCTGGTGGGCTTACCGGCGGGTTCCCGCGTCGCAATCTCGGCGAATTCCGGAGCAACCTCCGCTTCGCCGGGTTTCCCGAAGCTGCGCGAAGCCTTGCGGTTCGAAGCCGCCTCATCGAAATCCGAAATATCTCCGACGGGCTGCACCTGGAGGCGGGGACGGTTCTGGGGTTCCACCACGGGCACCTTGTCGTAGGCGACGGGTTGGTGCACGGAAGGCGCCGCTTTCCAAGGTTCCCGGGTGATCGGTTTCTCGGTGAGACCTTCGGTTCCATGATTCAGGGCCACCGGTGTGATGAGCATCATGAGATGTTGGCGGTTGCGGTCCTGCTTCCGGTTCTTGAAGGCGTAGCCGATGACGGGAAGGCGTCCGAGGATGGGCAGTCCGCTCTCGTTCTCGTCGACCCGGGCGGCGTCGAGTCCGCTGATGGCGACGGTGAAACCGCTCTGCACCGTGAGGGGGGCCGTATAGACCCGTGACGTCGCGATGGGGAACGGATTGCCGTTGATGATCTCGGTGCCGATGATGTCGGAGACGGTCACGGAGACGTTGAGGAGGATCTTGTCGCCGGACATGCGTTTGGGCAGCACGTTGATGACGGTGCCGATCGGGAGGTATTCGATCGCGGAGGTCTGCGTCGCCCCGGCTCCGAGACTGGCGCTCGCACTGGAGCCCAGGACCGGTTGGTTCACCACGCTCCGGAAAGAGACCTCGCGGTTGTCCAAAGTGACCATGCGGGGATACGAAACCATGCGGGTCTTGCGGTCGTTGTAGATTGCCCGCAGCTTCAGGTTCAGATCGCTGTAGCTGAGAACGGCGGTGGGAAGCGAATATCCACCCACGTTGTTCAGATCGAGCGGACCCGAGGTTTCGGAAAGATTCACCTGCAGTCCATTCTGCCCGAGCACCCCGTTCCAGTCGATCCCGAGATCGGAACTGGGATCCCGGCTCGTCTCGATGAATTTGACCTCCACCGCGATCATCGGCTGGGGCCGGTCGGCCGAGGCAAGATAGGCCTCGATCCACTGGTGTTGCTGGCGCGTGGCGACGACGTAGAGCGTGTTCGAATCGCTGTTCCAGATCACTTTCGACTGGTTCGCGGTCTCCCCGCCGCCGGCCGTGCCGCCCGCCGCCAGCGGTTGCCGCACGACCAGATCGGGCTGCCCTTGGAAACCGCCCACCGAAAGCTGCGCGACATTGTCCACCGACGCCGTCGGGGCGAAGTTCGCGGTCCCGCCGCTCGTCGGGATATTGAGGATGTTCTCGACATCCTCGAGAATGCGGGATGGCTCGGTGATGAAAAAGTCGGGTGCTCCCTGGAGGTTCAATCCCGCGCCCCCGGCTCCTCCGCCGAATCCGCCGCCGCCACCGCCGCCTCCGAATCCGCCGCCACCTCCGCCCCCCACATTTCCCCCGCCGTTTCCTCCTCCGCCCCCGCCACCGAATTGATTGTTCTTCGTGACGAGCTCCTGGGCGTTGTAATTAATTTCGTAAATCCGGCCGATCAACTCCTGGTCATTCGCGGGGCGCAGATACCAGATGCCGCTGTCGTGGATCAGGGCCACTCCGTTGGCCTTGGCGAGAGTCTCAAGGGCACTGAAGGGGCTCGCGTTGAGGGTGAAGGTCACGAGGTTGTCCGCAGCCCCGTTCGCTTCCGGCAGTCCAAAGAATCCGATCTGGGCATCCTCCGCCATCAACCGCATGACATCGCTGAGGACGGCCTTCGAGAAATTGTATTGCCGCGGCGGCGCGTTGCGGAGGGGAGCGGCCGCCGCCTCGTAGGCCGGAGAATTGAGCAGGGCCATCTCGTTCCCATACTGGGCATGGACCGGAATGGCCACCCAACCGGCAACAACCGCAAGGAAACAGATTTGGGCACGCATTTCGATAACTTCCGTAAAAACTAGTTTTATTATAATCAAAATGTTCTTGTGAATCAAATTTTATTTTATTCTTATTATAATTACTCGAATTTTTTGCGCCTAGTTCTTGATTTATTTATATTATCCATTATTTCCAGAGCGAGGACTCTCCTCTAATCATCTTCCCATCGTCACCGCTCGGCGCTGAGCCTGGTGCAGGTGGTGATTGCGGTCAAAACCCTGGCGATCTTGTCGGCGATCACCTCTCCCAGTTCAACTTTTCGAAACGTCAGACGATGATCGTGAAGCGGGTCATGAGCCGGGACCAGGGCCTCGTCCTGATCACCGGGCCGACCGGCTCCGGGAAAACCACGACCCTCTCCGCGCTGATCAACTCGGTCAATGACGAGGTCGTGAACATCCACACGATCGAGGACCCGATCGAGTATGAGATCGAGGGCATCAACCAGACCCGGACGGACCCGACCCATGACCTCACCTTCGCCCACGGACTCCGCGCCCTCCTCCGCTCCGACCCGGACGTGATTCTGATCGGCGAGTGCCGCGACACCGAGACAGCCACCTCCGCGATCAACGCCTCGCTCACCGGACACCTCGTCCTCACGACGCTCCACGCGAACGATTCCCTCCGCGCGATCTCCCGGCTGATCTCCATGGGCGTGGAACCGCACCTCGTGGCCGATTCCCTCGCCATGTCCCAGGCGCAGCGGCTCGTGCGAAAGCTCTGCAACTACTGCAAGAAACCCTTCGCCCCGACCCCGCCGATCCGAGAACTTTTCGCGCGCCAGGGCATCCCGATCGAGCAGGAGGGAATCCCCATCTTCGTCGCCTCCGGTTGCGCCGAATGCGCCGGCACCGGCTATTCCGGACGGGTCGCTCACATGGAGATGACGGAAATCAACACCGAACTCTCCGACCTCATCGAACGGCAGGCCACCCAGACGGAACTGCGCACCGCGGCCCGCAGGACCGGCTTCCAGACGCTTTACCAGGAGGGCATCATCCACGTCCTCGCCGGCAACACCACCCTCGACGAAATCCAGAAGGTCAGCTACACGGCTTATTGAGTCCGCAGATTCCAACCAACGCACCGACATGAACGCAACCGAAATCCGAACCGACCACGCCAACCCCAAACCGGCCAGCAAGACCCGGATCCTCGTCGTCGAAGACGAGCAGACCATGCAGTTGCTCGCCTCGACCATTCTCCGCCGTTTCGGCTACGACGCCGACTCTGCTTCGAGCGGCGAGGAAGCCGTGGAACTCTTCCGTCAGGCGAAGGCCGGAGGATTGGACTACGACGCCGTGGTGATGGACCTCGCGCTTCCCGGCGGGATCTCCGGCCTCGAGGCCACCCTCGCGATCAAGCAGATCGACGCCCGGGCGAAGGTCATCGTCAGCAGCGGCTACCTCGAACAAAATGCCCGCAACGCGGCCCTGGAACACGGATTTTCGGGCATCCTTCCGAAACCCTACACCGCCGAACGCCTTGCCTCGGAACTCCGCTGGGTCCTCCGGAGCGCCGATTGAGGGTCATTCAAAAACGAAGCTGGACGAGATCGGGATACCGAAGGCCTTTCCTGAAACCCGGCGGAGTCAATTTTCGGCGGAAAGCGCCCGGCACAGCGCATCCGCCGCCTCAACCGCATATTTCGCCTTGTCCTGAAGCGTGCAATTTACGCTGAGCTTCGCGACAACGCCCTCGAAGAGGTGGACTGCGAAATATTCGCGCTTGGTCAAACCCGTTTGGCCGAGCCCGGGAGCCGGGACATCGCCCGGCGAGGGAGACGGGAAGGCACTGTCACTGCCAAGGGTGGCCATTCGGTCGGGAGAGAAAGGGTGAAACCGGAACCGCAACGTGAAACCTGGGGGAAAAATCGAACCGCCGCTCCGCCCTCGGAGAACGTGGCGGGATCCACGGAAATCAACGCTTCTTCGAGGAGGAACTCGAGCCGGCCTTGAGGTTGCCGCTACTTCCCGCCGCTTTCGTCGAGGATGACGAGGCCGGGACGGAGCCCACGCTCGATCCCTGAATGCCCATGCGGATTTTGCGGCTCCACGACTTCATCGCGGACTCGGTCTGCCCCCAACGGTCGATGCCGGTGGGCTGAAACTTGCTTCCCTTGAACTGGTCCACGATTGCGTAGACCTGGCGGCGAGAGTAGGAATCGATCACCTCGGCCTCAACCGAAGTGCTGCCCGCGCCCGGAGTCTTCCCGGTCGCTAGGGACACCCCGGTGGTCACGACCGCGGCGTAGGGGAGGTAGTTGAACATGAAAACCCCCGGATTGCTCGGCTGCAGGTCCGTCAGGGTGGCACGCACCACAAGGGTGTCACGGCCCCGGCCGTTGGTGATCTGATAGTGAGGGCGGAGTTCGTCGCGAAGGATCTCCTCAAAACGCTCCGCGAGGCGCTCCGACTCGGCCCGGCTCGTCGGCTTCACCTTGTTGTTCGTGGACTTCGGGTGGACCACCTTGACGTCCTCGATCATCACCTTGCGGTACCTCGTGAGGGTTTTCGGGTCGCTCTGTTTCACGAGAGCCTTGTTCCCGAGAGTTCCGCTCTCCATCTGAAGCCCTCGGGTCGAACTGAGGTGTCGGGGCTTGGTTGCCTCCGTGGTTTCACACGATACGAGAAGACACAGAGGAAGACAGAGAACGGCGGCAGAACGTTTCATATCTTTTAACTACCTTAACAAACCCGGAACTGCAAACCCGTTTTTTTCCGGGTTCGGTCGATTTTCGCGCCCGGTTCCGGGGCCTTCCCGTCTTCCGGTCATCCTCTCGTCACCGACGTGATCCTCCCGTTCACGATCTCGAAGTTGATCCGGTCCGGCCGATAGTCCTTCGTCGCCGGCCGCGGCTGGCCATCAACCGAGAGGACGCGATGGCTTAGCCCCTCCGAGTCGGCGCGGTCCGCTCCTTCTTTTTCGGTCAGGCCGAGGAAGCCGGAATCCGAGGGAGCATCCCCACCTTTCACGGGAACCGGCGCGGTTCCTTCCCCGGACGAGGGCGACGGTCCGGAGTCCCGGCATGCGGCGATGAACAAAGTCAGAAGAGCGAAAAGCGTTCTCAAGAGGGCGCGACGTTTCATGATTGGAAAAATCAACCTCGGATCCCACGGCTCGAACTCAAGGAAAAATCGTTCCGGCCGAACCGCCCCATCGACCCGTGGGCGAATCCGGCGAAAAAGAGGCGAAGGATTGCCCCGGCCGACTCGTCGAGGGTATGATAGGTTCCTCGTCCCCGATGAAAACCGCCGCCCGCCGAGCGAGCCTCGCGCTGATTCTCCTGCTTCCTCCCCTTACCGCGGCGTGGGCCCACCGCAGCGAGATGACCTTCCTGTGGTGGATTGTTCCCGGGTCCGTGTTTCTCGCCCTTCTGATGCTGGGCCCCTGGTATCTGCTCTTCGGCAGCGCCCCGGTTCGCCGCCGTTGGCTCCGCGTCTCGTCGACCGCCGTCGGCATCGTTTCGGTCGGATACATCCTCTCCCTTCTCGTCCGCTACGAGGGATCGGGTTCGGGGTCCTCCTATCCCGTGTTTGCCTGGACCTGGGAGGAACGGCGAAATCCACCGCCCGCTCCATCCGCCTCCGCCTCGCTCGCCGCTCCGACCCCAACCTTGATTCCATCCGACGCGGTCGCCGATGTCGTCGATTTCCTCGGGCCCGACCGCGACGGAATGTGGGAACATCCCTTGTTCGCCACCGACTGGAACGAAGCTCCCCCGCGTCTTCTGTGGAAACGCCCCATCGGCAAGGGGTGGTCGAGTTTCACCGTCGCCCGCGGCCATGCCCTGACCCAGCAGCAGATCGGTGACGACGAACACATCACCAGTCTCGACCTCGCGACCGGGCAGGACCGGTGGAGCCATGCCGATCCGCAGACCCGGTTGCTCCTTGAACGGACCGAGAATGGCGGCGCGGCCATGGGCGGTGACGGTCCGCGCGCGACGCCCGTCGTGCACGGGAACCGCGTCTACACGATGGGTAGCACCGGAGTGGTGAACTGCCTCGAACTCGAAACCGGCCGTCTCGTCTGGAGCCGCCACCTTCTCCGTGACCTCGGAAGCATCGCGCATCGATGGGGCATGGCGAACTCCCCGCTTATCCTGACAAATCCACCCTTGGTCGTCTTCGCCGGGCCCGAAAAGCCCGGTCCCACCCTCGTCGCGTGCGACCTCGACACCGGGGAAACCCGCTGGGTCAGCAAAGGCGGAGGGGCGAGCTACAGTTCCCCTCGGCTCGTCACGCTCGGCGGTGTAGAACAGATCGTGAGCGTGAACTACACCGACCTCTCGGGCCTCGACCCGGAAACCGGACGCGTCCTCTGGTCGCACCCCTGGCCACTGGAGTTTCCCAAGGTCGGGCAACCGCTCCTGCTCTCCGGCGACCGGCTCCTCGTCACGGCCAGCTACGGCGCCGGCAGCCTCCTCCTTGCCGTGAAGCGCGCCCCCTCCGGAGTCTTCTCGGTGGAACGGATCTGGAAGACTACTTCATTGAAGACCAAGTTCAGCACGGCGGCGATCATCGGGAATCATGCCTATGGACTCGACGAGGGCCGGCTCGCGTGCATCGGTCTCGCCGACGGGAAACGGGTCTGGAAGAAGGACAAGTTCGGGTTCGGTCAACACCTCCTCTTCGGCGAATGGCTCCTCGTCCAGACCGAACCCGGTGAGGTCGTCATCGGGAAACTCGGACCGGAGGGCTTCGCTGAATCAGGGCGCATCCCCGCGCTCTCCTCGATGACCTGGAACATCCCCACCGTGGCCGGCCGCCTCCTCCTCGTCCGCAACGACCGGGAGGCGTCCGCGTGGCTGCTTCCGGACCTGCCGGAGGCAGCGCCAGGCCGATGATCGATTTGTCACCGGACCGGGAGCGGACGCCGCAACGCGCGAGTCCAAGAAACAAACGCCTCCCTCGCTCCCGCAGCCGCGGCTTGACTCGCAGCCGATCGCCACCCACCGGCATCTCGTGAAGGCACGCTCG